>CAZUAI010000019.1:0-74401 GCA_964617875.1 uncultured Planctomycetales bacterium | reverse complement strand
ATGACGGGGACGTGGACCTGGCGGATTTCTCGGTGTTCCAGGGTTGTTTCAACGGGCCCAACGAGCCGCCAGCGTGCGGCTGAAGAGGCTGAGGACGGGGCGCGACGGACGACGTGGTCCTGATACGGGCGGATGGGAGTAACCTTATGATGTATCGCAGTGGTCAAGCGTTGGGGCTGGCGGTTGCGTGTGCGGCCGGCGTGTGGTGCGGCGTTGCGGATGCGGCGGTGACGCTGCTCGGGGTGCAGTACCAGCAGGACAATCCGTACGCGGAGTACAACTGCTGGTATCACTATGGCAGCTATCCGGCGTCCTGCGGCGGCGTGATCACGGGCTGCAATGTCCACGTGTTCCTGAAGAACACGGGCGGGTCGTCTGTGACGATCAGCGACGTGACGCTGGCCGGGTACAGCCTGAAGACCGTGCTCAAGCGCAACAGCAACTTCCACGACGCGGCCAGTATCTATTTCTACTGGGATGATCCGCCGCAGGACATTCTCAACGCCGGCGAGCCGGTGTGGTATCGGGCCGATCCGAACCCGATCCCGGCGGGCGGCGTCGCCCGTGTCGTGGTGCGGCTCCGGTCGGTTCCGGTGACGCAGCCGGTCAGCATCGGTGTGATCACCTCGGCGGGCACGGTCAGCACGACCGTTTCCGTGAATGCCGGCGATCCCGTGCTGGCGAGCGTGGGGTTTTCGTCGGACCGGACGAAGGTGTATCTCCACTGGCGGCGGAGCGGCGGGGCGGCGCCGACGTCGATCTACATGGACGGCACGGATGTGACGGCGAATGCGACCACGGTCGGCGACGCGAACGTCAACTTCGCCTCGACAATCCTGCAGTTCGGTACGCCACTGGCGAACATGTCGTATCACGTCTACCAGGGCGTGTACGCCGACGGCAAGACGGCGACGGGGGCGCTTCGCACATGGGTCAACCGCTTCATCTACGGCACGTGGGGCGTTCGCGAGATCCCGGACAACGATGCCGCCGCCGCTCGCGCCTGGATCGACGACTGCAACCGGCGCGGCGTCAACGCGTATGTGATGAACAGTTCCAGCGGGCTCCAGGACTATATGGCCACCGCCGCGGGCCGCGACTACGCGGAAGCCCGCGACTACGGGTACGTCAAGGACAGCAACACCTGGGGCACGAATCCACGGATGTGGTTCATCGACGACGAGCCGGATATCGAGGAAGGCAACATCGCGTGCGGCACGGGCCTGAGGATTCCCTGCGGCGGAGGGCACACGACCGGCATCCTCGGCCTGCGCCTGCTCGAGTACGGCGAGAGCCTGCGCACGATCAATCCGGCGGCGCCGACGACGATCAACCTTGACGGCAATTTCAAGCCCGACGGCTGGTACGCCTACGGGCAGCTCGCGGACGTCATGATGATGGACTCGTATTACGAGCAGGAGATGGCGAGCAATCACTGGTACCATCCGGAACGCGATCCGCTGTACACGAAACCGACGTCCATCTACGCGGCCGCGATCGCGACGACGACGGCGGCCGAGCCCAACCCGATGCACATGATTCTGTACTCGTGCGAGTACAAGGATCTGAGCCTGGGCTACGTCTGGCCGTTCGCGTCGCCGGAATCGAAGCGGATTCAGGCCTACTATGCGCTCGCCGGCGGGGCGAAGGGCATGGCCTACTGGTGGTTCAAGCGGGGATATCCCTTCAACGGGCTCGGCGACGGCGGCCCTGCGGCCGAGATGCTCTGGAAGGAAATCGGCCTTGTCGGCAACGAGATCCGAACGGTCCAGCCGCTGCTGGTTACGGCGCATCCCGTGACGACGATGATGGCGACGAGCGCCGGCGTCTGGGCGAGGGCGCTTGCCGTCGGGGTTGATTCGATGATGGTGATCGCCGTCAACGATCAGTTCTATAACGACCAATCCGGCACCCACCTGACCCCGGTGACGAACGCGAGCGTGACGATTACGCTGCCGTCCTGGCTCCAGGCCTCGCCGTCGGCGTTTGCGGTCACGCCGTACGGGATCAGCGACGTGGGCGTCCTGCTGAGCGGGAACCAGTTGCGCGTCTGCCTGGGCACTTTGTCGGTGACGCGGATGGTGGTCATCACCACGAACGCGAGCCTGAAGTCCCAGATCGAGAGCCGATATCTGAGCATGGCCCGGCCGGGCATCTGTGTCTTCGCGCCGGAGTACTGCACCGCGTTGAACGCCGCGCCGCGGATCACCATGCAGCCGGACAGCATCACCGTCCAGGGTGGGAGCACGGCGGGTTTTGCGGTCATGGTTGCGGGTACGGGCCCGTTCAGCTACCAGTGGCAGAAGAACGGTTCCGACCTGAGCGACGGCGGGCACTGCTGGGGGGCGACGTCGGCCGCGCTGCAGATCACAAACGCCGATTCGGGCGATGCCGCGAACTACCGCTGCGTGATCACGAATGCGTACGGCAGCGTCACGTCCGGTACGGCGAGCCTGACGGTCACCGGCCAGCCGTGCGGCAGTCTCACGAACGCGAGCTTCGAGGGGGGCAATACGGGCGGCGTCGGCGCCGGCTGGGTCGGCTACCAGCGGGCCCCGAATCCGAGCACGGTGTGGTCGATCCAGACCGCTTCGCCGCCACCGGGCGGCGGGACGCAGTATCAGCAGATTGCCAACACGAGTTCGACGGGCGGCGGCGGCGTGCGGCAGGAGGTGACCGGTTGCGTCGTCGGTGTGACGTATACGATCTCGGGCTGGATGCGGACGAACTCGGCCAGTGCGACGTGTACGGTGAAGTGCAGCCCCACCGCGTCCACAGACTGGTCCACCGCCGTCGATCTGAATCCGCCGCAGAGCACCACGAGCAGCACGTGGGTGCCCTTCGGCGGGACGGTGACGGCGACGGGACCGTCGATGACGATCTGGCTGGACGGCCAGACAGGCGGGAGCGGGCTGAACAAGGCGGTGTGTTTCGACGCGGTGCAGGTCACTTGCGAGGCGCCGGGCGGGCCGACGATCACGCAGCACCCCGGCCCGCAGAGCGTCTGTCCGGGCGGGACGGCCGTGTTCGGCGTGACGGCCGGCGGCGCCGGTCCGTTCGGCTATCAGTGGCAGAAGAACGGCGCGAATGTGGCCGACGGCGGTCACTATTCCGGCACCGGCACGGCAACGCTGACCGTGTCGAACGCCGATGCGAATGATGCGGCGAGTTATCGCTGCGTGGTCACGAACGCCGGCGGCAGCACAATCTCGAATGCGGCGGCGCTGACGCTCCGGACGGCGACGCAGATCACGCAGCACCCGTCGGCGCGGCAGGTCTGTCTCCAGTCCACCGCGACGTTCACGGTGGCGGCGACCGGCGACGGGACGCTCACCTACCAGTGGCAGAAGAACGGCGTGAACCTGGCGAACGGCGGCCATTACTCGGGCGCCACGACGTCCACGCTGACGATCTCGAATGCGGACGCGAACGACGCGGCGGACTACCGCTGCGTCGTGACGGCGGGATGCGGCGTCGCGACGTCCGGCACGGCCGGTCTGACGGTTGAGTCGTGCAGCCAGGCGTGCCTGCAGAACATGGACTTCGAGGGCGGCTTCACGGGCGGCGCGGGCAACAACTGGATCAAGTTCGTGAAGGCCGGGGCCGAGGGGGCGTACCTCAGCTTCGCCGACGAGACGACGGAGAGGCACGGCGGGGCGCATTCGCAGGAGGTGTACTCGCACGATGTCGGTTATGACGGCGGGGTCTATCAGCAGTTCAGCGCTGCTCCCGGTGCGATGTTCACGGCGTCGGCCTGGTTCAAGTGCTGGTGTCCGGAGGCGCCCACGCAACAGGTGGGCGAGGGCTGGCTCGGCGTGGACCCGACGGGGGGCACGGACCCGAACGGTCCGAACGTCTGGTGGGGCTCGGCGCCGAGCCTGACGTGGACGCAGAAGTCGTACGCGTTCACGGCGCAGAGCAGTTGGGTGACGGTGTTCCTGCGCGGGCGCTCGACCAAGACCCCGGACAAGGGGCGGTCCGCCTACGTCTGGATCGACGATGTGCAGATGGTCCCGGCCGCGCCGACGGCGGACGTCGCCGAGGGAATCAGCACGACGGGCATCCGCTGGCGCTGGGCGGATCTGCCGATCGAGACGGGGTATCGCGTGAAGGACACGCTCGGCGCCGATCGTTCGGGCCTGCTGGCCGCGGACACGACGCAGTGGGACGAGACGGCAGGCATTTCGGCAAACACGCAATACACCCGCCGGGTCTACGCGGTCACGATGTGCGGTGACTCCGGGCCTTCGGCCGACATGAGTCGGTACTCGCTCATCCAGACGCCGACGGGTGTAACGTTCGGTGCGGTCACGACGACGAGCATGGCGGCCTCGCCGGCCGGCACGTTCGCCAACCTGACAGCCGGGAGTTCCGGCCTGCTCGTTCGCAACACGACGGCCGGCACCGATTCCGGCTGGCTCCAGGGCCAGTCGGCGTGGACGTCCTCGGGGTTGACGCCGAACACGGAATACGCCTTCGCGGCCCGCGCGAGGAACGGCGATGCGGTGGAGACGGCCGATTCGCCGTCCGCGTCACGGTGGACGTTGTCGGTCCCGCCGGGGCCGACGAGCGTGACGGCCAGCGACACGCTGCCGTGCGTCAACGGTGCGATCACCTGGACGGCAGCGGGGGGGTTCGGCCCGGGCACCGTCCAGGCGTACCGGTGGACGTGGGACCAGAACCCGACGCACGCATGGACGGATACGGAGCCCCGGTGGGCCGGAGGGACGATCGAGACGACGCCGACAACGGCGGGCGTGTGGTACCTGCACGTGCGGGGCTACAACGGCCAGGATGTCGCCAACGGGACGTACGATTATGCCGTGACGGTCCGGCCGGGCACGACGATTACGCAACAGCCCGTTTCGCAACAGGTATCGGCCGGCGGGAACGCGGCGTTTTCGATCGCCGCCACGGGCGATGGCGCGCTCTCGTATCAATGGCAGAGAAACGGCGTTCCGATCAGCGACGACGGTCACTATTCGGGCACGGCGACGGCGGCGCTCGTCATCTCGGGCGTGACCGTGGCCGACGCGGGCGGTTACAGTTGCGTGGTCGGGGCCGGTTGCGGCGCGACGACTTCGAACGCCGCGGCGTTGACCGTGCTGGCCGCTCCGGCGGACTTCGACGGCGACGGCGACGTGGATCTGAATGACTTTGCTGTTTTCATGGATTGCTTCAACGGGCCCAATCAGCCGTATGCCCATCCGGATTGCGCGGCCGCGGATTCCGATGCCGACGGCGATATCGACCTGAACGACTTCGCTGGGTTCCAGAGCTGTTTCAACGGGCCCAACCGGCCGGCGGCATGCCAGTAGAACGTGCCGACCACGGACGACTGAGGAGGCGCGGCCGTCAGATGAACAGATTGACGTTCGCGGCGTCGGCGGCGCCGAGGTACATGGCTACGCCGCCGATTTCCACGCCGTCGATGAGTTCTTCCCGGCGAATGCCCATGACGTCCATCGACATGGAGCAGGCGACGAGGCGGACGCCGCTTCGCATCGCCTGAGCGATGAGGGTTTCGAGTGAATCGACGTTCTTGGCCCGCATCACATGCTTCATCATGGCGGTGCCCATGCCGGCCATGTGCATTTTCGAGAGCGTCAGCCGGGCGGGGCCGCGCGGCATCATCCAGCCGAACATGCGGTCGAGGAGGCCCTTCTTCACGGGCGGCGGGTCGGGCCGGCGGAGGATGTTGAGGCCCCAGAAGGTGAAGAAGAGCGTGACCTTGCGGCCCATCGAGGCCGCGCCGTTCGCGATGACGAAGGCGGCGAGCGCCCGGTCCAGGTCGTTCGAGAAGACGATGATCGTCTTGTCGGTGGCGGCGGGCACCGACGCGCCGGGCGATGCGGGCGGACGGCCGTGTTTGCGGATCGTTGCGACGTAGCTGCCGTCGACCGGGCCGACGTGGAGCAACTCGTGCCCGGCCGCCCGGCACCACGCGGGCATGTCCGCGGCGAAGCCGCAATCGCTCGCCAGCACGCGGAGGACCTGTCCCTCGGGCATGGCGTCGAGCGCCTGGCCCACGGCCACGATCGGTCCGGGGCACTGCTTGCCGCGGACGTCGAGGGTCTGGTCCACGGTGAAGGGGCTGCCGGCATTCGACATTCCGGTGACCGGGGCCGTCGCCATGGCCCGGTCACCGCACGTAGGGTTTGGTCTGGTTTCCCCCTGGTCGTTCGTGGGCGCGGTTGCCTGAAGCGTAGGAACGGCGCCGGGGCTCGGCGGGTGGAAGGCGGACCACGTGCGGTAGCCGCCGGAGAGGTTGCGGACGTCGTAACCGAGTTGCTTGAGGATCCGGGAGGCCAGATAGCCGCGGAGGCCCACCTGGCAGTACGCAACGATCGGCTGGTCCTTGGGCAACTCGTGATGCCGTCCGCGTAACTGGCCAAGCGGAAGGAGGGTCGAGCCCGGGATCGCGCCCGCGCGGTGTTCCGAGGGCTCACGAACGTCGAGGAGGAAGCGGCCCTCCAGGGCGTCGGCATGGACGATATCCACGTCGCCGCGGAGGACGTTGGCGGCGACGAAGCCGGCGACGTTGACCGGATCCCTGGCGGAGCCGTACGGAGGTGCGTAGGCGAGTTCCAACTGCTCGAGGTCGTAGACGGTCATGCGGGCCTGGATGGCGGCGGCAATGACGTCGGTCCGCTTGTCCACACCGCGGGTGCCCGTGATCTGAGCGCCGAGCACGCGGCCGTCGTTCGGGGCGAAGAGCAGCTTGATCGACAACGGCGCGGCGCCGGGGAAGTAGCTGGCGTGGTCCGGAGCGTGAATATAGACCTTCTCATGAGCAATGCCCGCGCGGCGGAGGGCCTTTTCGCTTGCGCCAGTCATGCCGACGGTCAGGTCGAAGACGCGGAGGATCGCCGTGCCCTGGGAGCCGCGGTAGGTGCCAGGGCGGCCAAAAATGTTATCGGCGGCAATGCGGCCCTGGCGGTTTGCCGGGCCGGCCAGTGGCAGGAGCGTGTCGTTGCCGATGACAAAGTCTTTGACCAGCACCGCGTCTCCGACGGCGTAAATGTCCGGGTCGGACGTCTGCATCCGGTCGTTGACAACAATGCCGCCGTTGGGGGCAACATCGAGGCCGGCGTCGCGGGCAAGGCTGGACTCGGGTCGTACGCCGACGGAGAGGACGACGAGATCCGCCGTTAACGTTGTGCCGTCGTCGAGTTTCACGCGGACGCGGCCAGCGTCATCGGCGAAGGATTGGACGGCTGCCCCCAGGAACAGCTGGACGCCGTTGGCCGCGAGGACCTGGTGCACGGCGGCGGCCATCTCGCGGTCGAGCGGCGGCATCACCTGGTCGAGTTTTTCGACGACCGAAACGGCCACGCCACGACGGTGCAGGTTTTCGGCCATTTCGAGGCCGATGTAGCCGCCCCCGATGACGATGGCGGTTTTGGTGCCGGCATCGACCGTGGCTTTGATCCGGTCCATGTCGGGGATGGTTCGCAGGGTGAAGATGCGCGGATGATCGATGCCGGGCAGCGGCGGACGGAGCGGCGCCGCGCCGGGAGAGAGGATGAGCTTGTCGTATCGCTCGGCGTATTCACGGCCGTCGGCGAGGTCGCGTACGCGGACCTCCTTTCGTGTGCGGTCGATGGCGAGAACCTCGGTCCGGATGCGGACGTCGAGATTGCTTCGTTCCTTGAGGCGATCGGGCGTCTGCACGAGGAGGGCGTCGCGGTCGGTGATCTCTCCGCCGATGTGATACGGCAGGCCGCAGTTTGCAAACGACACGTGGGGTCCGCGCTCGAGGAGGACGATCTCCGCTTCCTCGCTCAAGCGTCGGGCCCGTGCTGCAGCCGTAGCCCCGCCCGCGACGCCACCGACGATCACCAGCTTTATTGCCGCCATAGGGATCCTCCGTATCAGGCCGTGGGGAATAGGGTAGCGGGTCTTGGTCTGCGGGTACAGGGCGGCCGTGGGAGGCGAGTGCTTCAGGGCGAGCGCCCATTGGGGCTCCGCTGGCCAGCGGCGAGCGAAAGCCCACGTCCTTCACATTTCCGCGGCGGCGTGCCGATAACCGGCTGCCCGTCCGGGGTCGCCCCGTGCTGGGTTGAGAATCGGGCCGATAAAAGCCGCTGCGGCCGGTCTGAGAAATGCCGTTGCGGCACGTCGTTGGCCGGCCGGTCCACGCCGCGTACAGTCTTTTCCTGGCCCGTGTGGGCCATTCCGCCCACGGCGGGCAAAATAACCCCCCGCAACGCAAAGGCCCCTCGCCGCGAACCGATACAAAGAACGCTGGACTGTTGGCCTGCATTGGCAGTACGGGGAGAGCCGCGCATCGCTTCAAGGTTCGCTCTGGCGCGGCTTGCGAGCATGGTTGCGTCCCGGGCGGGGTCGGAGCTGAGCAACGGGCATGATCGCCGGCATCGGCGGGCAACACGGTTCGGCTCGCCGTGGGAAGAACAGCATGGGGCGTATACGAGCATGACCTTGGACGATCTGGCCGCCGCGGTTGTCGGCGTTGAGGCCGACGACCTGCAGGAACTCGCCCGTATCCACGAGATGCTGGAGCGTGCCTGCCAGTCGATGGACCTTCCGCCCGATGCGGAGCAGTTCGTCGCGGCAGGGGTCCGGTGTGCGGAGCGACTCATCCTGGGTGAATGCGACGACGCATCCAAGTCGATCGGCGAGCTGGCGGAGATTGTGACCTCGCTGCAGAAGCTCTGCGACTACGGCGAGCCCGGCCGGGACATCGCCGGTCCGCCGCCGTGGCCCGCCGTCGCCGCCGGGAGGGAGGTCGCGGAAGCCGAGGCACCCGCGCCCGAGGCGGCTCGCCACAACGATGGAGCGTTGCCGGCCGCTGAATCGCTCGCGGGGGACCCGGCCCTTCTGGCGGAGTTCGTCACGGAATCTCATGAGCACCTGGAGCGGGCGGAGGCTGCTCTGCTCGACCTCGAAACGAACCCCGACAACCCGGAGGGCATCAACGGAATCTTCCGGGCGTTCCACACGATCAAGGGCACGAGCGGGTTCCTGGGTCTGACGCACATCAACACCGTTGCGCACAAGGCGGAGACGCTACTGGACCGCGCCCGCAAGAACGAGATCCGGCTCGCGGGTCACTACGCCGACATCGCGCTCGAGTCCACGGACGTGCTGAAGCGGCTGATCGAACAGGTGCGTGCCGGCTCGTTCGAGCCGGCGGCCGAAGACGCCGAGCGCCTTCAGGGACTGCTGATGCGGCTTGACTCGCCCGATTCCGCGCCCGAGACGGCGCCGCCGTCCGTGCGGCTGGGCGACCTGCTGGTGGCCAGCGGCGCTGCGAAACGCGAGGAAGTCGAGCGGGTCATCACGCAACCCGGTCCGCCGGAGAAACTCGGCGAGAAGCTGATTCACGCGGGCGTGGTGGGAGCCAGGGATGTCGCGGTCGCCTTGCGGATACAGCAGCAGATCGCGGCGCCCGGTGCTCCTGCCGCCGCGGCGGCCGACGCCACGCTGCGCGTCAGCATGGTCCGGCTCGACAAGCTCATCGACATGGTCGGCGAACTGGTGATCTCGCAGGCGATGATCAGCCAGGACCCGGTGATCCGGCAATCGAACAGCCAGGCGCTCGAACGCAAGGTGGCGCAGTCGGACAAGATCACGCGCGAGCTGCAGGACCTGACGCTGTCGATGCGTATGGTTCCG
Organism: uncultured Planctomycetales bacterium; assembly: GCA_964617875.1. Taxonomy (GTDB): domain Bacteria; phylum Planctomycetota; class Phycisphaerae; order UBA1845; family PWPN01; genus CAZMVY01. The sequence continues at coordinate 64,762 of CAZUAI010000019.1, read as the reverse complement.
CTCAAGGGCACGTTTCAGAAGATGGCGCGGCTCGTTCGCGACGTCGCGAAAAAGTCGGGCAAGGAAGTGCGGCTGGTGACGGAGGGCGAGGACACGGAGATCGACCGGAGCATGGTCGATGCGATCAACGACCCGCTCGTGCACATGATGCGGAACTCGGTCGATCACGGCATCGAGCCGCCGGATCAGCGGGCGGCCGCGGGCAAACCGGCGCAGGGGACGGTGACCCTGCGGGCCTACCACGCGGCGGGCAAAGTGGTGATCGAGGTGCAGGACGACGGGCGGGGCATCGACACCGACCGGATTCTCGCGAAGGCGGTCGAGCGGGGGCTCGTCGAACCGGGCAAGGAGCTTTCGCAGAGCGAGATTTACGATCTGCTGTTCCTGCCGGGACTGTCGACGGCGGAGAAGGTGACGGACGTCTCCGGCCGGGGCGTGGGCATGGACGTCGTGAAGAAGAACATCGAGTCGCTCCGCGGCCGTGTGGAAGTGAGTTCGGCGAAGGGAAAGGGATCGACGTTCACGATCCGGCTGCCGCTGACGCTTGCGATCATCGACGGCATGTTGCTGAAGGTCGGGGGCGAGACGTACGTGCTGCCGACGTTGGCGATCGAACAGGCATTCCAGCCGGCGCGGGAGTCCATCTCCACCGTGACGGGACGCGGCGAGATGGTGTTGCTGCGGGGCCAGCTGATTCCGATCTGCCGGCTCCACCGGCTGTTCGGCGTCGCGGGTGCCCAGGAGGACGCGACGCGGGCCCTCCTCGTGGTCATCGAGCAGGATGGGGAGCGGGTGGCGCTCCTGGCGGACGCGCTGCTCGGTCAGCAGCAGGTGGTGATCAAGTCTCTCGGGACGTCGGTAGGGGAGATTGAAGGTGTGTCCGGCGCGGCCATTCTCGGCGACGGGCGAGTCGGACTGATCCTCGACGCCGGAGGCATTCTCCGCGCCGCTCTCGGGACCGGCGCGAAGGACGCCGCATAGACGACACGAACGCATGGAGCCAGATCATGAACACCGGAACTGACGCAGCGACGGCCCAGCGGGCGCAGACGCGCCAGCTCGGCGGGAAGTATCTGACCTTCGTCCTGGCGGAGGAGGAGTACGGGCTTGAGATTCTCAAGGTCCGCGAGATCATCGGCATGATGGACATCACCGCCGTGCCCCGCACGCCCGAGTTCGTCAAAGGCGTGATCAACCTCCGGGGCAAGGTGATTCCGGTCGTGGACCTGCGCCGGAAGTTCGGCCTGCCGTCCGTCGAGGCGACGGAGCAGACGTGCATCATCGTCGTGCACGTCGGCCAGGTCGAGATGGGAATCGTCGTGGACAAGGTTTCCGAGGTTCTGGACATTGCCTCGGAAGACATCGAGCCGCCGCCATCGTTCGGCGTGTCCGTGGATACCGACTTTATCCTCGGCATGGGCAAGGCCGGGAACAAGGTCACGATCCTGCTGGACATCAGCCGCGTGCTGACGGGCGACGAGGTGGCTTCGCTGGCCGGGGCCGCGGCGATGCAGGCCGGCGGCGCGACGCGCGCGGACTGAACGGGAGGCGGCGTGAAGCGGGTGCGGCAGGTGCGCGCGCACGGCCGGTGAGCAACGGATCGCGGACGAGGATCGGAACCCTTGGCGACGCTGGTACTTGCAGAACTCACGGACACGCAGTTCGAGACCATCAGCGATCTGGTCAAGAAGCTGAGCGGGATCAACCTGCACCAGGGGAAGAAGGAACTCGTGAAGGCCCGGCTCGGCAAGCGGCTGCGTGCGCTGGGGCTGTCCGACTTCGACGAGTACATCGAGCACCTTCGCCAGGACACGACGCGCGACGAAATCGTCACGATGCTCGACTGCATCTCGACGAACCTCACGAGATTCCTCCGTGAGCCGCAGCACTTCGATTACCTGGTGGAGCACGTGCTGTCGCCCTTCGGGGCGGCGCCCGAGAAGCACGGCCGGAAGGTGCGGATCTGGAGCGCGGGATGCTCGTCGGGGGAGGAGCCGTACACGATCGCCATCCTGCTGCACGAGCACCTGCCGTGCCTGGCGACGTGGGACGCCCGCATCCTCGCGACCGACCTCTCGACCCGCGTGCTCGGGAGGGCACGCGAGGGGACGTACCCCGCCGACCGGCTCGCCGACGTGCCCGGGCTGTGGCTCTCGCGGTATTTCACGTGCGTCCAGACGAAGCCCGAGCGGCGTTACCGCGTCAACGACGAGGTGCGGCGTCTGGTCAGTTTTGCCCGGCTGAACCTGATGGAGAACTGGCCGATGCGAGGGCCGTTCGACGTCATCTTCTGCCGGAACGTGATGATTTACTTTGACAAGCCGACCCAGGCGCGGCTCATCGACCGTTACTGGGAGATGCTGGGGCCCGGCGGGATTCTGTTCGTGGGGCACTCGGAAAGCCTGGCGGGCGTGAAGCACCGTTTCGACTACGTGCAGCCGACCGTGTATCGGAAGGGCTGAGCCCGGAGGAGCCTCCGTGAGGCATGTCGTAGGCGTTGCCGACATCAAGATCGCACGAGGGGCCGACGACGTGGTCGTCACCCATGCGCTGGGAAGCTGCCTGGGGATCTCCATCCACGACCCCGTGGCGAACGTGGGCGGCATCTTCCACGTCATGCTCCCCAACGCGAGCGTCAGCCCCGAGAAGGCGGAGAAGAACCCCTTCATGTTCGTGGACACGGGGACGCCGATCTTCTTCAAGGAGGCCTACGCCGCCGGCGCCGTGAAGGAGCGGCTGGTGGTGAAGGTTGCCGGCGGCGCCGCGCTCGGCACCGGCGAGGACTTCTTCGCCATCGGCAAGCGGAATTTCATCGTCCTGCGCAAGCTGTTCTGGAAGAACGGGATCATGATCGCCGGTCAGGACGTCGGGGGCAATATCTCCCGCACGATGCACCTGGAAATCGGCAGCGGGCGCACGTGGCTTCAATCGAACGGCCGGGAATGGGACCTATGATTGAGACGATTCCAACTGCAGAAATCGAAAGCCTTGCGCCGATGCCCGCCTCCGTGGCGCGGCTTGCCGGCATCGTCGGCGATCCCGAATCGAACGCCGCCGGCATCGCGCAGGTCATTGAGTTCGACCAGGCGTTGACGGCGAACGTCCTGCGGCTGGCGAACTCCGCGTGGAGCGGGGCGCAGCGGCACATCGACACGGTCCGTGACGCCGTTCTGCGCCTCGGCGGTGCGCGGATCCTCGAGCTGGCCGTAGGGCAGCACATTGCCGGCCCCATGAGCCAGCGCTGCAACGGGTATGAACTGGGCGAGTACGAATTGTGGCGGCACAGCGTCGCCGCCGCGCTGGCCGCCGAGCGGCTGGGCCGCTTCACGTCGAAGCCCGTCCCGGGCTCCGCGTTTACGGCCGCGCTGCTGCACGACATCGGAAAGCTCGTGCTGAATCGCCACATCAACCGGAACCTGCTCGGGCAGATCTACGCGATGATGGACGAGCGTCGGATTCCGTACCTGCAGGCCGAACGGGAGTTGTTCGGCACCGACCACGCCGAGGTCGGCGGGCACGTCGCGCGGCACTGGAAGTTTCCCGATGTTCTCGTACACGCCATCGAGCGGCATCACGATCCGGATGTCGAGCCGAACCCGGTTCTCGACGCCGTCCACATCGCCAACGCCACGGCGAAACTGGCCGGCGTGGGGCTGGGCAGCGAACAGATGTACATGAAGGCCAGCACCGAGGCGGCGGCCCGGCTGGGGCTTTCCTCGGGCGGCCTGGAATCGCTCTGTGCAACGGTCGTGGACGAACTGGCCAGGACCGAAGCGTTATGGGGGGTCCACTGATATGGGCTTCAACATACTGCTGGCCGATGACAGCGGAACGATGCGTTCGATGGTGGCGAAGACGCTCGAGATGAGCGGGGTGCCGATCGGCCGCCTGCACGAGGCGTCGAACGGGCAGGAGGCGCTGGCCATCATGGAGCGCGAATGGATCGACATGCTCTTTGTTGACATCAACATGCCCGTGATGAGCGGGATCGAGCTGATCGACACGCTTCGCGGGAAGCCGGAGTTCGCACACTTCCCGATCGTCGTGATCTCGACGGAATCGAGCGAGACGCGCATCGAGGAGGTCCGGAAGAAGGGCGTTCAGTTCATCCATAAGCCCTTCACGCCGGAACGTGTCCGGGAGGTCGTACAGAGTCTCGTGGGAGATCCACAGGATGCAGGCACAAGTTTCTGAAGAAATCATCGGCCGCGTGGCGAAGGAGGTCCTCGAGACGATGGCCTTCGCCTTCGTCATGCCCGGCGGCGAAGACGAGTTGGCCGAGGCGGACGTTCCGCTTCGCGCCACGGTCCGGTTCGAAGGGCCCGCCCGCGGGGCCGTTTGCCTGACGATGCCGACGGTCGTTGTGCCCGAACTGGTCATGAACATGCTCGGCGACGACGAGGGCAAGACGCCGACGACGCAGCAACAGCATGACGCCGTCGGCGAGCTGGCGAATGTCATGTGCGGCAACCTGGTCCAGAGGCTTGCCGGGCCGAAGGCCGTGTTCACGCTGCATCCGCCGCAGATCACGTCGGGCGAGGAGGTCGGCGATCTGTGCGCGTCGGGCGGCGCCTTGACCGCCGCGCGGGTGCCTCTGGAAAACGGCTGGGCCGAACTGGCGCTCGTGCTGGATGAGGCGTGCGCTGCGGCTGCGCCGGCCGGGTCGGAGGGCGGTCACGCCTAGACGGGATCGCACAGAGGGCACGCAGTGATACGCGTTCTGATCGTCGATGACTCCGCCGTCGTACGGAAGATCCTCACCGAACAGTTGCAGCGCGCGCGGGACATCGAGGTCGTCGGTGCAGCGCCCAATCCCTACGTGGCCCGCGACAAGATCGTCGAATTGAAGCCCGACGTCGTCACGCTGGACATCGAGATGCCGCGCATGGACGGCCTGACGTTTCTGTCGAAGCTGATGAAGTACTACCCGCTGCCCGTCATCGTCGTGAGTTCGCTGACGCCCGCCGGCAGCGACGCCGCCATGCGGGCCCTGGAACTCGGCGCCGTCGATGTGATCTGCAAGCCCGGCGAGGCGTACAGCGTCGGCGATCTGGCCGTGCAGTTGATCGACCTCATCCGGGCCGCCGCCTGCGCCCGCATTCGCCGGCCTGCCGCGGAGGCCGACCGATCGGCGGTTGCCGGCGACAGCCTCAGCCAGGTCCACACAACGGACAAGATCCTGGCGATCGGCGCCTCCACGGGCGGCACGGAGGCCATCCGCGAGGTGCTCGAATGCCTGCCCCGCAACACGCCGGGCACGGTCATCGTCCAGCACATGCCCGAGAAGTTCACGGCCGCCTTTGCCCAGCGTCTTGACGGTCTCTGTGAGATGGAGGTTCGGGAGGCGCAGGGCGGCGAGATCCTCCGCCCCGGCCTCGCCCTGCTTGCGCCCGGCAATCACCACCTGCTGGTCGGCCGCAACGGCGCACAGTACGTTGCGCAGGTGAAGGACGGACCTCGCGTCCATCATCAGCGTCCCGCCGTCGATGTCCTCTTCAACTCCGTTGCGAGGCACGCCGGCGTCAACGCCGTCGGCGTATTGCTGACGGGCATGGGGGCCGACGGCGCCAAGGGGCTGCTCGCCATGCGTCAGGCGGGTGCCCGCACCATTGCCCAGGACGAGGCCTCGTGCGTCGTGTACGGAATGCCCAGGGAGGCGGCCAGGCTCGGCGCGCCGGACACGGTCCTGCCGCTCAACCGCATCGCCTCCGGAATCCTCGAAGCGTTCCGCTCGCCGGCCCGGGCGCCCGCCCTGGCCGCCGCCACCGCGGGCTGACACCGCGGGTGTTCTGTTCCCGTTCCGCCCTGCCCGCGTTCCCGTTTCTCCATCTTCCTGTTGCGGCGCACCGCGAGGGACAATACCTTATCGGCGAGGGCCGGGCCCGTGATACCTGCCGAAGCACGATCGCGTCGCAAGATCCGATTCATCAACCCGAACTGCGCGCTTTCCACGGTGACGATGCCCGACGTGATTCGCCACATGACCTTCTCGCGGAAGGCCCTGTTTCACCCGACGGGGTTGAGCATTTGTGCCGCGGTGATGCCCCGCGACTGGCACGTCGAGATCATCGACGAGTGTACGCAGGCCGCTCCCCACCGGCCGAAAGCCGATGTGGACGTCGTGGGCATCTCCGCCATGACGACGCAGGCCAATCGGGCATACGCCATCGCGGACGCGTACCGGGCGCTCGGCGTCACGGTGGTCCTGGGCGGCATCCACCCGAGCGCCCTGCCGGAGGACGCGCTGCCCCATTGCGATGCCGTCGCGAAGGGCGACGCCGAGAGCACGCTGCCGCACATCATCGCCGACTGGGAACGCGGGCAGCTCAAGCGCGTCTACGACTGGTCTGATTACCCGGCCGCACCGATCGCGACGCCCCGGAAAGACCTGCTGGATTCGCGCGATTACCTTGTCTTCAATCCGATCCAGACGACTCGCGGCTGCCCGCACACGTGCACGTTCTGCACGACGCCGGGCGTCTTCGGGCGGAAGTTCCGCCAGCGGGAGATCCGCGACATCGTCGAGGAGATCCGCGAGGCAAAGGAACGGTACCGGAGCTGGTGCTTCATCTTCGCCGACGACAACTTCGGCGGGAACCACGAGTGGGCGCTGGAACTGTGTGCCGCGCTGGAGCCGCTGAAGGTGAGCTGGGCGAGCCAGTGCGACATTCTGATCTCACGCAGCGACCGCCTGCTGACGGCCATGAAACGGAGCGGGTGCGCGGGACTGATCCTCGGCCTCGAGAGTCCGAAGGCGGACACGCTCGCCGAGGCCGGCAAACGTTACGTGAAGAGCGAGACGTACGAGTGGCGGATCCGGAAGATTCAGGCCGCGGGGATCAGCCTGTGGGGGGCGTTTATCTTCGGGTTCGATCACGATGATTGGCGTGATTGCATGGCCGTCTGCCGGTTCGCGCAGCGGATGAACCTGTCGATGGCGTGCTTCCCGATCCTCACGCCGTATCCCGGTACCGGAGTCTGGCACGAGTACAAGCGGCAGGGCCGCATTACGTGCGAGAACTGGGACCGGTACAACGGCGCGAGCGTCGTGTACGAGCCGAAACGGATGACCGTGAACGAGCTTCGCCACGCCCAGATGGCGGCGTTCGCCGAGTTCTTCACGCTGCGGTCGGCGGTCCGCCGGCTGCGGTTCTGGCCGATCAAGAGCCGGGCGTGGATCGCCAATGTCGCCTGCTGGCGCGGGATTCAGTACTACTACGCCAAACACGGCCGGCAGGTGCCGCGCTTCGCCGACTTCCTCGATCGCGATTCGCGGGCGTGGCGGTATGCCGGCGCGGCAGCCGCTGCACGATGACCCCGGCGGAATCGTGTACGTCGGCGAAGGCATACCCTTCGTTGGTACCCCACAATCCTTCGCGGACCGCGAGGATTGCGACCGCGTTCCGCGAGACCGGTAGAGGAGGGCCGCCCGCACCACAATGAGTTGCGGGTGAAGCCTTCGCGGAGGGCTCCGGGGAGGGACATCGCACCTGCGACCGTGGGAGTATACAATGGCGGCGGACGAAAGGGAGGTTCTTGCGATGACGACCACAGACGCACCAGCCGCGACCGCGACACCCGGGACGGCGAAGCCGGATGTCAAGCCGAAGAAGCAACCGCCGTACAACGTTGTGTTGCTCGACGACGACGACCACACCTACGACTACGTCATTGAGATGCTCGGCAAGGTCTTCGGCCATTCGAAGGAGCGGGCGTTTCAGATGGCCAAGGAGGTGGACACGACCGGTCGGGTCATCGTCGATACGACCACCATGGAGCGGGCCGAACTGAAGCGCGACCAGATCCATGCGTATGGCCGCGACTGGCGGCTGAGCCGATCGAAGGGCAGCATGTCGGCAACCATCGAACCGGCGCCGCAGTAGTCCGGGCACCGTTCGCTGATCCTCAAGCTTCCGTGAGTTCTTGGCGGTGGGCACGCTCTCAAGTCGACCGTAGACGGGGCCATTGGATGCGTTTCGGCACCCATCGGGCGGCAAGGTGCAAAGCGCAAGCAGGGTAAGAAGGCAACGGGGCGTGTGCGGGGATGGAAGGGTTTGGGGGCTGAGGCGGGGGGGGCGAGAAGCGTCTCAAATCCGTCTGCGGTCATCCGCAGTCCGAAATTTCAGGGCTACCCATTTTACCCCTTGCCTGCCGGGCGAATGAATTGAACATTCCATCCAGGTATCCCAGGTTCTCAGCGGAGAGAGAGAGTATGCAGGGGATGTTGGGTCTTGCGCTGTCGCTTGCGATGCTGGGCGATGTTGCGCCCGCTGCTCGCACTGCGGACATGCCGGACAGCTGGCTTGTGCTCTACAACGCGGATGTGGCCGAGAGCGTTACGTGGGTGCAGTGGTACGCCAGCCAGTGGGGTATTCCGCAGGATCAGTTGCTCGGGCTTCACGCGTCGGCGGATGAACATCTCGCGGACGCCGCTACGGCGGAGGCTCAGGTTTTCGGACCGGTTCGGAGCTACCTTTCCAGTCATCCAGACATTGCGGCTCGGGTTATGGGCTTTGTTGTCGGATACCGCGTTCCCGGCCACTTCGGCACGGTAGCATACGGGATCGGCGGGAACTCGATCACCTGCGCCCTGCACGAACCGGCGAAATCCGCCGTGTTGGTAAACCCCGACTGCCCTCACCTCTGGGGCAACGTACTGCCGCCCACGGGACGTATCACGAAGGCCGGGATGGCGGCCGGATGCTATATGGCGGCGCGAATCGACGCCCCAAGCCTCAGTCAGGCCATGGCCGTCACGACTCGTGCGAAGGCGCTGCGATCGGCATCGAGCGTGATGGCCGGGGCGTATGTCTATTACGATTACACCGACTCCATCCTGCCGAGCAGTACCTGGTACTGGCTGCAGCAGGCCGTGCAGAACCCGACGCTGGCCTGGCTTCCCTGGGTAGCGTTCGACGACGATACGCAGCAGACGCCGAACGATGCATTCCGGATCGGGGCGCATGACGTCACGAACTGGAACGACGCCCGCCTCCGCGGCACGCCGGCGGGCCCGCGCATACTGGCGTACAACCTGAACAGCTGGGGTTCGACGACCGTTCGCAGTACGACGTCGGGCGGCGCACGGTATGTTCCGAACGCCATCGCTGTGGGCTATGCCGCCGCGATCGGCTCGACGGGTGAGCCGCATACGACGACGGCGCCGTATCCGGACACGCTGCTGTACGGCTTGGCGCAGGGCTGGACGCTGGGCGAGGTGTTCTATCTGGCAAACCCGTATCACGTGTTCATGTGGGAAGTGCTGGGCGACCCGTTCCTGGTGGTTCCCGACTGGGTGCCGCCCCCGCCGAATACGCCGCCCGGGGTGCCGAACGATCTGGGCCCGGCGGCGTACACGACCGGGGCGGAGACGACGGTCGACAGGCCGGCGTTGACCTTTGTGCAATCGGACTCGGACACGGGGGCCGTGCTGCGGTACCGGATTCAGATCGATGACGAGCCGGGCTTCTCGTCGCCGGTAATCGACTACACCTCGGCGCCATTGTCGCCCGGCCCGGCGAGTTTCACGGTCGGTCAAGCGGCCGGCGGCGGTTCCTACGCGATCGGTGCCGGGGGACAGGCGCTCCTGCCGGGGAGCTACTACTGGCGTGTGCGAAGCAACGACGGAAGCGGCGACAGCGAATGGGCGACGGCGAACCCAGGTGCGGCGGCATTTGTGCTGACCGCAGCCGACGCGCCGCCAACTGATCCACCGCCAACTGATCCACCGCCCAGCGATCCGCCGCCGACGGACCCGCCGACAGATCCGCCACCCAGCGACCCGCCACCCAGCGACCCGCCGCCGACAGATCCACCGCCCAGCGATCCGCCGCCGACGGATCCGCCGCCGACGGATCCGCCGCCGGGCGATCCACCTCCCAGTGATCCGTTGCCGCCGAACCCGGACAGCAGCGTCCTGCCCGCGAGCGACTCAGGCACAGGCACCAGCACGGATTTGAGCGGGCCGGTGTCGGGCGATGGCGACGAAGAAGACGACGTAGTGCCGCCGGTCCCCGCGTCGCTGGCGGTGACCGGCTGCGGGGCAGGGGTCATGCCCGCTGTCACGTTGTGCTTTCTGGCCGTTGCGGGCGCGTCGTCGCGACGGGGGTTCCGACCGTAGGTCGGCGAGGTCTGCGGCTACGGCAGATCGAGAATGAACGTTCGGCACGGGTGGCCGAAGATGGACGAATCCGCAGTGCCGACAAACCTCTTGTTGCCAGCTGCGATGCCGAGCACGTTCGACGGGAATCCCTGATCGACGAACGTGTCATAGGCGTGCGTTCCCAGCACCCAGTCCAACTGCTGGACATAGAGAAGGAGGTTCATGTGGCCGAGCCGGTTGTTCCACACGAATGCTGTGTGCGCGTCGCCGTTGCCTCCGCCAGCCCATGTGCCGTCCGGCGAAACGCACCAGGTGGTGGCCGGGGCTGCGTCGTTCAGCACTTGGACGCCCGAAGCCGGTGTCCAGATGGCCGGCACACTCCACGGAGCCCCTTGATCCATATGGACCGACTCGCCGCCGATGGTCAGGGGGTTGCTCGTGTAGGCGCGTGGTCGCGGATAGAACTTCAGTCCGGACTGGATCTGCATGGGATACTGAGACCACTCGCCGCCGCCGAACGGCAGGCCGAAGCCGACGAGCCACGCACCTTGTGGGATCGGATCTGAGGGGTCGGGACAATATCGATCCAGGATTAGCGATAGTCCATCGGCGGCGATGGAGGCGGGGTTCTCGACGACGAGATCCGTGGTTCCGCCCCAATTGTCCAAGGGGAAGTTTCCGTAGCCATTGGCGGACGACCAGAGGAACGGGGCCTGCCAGACGAGCCCGTCCTCCTGCATGTAGGCGTAGCGGCCCAACAGTGTGCCGTCGTCAGAGACATCATACGCCTCGGTTTGGGCTCCGTCACGCGGCGGCGGCAACGCCTGCATGCCTGTCGCGGCCGTCCAGATCCACGCTTGCTCGATGTCCTCATCCGGGTTCACACCGTACCCGACGACGATCGATCCGTCGCCGTTCGTTGCGGTCGCAATGGAAAGGGACTTGCCGGGCAGGAAGCCCATCGCAACGAGGCCCTCCGTGCTCGACCAGCGAAAGGCCTGCATGGCGGCGGGCTGTCCGACGATATCGCCGGGGCTGATGCAATAGCCTACAATGACCTTGCCGTCCCGCGAGATCTTGGTGGGAATGGTCTGGCCGCCCTCATAGAGTTCGGGAAGGATCGTAACGGTCGGCTTGTCCGGCGTTGGTGCCGGCGGCCATATTCCGCAACCGGTCGCGAGGGTGCCAAGGGTCGCTGACAGCAGCGCGAGGCCGACGGCGTACGAGGGGCATCGGTTCGTCTGGATCATGGTTTTGACTCCGTGTTGTGACCGCACGTTACACTGAGGAAACGTATGGCAGTTCATCGGAAGGGCGGAAAGGCCGCTTAAATACTCCTGCGATCCGATGGCCCGCGTTCGCAGATCGGCTACAATGCGGGCAGGTAGCGGCGTATGCCACGCGAACGACAGCACTTATCGGTACGAGGGCAGGTGCAGGGAGTCGGGTTCCGGCCGTTCGTCTATCGCCTCGCGACCGAGTTGGGGCTCGGCGGCGTGGTGGGCAATGACTCGCACGGGGCGTGGATCGAGGTCGAGGGCGATGAGCGGGCACTCGCCGCATTCGTTCGACGGCTGCGTGACGAGAGTCCGCCACTCGCCCGCGTTCACGAGGTCCGGTCCGTACGCGTCGCTGTGCGGGGCCAGACGGATTTCACCATTGTCTCCAGCCGGCGGGACGGGGAGCAGGACGTGGGCGTGACGCCGGACGCCGCCGTCTGCGGGAACTGCATCCGCGAGATGTTCGATCCGGGCGACCGACGGTATCGCTACCCGTTCATCAACTGCACGAATTGCGGGCCGCGGTATTCCATCATCGAGTCGGTGCCGTACGACCGGCCGAACACGACGATGCGCAGGTTTCGCATGTGCGGGTTGTGCCAACAGGAGTACGAGGATCCGGCCGACCGGCGTTTTCACGCGCAGCCGAACGCCTGTCCGGCGTGCGGTCCTCGTTTGTGGCTGGTCGATGCCGGCGGCACGCACATCGAGGGCGATCCGGTCCGGGGTGCGGCCGAGCTGCTGCGGGCGGGGCAAATCGTGGCGATCAAGGGGATCGGCGGGTTTCACCTCGCATGCCGGGCGGATCGGGACGAGCCGGTCGAGCGGATGCGCGGCCTGAAGGCGCGTGAGACGAAACCGTTTGCGGTCATGGTGGAGGGCCTTGCGGCGGCGCAGGCACTGGCGGAGATGGACGGGCCTGCCGCGCGCGAGCTGGAGACTCTCGAACGCCCGATTGTGCTCGTCCCGCTGAAGCGGCGGTGCGGCGGGGCCGATGCGCCGCGGCTCAGTCGTCATGTGGCGCCGGGCTCGCCGCACATCGGTCTGATGCTGCCGTACGCTCCGTTGCACCACCTGCTCTTCGGCGAGGGGCTGCCGCCGCTGGTGATGACGTCCGGCAACCCGGCGGAGGAACCGTTGGTGTGCGGCAACGACGAGGCGATGCGCCGGCTGCGCGGTCTCTGCGACGCGTTTCTGCTGCACGACCGCGACATCCGTCGGCGGGTGGACGACTCGGTGATCATCGCCGCGGGCGGTTCGGTCGTGCCGATTCGCCGGGCGCGAGGCTACGCGCCGTCCGCGGTGCTTCTGCATCGCGAATCGCCGGCGCCGGTGCTTGCGCTCGGCGGCGAACTGAAGACAACCTTGTGTGTCTATCACCGTCGCGAGGCGATCCTGAGCGAGCACCTCGGCGACCTGAAGTCGCCCGCCACGTATCGGCACTTCCTCGACACGATCGACCAGTTGACGCGGCTGCTTCGCGTCGAACCGGCGTGCATTGCCCATGACCAGCACCCTGCGTACCTCTCGACGCAGTACGCTCTGCGGCAGTCCAGGCCGCGGCATGCCGTGCAGCACCACCACGCGCACATCGTGGGCTGCATGGCCGAGAACGGCGTCGATGGCTCGGTGGTGGGCCTGGCCTGCGACGGTACCGGGTATGGCACGGACGGCGCGATCTGGGGTTGCGAGATCCTGATCGCGGACGCCGCGGACTTCCGGCGGGCCGGTCACCTGCGCTACTTCGCTCTTCCCGGCGGGGACGCGGCGGCAAAGGAGACGTTCCGGCCGGCAATGAGCCTGTTGTCGGATTGTGGCCTGCCCGGCACTGTTGACCTCGCGGCGGGATCGGGTGGGGACGCAGGCGAGGGCGATTTCGCGACGATCAAACAGATGCTGGATCGAAGGGTGAATTGCCCATCGACGTCGAGCCTGGGGCGATTGTTCGACGCCGTGGCTTTTCTTCTCGGCATTTGCGACCGCAACGGCCATGAGGCGCAGGCGGCGATGGCGCTGGAGGAAGCGGCGTCGTCGTGGTGCGGTCTGGGGCCGGCGAACGGTTGCCCGGCGGCGGAGGCCGAGGCGTTTCCCTTCTCGCTCGAACGCGAGGATGGTATGATTGTGCTGGACTGGCGGCCGATGATCCGCGCGATCGTTGCCGGGATTACGACGGGTGGAGATCACCGGGAGATCGCGGCGCGTTTTCACGAAACGACGGCGCAGATGCTTGCGCAGGGCGCGTGTGCCGCCGCCGAGAAGGCCGGCCTGACGACGGTGGCGCTCTCGGGCGGGTCGTTCGCGAACCAGATCCTGCTGGCGCGAACGAGGGGCCTGCTCGAGGCGCAAGGGTTGACGGTTCTGACGCATCGGCGCGTACCCCCGGGCGACGGCGGGTTGTCGCTGGGGCAGGCCGTCGTGGCGGCCGCCCGCATGGAGAGAAACGCATAATGTGTCTGGCGGTGCCGGCAAAGATCGTGGAGTGCCGTGAGGACCTGGCGGTCGTCGATCTCCAGGGCAGCCGGCTTGAGATCAGCACGGCGCTCACGCCGGAGGCCCGGGTGGGCGACTGGGTGCTCGTCCACGCGGGGTTCTCGCTGACGGTCGTGCCGGAGGACGAGGCCCGTACGACGTGGGCCTACCTGGCGGAGGCGGGCATCACGGAGGCCATGCCGGATGGATGACGCCTTCCGCCGAACACGTGACGAGATCGCCGGACTCGCGCGAGGGCATCCCAGGCCCATTCAGCTCATGGAGGTGTGCGGCACCCACACCGTGGCCATCTTTCGCAGCGGTATCCGGGCCATGCTGCCCGAGAACGTGCGGCTCGTGAGCGGTCCGGGCTGCCCCGTGTGCGTGACGGCCCAGCGGCACATCGACGCGGCGATCCGCATTGCCGGCCGCCACGACGTGATTTTGGCGACGTACGGCGACATGCTCCGCGTGCCGGGCAGGCTCGGGAGCCTCGAACAACAGCGGGCGCGCGGGGCCGACGTTCGTGTCGTGTATTCGGCGCGAAACGCGGTGGACATCGCCGCCGACCATTCCGACAAGGCGGTCGTATTCGTCGCCGTCGGTTTCGAGACCACAGCGCCGGCGACGGCCGCCGTCGTCGTCGAGGCCGAGCGGCGGGGGATCGACAACTTCTGCATCCTGCCCGCCCACAAGCTCGTGGTGCCGGCGATGATGGCGCTGCTCTCGACGGGCGACGTTCCCCTGGACGGGTTCCTCTGCCCCGGCCACGTCAGCGTCGTGATCGGCGCGAAGGCATACACGCCGGTGGTCGAACGCCACCACAAGGCGTGCGTGGTCGCCGGATTCGAGCCGATGCAGATTCTGCTCGGACTGCGGAGCCTGCTGCGGCAGATCGTGGACGGGCGGGCGGCGATCGAGAATGTGTACGGGGTCGCGGTCTCCGACACGGGCAACCGCGTTGCCCGGGGGCTGATCGATCAGGTCTTCGAGCCGTGTGCCGCTCCGTGGCGGGCGATCGGCGAGATCCCGGCGAGCGGGCTCGCGTTGCGGGCGCCCTACCGGCGGTTCAACGCCCTGGAGCGGTTCGGGGTGGAACCGGGCGAAGACGAGGACCCGCCGGGGTGCCGGTGCGGCGAGGTCATTCAGGGGAAGACGACGCCGGACCGGTGTTCGTTGTTCGGCGAGGCCTGCACACCCGTGAAGCCGATCGGTCCGTGCATGGTCTCGAGCGAGGGCACGTGCGCGGCCTGGTACAAGTACGGCCGGTGGACGGCGGGAAGGGGCACGGCATGACGGCAGGCGCCGGCGACCCGCGGATCCCGCTTCCGCCCGCGAACGACGAGCCGGAGCGCATCATCATTGCTCACGGCGGCGGCGGGGAGCTGACGTCGCAGCTCATCCGCCGGCACATTCTGAACGTGATTGGTAACGAGCGTCTCGATCCGCTGACCGACGGCGCGATCCTGGGCCGTTGCGACGGCAGCCTGGTCATGACGACCGATTCGTTCGTCGTTCAACCGCTGGAGTTCCCCGGCGGGGATATCGGGCGGCTCGCCGTCTGCGGAACGGTCAACGATCTGGCGATGATGGGCGCGATGCCGGTCGCCCTCAGCCTCGGCCTGATCATCGAGGAGGGGCTGCCGGTTTGCGTGCTGGATCGCGTCATGGCGTCGGTCGCGGCGGCTGCCCGGGAGGCGGACGTTGCGATTGTCACGGGCGACACGAAGGTCATCGAGCGGCGCGGCGGCGGCGACGGGCTGTTGATCAACACGGCCGGGATCGGACGGCAGGCCGAGGGGGTCCGGCTGGGCACGGACCGCATCGCGGCGGGCGACGTCATCCTTGTCAGCGGGCGGATCGCCGAGCACGGACTGGCGGTTCTGTCGCGGCGGTCCGGGGTCGAGTTTGCGTCATCGGTGGTGAGCGATGTGGCGCCGCTGTACTCGCTCGTCGCGACGCTCATCGGGACGGGGGCGGACATCAAGTTCCTGCGCGATCCGACGCGGGGCGGCCTGGCGGGTGTGCTGGCCGATATCAGTGCGGAGACGGACTTGAGCGTGGAAGTCGAAGAGCATAGGATCCCGATTTCGCGTGCGGTCCGGCACGCGGCGGAGCTGCTCGGACTGGATCCGCTGACGATCGCGAACGAAGGGAAGCTGGTGGCTGTTGCGGCGCCGGGCGACGCGACCCGCGTGCTGTCGGCCTGCCGGGCGCACGGCTACGGGAGAGAAGCAGCGGTGATCGGCGTGGTCACGGACGCACGGCCGCCGCTGGCCGAACTGATAACGGAGGCCGGCGGGCGACGGGTGATTCAGAAGCCGTACGGCGAGGAACTCCCGCGGATCTGCTGACGGGCCTCGCCGGCGCGCAACGTTGAGGAAGTGCGGCGATGGCGGGCGGAGCGGCCAGGGCCCAGATTCCGCTGGAGCGCGAGGAGCTGATCGCACGGCTGCGATGGCTCATTCGCGTGCGCTGGTTCTTCGGGGCCGCGGTATGGGCGGCGGGCCTCGC
The DNA here is from genome assembly GCA_964617875.1 of uncultured Planctomycetales bacterium. Classification (GTDB taxonomy): domain Bacteria; phylum Planctomycetota; class Phycisphaerae; order UBA1845; family PWPN01; genus CAZMVY01. Next base: position 48,397 of record CAZUAI010000019.1, on the reverse strand, counting down.
CTTGTACGTTGTCCCCGTGGGGAGGGTTTCCGGTCCGTTCATCATCGCCATCGGCGCCGGCATCCTGGTCTACAACTGGCTGTTCTGGTTCCTGGAGCGCCGGATCGGCGAGGTTCAGCCCGAGGCGCTGGCCCGCCGTGCGCCGACGGCCGCGCTGGCGCAGATCGTCTTCGACCTCATCGCGCTGACGCTTGTGTTGCACTCGGTGGGCGGGATCGAGAACCCGCTTTTCGTGTACTACGTGTTCCACATGGTGGTCGCCACGCTTCTCCTGCGCATGTGGGAGACGTTTGTGTTGGCCGCCCTGGCCATCCTGTTGTTCAGCGCACTGGCGATTGGCGAGATGAGCGGGTGGCTGCCCCACATGCACATCACCGTCCTGCAGCGACACTACGAAGACCCTCGTTTTGTCGCCGCGACGCTGCTGGCGTTCGCCAGCGCGCTGGTGATTGCCGTGTTCCTCGGGACGACGATCGCCCGGACGCTGCGGGCACGCGAGGCGGATGTCGTCCGGCTGAAGAGCGAACTCGCCGACCGGGCGGAGGAACTGCAGCAGGCCAACGAAACGCTGTGCCGGGCCGACCTGGCGAAGACGCAGTATTTCCGCAAGGTGTCGCACGACCTGAAGGCGCCGCTGGCGGCGCAGCAGAGCCTGCTGCGGGCGCTGTTGGTCGAGCTGCCCGACCTGCCTCCCGTGTCGCGGTCCCGCATCGAACGGGCGATCACCCGGGGGGACGAACTGCTGGTCCTGCTGGACGATCTGCTTGCGCTGTCGCGGGTCCGCGATGCGACACGGCAGCCGCAGTGCGAGATGGTCGATGTGCGCGAGCGGCTGCAGCCGGTCCTGGAGGCGCAGGGGTTGCGTGCCAGGGAGAAGGGGTTATACTGGCGGGCTGAGTTCGCGGATTCCCTGCCGGAGGCGTGCTTCGAGCCGGGTTTGCTCCCGGCTCTGGCGGAAAACCTCTTGTCGAATGCGATCAAGTATACACCGAAAGACGGAACGGTGGCGTTCTCGTTGGGGGTTGAGGGAAACGAACTTCGGATGGACGTGAGCGATACGGGCATCGGGATTGCGGCCGAGGATCTGCCGCGAATCGGCGAGGAGTTCTTCCGCTCGCGGCAGGCGCGGCAGTCGGGATCGCCCGGCACGGGGCTGGGAATGACGATCGTGAGGTCGATGGTTGCATCGGCGGGCGGTTCGCTCCATATTCAGAGCGAACTCGGCCGCGGCACAACCGTGACCGTGCGCCTGCCGGTCGTCCGTCGCACGGGTGAAGACCCGCGGCCGGACGTCCGGGGCACCGGAACAGAGGACGCATGAACGCCGGGCGGCGGATCGATGCGATACCGGCCCGCCCGATGGAGTTGTTTGGCTCGAACCCCAGTTGAGGTGGCTCATGAGCGAGTCTTTGGACGCAGGCATCCGGCGGATCTGCCAGTCGCACGGCGGCGACCGCACGCGATTGATGGACATCGTGCGGGAGGTGCAGGCCGCATTCGGCTGCGTGTCCGGCCCGGCGATGGACCTGATCGCGCGCGAGCTTTCGATGCCGCGGGTCGAGGTTGAGAGCCTGGTGTCGTTTTACTCCTTCTACTCGAACCGGCCGAAGGGCAAGGTCGTCATTCGGCTCTGCAACGACATCATCGATCAGCTTTACGGCTGTGCCGAGGTGGCAGACGCCTTTTCGCAGGAGCTGGGCATTCCGGTCGGCCGGACCACGGCCGACGGCCGGATCGCGCTCGAATACACGCCGTGCATCGGCATGTGCGACCAGGCGCCGGCGGCCCTGATCAACGACGTCGTGGTGACGAACCTGTCGAGCGACGCCGCCCGGAAGATTGCGCGGAGCCTGAAGGACCACGCGGATCCGGGGCGGCTGACCCAGAAGCTGGGCGACGGCAACAATGCTCACCCGCTGGTTCATTCGGTCGTGGTCAACCATATCCGGAAGACGGGTCCCGTCGTCTTTGCGGAGTTCGCGTCGGGCGAATCGCTGAAGAAGGCGCTCGCCATGACGCCGAACGAGGTTATCCGCGACATGAAGACGGCGAGGCTTCGCGGTCGTGGCGGCGCCGGCTTCCCGACGGGGATGAAATGGGAGTTTGCGCGGGCTGCGCAGGGCCAGAAGAAGTACGTGATCTGCAACGCGGACGAGGGCGAGCCGGGCACGTTCAAGGACCGCGTGATCCTGACCGAGTGTCCGGACCTGATGTTTGAGGGCATGGCGATCGCGGGTTACGCGATCGGCAGCGAGCAGGGCATCGTGTACCTGCGGGGCGAATACGCCTATCTGCGTGCGTTCCTGGAGCACGTTCTGGCGGAGCGCCGCAAGAAGGGGCTGCTCGGGAAGAACGTCTGCGGCAAGGAAGGATTCCACTTCGACATCCGCATCCAGATGGGCGCCGGCGCGTACATCTGCGGCGAAGAGACCGCCCTGATCAGCTCGTGCGAGGGATTGCGGGGCGATCCGAAGAACCGTCCGCCGTTCCCCGCCCAGAAGGGATACCTGGAGTCGCCGACGATCGTCAACAACGTCGAGACGTTCTGCTGCGCCGCCCGGATCATGGAAAAGGGCGCCGGGTGGTTCGCGCAGCTCGGGTCGAAGGGCAGCCCCGGCACCAAGCTTCTGAGCATCTCCGGCGACTGCAAGAGTCCCGGTGTATACGAGGTGCCGTTCGGGATCCCGCTGGCCGAGGTGCTGAAGATGGCCGGGGCGGAGGACGCGATCGCCGTCCAGATGGGCGGCCCGAGCGGCCAGATGGTCGGTCCCCGGGATTTCGGCCGCACGGTGTGTTACGACGACCTGGCGACGGGCGGCTCGGTCATGGTTTTCGGGCCCGGGCGCGACGTTCTCAAGATCGCGAGCTACTTCATGGAGTTCTTCATCGAGGAGAGCTGCGGGTACTGCACGCCGTGCCGCGTGGGAAACGTCCTGCTGAAAGAACGTCTGGACCGGATCATCGCGGGCAAGGGCGAGCCGGCCGATCTGGCGTACCTGCAGGACCTCGGCGAAACGGTCAAGACGACCAGCCGGTGCGGCCTTGGACAGACGTCGGCAAACCCGGTGCTGAGCACGCTGAAGAACTTCCGGCCTGCTTACGAGGCCCTTGTCCGCGAGAACAGGGACGGATTCCAGACCTCGTTTGACCTGCGCGCCGCCGTCGGCGACGCCGAAAAGATCGCCGGGCGGCCATCCGCTCACGCGGCGCACTGACAAAGGGAAACACAATGAGCAACGCAATCACCTTTACGATCGACAACGTCGAGGTCACGGGCCAGCCGGGCCAGACCATCATGCAGGCGGCCGACGCCGCGGGGATCTACATCCCCCGGCTTTGCGCCCACAAGGACCTGCACCCGTTCGGGAGCTGCCGGGTTTGTACGGTGATCGTCAACGGTCGGCCGCAATCGGCCTGCACGCAGCCGATCGCGCAGGGCATGACGGTGGAAAACGACACGGAGAAACTGCTCCACCTGCGGCAGAACCTCATCGAGATGCTCTTCGTCGAGGGGAACCACTTCTGCCCGTTCTGCGAAAAGAGCGGGAACTGCGAATTGCAGGCGCTGGCGTACCGGTTCGGCATTGCGGCGCCGAAGTATCCGTACATGTTCCCGAGCCGGTCGCTCGACGCCTCGCACAAGGACGTCTTCATCGACCGCAACCGGTGCGTTTTGTGCGCCCGCTGCGTGCGGGCGTCCCGCGACGTGGACCGGAAGAGCGTGTTCGGGTTCGTCGGTCGCGGGCCGCACAAGCACATTGCCGTCAATGCGGAGTCGGGCCTGGACGGCACCAACGTGGACGCCAAGGACAAGGCGATCTCGGTCTGCCCGGTCGGCGCGATTCTGACGAAGCGCGTCGGCTATGCGGTGCCGATCGGGAAGCGTCTGTACGACGAGAAGCCGATCGGGTCGGACATCGAGAACGGCCGGGCGGCCCAGAGCAAGTGAGGAGTTGACGTACCATGGCAAAACCGAAAATCGCGACCGCGTCCCTGGCCGGCTGCTTTGGCTGTCACATGTCCCTTCTGGACATTGACGACCGCATTCTGAAGCTGGTCGAGCTGGTCGAGTTCGACAAGTCGCCCGTGGACGACATCAAGGAGTTCACGGGGCGGTGTGCTGTCGGTCTCATCGAGGGCGGCTGCTGCAACGAGGAAAACGTCCGCGTGCTGCAGGATTTCCGCAAGCACTGCGACATCCTGGTTGTCGTCGGCGAGTGCGCGATCATGGGCGGCCTGCCGGCGCTGCGGAACACGATGCCGCTGAAGGAGTGCCTGGACGAGGCCTACCTCAACGGCCCGACGGTCCACAATCCGGCCGGGAAGATCCCGGACGATCCGGAGATCCCGTTGCTGCTGAACAAGGTCTATCCGTGCCACGAGGTGGTGAAGATCGACTATTTCCTTCCGGGTTGCCCGCCGCCGGCGGATACGATCTGGGAGGCCCTCGTCGCGTTGTTGAGTGATAAGCCCGTGAAACTGCCCTATTCGCTGATCAAGTACGACTGATCGCGCGGAGGTAACCGTCGTGAGTACGAACGGTCTGAAACGTGTTGTGATCGAGCCCGTGACGCGTGTCGAAGGACACGGCAAGGTCACGATCCTGCTCGACGAGAAGAAGCAGGTGCAGCAGGCGCGGCTCCACATCGTGGAGTTTCGCGGCTTCGAGCGGTTCATCCAGGGCCGGCCGTACTGGGAGATCCCGGTGCTCGTGCAGCGGCTTTGCGGCATCTGCCCGGTCAGCCACCACCTGGCGGCGGCCAAGGCGATGGACCGTATTGTCGGCGGCGAGAATCTCACGCCGACGGCCGAGAAGATGCGCCGGCTGATGCACTACGGCCAGTTCTTCCAGTCGCACGCCCTGCACTTCTTCCACCTGGTCTCGCCGGACCTGCTGATGGGGTTCGATGCGGATCCGAAGGTCCGCAACGTCATCGGCGTGGCCGGCAAGCACCCGGAGCTGGCCGTTCAGGGCGTGATGATGCGGAAGTACGGGCAGGAGGTCATCCTCCGCACCGCGGGGAAGAAGATCCACGGCACCGGCGCCATCCCGGGCGGGATCAACAAGAACCTGTCGATCGAGGAGCGGGACTTTCTGCTGAAAGACCTCAAGCAGATGGTTGAGTGGTCGCGCGGCGCCCTGAAGATCGCCAGGGACTACACCGTCGCGCATCTGACGGAGCTGGCGCCGTTCGGCTCGTTCGAGTCGAACCACCTGTCGCTGATCCGGCAGGACGGCGCGATGGACCTGTACCACGGGAACCTGCGGGCGATCACGGCGGACGGGAAAAAGATCTTCGACCAGGTGGACTACCAGAAGTACGTCGAGTACATCGCGGAGGAGGTCCGTCCGTGGTCGTACATGAAGTTTCCGTTCATCCGGTCGCTCGGGGCGAAGGACGGCTGGTACCGGGTGGGGCCGCTGGCGCGGGTCAACGCGGCGGACTTCATCGACACTCCGGAGGCCGAGGCGGCCCGCAAGGAGTTCATGGCCGTCACGAACGGCAAGCCCAACAATCTGACGATGGCGTACCACTGGGCGCGGATGATCGAGCTGCTGCACGCGATCGAGAAGATCCAGGCTTTGCTTCATGACAAGGACCTGCAGGGCACGGACCTCGTGGTCAAGGGATCCCGTCGCGACGAGGGCATCGGGCTGATCGAGGCCCCGCGCGGGACGCTGTTCCACCACTATCGCGTGAACAAGGACGACCAGATCGTCATGGCGAACCTCATCGTCTCGACGACGAACAACAACGAGCCGATGAACCGCGCCGTGGAGAAGGTCGCGCGCGACTACCTTGCGGGCAAGGAAATCACGGAGGGCCTGCTGAACCGCATCGAGATTGCGATCCGGGCATACGACCCGTGCCTTTCGTGCGCGACGCACGCGCTGGGCAGGATGCCGCTGATCGTCGAGCTGGTCGATTGCGAAGGAAACCTGGTGGACCGGAAGGCTCGAGGATGACCGGCTGTGACGCCACAGTGCTGGTGATCGGCTACGGCAACCCCGGCCGTCTCGACGACGGTCTGGGGCCGGCGGTCGCCGGCGCTGTCGGGGAGCTGGCGTTGCCGGGCGTGACGGTTGATGCGGATTACCAGTTGACGGTCGAAGACGCGGCGGCGGTTGCGGCGCACGATGTCGTCGTGTTCGCCGATGCGGCGGCGGAGGGGGCGGAGCCGTTCTTCTTCCGGGCGATCGAGCCGGAGGCGGCGGGCGGCTTCACCACGCACAGCGTGGAGCCCGCGGCCGTCCTGGCGATGGCCCATGACCTGTTCGGCGCGCGGACGCGGGGCTACGTCCTCGGCGTCCGCGGCTATGCGTTCAACGAGTTCGGCGAGCAGTTGTCCGGGCGCGCCCGGGCGAACCTGACGGCGGCGGTTCGGTTCCTGGGCCGGGTGCTGCGCAGCCGCCGCTTTGACGAGGCACTGACGGAACCCGACCGACCGGCGGCGGCCGCGGCCGCGCCCACTACTGGGGACGAACCATGAAAGACGGAAAACACGTAATTCTCTACATCGATGACGACCGGGACTTCCTCGACAGCATGAGGGCCATCCTCGAGGCGAAGGGCTATATCATGGCGGAGGCTTCGACGGCGGAGGAGGGCCTGAAGGTCTACAAGCAGGTCAATCCCGACCTCATCATCGTGGACCTGATGATGGAAGAGGTGGATGCCGGCACGAGCTTCGTCAAGGAGCTGCGGGCGTTGGGCAACAAGGCGCCGATCTACATGCTCAGCTCGGTGGGCGACAACCTCAGCATGAGCACCGACTACTCCGAACTCGGTTTGAGCGGCGTCTTTCAGAAGCCGATCAACGCCGATGCGCTGCTCAAGGTGCTGCAGACGAAGCTGAAATAGCGGGCGGCCGGTCGCGGGCGATGAGTCGCGCGTCAGGCACGCCTTGCCTGTGCCTCCGGGCGTGCGACCCATCATTCCGTGCCGATCGCGCGGCGACGGCGGGGTCATGCACGAGTTTGCCATAGCGGCGGAACTGGTTGCCGCGTCGGTCCGCGAGGCCGAGGCCCGGAACGCCCGGCGGATCGAGCGGGTGGAGTGCCGTGTCGGGGCCATGCGGCAGGTGGTGCCGGAGATGCTCGCGGAGGCATTTCGTCTCGCGGCTCTGGGCACGATCGCCGAGAATGCGTGCCTGGACGTGAAGATGGTTGCGCCGGTGGTCACGTGCCGCCGCTGCGGGGAGGCATCGGAGCAGCGCGATTGGACGTACGAGTGCCCCGCGTGCCGATCGGTCGAGATTCATATCGACGGCGGCGACGAGCTGCTGCTCGGATCGGTCACGATGGAGGTGGACGATGGACGTTGAGGTGATGCGCAACGTCTTCGCCCGGAACGACGCCCTGGCAAACGACACGCGGGCCCTGCTCCGGAAACACAACGTGGCGTCGGTCAACCTGATCGGCGGGGCGGGGGCGGGCAAGACGACGCTGCTCGAGGCGACGCTGCCCCGGTTGACGGGCCGCAGGCGCGCCGCCGTGCTCGAGGGCGACATCGCCACGACGCACGATGCCGACCGCATCGCCGCCCTCGGCGTGCAGGCGATGCAGCTTCTGACCGACGGCGGCTGCCACCTGGGCGCGGCGATCGTGTACCACGCCGTCCAGAAGCTTCCGCTGGACCGGCTCGACCTGCTCTTCATCGAAAACGTCGGCAACCTCGTGTGCCCGGCCAGCTTCGACCTCGGCGAGGACCGCACGGTAGCCGTGCTCAGCGTCGCGGAGGGCGACGACAAGCCGGCCAAGTACCCGCTTCTGTTCAAGCGGGCCCACGCGGTCGTGCTGACGAAGACGGATCTCCTCCCGCACGTCACATTTGACGTCGCCGGCTGCCGGCGCTATATCCGCCAGCTCAACGATGCGGCGCCGATCTTCACCGTAAGCGCAAAGACCGGCTCGGGCATCGACGACTGGGTTGCGTGGCTCGTCGGCTGACGGTGTCATCGCTCAGGTGCGACATCTTCGCCTGCTGCCGCTGGGCTTCGCGACATCGGCGCGATCGCCGGCCGGCGGGCCGAGGCGGTGTTGCCGCGCGGTCGCGAGGTTACTAGTATCTGAAGTGCGTCCCGGTCGGCCGCGTCATGCGGACGATTTTCGGTACGACACTCAAGGCACGGTCAGGAACCGGCAGAAAGGATCCGCGATGAGAACGAAAAGACTGCTGACGGTATTTGGCGTGGCGGGGCTCGCGATGCTGTCTACGGGCTGCATGGGGCGGCTGGTCGGCGAGGGGGCGGAAAAGGCCCTGGGGCCGAAGGGGGCGTTCTGGGAAGAAAAGCCGGTGGCGGCCAGGCCGGAGGTCAAGGCGCTGGCTTCGTACCGGAACTTCAAGCTCGGTGAGGTGAAGAACGTCTTTGGCAAGCACGTCCCGTCGGATTTCATCCAGCAGTTCCGCGTCCAGTTCGCCGAGCAGCTTCGGGCGTCGCACCTGCCCAAGGACCCGTCCGGCAAGACGCTGCTCTTCAACGTGAGCATCATCCACTACGAAACGGCGGACATGACCGACAACGTCCTCGGGCCGCTGGAGCAGGTGGTGGCGCATGTGGAACTGGTCGACCAGCAGTCCGGCACCGTGCTTGCGTCGGGCAATGCCGTCGGGCGGACGGGCAAGACCGTGGGCCTCGGTGTGGAGTGGAAAGCACGGGGACTCGCCAAAGCACTCCTCAAATGGGCATCGGAGTACTATCCGAAGCCGAAGGAAGCCGAGGTGAAGTAGCGGACTGCGTTCTGCGGGGCGGATGACGAGACGACGGAGCGACGAAACACAAGAAGACGCGACCCGGCATCGGGGCGCTTCTCAGTAGTCGCCGTACCAGAAGTCGAACCAGAAATCGAAGTCGTCTTCGTAGTCCTCGTAGTACTCTCCGTAGTATTCGTAGTAGTCTTCGTAGTACGCGGGCTCTTCGTAGTAGTACGCTTCGCCGGCGTAGCCGTAATCGTACCACCCGTCGTACGCGTAGTACGGATCGCAGCAATACTCCCCGTAGACGGGGACGGCCGGCGGGTAATACGACAAGTCGCAGCCGCAAAGCAGCATCATGCCCATGCCGGCGGCGACGATCGCTGCTCGGCTGCTGCGTCCTGCCAATCCGTTGCTGGAAGAGCGATCGAGAGGACTCATGGGACACCTTGACGCCGGATCCGTCCGGGGCTGACGACCGGTGCCGGATGGTATTCCAGCGTATCTCACTCGGTTTGACACGCCCCGGCGGGCAAGGTTAGGCGCTGCGGCAAGCGGCATTCCGCCGCCTGGCGGCCGGTCCGGGCCCTGCTGTCACACAAGGCGCGCGAAACGGCTGCGCAAGCCTGCGAGACAGAGCACCGAAATCGCCATGATCGGTACAATGCCCGCGCCGCAGGTCCCGATCGGGAGCGTTGCCAGCGGGATGCCGGCGCTGCCCGGCTCACCGACGAAGATGCTCGAATCATCGGCGGGAAGCATGCCCTCGGCCGTACTCACCGCCTGGAACTGCGCGAGCATGTCGGCGCTGACGGGCACCGCGATGTTCGCACGGCCGCTGTCGAGTTCGGCCACGAGGACGGCGACGACGGTCGCCTGCCCGCCGGCGGGGTCGCTGATCCAGATCGGGCTGCCGCTCTGGCCGAAGATGGCGTCGAGGTCGATTTCCCAGATGCCGCTGGATGCCTTCGTCGAGGACATGACGGAGCCGCTCGCCGCGTACATTTCGCCCGAGGGTTTGTCCGAGGGGTAGCCGGCGGTTTGCAGAGACCAGTTGAGCGTCACGCTGAGCGGCTGCAGGTCGGCGGCGACGGGCAGCCACCCCGTCTGGTTGCCGATGGCGCGATCGAGCGTCATGAGCACGATGTCGTCGGCCTCACTTTGCCGTTCGGCATACCGGCGGGGCAGTGCGAATCGCACTCCCATCGCCTTGCCGAAAGGTTGCGCCTGGCCGTTGCGCGCGGGGATGAACTCCACCGAGTTCGCCCAGCCGCCGAAGTCCGCGCGGTACACGCAGTGCGCCGCCGTCAGCACCTGATCGGGGGCCACGAGCACGCCTGTGCCCGTGAAGCCCTGGCTTCCCCACCAGCCCCGGATCTGACCGATTGTCCGCCAGGGCAACACGGTTGTGTCCTGAACGCGGGCGCGGTCGTCGCCATTGATGATCCGTGCGCGGTCCGTGATGGACGGTTCAGCGCCGTCCATGGGCCGCGGCGGCGGCGCGAGCCGGTTCAGCAGCACGAGCCAGGTGGCGACCAGAAGCACGGGGATGGCGCACAGCCGGCGTCGCGTCATCGACCGGAGATGCGTTCGGATCTTCACGAACAAGACCGCTTCCCCTCCGTAGGCCGGAGCCCGCGCGGCGGCGACGGCGAACAGCGGGCGTCAATGTTGATAATACCATCCGTGTTCCGCGGAAGTCCACCGAAAATCGCCCGATTTCAGCGGACCGGTCGGCCCGATGGTTTGCGACAAACGCAATTGAATCACGACTGGAGGCGGGCGGTCCAAGGTCCGCATAAGCGACCGCTTCCGTCGAGCGGGGTATCCTTCGTGACGCACACCGCGACGGGGGCCGATCACGCCAATGCAGGATAACCGCCGGAGCCGGGCGAAGGGATTCGCCCGTATCGGGGTTCTGGAGAGGGTTATTGAACCGGGGCGCGGAGGGCCGTTGCCGGGCGTCAGCATACGGTCACGGCCAGGCCGGTGTGGCTGATATCGTAGTCGAAGAACCTTGCGCGGGGGTTGGGCGGGTCGAGATCGAGCGTGCGGCGGACGGCGGCGGCGTCGTCCGGCGAGCGGCATATCATGAGCAGGAATCCTCCGCCGCCGGCGCCGAGGAGCTTGGCGCCGTACAGATGCGGGCGGATTCGGGCGAGGATCGCCTCGATCGCGTCGTTGCTCGAGTCGGGGTCGAGCTGTTTGTTCAGCCTCCATGCCACGTCGATGAGTTCGCCGAACGCCTGCATGTCCTTGCGGGACATGGCCTCGGCTACCTCGGCCGGGAGGCGGTGGAGTTGACGCAGCGTTGCCATCGCCGCGCGGTCGCGGTCGAGGTAGCGGCCGACGACCTGCCGCAGGATGTTCTTCGCGAGCCGCGTGATGCCTGTGTAGTAGAGGAGCGTCTGCCCGCCGTTTCCCTTCGGGTTGAGCACGTCGCTCGGCACGTAATGCACGCGGACATCCGGCACGAGGCCCGGGCCGCTCGTGACGATCTTGGCGTCGGCCACGACCCCGCCGACCTGGTCCTGCCAGCCGCCGCCGGTCGTCAGGGCCTGCTCCAGGCGCAGCACGCCGTCGAACAGCTCGCGCCACGTCGGCGTGCGGCCGATCATCCTTTCGATCACGGCGAGGATGACCGCGCCCATGATGCTGGACGTGCCCAGGCCGCTGCCCTTGGGAACGGCGGCGAGCGTGGTCAGTTCGATACCGCCGCCGAACCGCGCGAGCATGGCATCGAGGGTTGTGACGCCGACGGGCCAGGCCGCCGCTTCGAGCGAGAAGCCCGACAGCGCCAGAGCTGCCTTGGCGAGGGCGAACTCGTTGGTGGCGTGCCGGTAGTCAAGCAGGTGCTCCAGCTCGCCGATTTCCACTCGCGTGCCGAGGTCGATCGACGCGATGCGGATGACGCGCTCGGGGATGACGCGGGCATAGCAGTGGATCGGCGGCTGGTCGTTGAGGTCGACCGCGGCGTTGATGACGCAGCCGCCGTGCTCGAGGGCATAAGGGGGCGTGTCTGTCCAGCCGCCGCCGAGGTCGAGCCGTGCGGGCGCGCGGCCCCAGACGATTTCGTCGCTCCGGAGCGAGCTGACGGGGTGTGCATCGGCGCGGCCGGCGCTCGACACGATGGTTCGATGCAGGTGTTCGAAGGCGGCATCCTTTGCCCGTTCGGGCCAGGGGCGACCGTCGTTCGTGGGCGAGGGCGAGAGCCCGAGGGTGTCGAGCCATTCACGGTCGGCGGCGTTCACGTCGTTCAGCAGGTCGCCCTGGCATGCGCGGCTGCCTTCGATCGCGGTGCCGAGAGAGTGAAGGATGCGGGAGACGACGAACGTCTCCTGTCCGTGCGCGGGGGCACCGGGCGCGGAATGCCAGCGGGCCTCGGCGACCAGTTCGGCGATGACCCGCCCGGGGTCGGCCACGTGCGCCAGCACGTGCGCGAGTTCGGCGGCGGAAAACGCGCTGTCGTTGCGAAACAGGCGGCGAAGCGAGCGGCGGACCTCGTCCGCGCGGATGCGGCGGCGGCGTTCGTGGAACGCCTCGTGGTCGGCCAGCTCGGCGATCTCGGCGAGGCTGTAGCGGTCGGCGGCCAGCCACTCGCGGCGCTGGATTTCGCTCGCGGCGGAGACATCGAACATCCACCGCCACCGCCGCCAGGCCGATGCCTCCCGCTCCGCCGGGAAGAGGCGGGCATCCCAGATGCCGCGGGCCGCCGCCGAGGCAGGCCAGACGTCTTCCGGCGTTGCCCCGACGGTCGCCAGCCAGTCGGCCAGCGGCCGTCCGTGGAAGACGGCGCCGCCTTCGGCCGAGTCCTTGAACGAGTCATCGACGCCGTAGCACCGAATGAAAAACACGGGCGTTCCGTCGCGGCTCCGGCCGGGCATGACGTCTGCGCAGGCGCCTCGCGGCAGCGCCAGCGGCTCATCCACATCGAGTCCCACGACGACGTTTTCGCCGCGGAGTGTGAGCGGGGCGGCGATCCGGCACCCTTCGATCCAGCTGTCCGCGCCGGCGACGGTCCCGCCGTCGGCGATTTCGTTCTCGATGCTCAGGCAGGTGTCCGTCCGCGATGTTCCGCGTTCGGCCCGCAGCAGGTCCGCGCCGCTGTGAATGATGCGGCGGGTGGAACCGAAGTCGATGAACTCGCACTGGGGCAGGATCTGCACGTTGAAGGGAATCGCCGAGACGGCATCGAAGATGCGGCGCAGCCCGGCGGGCTCCCACCGCGAGCCGGCCGCGCGGGCGGTAGCGGCGTGATGGGCGGGCGTGGCCTCGCTACCCATGGCGCAGCAGACCTCGGTGTAGAAGTCGAGACCGCACGATTCGATTGCCTCGCCCGTGGGGCCGCTCCAGAGGAATGTGCCGTCCTCGCGCAGGGCGAATTCGCACAGGCGGAGGAGCGACGCCGCCGTGGCCGCATCGAGACTCATGACGCCGATGTCGAGCATCGATTGACCGTAGCGGTTGACGGCGTTCCTGGCGGCCTGTTCGGCGGGGCTCGGCTTCTGCAGGAACAGCCGCACCCGGCCGTCGGCGCCCGTGCAGAAGACGCCGTGGCGGCTTGCCTGCTCAGGATGGGCAAGACACCCGAGGCCCGTCAGCCCGTTCGGGCGGAACCGCACTGCCGCGGGGTCGAACCGCAGGAGGACATCGCCCGAGGTGATGACGACCTGGCCGGCCTCGGGGGCCGCGGGCGGCAGGGCGAGATACGTCGGCAATTGCCGATCGAACAGCGTCAGGGGAAGGGCGCTGTCGCTCTCGCCGGGTACGGGCACGAAGACTTTGCCGCACGGGCCGTACGCGGGCAGTCGCCGCGAATCACCGCCGCCGTGAATGATCAGCAGGCGAAGCCGCCGAAGGACGGACAGCCATGCCGCCGGTTCCGCGAGGCGCTCGGTGCCGTTCGCCGACTCGCGGCGGAGGACCTCGGCGAGGCAGAGAACGGTGCTTCCGCCGCTGCCGATCCGCCGGCCCTTCCAATCGGGCACGACGAGCACGTGCCGGACGCCGGCCAGCAGACCGAGGTCGCGCCGGCGCGTGAGCTGCGACTCATATGCCGCCGCCTGCCGTGCGTTCGATGCCGTGACGATGAGGTAGTCCCATCCGAGGAGTCGTCTGGTTTCGTTCCGGTCGCTCGGACTCATGCGGCTCATGCTGCGGCTCAAAGCTCGTCGGATTCCGGGCGGACGGCCGGTTCGGCCGGCCCGAGCAGGTCGGTGACGCTCGGTTGCTCGATTCGGAAGTCGGCCAGGATGCCCTTGTCCCGGCAAAGGGCGGCCAGCACATCGAGGACGACGGCATAGTCGATCGCGAGGCCCTCCGGCCGGCCGTCGTCACGGCGCGTGCTGTCCTTGCCGAGCGTTCGGATGAGATCGACGACGTCGAAGGATACGTGAATGGGGTCCCACACGAGTTGACCGCCACCGAGCTTGCGGACGAGCGCGATGCGATCGTCGTCGGTGCGTGCGGAGACGGTCACCGGGCGATCCGGGTATGAGTAGAGCAGCGGCGCGCGACATCGCACGCCCCGGCCCATGACGGCGATGCGCCGCTCCTGCGTTCGGCGGCCGTAGATGAAGCCGGGGCCGTCGCAGGCGACGATGTCCAGCACGAAGTTGTCCCGACCGACGGCATAGCTCGAGACGACGGCATCGTGCTGCCGGAGGAGCGCCTCATAGGCCGGGATGCGTGTGCGCGGGTCGTCGTCCGCGACCAGGCGGCGGAGGATTTCCGATGCGGCCGTCGTGGACCTGTACGCCGGGGTTTCGCCGAGTTCCCGAATGGCGGCCTGCCGATAAAGCCCTTCGCGTTCGTCCGCGTGGCGGCGGAGGGCGTCGATCGCGAGGTCATCGCCGAGCCGGGCGCCGACCCGGGCGGCGAAGAAACTGGTCGCCCGCTGCCGGCTGGCGTACAGCTTGCGGACGACGGGAATAGCCGGTTTACCGAGCGCTTCGAGGCAGAGGGCGGTCTCCTCGCAGGGGGCGTCGGACCGGGCGAGGTCGTCGCAGAGGGCCTTCGCACGCATTTCCCGCATCTCGGCGGACTCGATCGTGGAGAGATGCATCACGAGTTCGAGGAACCGTGTTTCGCGGCCGTGGAAGGCCTTCGGCACCGTCAGCCAGATGTTGCCGGCCGAACGGCCGTCGGCGGCCTTGGGCGAGGAACCGAAGCGGTCGTTGATGATCTGCGTGACGGCCTTGACGGTCGCGTAACTCGGCGTGCTGAGGATCACCTGGATGCGGCGGTCCTCGGAGGTGTACCCGCCGCCGAGGATCCGGCCGCGTCCGGCTTCGCCGTCGCCGGTCGCGTCGCCGCCCTTGGCGAAGGGGTTCGTGAAAACGCGCCCGGCCGCACGGGCCAGCACGCGGCCTTCGGCCGCCGTCTCCGCGGAGAGGGTCATCTTCAGATCGCAGCGGAGGAGACGCCCGCCGGAGATGCTCTTCACGTCGCGATCGACCGTACGTACGAAGACGTCGAACCGCGAGCCTTTCACCGCGGCGACGGGAATCTCGCCCTCCACGACGACGGCCGCCGTGTCGGTGCGGCGGAGAAGCTCGCCCGCCGGGATCCCGGCGAGTTCGCCCATTTCTCCGGGCGGCATCCGGCGGAGTTCCTTCTCCAGGTACTCGAAGACGGACTTCGGGCACTTTCCGCTGCCCCGGCCTTCGATACCCACGACCAGTCCGTAGCCGCGCACCCGCATCCGGTTCGCACCCTGCAGGTGAGCGATCGAGCCGACCGTTGCTGTCTGGGCCACCCAGACCGGGCCCGCGCCGGGCGACTCCGGCGTTGCGCCGGGCAGTCGGAAGGCGGGCGCGGACGTCACCGGCTCGGGCGTAGCGGGCTTGATTCCGGAATCATCGCCGGGCTTGTAGAGGTTCGCGGGATCGAACAGGGCGCAGCCGCCGAACAGCGGGACCATGAGCAGCCACGACGTTCTCCAGTGTCCGATCTGTCCGTATCGCCGAGTCCACATCGCGGGGTTCCGAACGCCCAGGGCGGGTCCACGCCGGGATGCAACAGCCCGCCAGCGTACTGTTCACGCGCGGAGATGTCAATTCGCCGTTGGGCGTGCGCATCGCGGCCTGCGGCACGCGGGTCGTCATCGCCGCGAGTCGTTCGGGTCGCCGGAACGTCCCGCAAACAGCGTTACGATGGCCAGCGGGAGATACCATGCGGCATTGGCGCCGCCGGTCTGGCTGACGAGGTCGAGTCCGGCGATGAGGGCGGCGCTGGCGGCGCACACGTGCCAGGCGGTGCATCGCGACTTGATCGCGAGGAAGCCGAGGAACAGCAGGAGCACCAGCCCGGCGTAGCCGATCGCGATCTGCTGATGGACCTCGCTCAGGGCACGGAGCTTTTCGCGAGCCTGGCTCCTTGCGGCGATGGCGGCGTCCTGGCTGCCGAGCAGGTCGGATTGGCGCTGTCGCCAGCGGACCCATGCGCCGCCGGTTGACGTGGGCGATGATACGTCGGCCGGCCCGAACCACGCGGCCTCGAAGACGGTCCGCGCCGCGGCGAGCGCTCGCCGCCAGGCCGGGTACTGGGCGGCAGCCTGCCCGTAGAGCAGTTCCAGGGCCCGGGCGGCCTCCGCGTTCGTCGGCCGGATCTGCTGGAGCGGCACCTGCGGTGCGCCGACGATGGGCGTTGTCGGCACGGGGACGCCGGCGCGGATCCATTCCTCTCTGGGAACGCCGTCGGCCAGCTTCTGAGAAAAGATCGGCGTCGCGAGCGAATCGCCGTCGTCGGCAAGCCGCCTGGCCAGGCGTGCCGCCGCGGTCTCGGGCAGGCTCGACGCCGGGCGGGTCATCCCGGCGAGGCTGGAAAAGTGCCACCGGCCGTCGGTGATCGTGAGAGCGTTGGTGAACGCAGGCGCCGAATCGCCGGCGCGCGCGAGGATGCCGTCGTTCCGGGGCGGCAGCGGCGATGTCTTCCGGATCGCGTAGGCCGCCACCAGGGCGATCACCACGACGAACGATGCCGCGAACGCGAGGGCGCCGTAGTCTCTGCGCGTGCGGGCGGGGGCGGCCGCAGCGTTGCCCTCGGCCAGCCAGGGCGGCACCGGTTCAACCCCGGCGGCGGCCGGGTCGAGCCGCGCCCCCCGTGGCCGGCGCAGGTAGTAGCCCAGCCACGCCGGGACCAGGACGGCCGCGTAGAACATGACGCCGGTCGCGATCGCCAGCAGCACCCCGGACAGGATCGCGCCGACGGCCCTTCCTCGCACGCCAGTGCCGACGAGTGCCCAGGTGACCAGCGCGGCCGGGACGGTGAGGCTCGCCGGCGCAAGCTGCGGCGCGGCCATCGCAAACAGGCCGTAAAGCGAGGCCAGCAGGGCGCCCATCGTCGCACTGTGATGCTGGCAGCCGAGGGCCAGGATGCCCAGGAGCAGCAGCAGATGGCCTGCCTTGGCGATCCAACGGGTCCGGGCAAGCTCCTGTGCCGTCGGTAGGGGGGCCGGAGCGGTTGCTGTTGTGCTCGCGAGAGCGGGCCGCGTGGCGGCGGTCGGCGGCAGCAACGCCGCATGGAGGGTGTAGAGCAGAGGCCCATCGGTGGCGGTCTGGCCCGGTTGGCCGTAGGGGAGCCTTCCCGTCGCGCGGAGATAACCGGCGCCGCCGACGCTTTCGGTCGCCCGCGGGATCGTGCACAACCCGGCGGCGATCACGAACGCCAGCAGCACCCAGGCGGTGGCACCGACGCCCGGCGAGGGCATCTCGCGCGGCGCTCGCCGGACAACATGGCCGAGCGTGCGAAGAAAAAGGTAGTCGCAAATGGCGAAGATGCCCGTCGCGGCCAGATACGCGTACGAAAGATCCGTCCGCAGGGCTGTGGCGGGGCGGTCGTCCGGCCGAAACTGGAAGAGCACCATCAGTCCGATGATCGACAACACATCGAGCGTACGCAGCGTCCAGAGCCGCCGGAGGTCCAGGGCGAGCACGAGCCAGAGCAGACCGCCGAACCAGATCAGGGCGTTCGTGTCGAAGACCGGCCGAAATAACGCTTCATAGTCACCGCCGGCATCGACGCCCAGAGCTGCCGTCGCCGTGGCCGGCAGAACGAACACCGAAAGCCCGATTCGTGTGAGATTCCGGCCGGGGTGGGTATGGTGCATCGCGGCCTCCTTGCGCCTGCCGCCCCCGCATGGCTCCCGGAACGTGGGGCGACGCGCCTATGGTAGTCTACACCGGCGTAAAGCACCAGTTGCGGAACGGCCGGGGCCTTGCCTATCCTGTGGCTCGAGACGAGGATGCCCGAGACACCGATCATCCGGGTCCTGCACCTGATCGACGAAACCGCCCACGAGGGCACGTGGGCGACGCTGCGCCGGCTTATCGGGCACGGCGTGCTGCCGGGCTGCGAACACGGGATCGCTTTGCTTGGCCGGGCCGACGAGCCCGCCGGCGGCTCCGCGGTCGCGTCGATCCGGTTCCCGGCCCGGTTCGGATGGCTGCCGGCCATCGCCCCGAGGGTGCGGGGGACGCTTCGCAGGCGTCACATCCACCTTGTTCACGCCTGGGGGCCGCTTGCCACGGCGATTGCCCATTTGGCCGTCGATGACAGCCCGTTCATCGCCACCGTGACTTCCCCGCCCGTCCGGCGGAGCTGGAGCCGCTGGTGGTGGTTCGGATCCGGTTCAGCGGAGCCGTTGGCGTCGGCGATCGTATGCCCGTCGCAGACGTACTTGCGGCGGGCGATCGAAGCGGGCATGCCGGCCGACCGTTGCGGCGTGATTCAGCCGGCTGTGGACTTCGCCGCGATCAACGAGGCCCGGCGGTCGAGTCGGCGCGAGATGCTTGGGCTCGCTGCCTCCGGCCCGGTCTTGCTGACCGCGCCGCCGCCGTCTCGCGCCGGCGGCCACTACCACGCGGTGTGGGCTGCGGCGATCCTGCAGCACGTCTGGCCTGATACGCGGATCGTCGTGCCTGGCGTGTCGGCCGAGGCCCGGCGGCTCCGGCGATTCGTTGCGAGCTTCGGCCAGCCCGCTCTGCTCGTCGCCACCGGCAACCGCTTCCCGTTTGAACGGCTCCTGGCCATCGCCGACGTGATGGTCGTGGCCGCCCACGAGGATGTGCCGGCGGAGCCGATCGCGTGGGCCATGGCCGCCGGGACGCCCATCGTCGCGACGGCCGTGCCGGCCGTGACGGAATACCTGGCGGATCATCGCAACGCGCTGCTTTGCAGGCCGGGCAAGGCGACGGTTCTTGCGGCCCGCATCCGCGCGCTTCTGCGGGACCCGGCGCTGTCCCGGCGGTTGGCCGACACGGGGCGGGGCGATGCGTTTGGAGCGTTCGGCGCGGAACGTCTCATCCGGCAATATCGGGCGCTGTACGCCAACGTAATGGCGCGCCGAACCCCCTTCGCGGACATCGGCGACCCGGCGGTCGTGGCATAGAGGACCGTTGCTGGTTCGTCATTCGGGTTCCCGCAACAACAGCGATTGTAGCGTCATTACACAGTTCGGCCTCATGGAACGCGTCGGAGATGCCCAGGGGAGGGTCGAACCGGTCCCGACGGGGGGACTCTTCAGGAGGCGTTCGGGCAAAAAACCCCAAGATTCTGCAATGATGTCACTGTCTGGATCCACGTTTTCGCGGAGGTGCGTTGACCCTCACCCCGACCCTCTCCCTGGGAGGGAGGGGGGCCGACAAGCTGGTGGGCGAACCCGCGGAGTACCGCGGAACCGCGGACGCTCCTGATTTCGCCGGAGGGATGCAACAGGTGGGCGAACCCCCGGGGCCGCGAGGACGCGGCCCCGGAGGACCGCCCACCCTACCGCTGGTTGGACACGCTCGCCCGGGGCGTCTCCCTCCAAGTCGGGGCAAAGTCGTGCCCTTGGCGGTGCCAGCGGGTTCGGCGGGGGCGATAGGTTCTTCGGCCCATCGGCAGCGGGCGGCTGCGGCGACGCTCTGGCTGAAACAGGGGCGTGAGAATGGCCGGGTGGCATCGTTAAAATTGATTGTCGGTGCAACGGTGCCCAAGTCGCAGCGCATTTTCTGGACGCTGGCTCGTTTCCGGGACGCCCTTGCCGGTGTGGCATGGTCCAGCCCGATCAGCACCACAGCGGCCAATCTGACAAACACGAAGGAGGAGCAATACCATGGCGCGACGAACCTGCGCAACGCTCTCGGTGTGGCTGGTGACGGCGGCAGCCGGCGGACTGTCCGCGTTGGGCGCGACGGTCATCCGCGTGGCCCCGACGGGCGACGACGCCAACGACGGCCTGTCCTGGGCGACGGCCAAGCGGACGGTCCAGGGCGGGCTGAACGCCGCCGTCTCCGGCGACGAGGTCTGGGTGGCGGCGGGGACGTACGTTGAGCGGATCACGCTCAAGGCCGGCGTGGCGCTGTACGGCGGGTTCGCCGGCAGCGAGGCCGGGCTGGCCGAGCGCAACTGGGCGGCGAACGTGACGGTACTCGACGGCAATCAGGGCGGCAGCGTCGTCACGTCGCCGTGGGGCGCGACAGCGAGCACACGGATTGACGGCTTCACGATCCGGAATGGCATTGGGGCAGTTTCGGGTTCCTACAGATTTGGCGGCGGGATCTACTCCGTCGGCGGCTCCCCGACGATCGCCAACAACACGATCACGGGAAATACGGCGTCCTACGGCGGCGGGATCTACTGCTCCCAGTCCTCCGCGATGATCGCCAACAACACGATCACGGCGAACACGGCGTCCGGCGGCGGCGGCGGGATCTACTGCTCTTCTTCCTCCCCGACGATCGCCAACACGATCGTGGCGTTCAACTCCTCGGGGATCTACAAGACCGGCTCGTATGTACCGGCGATGCGTTCCAACTGCGTCTTCGGCAACACGGCCTACAACTACTCGGGTCTGACCGACCCGACCGGGACCAACGGCAACATTCGTGTGGATCCGGGCTTTGCCGGTGCGGCCTATCGAAACCTTCACCTGCGGCCGGACTCGCCCTGCCGGGATGCCGGCGACGACAGCGTGGTCCAGGCCGGCTGGCTGGACATGGACGGCCAGGCGCGGATCCAGGGCGGCCGGGTGGACATCGGGGCCGACGAATCGGACGGCACGGTCTGGCCGACGGGGCCGAATGTCATCGTGCGGGTCAGTCCCGACGGCAACGACGCCAACGACGGCTCGAGCTGGGCCCTGGCCAAGCGGACGGTGCAGGCGGGGATCGATGCCGCCTCGGCCGCCGGCGGGGACGTCTGGGTCAAGGCGGGGACCTATCCGGAACGGATCACGCTGCTGCCGTATGCCTACGTGTACGGCGGCTTTGCCGGCACGGAAAGCTCGCGCGACCAGCGGGACTGGGTGGCCAACGTCACCGTTCTGGACGGCCAGTCCGGCGGGAGCGTGGTCACGGCGGATCGGGGCGGTCCGTTCAGCACGATCGACGGCTTCACCATCCGCAACGGCACGGGGACAGATGGGCGTCGCGTCAAATACGGCGGCGGGATCTACTGCTACAACTCCTCCCCGACGATCGCCCACAACACGATTACGGGGAACAGTGCCACGGGCGTCTTTGTCTCCGGCGGCGGGATCTACTGCTACAACTCCTCCCCGACGATCGCCAACAACACGATCACGGGGAACAGTGCCACGGGATCTTATGCCTCCGGCGGCGGGATCTACTGCTCTGGCGGCTTCCCGACGATTGCCAACAACACGATCACGGGGAACAGCGCAACGTCTTCGTCCGGTTCAGCCTCCGGCGGCGGGATCTACTGCTCTTCTTCCTCCCCGACGATCGCCAACACCATCGTGGCGTTCAACTCCTCGGGGATCTACAACACCGGCTCGGGTACACCGATGCTGCGTTCCAACTGTGTCTTCGGTAACACGGCCTACAACTATTCCGGCCTGACCGACCCGACTGGGACCAACGGCAACATTCGTGTCGATCCGCTGTTTATCCGTAACACTTCGCCGGGCCCCGACGGCCAGTGGGGCACGGCCGACGACGATTACGGCGACCTGCGTCTGCGGTCCGGGTCGCCGTGCATCGATGCCGGCCGAAACGCCGATGTGCCGGCCGACACGGCCGACGTGGACGGCGACGGGAACACCACCGAGCCGCTGCCGTTCGACCTCGGAGGCGGTCCGCGGGTGATGTACCAGCGGGTGGACATGGGGGCCTACGAGTACCGCTACCGAGGCCCGGCCGACGCGGATCGCGACGCGGACGTGGACATCGTGGACTTTCTGTTCTTCCGGGCGTGTTTCGCCGGGCCGAACGGGCCGGCACCGGCCGTGGCCATCTGCGAGCAGGCCGATCACGACGGCGACGGGGATGTGGACCTGGACGACTTCCTCGTGTTCTCACGGTGTTTCAACGGGCCGAACCGGCCGCCGGGGTGCGCGGGGTAGGATGAGTGCCGCGGGGAGAAGAGACGGGGCGATCCGCGCGGACGCGGGGAATGATGACGCGGAAGACTGGATTCCCGCGTACGCGGGAATGACGGGGTTGCGTTCCGTTCGGGTCGGCGGGGCCGCGAGGGGAGGCGGGTGTTGTTTCCTTTGAGTGAGTCCTGGATTCCCGCGGAGTACCGCGGAACCGCGGACGGTCCTGATTCGCCGGAGGGACGCAACAGGTGGGCGAACCCCCGGGGCCGCGAGGACGCGGCCCCGGAGAACCGCCCACCCTACCGTTGGTTGGACATGCTCGCCCCGTCTTCTTTCCCTGGTTGTGAAACAGAGAGCTGGTCACCCTCACCCCGTCCCTCTCCCTGGGAGGGAGAGGGGTTGGTCACCCTCATCCCGTCATCCTTGAAGGGAGAGGGGTTGGGCGGTGTCGCGGGGTTGCTGCGCACGCGGCAGCGGCGGGAAAGAGAGCGGGGGCAGGGCGTAGCAATCTGCCTCTTGATGGCCATAAAACGGTTGGCCAGACCGGGAAGGGCCGAATCGATGCGTCGGATGGTTGCGACCGCGCCGCCGTGCGCGGTGTAGCTGAGGGTCTCGGCGATCTGCCGCGTGCCGCAGCCGAATCGCCGCCGGCTATTGCCGTGGCAACGCTTCGGGTGAAAGAATCCGGGTTGCTGGCATGGTGCTACACTCTCCTTGCCCGGCGTCTATCGTCCTTCGACGACTACGATTCTGCCGTCCATGTCGGCCGTACACGCGGCGCCCCGGCTGTCCACCCCGACGCCCGCCATCACGTGGAGTTGCGGCGAGACCTGGTACCGCCACAACGCCTTTCCGTCCTTGGCATCGAGCACGTTCAACTCGCCCCGGTTTGAGCACACGTACACCTTGCCGGTTCGTTCGGTCGGGGGGATCGGGAAGCGGCCGAGGGGTACGTCGGCCTTCCAGACGACGGCACCTTCGGCGTCGTACTTGGTCAGGCCGTCGTCGAGGCTCCTCGCATAGATGAAGCGGCCGTCTTCGGAGGCGGCGACCGCCGAGACGTTCTTCTGCAACTGCCGGATGTACTTGCCGTCCGGCTGGTAGAGGCCGAGGAAGTAGCCGCGGTCGGCGATGAACAGCCTGTTGCCGGCGACGGCCGGCGGACAGTCGGCGGCGGCGAAGTACCGGCTGGGCTGACCGCTCTGGCCGGTGGGGCATCGCTGCTTCCACTTCAGCGAGCCGTCGGCCAGTCTGACCGCGTAGACCCAACCGTCCCACGCACCGACGACGAACGTGTCGTCCACGATCGTTCCCGCGGCCTCGATCGTGAATTCGGCGTGCCGGGCGGCCCACATCTTTCGCCCATCCTTGACCCGTACGGCGTGGATGTGGCCCTCGGCATCGCCGACATACGCCACGCCGTCCCTGATGACGGGCTGCGCGAACACCGGCCCGGCCGCTTCGTACTGCCACGCCTTCCCGCCGGTTCCGGCACGCAACGCGTAGACCTTTCCGTCGCCGGAGCCAAAGAGCAGGAGATCGCCGCTCGGCACCGGCGTGTTGAGCACCTCACCGGTCGTCCTGAATTGCCAGGCGGGCTTGAATGCGCGATCGAACGCAGTGACGACGCCGGCCGTGTCGGCCACGATGATGCGGTCGTCGAGCGCCAGCGGCGCCGCCTTGACGCCTGCGTCGTGCAGGTGACGGCGGACTGTCGCCGGCACCGGCCCGGTCGCCGGCGGCAGGACCTCGAACGCCGCCGCCCGGTGCCACGTCCGCTTGCCGTCGTCGGCAACCGCGAGGCGAAGGAAGTGCCAGCCGGGCGCCAGGCCCCCCGCGTCGAACTCGCCGCGGCAGCCGTCGGCCTTGTGCGCCAGTGGCCTGGCCTTCTTCTCCTCGCCGTCCACGTCGAACTTCACGCCGGTTACCCGCGTGCCGCGAGCCTGGATGCGGGCGGCGACGGCGACCGGCCGGCCGGCGGCGATCGGCGACGCGGGCGACGGCGACGTGATGTCGATCTCGCACATCGGGCCCGTGTCGGCGAGCCGCTTCTCGAGCTTTGCCTCGGGTGGCTTGTCGCCGTGGAAACGGTAGCTGATCCGGAGCACGCCGCCCACCACCGAGATGATGTTGCAGCCGGCGTTCGGTCCGTAGGTTGAGCCGCCCATCACGCGGTCGATGTTCTCGTACTTGCCGGGCGTCGGGTGATGGCCGTGCCCGTCGAGAATGACGACGATCCGGTGCCCGGCGACCGCGTCAAGCAGGAGGAGCTGCTCGTACGGTGCGGCGAACTCGGTGGTGTACAGCGGGTGATGCATGAACAGGAACACGGGAGTGCCGGGCTTGACCTTGCCGAGGTCGGCGCGGAGCCAGTTGAGCGTTCGGCGGTCCAGGCAGGGCAGCGGTTCCTGCGGGGACGTCGAGTTCATCGCGACGAAGTGGCAGCCCGCCTGGTCGAAGGAGTATGAATCGCCGCCATGGCGGCGCCGCAGGATGTGGTTCATCGACGTCCACGTGCTGTCGTGGTTTCCGGGGATGACGAACCACTTGCACGGCAGGCAGCCGAACGCCCGCTCGACGTCCGACCACGTTTCCGCGATGACGCCGTACTCGGTGATGTCCCCCGTGACCATGACGAACGACGGCGGCGGGGCGGTGATGTTGTACGGTTGCTGCACCTGCGGCCTGGCGGCCTCGGCACAGAGCCAGCGGAGCGTGTCGCCCCCGCGCACGGCCTCCGCGCGGGCCCCGGCCGGGCGGGGCGAGATGTGGACGTCGGACACCTGGATGAATGAGAAGTCCGCGGCCGCCGCCGATGCGGCCGGGGGCATCCGGCCCATCAATATCATTGCGACAAGCACCAGGACGGCCATCCCCTCGGCCGCCCGCCGACGCCCGGACGCTGCTTTCGGACCAAGCCTGTTTGGTTGCATCGTCAATGACTCCATGAACCCTGCGGCAGCCTCGAACACAGGGGAATTGTACGCGACACGTGGGGATTCTTCCATCGGCGGGCCCGTTCACGGCGAGGAGCGGGCGACATTCATCTTCTGCCCGCGGAGGGAAGTCCCGGTCCGAAACAAGCCGCCGGACCGCCCGGGCCTGACGGCTGTGCGCCGCTGATGTCGGCGGCCCGGTTTTCTTCTCTCGGGGAATCCGTAAGATGTCCGCCCATGCACAGAATCGTTCATGGTTCGACGGGCGGGTTGCGGGATGTCGAGGCGTTTGTCGAGTTGCTCGGGCAGCTTGACGAGAATCCCTGTCGGGAGGCGCACGGTCTGTTTGACGCGGGCCGTGATCTGGTGGTCACGCGTGCGCCGGGGCGGCTCGACGTAATGGGGGGGATCGCCGACTACTCCGGCTCGCTCGTGCTGGAGATGCCGCTTCGGGAGGCGGCCCGGGTTGCGCTGCAGCGAGACCGGGCGCGCGTGCTTCGCATCGTCAGTCTGGGCGGTGAGGCGACCGGGCGGAGCGCGGCGGTGACGGTGCCTCTGGATGTCCTGGGCGAGAGCGGACGTCCGGTCGAATACGACGTGGCGCGGGCGTGGTTTCGCCGGGAGCCTTCTTCGCAGTGGGCGGCGTACGTGGCCGGGGCGTTCCTCGTGCTGATGGGGGAGCGGGGCGCGGAGTTTGCGGAAGGGGCGCGCATTCTGATCTCGTCCGATGTGCCCGAAGGCAAGGGCGTCAGCTCATCGGCCGCTCTCGAGGTGGCCGCCATGCAGGCGGTCGCGGCGGCGTACGGCATTGCGCTCGACGGGCGGGATCTGGCGATCCTCTGTCAGAAAGTCGAGAACCTCGTGGTGGGCGCCCCGTGCGGCGTGATGGACCAGATGACCGCTTCGTGCGGCCGGGCCGATCGGCTTCTGTCGCTGCTGTGCCAACCGGCGGAACTCAAGGGCTTCATGCCGGTCCCCGGGGATATCGCCTTCTGGGGGCTCGACTCCGGCGAACGGCACGCTGTCGCGGGTGCCGACTACGGAACCGTTCGCACGGGGGCGTTCATGGGCTATCGCATGATCGCGGCGCTCGCGGGGCTGGAGGCGACGGAAGGCCACAGCGACGGCCATGTTCGAGTCGTTGATCCAACATGGCGCGGTTACCTCGCGAACGTGGGCCCGGCGGCATTCGAGGCATCTTATGCGGCACGGTTGCCGGAGCGGATGGACGGCTTCATGTTCCTCGCACAGTACGACGGAACGACCGACCCGGTGACGCGGGTCCTGGGCGGCGAGAGCTACCCGGTTCGTCAGCCGACGGCCCATGCGATCTACGAGCATGCCCGGGTGCAGGAGTTCTCGCGGTTGCTGGAGGATGAGACGACGGAGGATCGCCCGGGGCGTCTGGGCCGGCTCATGTACGACAGCCACGCGAGCTACCGGGCCTGCGGCCTCGGCTCGCCGGGGACGGACCGGCTGGTCGAGCTGGTGCGTGCGACGGGACCGGCGGGGGGGTTATTCGGTGCGAAGATCACGGGCGGCGGAAGCGGCGGCACAGTGGCGGTTCTCGGCCGGCGGAGCGCGGAGGCGACGGTGCTCGCCGTCGCCGAGGCGTATCAACGCGAGCGAGGTTATCGGCCGCATGTCTTTTTCGGTTCCTCGCCGGGGGCAATGCTCTTCGGGCATCTCGTGCTGAAGCCGGGGCCGTGAACCGGCTCCAGCCTGTTGCGAGGCGTTTCGGGCGGAGGCGACGCCGCCGGTCGCGTGGTTCTCGGACGCGTTCCGGGCGGTCGTTTCGTTTCTGTTTGTCAATGGCGTGACGGTTTGAGTCGATATGCTAAGGCATGGTCGAGCTGAACATAGGCCGTCTCGCGCCGGACGTGGCCGCGCTTCTGTGGAAGGCGGGGGCCGAACTGCCCCCACTCCAGTGGCAGAGCCGCGCGAACGCCGCCACCAGGAAGATGTTGGACGAGATCGACGACCGCAAGCTCTTCGCCCGCGACGTGCTGCTGAGCGAGGGCATGGGTGCGGCCGTCCGCTCGCTGCTGTACCTGTGGAACGGGTGGATCGGCGAGTGCAGCATGTATGGCCAACTCGCCGAACCGAAGGAGCGGCCGTACCTGGCGGGGTTGTGCGAGCGGCATCTGGGACATGCGGACGCCGCCAAGAAGTTCTTCCAGCAGCTGGACGGCCATCCGATCTTCGAAGATCTGATCGGATGCGCGTCCGAGATTGTTGTGGTTCGGGCCGAACCGCTGCTGGACCGTCTTCTGGAGATGTGCTCCTCGATGAAGACCTGGGAGCCGTTTCTCTTCATCGATCTGCACGCACAGGCGGTGGGGGGGGGACTGGGTTCGGTCGGGCAGGAGCTGGTTCGCCAGTTGCAGCGGAAAGAGTTCGAACTGCTCTTCTCGTACTGTTACCGCGGCGCCACAGGCGACGAGGTTCTGACACGCGTCAACCCGGCGTTGGCCGTGGCACGAAAACCGGTGAAAAAGGCTGTCCGGCCGACGAGCCGGCGTACGGCTGCGAGCTGTTCTTCGGTTCCGGCGGAACGTGAGAGCCCGGAGCGCGAAGTCGAAGAGCCCCGGAGACCGTCGAAGGCGGGGGCCGGCTCCGTCAACGTGCAGTGCCCGAAGTGCCTGCTCATCGCCTCGTTTCCGGCTGCCGCCTGCGGCAAGACCGGCCAATGCACCCGATGCCGTTCCTACTTCATGATTCCACGCCGCGGCCCCGCCGTGGCGTCGGCCGGGTCATGATGGAGCGGCAGTGCCCGCGACCGAAAGATCGGGAGGGGGACGCAGGGTCCGGATCGTCAGGCCGGTCAGCGGCCTGGCCGGCGGCGCGAAGAAGAGGCTGGCCGCATAGCCAACCCCCAGGCACGAAGCGACCGCCACGGTGGTGAAGAGAAACACGTTGGCCGCGGTATATTGTTTCACCGCCAGCGTGATTGCGATGCTGGCGAGCAGGCCGATGGCGGCGCCCGGTGCGTTCGCCCGGCGGGTGAGCAACCCGAGGGCGAAAATGCCCGGGAAGCCCCCGCCGATCAGCGCCATCAGGGCCGCAAACATCTCCCACAACGACCGGATGTTCATGCTTGCCATTACGGCCGCGATGCCGGTCGCCAGGCCGCCGACCGCCAGCGTGGTGACCCGAGCCACCTTCATCCGTGTTGCCTCGCTGCCGCCGGAGTGGAACACCGGAAGGAAGTCGCGCACGACGATCGCCGAAATCGCGTTGACCGTTCCGCTCACGGTCGACATGGCGGCGGCAAAGATGCCCGCGATGATCAAACCCACGAGCCCGGGGGCCAGCTCGGTGCCCACGAAGTACGGAAGGATGCTGTCCGTGGGAAGGAGGGGATCGAGCCGATCGGCGTGCCGGCGGTAGAATACGAACAGGGCGGAGCCGACAAAGAACAGCATGGCGGCGATGGGGACGGTGAGCACTCCGCCGAGCATGACGCTGTTGCGTGCGGCCTTTTCATCCGGCGCGCTCAGGGCACGCTGCATCAACGCCTGGTCGCTGACTTGGAGAAACACGGTCGTCATCGCCAGGCACGAGAAGACCCAGATCGAAGGTTGCACGAAGTCCCAGTCGAAGAGCCAGGCCTTGAACTTGCCTTCGGCGTATGCGACCGAGACCAGTTCTCCGACGCCGCCGGGCGCATCCTGCGCGATCGTGACCACGGTGACGGCAATGGCGCCGTACATCAGGGCGAATTGGAGGACGTCCGTCCAGACGACCGCCTTCATGCCGCCCTTGAGGCAGTAGATCGCGGTGACCACTCCCATCAGCGCGACGCTCACGTAGACATTGAGCCCTGACACCGCAGAGAACGCCATCGACGGCAACAGCATGACGATGCTCAGCCGTCCGCCGACCTGGCTCAGGATCATCAACGTCGCGCCCAGCAGTCGGATCGTGCGGCCGAATCGCTGCTCGAGATACTCGAAGACCGTCGTGATATTGAGCCGCCGGAGCATGCGGATGAACACGATCCCCGTCAGAATGACCGCGGCGCTCTGGAACACCGGTACGCCGATCAGCAGCCAGTTGGAGGCGTAGCCCGTCGCCGGGTACGCCATGAAGCTGATGCTGCTCATCCCCGTGGCCATGTAGCTGATGCCCAGCGCCCACCACTGAATGCGGCCCCCGCCGCGGAAGAAATGGTCGGAGTCGGCCTTTCGCCCGGCGCACAGGAAGCCGATGCCGAGATTCAGCACGAAGTACCCGGCGAGCGTGGCGTAGTCGAGCGGGGCCAGTCCCCTCGTGGGGCGCACGAGCGTCTCGGCCCGAAGCAGCAGTCCGCCGCCGGGGTTTGTGAGGGCGCGAAGGATGCCGTTGCCGTGCGAGACCAGGGCGGTGGTCCCGCCGTCGGCCGCGGGCAGGGGGCTCCAGGTATCCGTAATCGTGTGGTAGGCCAGCAGCGGGTCTGTTGTGCCTGCGACGGCATAGAGCAGGTGGGACTGGCCGACGGGGGCCGGCGGCAAGGCAAGCAATTCTTCGGGCGGCGTACGGGCCGATTGCCATTCGCCGGTCTTCCATCGCCAGTGCCGGGTCGCGCCGGCCGTGTCACGGCCGACGAGATGGAGCGTGCCGCCCTGAGCGCCCAGGGATTGCGCCTGGCCGAAGAGCGGCGGCAGTTGGAGCCTGTCGAGCGAACCGCGGCCGGGCCTGACCCGAACGAAGAACGGCGGACCGGCGACCGCCGCTCCGACGACGAAGAGATCGCCGCCGTTGACGGCGACCACGGGGCCCATGCACGGCGCGGGCAGGGACGCCACGCGAATCCAATCCAGTCCACGAGGGCCGAGCACGATCCGCCAGACGTCAGCCGTCGGCTGTGCGGAGGACCGCCCGCCGACGACATACGCGGCATGTTCGTCGTGTGCAATGCCGGCGCCTTCAATCACGCGTCCGCCCGCAACGGGCCGCTCGTCACCGGTCGCGGAAAGCTGAAAGGCGTTTCCGTGCGACAGGGCGGCGAGTTGCTCGCCGATGCGCAGCAGATAGACCGGCGGCGGTGCCGCCAGCGAACGCTCCCATTTCGTCTGGAGTCGCGTCTCGCCCCGCGCGGATGCGACGGCCGGGGCGTCCGGCGCTGCGGTGGGCGCACGGTCGGTCTGTGCGCCGGCGGGGGCGCAGAGAAGCGCAACGGTGATCGCGGCCACGGTCGTGCAGAGGCACACCCGCGGGGGCCGTTCGTCACGGGTGTGCGTCAATGGCCTCACGGCTCGCTCCGCAGCTCGGCAATGTCCACGAATCGATGCTCGCGGAACGAGCGGATGGCGGCGGTGCAGATTTCGACCGCCCGCACCGCGTCGGCCACGGGGCTGACCGGCTCCGGCCGCAGGCCGCGAACCTCCTCGACAAAGGCGCTGAGCATGCGGGCGTGGCCCTTGTCCGGCTCCGCGACGGCGATCCAGTCCGTGTTGCCGGCGCGAAGGCTGTCCTCGCGGGCGGCCTTTTTCTTCTCCAGCCAGCCGGCCAGGCCCCCCTGTACGCCGATGCCCGGATAACGGTCGTTCAGGAAAGGATAGATCGTACTCGGCGGCGCGTCCGCGATGCCGGCGGTGCGGACTTCCAGCATGTGATCGACGACGACGGCGCCGCCGTGCCCGAACGCCTCGAGCAGCTCCTTCGGGTAGCCGAACGTCCCGCCGCCGCTCATGAAGATGCTGGCGACGCCGCCGCCCTCGAACTCGATCACGGTGGCGTGATTCAAGACGCCGCTGCTCAGCACGCCGACCCGCACGGGCTCGGCATCGACAAACCAGCAGGCGAGATCGGCGAAGTGCGTCATCTCGCTCAGCAAGAGGCCGTATTCGGCGTTGTCGCCCTGGAGGTGTACGGATTTCCAGCTCATCCAGTCGTCGTTGATGCGGATGGAAACCGCCGGCAGCCGCTCCTCGTCGCCGACCACCTCGCGCACCTGCTCCCAGCCGGGGCGTCGAAACCGCCACGGGCACGGCTGGGGCTGCGTCATGTGGCGGCGGAATACCGCGCGCGCCTGGGCCATGGCCGGCGAGCAGCGCCGGTTGTGGCCGACGCAGAAGGGAATGCGTGCGGCGACGACCCGGTCGCGGACCCGGCGGGCCTCCGGCAGCGTGGCCGCCAGCGGCTTCTCCGTCAGGACGGGCTTGCGTGCGGTGATCGCGGCTTCGTAGATGGGCAGCCGAAAGTGTTCGGTCGTGGCGACGACCAGCAGGTCCACATCGGGGTCGAAGACGGCTGCGGCAAAGTCCGTTGTGGTTTTCAACCCGGGATGTTCTGAACTGAGGGAGTGAAGCACGGATTCGTCCACGTCGCAGCATGTGTGCAGGCGCGTATGCGGGCAGTTCCGGATGTTGGGGATGTGCTGAGCGCGGGCCAACATGCCGCACCCGATCACGGCGACGTTCAGTGGTTTCTGCGTGCGGTCCATGTGCTGATCCTGACGGACGACTGCGCCCTGTTTCACGGCGATGCCTCTGCACCCGTGGCCGGCGGTCCTGGAGGCCGGGGTGTGGTGCCGCATGTCGCCTTACGTTCCTGCCGGCCGTGCGAGCAACATCTGTCCCCGGCAGGTTCCTGCTTCTCCGCCGGCGGGGCAGCAGTCACGATCTCGCGTGCCCGATTCTCCAGACAGCCCCGGCCGCGTCGCCGGGTGCGGGTCGGGATTATACAGCCGGAGCATCGGGATTCACCACGGTCACGTCTCCCTGAGATTGCTCAATCCCCGGGGCCGAGAGGGGTTTGCGGACGCGGCGATCTCGCCGATACAATTCCGCTCATGCTTGCCCGATTCCACAGCGTCGCGCTCGTCGGTATTGATGCACTCCCTTGTGAGGTCGAAGTGGATGTCGCGAACCGGGGACTGGACCGCCCGGTCATCGTGGGGCTGCCCGATACGGCGGTGAAGGAAAGCCTGGAGCGGATCGACAGCGCCCTGCGGAACTGCGGCTACGACTTCCCCCGGCACCGGGTGACCGTGAACCTCGCCCCGGCGGACCTGAAGAAGGAAGGGCCTGCGTTCGATCTGGCGATTGCGCTGGGGATGATCTTCGCCGACGGCCTCGGCACGCCGCAGCGTTCGGGCGACTTCTTCGTGGCGGGGGAACTGGCGCTTGACGGCCGCGTGCGGCCGATCAAGGGCGCGCTGTCGATGGCACTGCTGGCGAAGGAGCGGAAGTTCACCGGCCTGGTCGTCCCGCGGGAAAACGCGGAGGAGGCGGCCGTCGTTCAGGATGTCGAGGTGATTCCCGTCACGTCACTGACCGAGGCGGTGGGGTTTTTCACGGATCAGCTGCCGCTCGAGCCGACGCGCGTGGACCTGAACACGCTGTTCGAGAAGGCCTCGACGTACGATGTGGACTTCGCCGACGTCCGCGGCCAGGAGGCCGTCAAGCGGGCCCTGACCATTGCGGCGGCGGGGGCGCACAATATTCTGCTGATCGGTCCGCCGGGCTCGGGCAAGACGATGCTCTCACGGCGAATGCCGACGATTCTCCCGCCGTTGACCGTGGCCGAGTCGCTCGAGACCACGCGGATCTATTCTGCCGCCGGCAAGCTGCCGCACGGGGCGTCGCTCATGGCGACGCGGCCGGTCCGGTCGCCGCACCACTCGGCCAGCGGCCCCGCGCTGGTCGGCGGGGGAACGGTGCCGCAGGCCGGAGAGGTTTCGCTCGCCCACCACGGAATCCTGTTTCTCGATGAGTTCCCGGAGTTTCCGCGGACGATCCTGGAGACGCTCCGCCAGCCGCTCGAGGACGGGTTCGTCACGATCGCCCGCGCCCACAGCTCGGTCGCGTTCCCGGCGAACTTCATGCTGATCGCCGCGATGAACCCCTGCCCCTGCGGCTACTTCACCGACCCCAAGCGGCAGTGCAAGTGCAGCCCGCCGGCCATCGACAAGTATCTCTCGCGGATCAGCGGCCCTCTGATCGACCGGATCGACATGCACGTCGAGGTGCCCGCCGTGCCGTATCGCGAGCTGCGGAGCGACCGCGACGGCACCGACAGCCGGACGATTCGCGAGCAGGTCATGCGGGCACGGCAGACGCAGCGCGACCGATTCGGCGACGGCAACACGACGCTGAACGCGACGATGAAGCCGCGGCAGCTCCGCAGGTTCTGCAAGCTCGACGAGCACGGCGAGGCGGTCCTCCGCCAGGCGATGAGCGAGCTGGGCCTTTCCGCCCGCGCCCACGACAAGGTCCTGCGGGTGGCCCGCACCATCGCGGACATCGAAAACGCCGAGCACATCCAGACGCACCACCTCACCGAGGCGATCATGTACCGCCGCCTGGATCGTCAGCTGTAGCTTCGCAAAGGGCCCGGACACGATGATGAGTCGGATTGCCTCGCAGGAGGAACCGGAGCACGGTCTCTGCCAGGTCATGCCCATACGGCATGAGATGGAACGCGAGGCGGCAGCATGAGTGAGGACAGAGTCCGGCGGAGAGCGGCGGTTCTGCTGATCGAGAAGGCGGACAGAACGCCGGCTACTGCCCCCACTCGAAGTACCCGATCTCACGCAGGCGGCTGCTCATCCGGTCGAGCCGCTCCCTGCTCAGCGGCGCGAGCGGCAGGCGAGTCGGCCCGCAGTCCTGGCCGATGAGCCGCATGACGGCCTTCTGGGCCGGGAGGCCGCCCTCGGCCAGGATCCGCCGGATCATCTCGACGGACCTGGCCTGCCACTCGCGGGCCTCGGCGAGGCTGCCGCGATCGAACGCCTCGATCAACCGGCAGTAGACCGGGGCGGCGTAGTTGTACGTGCTGCCGACCGCGGCGCGGGCACCGGCGGCCAGGCCGCAGAGCAGCATCTCATCGACGCCCCAGAGGATGTCGAGGTCGTCGCCCGCCTCGCCCACGCACGCCATGTATTCATGCACCGTGGGGGCGGTGTACTTGATGCCCGCGAAAGTCGGCATGCGTTGGCGGGCCATGCGGATGAACTCGACAAGATCAAGCCCGACCGCCGTGATCGACGGGATGTGGTAGTAGTAGAACGGCAGCTTCGGCGCGCCGCGGGCGATCTCGGCCATGCAGTCCGCGAGATTGGCCGCGGATGTCGGCTTGAAGTAGAAGGGCGGCACGGCCGAGACGGCGTCCGCGCCGATCGCCTGTGCATGCCCGGCCAGTTCACGCGCCTCCGCCAGGCTGGTGTGGCCGACCTGCACGATGACGGGCAGCCGCCCCTTCGCCGCGCGGACGAACGCCTCGGCCGCCTCGCGTCGCTCGCGAACGGTGAGCGAGACGCCTTCGCCCGTGCTGCCCACGACGTAAAGCGCCTTGATGCCGGACCGCTCAAGGAACTCGACCATCGGTGCCGCCCGATCGAGCCGCAGACTGCCGTCCTCGTGCATCGGAGTGAACGTGGCCGCAATCAGGCCGGTGTATCGCTGTTTCATGGCGCCTCATTGATAGCGGCGGCTTCGGGAGAATACAAGGGCCCTTGAATCCGGCCCCGCGTGGCGTATCATGGCGATTTATGCTGTCAATACATGTCCGATGCCTGGCGGGGACGATGTCGCTTCTCATCCTTGGCGGTTTGCCCACGGCCACCGGCCAGACGACGCGCGAGGTCGCTCCGTCGCCGAACCTGGTGGTTCAGGGCATCCCGCCCATCCCCGCGTCGCTTGCCCGCGACGTGCGGCGATACACCGAATACCGCTTCGCGTCGCTTGCCGACTGGCATCCCGTCGCACGTGAGCTTCTGATCACGACGCGCTTCGCCAACACGGTTCAGGTGCATCGTGTGAAGTCTCCGGGCGGCGCGCGCACGCAGCTCACCTTCTTCGACGAGCCGGTCGGCGAGGCCCACTATGAGCCGCAAGCCGGGTGGTACTTCCTCTTCACCCGCGACACGGGCGGCGACGAGTTCGCCCAGATCTACCGTTACGACATGGCGGACGGCCGTGTTACCCTCCTGACGGACGGCGGGCGATCGCAGAACGGCGAACTCCGATGGAGCACGCGCGGCGACCGCGTGGCCTACGGCTCGACCCGCCGTAACGGGGCCGACCGCGATCTGTATGTCATGGATCCGCAGGACCCCGGGACGGACCGCCGAGTGCTCGAGGTCCAGGGCGGCGGCTGGAGCGTGCTCGACTGGTCGCCCGACGATCAGAAGCTGCTCGTTTCGGAAATGATCTCGGTCAACGAGCAGCACCTCTGGGTCCTGGATCTTGCGACGGGCGCAAAGGAACCTTTGACCGAGCGGGGTTCCGAGCCGGTGGCCTGTCCGCAGGCGCGTTTTGCGCGGGACGGTGCGGGCATCTATCTCACCACGGACAAGGACAGCGAGTTCCAGCGGCTCGCGTACATGGACCTGAAGACCCGCCGGATCACGCCGCTCGTCGAGACGATCGCCTGGGACGTCGAGGCGATGGAGCCTTCGCCGGACGGCGCCAGCATCGCCTTCGTGACAAACGAGGCGGGCATCTCCAGACTCTACCTCTACGATGTCGCCGGCCGCCGGCATGTCCGCGTCGAGGCCGTTCCGGAAGGCATTATCGACGGCCTCAAGTGGCATCCGGCCGGCAGGGAGCTGGGCTTCAGCCTGGCCTCCGCCCGCTGTCCGTCCGATGTCTTCTCGCTCGACGTCGGCGCCCGCACGGTCACCCGCTGGACGGAGAGCGAACTGGGAGGACTGGTGGCCTCGGAGTTGCGGGAGGCACGGCTGATCCGCTGGCCCACGTTCGACGGACGTGAAATCACGGGATTCCTCTACGAGCCGGCCGCACGCTTCACGGGACCGCGGCCCGTCATCATCAACATCCACGGCGGGCCCGAGGGGCAATCCCGCCCGATGTTCCTCGGTCGGAGCAACTACTACCTGAACGAACTGGGCGCGGCCATGATCTATCCCAACGTCCGCGGCTCCGTGGGCTACGGCAAGACGTTCGTCAAACTCGACAACGGCCTGAAGCGGGAGGACGCGGTCAAGGACATCGGCGCCCTTCTCGACTGGGTCGCGAAACAGCCGACGCTGGACGCGAGCCGGGTCATGGTGATGGGCGGCAGCTACGGCGGGTACATGACGCTCGCGTCCGCCGTGCATTACAGCGACCGGATTCGCTGCGCGATCGATGTTGTGGGGATCTCGAACTTCAACACGTTTCTCAGGAACACCGAGAGCTACCGGCGCGACCTTCGCCGTGTCGAGTACGGCGACGAGCGCATCCCCGAGATGCAGGAGTTCTTCGAGCGCACGGCCCCGCTCAACAACGCGGACAGGATCCGGAAGCCCCTCTTCGTCGTGCAGGGCGGGAATGACCCGCGCGTTCCTCGCTCCGAGGCCGAGCAGATCGTGCAGCGCGTACGGCAGAACGGCACGCCCGTCTGGTATCTCCTGGCCACAGACGAAGGGCACGGCTTCCGCAAGAAGACCAACGCCGACTTCCAGTTTTACGCCACGGTCCTGTTCATCCGGGAGCATCTGACAGGCCGCTGAGGATGCCTGCCCGGTTCTTCGTCATGGTCACTGCCCCGCGCAGGCGGGGGCCCGGTTCGGGCCGTTGAAACACAGTTGAAACACGGCGAAGTCGCTCAGGTCCACATCGCCGTCGCCGTCGGCATCGGCCCCCTGGCAATTCGTGTTCGCCGGCGTCCGGTTCGGCCCGTTGAAACACAACTGGAACAGCGCGAAATCGCCGAGGTCCACGTCGCCGTCGCCGTCGAGGTCGCCCGACGCCGAATCGCCGGTGATCTGCCCGTTCAGCGTCAGCACGAGGTTCGTGCCGGGCATCGCGCCGGAGAGATTCTCGTCGGACACCGCCAGCGTATAGGTTGACTGGTACGTTCCTGGCGGGGCGTTCGCGTCGAGATAGGCGTGGAACGTCGCCCCCGTCGTGCCTGCGGCCAGGCCGGCGAAGGGGCTCACATCGCTGTAAAGCACGCTCGTGCTGCCGGACGCCGTCACGTTATCAAGATCCAGCGCTGCGGTGAACCCCGCGACGGACTCGATGTCGTAGAGGGTGAAGCTCAGCACCTGCAGACCGCTGCCCGCCGGCACGCTCCCGAAATCGAGCGTCAGCGTGTCCTGATCCGCCGTGGGATGGAACGACGCCTCGGCGTGCTCTCGGACAGCCGCGACCACCAGGATGGTGTCGTTGCCGTCGGCCGAGCCGGTGCCTGTCCCGGCGGAGGTCAGCTCCGTATTGTCGACGACGAGCATGCCCGATTTCGCGCCCGGCGTCGCCGTCGAGGAAGAAAGACCCACGCTGATCGTGCGTGCTCCCGTTCCGCCAACGAACGCCTGCCGTGGTCCGATGGAGCTGGAGACGGCATCGCCGCTGCCGGCGATGTTGTACGTTGTCGGATCGGCGCCCGCCTTGTTCAGAACGACGGTCCGCGGCGACGGCGGTGCACCGCCCTTGATCGCCGCGCCGAGATCGATTGTCACGGACGATGCGCCGTCCGCCGGCGCGGTCGTCCCGACGTAGAGCATCGAATCGCTGGGATGGCCGCCCCAGATCGTCCAGACCAGCTCGGGATGGTCGATGAAGGGGTTGCGGTTGCCCTGGTAGTACGATGGGTTGTCGGCCGCGCTGTAGATCAGGTGGTTGCGGCGGCGTTCACTGTTGTCCACCGGGTCTTCGTAGTGAAAGGGCAGCAACTTCGCCAGATCGCCCATCTGGTTGTAGCCGGGCTGTCCGTTGACCAGCGTCAGCTCGGTGTACCGGGTCGCCATGTAGAACATCGCGCGCGCGGCGTCTCCACGATGGGACGCCCCCTGGTTGGGGTCCCAGAAGCCGGAACCGGTGCCGTACGGCTTGTTTCCGCGCGTGCTGTTGACGTTCGGATCGCACGGCCGCATGTGATGCAGATCGCTGTCACAGGCGCCGCTCGGGTTCAGGCTGTCCGGCCACATGTGCTCGCGATTCCACGTCACCCCGGCATCCCAG
The DNA here is from genome assembly GCA_964617875.1 of uncultured Planctomycetales bacterium. Taxonomy (GTDB): domain Bacteria; phylum Planctomycetota; class Phycisphaerae; order UBA1845; family PWPN01; genus CAZMVY01. Next base: position 10,551 of record CAZUAI010000019.1, on the reverse strand, counting down.
GTCTTGGGCACGGAGACGCCCGTGTAGATCAGGATCAGGCGGCTCGAGTTGTTCGGATCCTCGTCGAGGAGCTGCAGCGCGGACTTGGCCGCATCGTAGGACCGGACCGTGTGCCCGCTGATGATGCCGTTCAGCGCCGTTTTCAGGGCCGTACCGGTGTACCACACGCCGCCCGGCCGGGCCGGGTCATAGTAGCCCGCCGGCGGATCGTAGTTGCCCAATGGCGCGGCGTTGACCACCGTGATCGTAACACTGTCTGTCGCCGTCAGCCCGTCAGGGTCGGTGACGGTCAGTGTAAGGTTGTAAGTGCCCGCCTGGCCAAGCGTGATCTCCGCATCGCCCGGGTCGGTCTGTGTCGTCACCGAACCGGTACGACCGGCCCAGCCGACGATTCCGGTCCCACTGGCCGGCGTCCACGCGTACGTCACGCCGGTCAGACCGTTTGCGTCGTCCGCCGTCGCGCCGATCATGACTTCCGACACCGTGGAACCACTCAGCGCGATGGTCCGGTCCGCGCCGGCGTATGCCGTGGGCGCGATCGGCTGCGAACCGACGACGAACGGCGCCGAGGCGGCGGAGCCGTAGCAGCCGCTGACCGCAGTAGCCACGGCCGTCCATGTGCCATTGTTTGCCATCGTCACATCGACCGTGCCGCCGGCGTCGGGGTTGGTGATCACGACCGTGATGGGGCTTGTCGCGAAGGCCCCGCTGGCGACATTGACCGTCGCAGGGCTGCCGGCCGGCGGCGCTTCGCTGAGTTGCACGGTAACGGTGGCCTGAGCCCCCGTGCCGAACGGCGAGCCCGGCACGGAAACGCCCGTGACGCTGACGCCGTCCGGGTTCACGGTGAACGTCCACGCCGGCCATGTCTGCGCGGTGTCGCTCAGGGTCCAGTTTGCGGGGTTGCCGATGGCCGCGAGGAGTTCGGCCCGCGTGCCCTGTGTGATGCCGCTGTAGTAGCCGTTGTCGCGTTCGGGTGGTCCTCCGATGTTTACGGCGGTCATGCCGTTGATCAGGCCTGCAGGCAGTGCCGTCGTGTTCGACGTCGTCGCATCCGACCAGCCGGTGTCGTCGGCATTGATTGCGTAGACGAAGGAGGGGCCGGCCGCGTCGCCCTGGAAGGCCAGGATCTGGTCGCCGGATGTACTGAGCAGGAACCCACCGGTCCCGAGGCCGGTGTTGTTGATGCTCCAGTCCCCGCTATTGAACGGGTTGCTCCGTGTGACGACCGTGCCCGCGCTCAGGGCCGTGGAGGCCGTGAACGCGATGCCGCCCTCGTTCGCCCGAAACGAGCCGGCGGCCACCCAGCCGGAATCCGTGAAGCGGATGACCTCGCCCGCGGCGATCGGTGAAAGTACGACGAACGCCAGGGCGTCCGGGTCGGTCGATCGGTAGCCGATGATCGCGATGTCGCCCGCCGATACGGCGGCCGTTGCCCATTCCGCCGACCCGCACAGCGCCACGCTGATGGCCAGCACAGCAAGAACCCACGTACATCTCGCGCCGGCGTATCGGGAAGGAGAACCCGTCATCATTTGCCCCTCGTTTGGCCCTGTTCGCGCTTTGTAAACATGGCTCATTATATCGCCTCGTTCCGCGAGACGCCAACAGGCCCCTGTTGTGCGGTGATGCTTACAGAGTGGAAAACCCACACGAGGCTTCGTAGAATCCCCATGATGAGCACGAAACGACTTAACGGGCGTGAGCGCATCCTCGCGCAGATGGATGGTACGCCAATCGACTGTCTGCCGCTGATGCCGATCACGATGATGTTCGCCGCCGATCGGGCGGGCGTGAGGTACGGCGACTACGCCCGCGACCACCGCATTCTGGTCGAGGCCCAGATGCGTGTGGCCGAGGAGTTCGACTTTGATTATGTGTCGGCCATCTCGGACCCTGCGCGGGAGGCCGCCGATTGCGGGGCGATGATCGAGTACTTCGACCAGCAGCCGCCGGCGATCGTCGAGAGCCAGGCCCTCCTGGCCGACAAGACGACGCTGGCGAAGCTGAAGGTGCCGGATCCCCTCGGCGGCGGCCGGATGCACGACCGCGTCAGGGCCGCGGCCCTTTTCAAGGCTCGCGTGGGTCGCGACAAGCTCATCGAGGGCTGGATCGAGGGCCCCGTCGCCGAGGCGGCCGATCTCCGCGGCATCAACGCCATCATGCTCGACTTCTTTGACGACCCGGTGTTTGTCCGCGACCTGTTCGAGTTTGTCGTCGAGATGGAACTGCGGTTCGCCCGGGCGCAGTTCGAGGCCGGCGCCGACCTGATCGGCATCGGCGACGCCGCGGCGTCGCTCGTCGGCCCGCAGATTTACGAGGAGTTTGTCTGGCCGTACGAGAAGAAGCTCGTTGACGGCGTCCGCGCGATGGGCGCGCGGACGCGGCTGCACATCTGCGGCAACACGAACGATCTCTGCGGGGGGATGGGCCGTCTCGGCTGTGACATCGTGGACCTGGATTACCCCGTTCCCCTGTCCCATGCCCGCGAGGCGATGGGGCCGAACCAGGTCCTCCTCGGCAACATCGATCCCGTTGCGGCGCTTCGGAACAGTACGCCCGAGTCCGTCTACAAGGCGATCGAGGAGTGCCACCGTCAGGCTGGCCCGCGCTACATTGTCGGCGCCGGCTGCGAGGTTCCGCGGGATACGCCGGCCGGGAACGTCCGGGCGATGACCGAATACGCCCGCTCACATTGAGACTTTGCAACCGGCGGGACAGCCGCTACACTGCTAACCGGTGTTCGCGAGCAATCGAGGAGAGAAACCATGAAGACGCGAGTCGGTTGCCTGATGGTGGCGGTTGCGGGTCTGTCTCTGTGGGCCGGGTCGAGTTGCCCCGGACCGACGGATCTGGGAAATGGAGACCAGAACACGGATCCCGTGCGCAAGAAGACATTGACGATTACCTTGTACAACGACAGTTGCAGCACGTACATCGCGCCCAAATTCGGCGTCTGCCCCAAGGGTATGCCCCAGCCGCCGCACTACTTCGTCGAACCGCCGCCCGTCATCGAGCCGGGCAAGTCCGTGACCTGGACGACCGACCAGATCGCCGGTGTTGCGGATGGCGACTGCACCGCCTTCCCGGAGACGTTCACCGTGGGCATCCCCGGCTGGGGTTACGGCCCGACCTCGAACCCGGACACGATGACCTACGTGGAGACGCGGTTCGTGGGCTTCGTCGGCACCCAGTACCACTGCGGCGACACGATTCGCCTCCGCTGGTCCAATTGCACTGCTCCCGGCACCGCGGGGACATGGACCAGCGAGGTGGAGCCTGCCGTGGGCAACCCGTCGCCGACGTCCGGCTTCGTGTCGCCGTGATACGAGGCGGCGGAACCCGTCCGTCAAGCGGGAACACACACCGCGCCTGTCGTGATAGACAGGCTTGTTTCCTTATTCGTGTCGTGTACGAGGGCGGATCGTGCGTCAGGGCTGGGCCGGCGGCGCGACCCAATCCGCAACCACGGGTCGCGCGGCGTCGGGGTCGCGAATCTCGATGTTGTTGTACTTGAGCAGGGTGCCCTTCTTCTGTTCGAGCGTGGAGATGGAGAGGTTGTAGTTGACCAGGATCGTCACGAGATTGCTGCGGCTGGCGGCCAGACTCTCGTTGGCGTTCAGCTCGACTTCGAGGTTGGCCGGGTCCTTGGACGTCTGTCGAGCGACTGTTGCGCGGAGCTGATCCTCGGTGGCCTGGGCGGCGCGAAGCGTCGAATCAATCTGCTCGTGGTAGGTCTGGAGGTCGCGGACGGCCCGGTGCACCTCCGAAATGATCCGCTCGATCTGGGCGGCGTGAGCCGCAACGGCCTGGGACTCCTGCAGGCGCGACCGGCGCAGGGCGGCCTCGGGGCCCCGGTTCCCGATGGGCCATTCGAATTCGAGCCCGACGTAATACTCGGTGTAGTCGTTGTGCGACATCTGCTCGAAGGCGTTCTGCAGGTTGCCGCCGAGGCCGTCGACGATGTACCGGAAAACGACGTCGAACTTGGGCAGGGCCTGGTTCTTCGCGGCACCGACGGCGACGCGGGCCTTCTCGATCTGCAACCTGGCCTCGCGAAGCTCCGGCCGGTTGTCGAGCGCCGCCTGGACCTCGCCGAGGCGGTCGATCAGCACCGGCTCGAGCGCGAATTCGTCGGTGGGGATGATCTCCACGTCGTCCGCGAGCGTGAGGCGGGGATCATTGATGAGGGCCTTGAGGGCGTCCTCGGCGTTGCGGACGTTCGCCTTGCGGGCGACGAACTCGGCTTCGCGGGTTTCGAGGCGGCTTCGGATCTGGCCGCGCTGGATCAGGAAGGTGTCGAACTCCTTGCGATTCTCGACGATGGCATAGATGCGCTCGAATGCGGCCAGCAGCCGGGCCAGCGATACCATTTCGGCGCGGGCCTGCTTCAGCCGCCAGTATGCCGTCTCGACGTCGATGAGGGTCTGCTGCATCTCGCGGGAAAACTGCTCCATGCTGATCCGGCGGTCGATCCTGGCGGCCTCGATGCGGGAGCGGTTGAAGTCCAGTCCGAAGCCGCGGAGGAACGGCTGGCGGATTTCGAAGATGAGCTGGTTGAAGTAGTAGGGGTTCAGCGTCTGGTAGATCAGGTCGCTGAGCGTGCGGCTGGCCGCGTAGCTGATCTGGGCCTGCGTGCCGGTGGACAGGAGCTTGCGGACGCCGGTGCCGAGCGTGCGGGCGTCGGTGTACGTGCCCTGGAGCTGCGAGGCGCTCGGGCGGTCCTGCCGGTTGCTGGCGAGATTCAGGAAGTAGACGGCATCAAACTGAGCCTCCGCTTCGACGACATTGGTCGTCTGGATCGCGGGGTTGTATCCGCTCGCGCGGATCAGGTAGCTGTGCCGGAGGGCACTGTGGATGCAGTCCTTCAGTGAAAGCTTCACCTGTCGCGGTCGGCGGATGGTCTGAATGCGTCGCAGGCCGCTCTCGAGGATCGGCTTTTCGGCCGGCTTGGTCGTGGCGATCATTTGCGGGATGATCTCGAGCGCCAATGCCGGGTCGGGGATCTGATCGGCGATTGCCTTGCGGTCGCTCTCGACGCTGGGCGATTGCGCGGCGGCGGCGCCCACCGGTTCGGTCGGCTCCGGTCCGTCGATCCTGGGGATCGCCGAGATGTCTTCGACGACGCCGTTGCCGCGGACCCGTGGGTTTTGCCGGTTCGCGGCGGTCGCGGGGGCTTCGGTCCGCGGGGTTGCCTGGCAACCGGCCAGCAGAAGCGCGCCCATGCCACAGAAGGCCAATCCGCGCCAGAACGACCCAGCCATCTCTCGCATCGGGACTCCTCGCACCCTGTACGCCCCCCTTTTCGTCTTGCACCAGGTCGCGATTGTAGGGCCGGCCGTGGCGCTGTCAATCTAGGCCACGATCTCCTCTTTCTGGGCGTCGAAGGTGAACATCTTCCCTTCGCGCCAGGACCGGACTCCCAGGCACAGGGCGGTCATCACGCGATAGCCCATCGCAACGGGGTAGTGCGGTTCCTTCCGGGACCGCATGCACTCAATCCAGTTCGTGTCGTGGTCGGCGCGCGTCTGGTTTTCGACGCGGAGGGCTTTGACCCTGCCCGCAAACGGTTCCTGCGGTTTCACGAGGACGGCGACGGGTTTGTGGGAGCCGTCCGCATCCTTTTCGAACGTCATCGTCGCGTGCTCGCCGCGGATCGCCAGCTCGACGCCGTCGGTCGTGGTCTGGGTGCAGAAGAGCGTGGCGACGTACTGGCTCGGGTACTCGACCATCATGTGAAACGTGTCGGGCGTCTCGCGGTCGTGGTGGACGTAGACGCCGCCGGCAGCCGAGACGCGGCGCGGGAACTCCGGGCCGATGACGAGTTGCAGGCCGGAGAGCACGTGCGCGATCAGGTCGTGCGCGAGCCCGCCGGAGTAGTCCCAGTACTTGCGGTAGCGGAAATAGCGTTCGGGATCCAGCGGCCGTTTCGGCGCCGGGCCGAGGAAAGCGTCCCAGTCGAGATCCTTCGGCTTGAAATCCCTGTCGATCGGCCAGTTCCAGTCGCCGGACGGGTCGTTGCGGTACACGCCGCCGGTGGCCCACACGACCTTGCCGAGCAGGCCCTGGCCGAGCAGCCGCTTCGCCTGCCACAGGGCGTCGTTGGACACTCCCTCGGCCCCGACCTGCACGACCCGCTTCGTTCGCTTTGCGCACTCAACGAGTTTTTTCGCCTCGTCGAGGTAGAGCGTCATCGGCTTCTCGACGTGAACGTCCTTGCCGGCCTCCATCGCGTCGATGGCCATCTTCGCATGCCAGTGGTCGGGTGTTGCGATGAGCACCCCGTCGAGCCCCGTGTGCTCGAGCAGCTTGCGGTAGTCGTGGTACAGCTCCGCGCCGGACGCGGTCTTCGCCCGCTGCTTCCGCGGTTCGTAGATGTCGCACACGGCGACAAGGCGCATGTTGAGGGCCTTGTCCGCGGCAAGTCTTCGGTAGTTCTCGATGTGCGTCATGCCCATCGAGCCGCAGCCGATGATGCCGATCCCGATGCGGTCGTTGGCGCCGAGCACGTCGGCGCCCAGGGCGGGCGCCAGCCGTGCCGCCGTTGCGCCGCCGGCCGCGTAGAGGGAGCGTTTCAGGAAGTCTCGCCGTCGCATCGTCTGCTGCACGCTCATCGATCGTCCTCCAGATGACCGGGGCGGACCGGCCCACACCGGTATGCCACCGGACCCGCTCGGGGCTATCATACCGCTGCGGCGCTTGCGTAACCAGCCAACGAGCAAGGTGTTACGGGGCGGTCGGGGGGCCGCGGGCGGGTTTGGCGGCAGGGGCGTGAACTTCCGGGGCTGCCGGCGCCACTATACGGGCGGTGGAGAAGTGCGGCGAAACTGCCGAAGTCTTCCGACGGAGCACCAGATGAGATCCGACGCCGTTCCCGTTTCCGACCACGCTTCGCGGCACCGCGGAGGCTTCGCCGGCACGTCGGGCTTCACGTTGATCGAGATGCTGGTGGTCGTGGCGATCGTCGCGATCCTCGCGGCGGTCCTGCTGCCGGCGCTTTCTCATGCGCGGGAGCAGGCCCGCAGCGTGACCTGCCGGTCGAACCTGAAACAGCTCATGACCGGCATGCTTCTCTACGTCAACGACGCGAAGGTCCTGCCGGCGACGCACGGCCTGTTCTGGATGCAGAGCCTGTTCGGCAAGGAGTGGCCGCGTCCGGCGGGGGTGACCTGGGACGGGGCCCGCGACCGGCTGGTGGCCCTGACGTACACGGCCGCGTACCGACGCCCGTACGATCGCGATCCGGAGTTCGTCGCCGATGTGCCGCGAAAGGGCACGCTCTTCCGTTACGTCCGCCAGGAAGCCGTGTACGTCTGCCCCGGCGACCAGCCGGGCGTCGCGCAGGACACGCCGCTTGGCGGCGGCGGCAACGGGCGGCTCAGCTACTCCATGAACGCCTACATCGGCTACAAGGCTCCGGAGCAGCTTCAGGGCTTCACGTACGTCGTCGATGCGCCCGGCAACCTGCTGCCCGGCGGGCAGCGGCGCGTTTCCTTCTCGCGTGGACAGCGGGTCGTGTTCCCGCCCTCGCGCTTCGCGGCCATGTTTGAGGACCACCCGTTCTATCACACCAACGCCGACTACCCCGACGGGAGCTTCAACTGCATCGACCGGATCGCGACGCGCCACGGTTTGGCGTCGAGGGGTGAGGTTCCCGAGGGGCGTTCGAGCATGGCGTTCCTCGACGGTCACGCCGAGGGCCGCTTGTATCCCGCCAGGACGCTCGGTCGTGAGCTGTTCGCCGAGTTCGGGCAGCCGCACTTCTGGCGCGAGGCGGGCCTTCCCGACCGAACGAACCTTTCGGCGTTCATCCGCCAGATCGCGGGGCCCTGCCCCTGGTGATTCGCCGTGCCCGGTTACGGCCCGGGTCGCTCACTTCGGCGCCAGTTCGAGCGAGTTCAGCTCCGTCGTCGCGGTGGCTGTCGCCGGCCTCGGCACCTTGCAGGTCCACGTCAGCCTCGTCCGGGGCGCCGACCGGTAGTAGAACGTGCCGGTGTGCAGAAGCGTGAGGTAGTCGATGAGCATCGTCTTGCCCGCCGGGAAGGTGAGGTTCTCGACCCGGAACGGGCTCGGCGTGGCGGTGGAGCTGGTGAACACGTTTACCTGCGTCGCGCTCGGGTTGAACGCAGCGCCGGGGACGAGTACCTGGAGGCCGGTGGCTGCCTGCAATTGGCCGCTTCGCCAGCGGATCGAGTCTGTGCTGAGCCCGTTCGCGATGGTGTTGCTGCACGACCCCGAAGCGGTCAGCACCACATCCGTGTCAGAGGCGTTTGTGACGGGCACGTAGTACCCGCCGTAGGCCCAGGCGTAGTAGTCCGTGCTGCACGTCACGGTGCAGGACACGCCGACCGTCGTCTTCATGGCGGTCATGTCACGGCGGCCCTGGAGCGACCAGCCGCCCTGTTTTGCCAGGATCGCCGAGCCGAAGTCCAGGAGTCTTGGCGTGTGCCGGATCGGGAAGACGACGTGGCCGTACTGCACGCGCCCCTCGCCGGGGCCGGAGACCGGCTGATAGTTGTCGTCGTAGTATGCGACGCAGGCTTCCTGCCCCGGCTCGTGGGTCACGGAAACCGTTCCGTCGGTCCAGTTCGCCTCCGACGGAACGGGGCAGGACACCTTGAGCACCGCGATCCGGGTGGCCGGTCGGAACCGGCGGTGGTCGTCGGGGACGGTGACCGTGGTGTTGTTGAGCACGATCCGCTCGTCCTGTCCCCATTGCCCCTCGAGGTACGCCCGGGGAGAGTCATAGTAGTTGATCGCGTTGCCATTGACGGGGACGGCGTCCATCTTCTGGCCTCCGCATGAGATGGCGCCCTGGTCGAGGGCCGCCTCGATGTTTCCGGGTTCGCCGATGAGCCTCGCAATGATCCCGGCCTTGTGCCGGGCGGAGACCTGCTGGGCCAGGAAGTCCGCGGCGGCGTAGATGTTCTCCACATCCTCCAGGTTGGGCAGAAACGCGACCGGGCTGGCCAGATCGGTGCGGATGTCCGCCTGGCTGAGGACCAGTTTGTCCACGCATGCGAGGAACCGGTCCACCTGCCGTTCGATGTTCGGCGTGAACTTGTTTTCGTAGTACTCTTTCGCCGAACCCCACGTGGAGATCACGGAGCCCGCCCCGGGGCCCGTGAACTGCACCGCATCCCCCTGGATCGTGGCGGATTGGTTGATCGCTTCCGTCATCAGCACGAGCCCCTGGCCCTCGATCGCCAGCAGCCAGCCGAAATAGGCCTCCAGCGCGAGATAGCAGGCGTAGAGACTCTTTCTGTCCTTTTCCGCATTCATTCGCCGGATCAGAAGGTCGGTCATCGCGTCGAGCACGCCGGTGGTGCCGCTCTCGGCGGTGATCGACGTGTGCAGGCTGAAGAGATGTCCTCCGATCCTGTCACCCTCGAGGATGCGCCGTGCGAACGCGGCGGCCTGTTCTCTTCCCGCGCTGCTGAAGGCGTGCGTCGCACCGACCCGGTAGGCCTTGAGATCCAGGTAGGCGTCCTTGATGTGATCGATGTGCTGCTTCATCTCCAGGGCGTTTACCTCGGCGACGATTCGCGCGGTCGAGAGGTTGACGGCCGCCAGCACGGTGTCCATCTGCGTCGACAAGGCCGTGAGCCGGGTGGAGATCCCATCCAGCTTCTGGTCCATGACGTCGAGCTTGGCCGCGATCTGTTTCAGCATCTGCTCGTCAGCGCTTTCGTAGCCGAAGAAGCTCAGCACGTATCCGAAGCCGATTTCCGTCAGCTGGCCGACGATCGCGCCGGCCACCTGGTCGCCGATCCACTTGAACGCGGCGGAGGAAAAACCGCTCGCGGAATACGCGCCGACCGGGGTCATCAGCGGAGACCCCACGGTCAGCAACTCCTGCAGCGAGACCTCTTCGCCATCTCCCGTGTCGGGCTGGACGCAGCCGACGATGGCCGGATACGGCGCGGATGTGAGGATAATGCACACAAGGGCAACGATGGGACGGCCTGTTCCACGAATCATTCCGGCACCTCCGCGGGCAGCCGCGCTGCCTGAGTCGGGCGATCAGCGTGTCTGGTGTGCATGGAGGCGGGAGACGCCCTCCCGGCGTTGATCGCGCCTTGCCAAAGACGAGTCGGCGTCAAAGTCCATGCTACGGAGTGACGCCCACAGGGTCAAGCGGGTCCGTTCCGGCGGGGCGTACTGCACCGCCGTGTCTTCCTGCTCGCTGCGTCGTTGCGGCATACGACGACGGGAGAACGCGGCGAGGAGGCGAGAGACGTCGCGGGGCTTGTGAATCGAGTGTAACTCGCCAATCGCGCCATTGCAACGTCTCGCGTAACAGACAGTTATGGCGCCGTCTCTGCGGCATGAGGGGCTTTGGGGCCGGGCCATGGCCTGGCGGGGGCGATGGTCGGGCCTTTTGGTGGGGCTTGGGTGTTTCGAGGTGGCGGGCGGATTCCGGCTCGAAGTCTGCGGCGTCGAAAAAAACGCAGATTCTTAAAATCAGGGGTAGGCGCAAGGGGTGGCGGTGTTATACTAGCCTTGATTCCCACGGGCGCGTGGCGGCTAACGGCAGTCGCACGCTGGGGG
>CAZUAI010000018.1:0-75014 GCA_964617875.1 uncultured Planctomycetales bacterium | reverse complement strand
CGAACCCTACGATCCGCCGCGTAAGCCTGTCGAAATATGCAACGCTGGGGTGAAGACAGCCACCGTTGCCGTCGCGGGCCTTCTCGCAATCGCCGGCGCGGCTCCGGCCGCCGAGTTCCACGTAGCCGTCGGCGGCAACGACTCCGCCGCCGGCACGCAGGCCGCGCCGTTCCGCACGATCCAGCACGCCGCCGACCTGGCGCAGCCGGGCGACGTGATCACCGTACACGCAGGCATCTACCGTGAACGCGTCAACCCGCCCCGCGGGGGCGAGTCGGACGCGAAACGCATCGTCTACCGGGCCGCGCCGGGCGAGACAGTCGAGATCCGCGGATCCGAGGTCGTCAAGGACTGGGCGAAGGTCCAAAACGACACCTGGAAGGCCACCCTGCCCAACGCGTTCTTCGCCGGCTTCAACCCCTATGACGATCTCATCCACGGCGACTGGTTCAGCCCCAGGAACCGCAAGCACCACACCGGCGCCGTCTACCTCAACGGCGAGTGGCTCGCCGAGGCGCCCACACTCGACGACGCCCTCAAGCCCGCGGGCGACCTGCCGCTCTGGTTCGCCCAGGTGGACAAGGACAACACGACGATCTGGGCCCAGTTCAAGGGCGTCAACCCCAATGAGCAGCAGGTCGAGATCAACGTCCGCCGCACCGTCTTCTATCCGGACAAGCCCGGCCGCAACTACATCACCGTCCGCGGCTTCGCCCTGCGCCATGCCGCAACCCCCTGGGCCCCGCCGACCGCCGAGCAGATCGGCCTCATCGGCACCCACTGGAGCAAGGGCTGGATCATCGAGAACAACGTCGTCAGCCACTCCGTCTGCTCCGGCATCGCCCTCGGCAAGTACGGCGACGAGTTCGACAACACGTCCGCCAACACGGCGGAGGGCTACGTCAAGACCATCGAACGCGCCCTGAAGAACGGCTGGAACAGGGACACGATCGGCCACCACATCGTCCGCAACAACACGGTCTCCCATTGCGAGCAGGCGGGCATCGTCGGCAGCCTCGGCCCGATCTTCTCCGTGGTCACCGGCAACGTCATTCACGACATCCACGTACGGCAGCTCTTCAGCGGCGCCGAGATGGCGGGCATCAAGTTCCACGGGGCCATCGACACCGAAATCAGCCGCAACCACATCTACCGCACATGCCGCGGCCTCTGGCTCGACTGGATGGCCCAGGGCACGCGCGTCACCGCGAACCTCTTCCACGAAAACCGCACCGAGGACCTCTTCGTCGAGGTCGATCACGGGCCCTTCCTCGTGGACAACAACCTCTTCCTCTCGCCGACGGCCTTGCTCGACATGTCAGAGGGCGGCGCCTACGCCCACAACCTGTTCGCCGGGCGAATCCTCCCGCGGCCCGAACTCGGCCGCGAGACCCCCTTCCACAAGCCGCACTCGACCGAACTCGCGGGGCTCCGCAACATCGTCGGCGGCGATAACCGCTTCTACAACAACATCTTCGTCGGTTCCAACGGCCTGGCCGGCTACGACGCCTCGCGCCTCCCGTCGCAGATGAACGGCAACGTGTTCCTCAAGGGCGCCAGGCCGTCGAAGTACGAAACGGATCCGCTCGTGCTGCCGCAGTCCGATCCGGCCGTCAAGCTGGTCGAGAAGGACGGCGGCTTCCACCTGGAGGCCGCCCTCGGCGAAATCGTGTCGGCCGCACGCCCGCGCAAGCTGGTGACCACGGAGCTGCTCGGCAAGGCGGCGATCCCGAACCTGCCCTACGAGCAACCGGACGGCAAGGCCATCCGCGTAGACACCGACTACTTCGGCAGGCCGCGAAACGATTCCGACCCCAGGCCGGGGCCGTTCGAGAACCTTGGCGATGGAGCACTGAAGGTCAAGGTCCGCTGATCGGCTGACGAGTCCCGCGGCCGGTGCGGATCGGAATCGCCGGGCACGACGGCGCGCTCTCTTCAGCCTCTGCGTGAATCGTGATCTGCGCGCCGACTCCCTTCCGCTCACCCGCCCTTCTTCGCGTCGGGCTCCACGTCGAGCAACGCGCGAACAAACCGGTCCTGCGGCTGCATCTTGTACGCCCGCGTCAGGGCCTTGACCGCCGCCGCGCGGTTCCCGGAGTAGCGGTACACATAGCCCAGCAGCGCCCACGTCTCGGCGTCGGCCGGGCGGGCCTCGGCGCTCTTCTTCAGCGAATCAAGGTGCTTCTCGAAATCGGCCGCGTTGCCGTACTGCCCGTGGATGGTGTAGTCGAGCATCGCGATCTTCGGCTGCAGCTGGAAGGCGCGCCGGATGTAGCTCATCGCATGGTCGTACCGGCCCAGCGCGAAGTACGCATGGCCCGCGAGCAGCCGTACGGCGGCATCGCCGTGGTCCGACGCCGCCGCCAGCCGGAACGCATCCGCCGCCCCTTCATAGCTCCCGGCACGGAACAGCGCCGAGCCCTTCTCCGTGTACGCCTTCGCCGTCCGCAGGAGGTTGCGATCGCGTGCGAGCCACAACTCCGCTTCGTAGACGCCCGCCCGCTCGCCCGAGGAGTACGCGCTCCACGACGGCGGCTGCCCGTAAGGCAGAGGACCGCGGGGGTCGGAACCGCCGCCATCGACCTGCGAGGCCGGGGGGTTGCCCATCCGCTCGTTGTACATGTCCAGCGCCCCGCGGAAGAGGGTCTCGCGCCGGGCGTTGCTCTGGCCGGCACGGCTGGATTCGCCCAGCATGCGCCCATACGAGGAGGGGTTGTAGAACACGATGTCGTCGGGGTAGATCCTCATGGGCGTGTAGCCGGGATAGACGGCCCCGGGGGCCCAGCCGACCGTCGCCGGCGGCCCCGTCATGGTAAGCCGCGAGCGGACGGCCCCGTCGCGCGTGAAGCGAACCGCCTGTCCCGGTGCCAGCGGGGCGTAGTCGGCCGTGGTCATGCCGCCCGCTCGCCCCGACTCGTCCTCTCGGAGCACCCGTGCGGGCTGCGCATCCTGGGCCCAGGCCAATGCCCCCGCCAGAAACCATACGACCGCGTGAACCGCCGCCTCGAACCGTGCCCTGCGTAGCATGACCTGCCTCCACCGTCTCGACGCGCCGGAATTGGGTGGGCGCGCCATCTCTCAGCTCTCTAGACAGCGTAAGCCTCGCGAGGTTAGCAACGCAAGTACCGCCCCGGCCGTGCTCCAGATACAATACGGGGGGAGGTAACAAGGTTCCGTATGACAAGAACGATGCTGAAGTCGAAGATCCACCTCGCCGAGGTCACCGAGACGGCGTTGAACTACGAAGGCTCGCTGGCAATCGACCGCGCCCTCATGGATGCGGCCGACCTCATCGAGTATGAACGTATCTGGATCGCCGATGTCAACAATGGGGCCCGGTTCGACACATACGTGATCGAGGCGCCGAAGGGCAGCGGCACGGTCATGGTCAATGGGGCCGCGGCACGGCTGGTGGAGAAGGGCGACCGGATCATCATCTTCGCCTACGAGGATATGGACGAGGCCGCCGCCCGCGCACACCGCCCCCGGAAGGTCTTTCCCAGCGAACAGAACCGCCGGTTCCGGGTCGAGCCGTAGCCGTTGAACGGCTCATAGCTCCGGGCGCGTGCCCCTGTGCCGCGCGCCGTCGCCCTCGTCGAGTTCAATCCAGACACGTGGAGGCCGGCGGCCGGTTCGCCCCGTTGAAGCACGCGGTAAACCGCGTGTAGTAGTCGCTGAGATCGACGTCCTGATCGTGGTCCAGATCCATCGCCTCGCAGCCGGGCCTCAGGGGGGTCGCTTCTCCGCCGTAGCAAGCGGCGAACGCGAAGAAGTCCGCCGCATCGACGTCGCCGTCACGGTCGAAATCAGCGGCGCACGGAAGCGGCGCAGACCAGTCCGGCACCTGCAAAAAGGGATCGCCGACCAGCGTCCACATGAAACCGTCGTACGGATTGGACAGATAAAAGACCTCGCCCAGCGTCCAGCCGGCCCTCAATCCGGTCAGGAGCGTATCGGGAAACGGACCCGTCGGTGTGTTTGGTTCGCCGGTGGACCCGATCGCGGCGGCGTAACCCGCGTCGATGGCGTTCGGAACGTACCGCCCGCCTTCCGCCGTAATGCTCCGCACGGTCGTCGCCCCCCAACTGTTCATGTCGTAGCCCAGGATTCGCGGGCCGGGCGGCGTGCCTCGCAACCGCGCGTCGTTCCAGTTCCTCACGTCGTGGGTGCCGAAGCGGAACGCGTCGTACGGCGTCTGCTCGGTGTCCTCGTCATAGGCTCGCCAGGGCACCCAGGCCAGACGCAAATCCTGAACCGCCCTTTGCAATCCGTACCATACGCCTTCGGGCATAACAGGATCAGAGTAGTCATAATAGACGAATTGCCCCGGCATGACGCTGCGGGCGGAGCGGATCGCCTTCGCACGGCGGGTCAATGCCTTGGCGGTGCCAAGATCGACGCCATCGATCCGGGCCACCATGTAATGCCCCTGCGCCATCGTTGATCGCGTCAATCGACCCGACGGGGGCAGGCTGTCGCCGAGACGACGGGCGCAATCCGGATTCAGCCGGGTGGTGGTGTCGGACGGGCATTGCAGTGCGCACGCGACAGAGTAACCCCCGATGCCCCAGGCCGCGTTCCCGAAATGCCCGGGCAGACGGTACCCGACCACGAAACCCATCGTTCGGGCCGCGATGTCCGGGTGCGCGGCGAGGAACGACCGCACCGGCCGCAGCACCTGCGCCTCGGCCGCGGCGGCGTCCGGCAGATGCTCGTTCGTCGATGCATTCAGGCCCAGGAGGTTTTCCGGCGGGATTTGCCGTTCGTTCGCGTACCAGAGCGACCACGAAACACTATCGGCGTCGTTTATGTTGTAGAGGACAAGCCAGCTGTCGGGCAGGTCGGCGGTCCGAGCGCCCGGCCCCGGCTGCCCGAGGGCCAGCGATAACATCTGGACGGCGGCGAAGGACAGATTCGCCATGCTCGGCATCCTTTACCCCAACCGGGAAAATCCGGCTGCAGGTTCTATCCCCTCCGGCGAAGCGCGCATGGCCGTCGCAAGACCGCCGTCGGCCCGCCCGACCCCAGCCGCACTATCGGCAAGATCGTCGCCGAACTGCGCAACTGGGTTCGGCAGCCGCAACTCGCCGGACGTTCCGCGTACGGAACCCCGCATCGTGAACCGGATAACCGCTGGCCGCTGGCCGCGACCCGCGCATGCGGCGCGGCAGCATCGGTACTCCACGCCCTTCGTTTCCCATTCCCGCCGCGCCGACCGCCTCCCCCTTGGGGGAGCAGAAAAAAGGGGCCGTCCTTCCTCTCCTGGCCGTGGACGGCCCCCGCATCATATCAGCGCCTTCCGACGATCCGAATCCACCTGGACGTCCGCCTCCGCACAGGCGAGGAAACAGACCATTTCGTCAGGCGTCTCACACATCGTCCGGAACAACCCCGAAAGCCCGTTGCCGATACGCCCCCTTGGGGCACACTCACCCGCGCGTGGCAAAAATGCGCTTTTCCGCTCACTACGAAACACCTGATATTATCAGGCGTTCACCACGCTTGCAAGAGGAAAAACGCTACGAATCCCATAAGACCGGACTTGCGTCGCAACCGCTTACGAAAACGAACCTTGTGACCCGCGGCATCGGGCGCCCGATTCCCAAACCCCCGTTTGTTTCTGGGTACGACTCACCCGAATTGGCTTTCCCATGCCTCCGTTTCCGGGCCGAAGTACACGACCCGTGCCTTCTTGTACTCTTTCACGCTCCAGAGTTCCGCGCGCTCGTGGACCCCCGTCGCCTGCGCGATGGCATCCAGGGCGGACAGGCAATCTTCGCGGGTACGGCCGTGGACCATCGTGAACAGGTTGTACGGCCAGTCGTCGAACCGCGGACGGCGGTAGCAGTGGCTCACGGCCTCGAAGCTCGCCATCGCAGCCCCCACCTCGTCCACCCGATCGTCCGGCACGTCCCACACGCCCATGCAGTTGTGCGCAAAGCCCGCCTCCCTGTGGCGGAGCACGGCGGCGAACCGCCGCATCTGTTTGCGCTCAAGCAGGCGCTCGGCGGCCGCGAGCAGCCAACCGGCCGGCCGGCCGGCGCCCGCCGCCAACTGGCCGAACGGCTCGGCCACCAGCGGAAGATCGAGTTGCAGAACGCGGATCGCGGCAATGTCGTCCGCCGTCAGCGGATGTGCCTGTCCCGACTGCTGGTCCTCGTCGTCGTAGGCCGGCACGTCGCGCCGCGACGCGGCACCGTGCCCGCCTTTCATGTCGAGCCGCACGCCGATCTTGAAGAGCTTGAGCGTCTCCATCTTGCGAGTCGCCAGCGCGCCGCTGAGTTCGTGCAGCCGGGCGATCGTGCGGTCGAGCCCCAACCGGCTGTCGGGCGGGACGGCCAGCGTGTACCAGAGGTTGTAGGCATGGGCGCGCCGGTAGTTGTGCGACACGCCGGGGTGCCGGCTGATGATCGCCGCCCGCGCGTCGAGTACATCTTCGTCGTACCGGGCGGCCACGAGTGCGCTCGAGTAGCCGAGCGCCCGGGTGTCGAAGATCGCCGAGATCTGCCGGACGACGCGGAACTCGTTCTTCAGACGCGCCAGCGTCTCCAGCACTGCCGCCTCGGTCCCGCCGAGCTGCCGCGCCAGCTCCGCGAACGGCCGTTCCACGAGCGGAATCGCCTGCTGGATCCGATCGAGCAGGTCCTTCTCGAACAAGGTGAGAGTCTGCTGGCCCATCGGCGACTCCGCTGCCTGCCGCGACGGGCGATCAGGTCTGCAGCTTGTGCCCGAGTTTCTGCTCGACGCTTGCGATCTTCGCGTCAAGCCGTCCGGTACGGCCTCGGCGCCAGTCGATCTTGATCGTGCAAGCAATGCGGTCGCAGTCTTCGCTCATCCGGTCCGCGCACTTCTGCACAACGCCGAGCACCTCCGGCCACTCGCCCTCGACGATCGTGCCCATCGCGTTGAGGCGGTACGGCAGCCCGCTGGCCTCGATGATCGCAAGGCTGCGGGCGACGTACGGGCTCAACGACTCGCCCTTGTCCAGCGGGTACATGGAAAACTCGAGCAGCGCAGCCATGATCAGTGCCTCCGTCGGTGAATGATCTGCGTGAATTGTAGCGCCGGCCGGCCCCGACGGCCAACCACGCCGATCGCCGCAAGCGATCTCACGACGAGGTAGGGTGGGCGGTTCCGCGGTACTCCGCGGGTTCGCCCACCTGTTGGGTTCCCCCGCCGAATCAGGAGTGTCGGCGGTTCCGCGGTACTCCGCGGGTTCGCCCACCTGTTGTCTCTCCCCCTCTCCCTCCCAGGGAGAGGGACGGGGTGAGGGTGACCAGAGAGGTAGGGTGGGCGGTTCTCCGGGGCCGCGTCCTGGCGGCCCCGGGGGTTCACCCACCTGTTATGTCATGACGAAGTAGGGTGGGCGGTTCCGCGGTACTCCGCGGGTTCGCCCACCTGGTATCTCTTGCTCGCCGGCGCGCGCGCCTCTATACGTGACGACCATGCCGGCTTCCGAGCCAGCCCGAATTGCCTGCGACGCCATGTGCGGCGGGCTTGCCCGCTGGCTGAGGGCCATCGGCCACGACACGTTCTACCGCGAGGGCATCGACGATGCCGAACTCGTCGAGATCGCCCGCCGCGAGGACCGGATCCTCATCTCCTCCGACGGCAAGCTCTTCGAGCGGAAGCCGGTCGCCGGCGGCCAGGTGCGGAGCCTGATGCTCCCGCGCGGGCTCAAGCTCCTGGCCCAGGTCGAGTACGTCGTGCGGGCCCTGCGGCTGCCGGTGCTCCAGGCCCGTTGCACCCAGTGCAACGGCCGGCTCGTCCCCAGGACGCGCGAAGACGTCTCGGCCGACGTCCCTGCCCGCAGCCTCGTCTGGGCCCGCGAGTTCTTCCGTTGCGACGGCTGCGGACAGGTCTTCTGGGACGGCACGCACTGGCGACGCATCCGGGCCGTCCGCGCACGCCTCGCCGAATCCGGCAACGCCGATACGCCCGCCTCATAGGGCAGGCATTCGCCCGCGTGCCGCGTATCGGCTGTCCGCCCCGCAGGGGCGACGGTCGATAGGCCTCAACACGTGATGCTCGCCACCGGCCCCGGAACGCCGATCCGCCGCCGGATGACTTCGAAGAGCTTCTGACGGTCGATCGGCTTGGTGGCGTAGTCGTCGCAGCCCGCGGCGATGCACTTCTCCCGGTCCGACGCCATCGCGTGGGCCGTCAGCGCGATGATCGCCCCCCTGTACCCCCGGCGCCGAAGAAGACGCGTCGCCTCGTAGCCGTCCATCACCGGCATCTGCATGTCCATCAGGATCGCGTCGAACGGCCGGCCCTGCTCGCTGGCCGCCAGCGCGGTCTCGACCGCCGCCCGGCCGTGCTCCGCCACCGTCACCGTCGCCCCCGCCCTCTTCAGCAGGTGGCAGAGCAGACGCTGGTTGTCGTGTCCGTCCTCCGCCAGCAGGACGTGTACCCCCGCGAGCGGTGCCGCCCCGCCCCGCGATTCCGCGTCGCCGCCCGTGTCCGGCGCGAACGTGGACGCCATCGGGTCCGGCACCATGCCCACGCCCGCGAGCGGGCCCGTCGCCACCGTCACCCGGAACCGCGTGCCGGCGCCCGGGGCCGTCTCGACCACCGCGATCTCGCCGCCCAGCATGGCGGCCAGCCGCTCGCTGATGACCAGCCCCAGCCCCGTCCCGCCGTACCGCCGCGTCGTTGAGGCGTCCGCCTGCGAAAACGCTTGGAACAGCCGCGCCGCCTGCTCCGGCGTCATGCCGATGCCCGTGTCCGTCACGTCGAACTCGAGACGCGGCGTGCCGCCCCCCGCGAGCCGCGTCGTCAGACGCACCGACCCGACCTCCGTGAACTTGATCGCGTTGCCGATCACATTCACCAGGATCTGCCGAAGCCGGGTCGGGTCCGTCCGGATCGTCTCCGGGATCGGCCCGTCGTACTCGATGTGCAGCGGCAGCCCCTTCGCGTCCGCCCGAACCCGCATCAGCGAGACCACCTCCGCCACGATCCGGCAGGGCGAGCACGCGATCTGCTCCACCGTCATCTTGCCGGCCTCGATCTTCGACAGGTCCAGGATGTCGTTCAGGAGGCTCAGCAGATACTCGCCGTTGCTCTTGATCGTCTTCGCCGCGTCGATCCGTTCCGGCGGGGCGTGCTCCAGGTCCCCGTGCTCCAGCAGAACGTCCGCGAACCCCAGGATCGCCGTCATCGGCGTCCGGATCTCGTGGCTCATGTTCGCCAGAAACTCGCTCTTCGACCGGCTCGCCGCCTCCGCCGCGTCACGGGCACGCTCCAGCTCCTGCTGCACCCGCTTCCGCTCGGTCACGTCCTGCACGAGCGACGCGACCGCGATCACACGGCCCTGCTCGTCGATCAGCGGCGTGTTGACCCAGTCGCACAGAATGATCCGCCCGTCCCGCGTCAGGTTCTCGTTTGTGCTGCGCGTGTCCCTCCGGCCCGCCAGAAGGTCGCGCCACACCCCGTCTACGCACGGCAGGACGGCCGGCGGCAGCAGGAAATCCGGCGCACGCCGCCCGATCGCCTCGTCCGCCGTGAAGCCGAAGATCCGTTCCGCCGCCGGGTTCCACGACGTCACGCGGAAATCCAGGTCCCACTCGATGACCCCGAGCGGCGCCTGCAGCACGTGCAGCGCCAGCCGCTGCCGCGACTGCCACAACGCCTCCTCGCTCCGCTTCCGTTCCGTGATGTCCTCGACGATCGTCGCGAAATACCCGTGCGCCGGGCTGTATGCCGAAATGTCGTACCAGCGCCCCAGCGGCTCTACGCATTGCTCGATCCGTGCCGATTCGCCCGTCAACGCCACCTTCCCGTACGTCGCGATCCAGTCGAACGGCCACGTCCGGATGTCCGGCAACACCTCGGTCACGCGACGGCCGATCACCTCCGACTCCTTCAGCCCCGTCAGCCGCTCGAAGGCCTGGTTTACCTCCAGGAACACGTAGTCCACCGGACGCCCCTGGGCGTCCGTCACAATCTGGTGGTAGGCCACCCCGCTCGTCATGTGCTCGAACAGCGAGCGGAGCTTCTCTTCGTTCGCATGGAGTTCCGCCGTACGGCGGCCGGCCAGACGCCGCGCCCGCCGCGCCAGCCACGCCATCCCGCCGAAAACCGCGCTCGTGAGCACCACCACCGCAGTCGCGACCCCCAGCAGCCGGCGCGTGCTCGCGGCGCTCGCGTCGCGCAGGTCGTTGGTCGCCGCCGCCGTCGTCGATTGAAGGATGCGCTCGAGGAGGTGCGTCGGCTGCGAGAACTCGTCGATGTACGTCGTGGCGGCCACGTTGAGGCCCACGCCGTCCGCCGTCCGCCCCGGGGCGACCGCCACCCACATGTACTTCCGCCGCAGGCTTCCGTCGGGTTCGCGCCAGTCATAGTAACCGCCGGCCGCCTGGCCGCCCGCCGTGGCCCCCATGATCGCCCAGAAGCCCGGCAGCCGGTCACGCAGCTCGTGCAGGTCGAGATTGACGATCTTCGGGTTCTTGTGAAACCGGTTGACAAGGCTGTCGTAGTCGGCCACTGCGGAGTAGCCCGTTGTCCCCACCGGCTGGACGGCGATCGCCCGGAAGCCCGCGTCGTTCTGCAGGTCTTGCACCGTCTTGTCCGGGTGGCCGGCGAGGTAGATCCCGATCTGTGCGGCGATGTCTTCCGCTCGCTGGCGGATGATGCTCGCGCCGAGTTCGTCCAGCCCACGGCTGCACCGCTGGACCGCGATCCGTTGCGATCGCTCCATCCGTTCCGCCGCCAGCGATTGCATCCGGTTCATGCCGCGGTAGCCCACGTAGCCGAGAGCCAGCAGGCCCAGCAGCGAAATGCCGAGAAACGCCAGGAAGAACCACATCGGCAGGCGCGCGGATTCCCGCCCGTCCGATGCCCCGGGGGTCGTCCGCGTGCGTTCCGAGGATGTCATGCCCGTTCGGCGCCCCTGTCTCAACGCCGGCGATGGGTTCGGAGGCCGCGCCCGCAATGGCCGGGCCGATAATCGGCGAGCGGTCTCCCCGTTCCCCTGGGGTAAATCGGGTAGATGCCCCCGGGGCATGAGGTCGGCGCGCCGCGCCGACGGCAATGCCGCTCCATTCCGCGTTATCGCACCGCCGCCCTCTTCCGTTGCCCGGCGACGGCCACGCCCGCCGATCGCCCCGTCCCGTCCGGGAATCTGCGGAACAGGATCCTCAACCACGCCGATCGCCGCTCGCCGCGGACCCTCGGCAACGTCGGCCGGTCCGGCCGCTCCACTCCCCGCGGAGCGGCGGCGGTGATCCATACAGCGAGGGCTGCCGCGCGAATCCGAAGACGCAGAGACGAATCACGAAAGGAGCAGGTACCGTGTCCGAGCAACCCGTTTCCGAACGAAAAATAGCCGCCAACCGCCGCAACGCCCGGAAATCCACAGGCCCCAGGACCCCCGAGGGCAAGGCCCGGTCCGCCCTCAACGCCCTCAAGCACGGACTCCTCGCCAGGGGCGTCGTCCTCCCCAACGATCCCGACGAGTCCCCGGACGAGTTGCGCGACCTCCTCGATGCCCTCCACAACGAGTTCGACTCCGCCAGCGCCTTCGAGTACCTCCTCGTCGAGCGACTCGTCGCCTTGCACTGGCGCCTTCGCCGGGCCTACCGCTACGAGGTCGAGGCCGTCCTCGACCACCGCCACCGCCGCGCCGCCCCTCTCAATCAGGTCTCCCGCGAACTCCAGGGCATCACCCGCCCCCCAGGCCCCGCCTGGCTCCCGGGGCCCACCGAATACGAACGACTCATCCGCTACGAGGGCATGCTCGACCGCGCCGTCAACCGCCTCACCGCCCAGCTCCTCCGCCTCCGCGAACTCCGCATGCGCGCAGCCGCCCCCACACGCACGCCACGCCGCATGCCCCCGATGGATTCCGAGCCGCCGACGCCGATCCCCGACGAAACCTCCGCGGACGCTTCCCCCGCAACCCAACCCCTTCCGCCGCACGCACCCAGCCCGCCGACCCCGCACGCCGGGCCGGGGATATCCCCGCGGCCCGCGAACGAATCAGGTCCTGCCGGCAAACCCGACGCGCCGGCGAGCCCGCCCGCTTTCCCCCCCATCACCCGTGACCCATCACCCATGACCCCGAAGGCAAGAACCAGCCCCCGCCCCTCTTCTCAGATATCGTCACCCAGAAATCTGAGGCCGGGGCTTCGCCCCCCATTCCACGAACACCGCCCACAACCAAACGAACCCACCGCGCCAGCGACCTTCGTAACCCTTCTTCAGAAAAGAACTTACGCTATCTTGCCGGCGCCAACCCAAGCCTGCCGCGGGCATCGTCCGCACGCCCCGCGGGCCCACGGGGCGCTCACATACCCATCACCACGATGCCGGCCCTGTCCGCTGCGGCGATGACCTTCTCGCGGTCCACCATCAGCGTCCGCCCGGCCTCGACTACGAGCATGGAGGCGTTGTGTGCACGCAGGTTCTCGATCGTGTCCTCCCCGACCGTGGGCACGTCGAACCGCATGTCCTGATCCGGCTTGGCGGTCTTCACGAGCATCCAGCCGCCCCGCCGGCAGAGCGCGCCCGCACGCCGGATCATGTCGTCCGTGCCCTCGATGGCCTCCACCGCGATGATCTCCTGCTCCCGCACCGCCACCGACTGGCCGATGTCGAGCCGGCCCAGCTCCTTCGCGATCCGCCACCCGAACTCCGCGTCGCGAAGCTGCGACGCGCTCGGCTGCGCCCGCGTCATCACGCCCGGCCGGGCCATGTGCTCGCCGCAGTACTCGACGCTGTTCGTCAACGTCACGCCCTTCCGCTGCATCTCGTCGGCGGCGCACCGCAGCAGCGTGTCGTTTCGCTTGTCCGCCGCCACGAAGAACCAGATGCGTATCGTCGTCCAGTCCGGCAGATACCGCAAGAGGCGGAACCGACCGTACATCTCCCGCTTCCGCACCGACCCCGCCATGATCGCCCGACCGACCCCCTCCCGCCGGAAGATCCGGATCCACCGCCCCAGACGCACCACGCCCGACCAGTAGAACCGGTCGGCCAGGCCACGCAGCGACGGGTCCGCCAGGCCGCGAAGGCCCACGATCACCACCGCGCAGCCCGCCCGCCGCGCCCCCTCCGCGACAAGAAACGGAAACCGCCCCCCCCCGGCGATCAGTCCCAGACGCGTGCCCGCCGGGGCTTCCAGCGGCATTCCCCCGGTGTGTGCTTGCTGCATCGCCGCCGCTCACTTCCCTTCGCCCGGCCCCATCAGCTTCCGGATCGCGCGGAGTTCGTCTTCCAGCCGCTGCACCCGTCGCTTCAGTTCCGGCAGATGCTGCACGAGGGCCACCTGACGCTTGCAGTCCTGGATCGGCACGGCCGGCTGGCCCAGCACCGTGATCCCCGGCTTCACGTCGTTGGTCACGCCCGCCTTCGCCCCCACCGTCACGTTGTCGCCGATCGTCACGTGGCCCACCACGCCCGCCTGCCCCGCGATCGTCACGTGCCGCCCGACCGTGACCGAGCCCGCCAGGCCCACCTGCGCCACGAACATGCAGTCCTCGCCGATCTTCGTCCCGTGGCCGATCGCGATCAGGTTGCTGAACTTGCTGCCGGCCCCGATGACCGTCTGACCGAGCGTCGCGCGGTCGATCGTGCAGTTCGCGCCGATCTCCACGTCGTCTGCCACGACCACACGGCCCACCTGCGGGATCTTCACCCACTTCCCGTTCACGGGCGCGTACCCGAGCCCGTCCTCGCCGATGATCGACCCGGCGTGGATCGTCACCCGGTCCCCGAGGATCGACCCGTCGTACACCACCACGTTCGGGTAGAGCGTCACGTCGTCCCCGAGTCGGCACCCGCGGGCAATGTAGCACCCGGGGTAGATCGTCGCCCGGCGGCCGATCTCGACGTCGTCGTCAATGCAGGCCCCCGGGCCGATGTTCGCGCCCTCGCCGATCCGCGCCAGGCTCGACACGCTCGCCCCCGCGTGAACGCCCCAGCGCGGGTGCTTCCGGTAGCCGTGGATCTCGACGATCAGCATCGTGACCGCCGCGTAGGGGTCCTTCGTCCGCAGGAGGTTCATCGGCCGCGGCGCCGCGAAATCCTCGCGGACGATGACGGCGGCGGCCTTCGTCTCGCCGACGGAACGTTCGTACTTCGGATTGGCCAGGAAGCTCAGCTCGCCCGCCGTGGCATCCTCGAGCGTGTTCACAGCCGTGATCACGACGCCCGTGTCGCCCTCCGCGCGGCACGGAAGGCCGCGCGAGGTCAGCCACGATGCCAGTTCGCCAAGCGTCTTGTTCATGCAACCGCGCCGTCTTCCCGCTCGCCACGCGCTGTTCGTCGCTCCGGGCCCTCCCCCTGCGCGATGCGCGCGGCTATGATAGTCGCCCGATCGCCGGAGTGTCAATTTCACCGGCGCGGACGGACGCACGATGGCCAACCAGGATCTCGCGGCAATCTTCTCCGAAATCGCCGACCTCCTCGAAATCCGGGGCGAGGACCGCTTCCGCGTGAACTCCTACCGGAAGGTCGCGCGGACACTCGACGACCTTGCCGAGGACGTCGCCGACCTGTTCGCCGCCGGCTCGCTCGAGTCCGTCCCGGGCATCGGCAAGGGCACCGCCGCGAAGATCGCCGAGTACCTCGCCGACGGCAAGGTCAAGCTCCACGAGGAACTCCTCGCGTCGATGCCGCCGGGCCTGCCCGCGCTGCTGCGGATCCCCGGCCTCGGCCCGAAGAAGGTCCAGGCCGTCTGGCGGCAGCTGAACGTCGAGAGCATCGACGACCTCAGGAAGGCGATCGACTCGGGCCGGCTCGCCGCGCTGTCCGGCTTCGGCGCGAAGAGCGTCGAGAACATCCGCGCGGGCATCGAGTTCCTCGAGCGGAACGTCGGCCGCACGCCGCTGGGCGTCGCCTGGCCGGTCGCCTGCGAACTGGCCGAGGCGCTCCGGCACGCGGCCGGGCTCAAACGCGTCGAAGTGGTCGGCTCGCTCCGCCGCGGGAAGGAAACGATCGGCGACGTGGACCTGCTCTGCG
This sequence comes from uncultured Planctomycetales bacterium, assembly GCA_964617875.1. Taxonomy (GTDB): domain Bacteria; phylum Planctomycetota; class Phycisphaerae; order UBA1845; family PWPN01; genus CAZMVY01. The sequence continues at coordinate 60,050 of CAZUAI010000018.1, read as the reverse complement.
CGAGCGACGAGGGCCCGGCCGTCGTGAAGGCGTTCACCGGCCTCGAACCCGTCAAGGCCGTCCGCGCCGCCGGCGACACGAAGGGCTCGGTCCTCGTCGACACGGGCTGGGGCGGCGACCTGCAGGTGGACCTCCGCGTCGTCCCGCCGGAATCGTTCGGCGCGGCGCTGCAGTACTTCACCGGCTCCAGGGAGCACAACATCCGCCTCCGCGAGCGGGCCGCGAAGAAAGGCTGGAAGCTCAACGAGTACGGCCTGTTCGACGGCGACAGGCCGATCGCCGGCAGGGACGAGCCCGGCATTTACCGCCGGCTCGGCCTCCCGTTCATCGAGCCGGAGCTGCGCGAGGACCGCGGCGAAATCGAGCGGGCCGACAGCCTGCCCGTCCTCGTCGCGAAGGACGACATCCGCGGCGACCTCCACATGCACTCGACCTACAGCGACGGGCGCGAGACGATCGAGGCCATGGCCGCGGCCGCCAGAAAACGCGGCTACGACTACATCGCGATCTGCGACCACTCGAAAACGCAGGCGATCGCCAACGGAATGCCCGTCGAACGCCTCCGCAGGCAGATCCGCGAGATTCGCGCCCTCAACGAACGGCTCAAGGGCGTCACCGTGCTGGCCGGCTGCGAGTGCGACATCCTCGGCGACGGCACGCTCGACTACCCCGACGAGGTCCTCGCCGAGTGCGACCTGGTCGTCGCGAGCGTCCACCTGGGCCTGCACCAGGACCGCGCGAAGGTCACCGCCCGGACGATCCAGGCCATGCGCAACCCGTACGTGACGATCATCGCTCACCCGACCGGCCGGCTGCTCGGCGAACGCGAGGCGATGGACCTCGACATCGACGCGGTCATCCGCGCCGCCGTCGAGACGAACACGGCCCTCGAACTCAGCGCCGCCTGGCCCCGCCTCGACCTGAAGGACACGCACGCTCGCCAGGCCGTCGAAGCGGGCGCGATGCTCGCCATCAACACCGACGCCCACCGGATCGAGCAGCTCGATTACATGGAATACGGCGTGCGGACGGCCCGCCGCGCCTGGGTGACGAAGGAGTCCGTCATCAACACGCGAACGCTCGCCGGGCTGAAGAAGTTCATCGGGCGCAAGCGGCAGACGCCGCGATGATTCCAGGGCCCCGCCGCGAAGAAGGCGTCGCGAGCCGTCCGTGCCGGTGGTGTGCGGCACAGGGAAACAGGACGGCGGCTCAGAGCCAATCTGCCGCCCGACGGATCCGTGGCCCTGACGCCGTTTCCCGCCCGCGGTGGCCGGATCGCCCGGCGTGGCTTAGGATCGGGCGATGCCGCGTCCGGCCGGTCGGCCTCGGAGCCTGTCCCGGTACACCGGGTGGCACGGGCTTCCGGCCCGTGAGGCTGCCGCCCCGAGACGCCGCGGGCACGATGCCCGCGCCGCGACCCGCCGGAACGGGCACCCGGGGCAATGGCCCTCTGCCGGCAACCCGGCACACGAACAAACGGAAGGCCCCATGAGCATCCTCGTCGATCGAAACACGCGGCTCTGCATCCAGGGCATCACCGGCACGGAGGGCCAGTTCCACGGCCGGCAGATGATCGACTACGGCACGAACGTCGTGGGCGGCGTCACGCCCGGCAAGGGCGGCGGGACGACGCTCGACCGCCCGATCTTCAACACCGTCCACGAATGCGTCACCGCCACAGGCGCCGACGCGAGCGTCATCTATGTGCCCGCGCCGTTCGCCCCCGACGCCGTCCTCGAGGCCATCGACGCCGGCATCCGCCTCGTCGTCTGCATCACCGAGGGCATCCCGACCCGGGACATGGTCGATGTCTTCTGGGAGGCGCGCAACCGCGGCGTCATCCTGATCGGACCCAACTGCCCCGGCGTCATCACCCCCGGCGAGTGCAAGGTCGGCATCATGCCCGGCCACATCCACAAGCCCGGCCGCGTCGGCCTCATCTCGCGATCCGGCACCCTCACCTACGAGATCGTCAACGAGCTGACCGCCCGCGGCCTCGGCCAGTCCACCTGCATCGGCATCGGCGGCGACCCGATCATCGGCACGACGTTCATCGATCTGCTCGCGATGTTCCAGGCCGACCCCGGCACCGACGCCGTCGTCCTGATCGGCGAGATCGGCGGCACCGACGAGGAGGCCGCCGCCGCCTTCGTCAAGGCGAAGATGACCAAGCCGGTCGTCGCCTTCATCGCCGGCAAGACCGCCCCCCCCGGCAAACGCATGGGCCACGCCGGCGCCATCATCGCCGGCGGCAGGGGCACCGCCGCCGAAAAGGTCGCCGCCCTGAAGGCCGCCGGCATCCGCGTCGCCGACCGCCCGGACGAAGTGGCGGAACTGGTTGCCGATGCCCTGCCGGCGTGAACGCCGCCCGGCGACAACCATGCGGACCGACGAAACCACAGAATACGCCGAATACGCGGAAGCAGATGGCCCTGATCCCCCTTCCGCCTTTTCCGCGCATTCCCTGTGTTCCGCGGCTGACGACCCGTCCGAAGGTGAACTACCCCAGTTTCCGCACCCGGATGTTCCGCAGGGCCGCGCCCGTGTCCCACGTCGCCACGCCGAACGGCCGGACCCGCTCCTGCTCCCACCAGACGGCGAACCGATGCTTCTCCCGTGCGAGGTCGATCAGGTCCTGCTCGTCGATCCACGCCTGGATCTTCGCCGGCGTCACACGCAGCCGCACCGTGTACCAGCGATTGTTCTCGAACTCCATCGTCCGCGTCGTCTCGTTCTCGGCCGCGTGCTGGTCGTCCACGTTCGACAGCCCGACGACGCTCCCGCCCCACCCGCCCACAATCAGCGTGCAGGGCTCCGCGCCGACCGGAAACGTCAACCCGCAGAAGAAGTCCGACCCGTCCGTCCGCATCGCCTCGAGCGCGACCTCGTAGTTGTCGCGCGGAAACTCGCCCTTCCACGTGATCCCCGTCTGCAGCCTGCCACGCGCGAGCGCGATCGTGCCGTCCTTCACCTCGACCGTCCCGTGGCCCTCGAACACCCCCTCGGTGATCGGCCGCCAGTCGCCCAGCGCCTTGCCGTCGAACATGGAAAACCACTCGTACACCGGCGTGCGGAGCGGGCTCGCCTGCGTCGTGGGGCGGCCGTTCCACTGCTGCAACTGACGGCGGATCGCGTCGCGGTCAAAATCCTTCGGCTTCGGCTTGTCGTCCAGACCCGTCTCCAGTTCCTCGACCGTCGGCGTCTTCGACGGCACGCCGCCCGCCGGCACCTCGGCCTTCGCCACCCAGGCGATCGCGTTCAGCAGGAGCCGCCGGAGGTCGTCGTGGCCCCAGTTCCACTGATAGTGCCCGCCGGTGAATCCGAAGCCGCGCCCGCCGTCCGCCCGCTCGAACGCCCACGCCACGTGCTCCGGCATCCCCATCCGCTTCCGCACGTGCTCGTTGCCGCTGTAGGGACCGTCCGGCCGCTTCCGCGTCTCGTCCGGCGGCACGGCCGTCAGGATCGGCGTCACGCCCTTCATGTCCGCCGCGAACCGCATGTGGTAGTACCACTCGTCGGCGATCGAGAATGGCCGGACGCCCCGCGTGATCGGGTGCTCCGGCAGCGTCTTGAACTCGGCCGGCCAGTACGGGTTCACCGACCAGAACGTCTCGTAGTACCCGCCGATCCAGCGCAGGAGACAGTCCCGCCCCTTGCCCGCCGGCACGTCCAGCGCATAGTGCAGCACCGCCAGGCCGACGCCCCTCTTCATCCGCTGCTCCACGGCCTCCAGGTGCGGCAGCACCGGGTTGCCGCCGGCGCCGTCGGCGAACAGGACGATCGCGTCCGCGTTGTCGAACGCCGTCGGGTCGGCCGGCCAGCCGTTGCGGTAGACGACCGCGTGGGTGCCGGGCAGGTTCTCGTTGAGCAGCCGGGCGAGCAGAACGCACCCGGCGTTGTGTTCGTGTTCGCCGTACCCGTGCCCCGGCGTCCCGGCGACGAACACGACCTTCTTCGCGCCCTCCATGGGCAGGCGCTTCAACCGGATGTTGCGGAACTGCACCTTCATCGGCGGCCCCACGTGGAGCTGGAACGCGAGGATCCCCCCGCGACGCCGTTCGGCCTTGTCGTCGTCCGTGCATTCGGCCATGACCCGGCCGTTGATCGCCAGGACCGATCGGTTGCCGCGAGCGACGATCCGGTACTCGTTCCAGTCGCCGTGCCGGACGGCCGCCTTGAGCTGCTCGCGGTCGCCGACCTGCCCGACGACCTTCGGTTTGTGGTCCTCGCCGATCACGGTCTTTTCGCCGCGCGTCGCGAGCATGCCGCGGTAGCGCTCCCCGTAGAGCGACCCGGTGAAGGCGTCCGCGTCGTCGATGTCCGCCTGGTAGCCGCCCACGACCCACCGGCCCCACTCCTTCTCGTTCTCGAAGCTGCGGTACTGGATGCCACTGTTGCCCCCGGCCATGCGGAACTCGACCCGCAGCTCGAAGTCGTCCACCTCGCCCTGCCGCCAGATCAGGAAGTTGTTGACCTTGATCGGCGCCTCGGCCGACGTCCGACCGGTGATCGCTCCGTCCTCGACCCGCCACAACGTCGGATCGCCGTCCCATCCGTTGAGCGTCCTGCCGTCGAAGATCGGCACAAAGCCCGCCTCCTCCGCCGCGCGGATAACGCCCGCGCCGCACGACGAAACAACCGCCGCCACGACCGTTTCACGAAACCACCCGTGCTTCCGCATCGCTTGACTCCACCGCCACGGACACCGACCCATTGCCGGCGCGCCATTGTATCCCAAGCCTCGCGCCAATCCACGGCGACGGCCTTCCGTCCGCCGACCTGCCGGCGATGGCATTCCTGTGCGTCCTCGTTGTTGACCCCCGGTCTTGAGGACGTCCGGACCAGCCGGTATGCTGCCCCCGCGCGGCCCGTGGACGATCCACGGGCACTCGGAACGACGGCACGACTCCGCGAAACGGGGCCCAAGCGTCGGCTGGTCGGCGGCAAGGGTCCCCGGAAAGGCCGGCATGAGTTGTCAGCGGCCCCCGTCCCGAAGCCACGCCCCCGCCCCTCGCGGAATCGAGTTCCCTGTCGGGCCCATCCGTACGGCCGAAAGCATGAGGTGTACCATGTTCGGCAACCCGATCGACGCAATTCTGTCCCGTTGGCTCGTGAGCACAACCCTTGCCTGCGGCCTGGTGGCCGGTTGCTGCGGAGGCACGCCCGAAGAGCCCGATGGCCCCGACACACAGAAGATCATTGCGATTTTCGAGAGTGTAGCAACATTACAGAGTTCTCGCCGTCGCGATCGGCGGATATCGAGCCGCTTTTCGCGTGGTTCGCGTATTTCGCGGTCCCCAAACAGAATCGAACCGCGAAACACGCGGAATACGCGAAAGCCGGCCGGAATACCACGGGATCACTCTGTAATGATGCTACAGTCTCCGATTTTCCGGGAAATCAGTCAGGTGCCGAGATGTTCCAAAAACGAAGAACGCATTTCGGCCTGGCTGGTGAACTGGGCTCAGGAACGAAGCCTGGCCGGCAAGACCGATGCCGCCCGAAACGTCATCATCTCCGTGCCCGGCTCTCAGGGACGCGAAAACGAGCCGCCGGTGGCCCTGCAGGCGCATATCGACATGGTGTGCGCCAAGACCGCCGACTCACCCCACGACTTCACGACCGACCCGATTACCCTGATCCGTGACGGCCAATGGCTGCACGCCGACAGAACAACCCTCGGGGCCGATGATGGTATGGGCGTGGCGATCGCCCTCTTCCTTGCGAGCGAGCCCGGCATCGATCGGCCACCGCTCGAACTGGTCTTTACCACCGACGAAGAGGTTGACATGTCGGGCGCCGCCAGTCTCCTCCCCGATGCGATCACGGCGAGGCGCTACGTCAATCTCGACTGGGAAACCGAGGGAAGCCTCGCCCTGGGGGCGGCAGGCGGCACCAAGATAGATATCAGTCTGCCAATGCCTCCCGCCGATCTTCCGAACGAATGGGAGGTCTACAATCTTGACATCAGCGGCTTGTTGGGAGGGCATTCGGGCATTTCCGCGGGCAAGAACCGGGCCAATGCCAATGTACTGGCCGCCCGGACGCTGAAGGACACGGTTCCCGTTCGGGTCATCGCGTTTGACGGCGGAACGGCGGACAACGCCATTGCGCCTTCCGCCGTCGTCGCCCTGGCCGTTGCCGCAGAGGACGCCGATGCCCTGAAGCAACGCATCACGTCGTTTCTCGCGACGCTCCAGCAGGAGTATCCCGAGGAAACGGGGCTGACGATGACCCTCACCAGGCAGCAGACAACCCCTTCCACGGCGGCTTCCCTGGCGGATTCGGCGACATTGTTCGCGCTGCTTCTGGATATCCCGCAGGATGTCTACGAGTGGTCCACGCAGTTCCCGGGGCTCCCGGGAACGTCCAACAACATCGGCACGGTCAACCTGGTCGATGGCGCGGCCCGGCTGAGGGTCTTCCACAGGAGTTTCGATCCGGCAAAGCTGGAGGCGTTCTCGCAGATGGTCGAAGACATTGTGAGGAATGCCGGCGCGACCTCGGTCCGCGGCAGCACGTTCCCCACGTGGCCGCCGGCGCCGGATTCCATGCTCTACAAGCAGGCCCTTGCCTCGTACGAAAAGGCACTGGGCCGGACCCTGGAAACCATCGTGGTACATGCCGGGCTCGAATGCGGATTCATCGCGGAAAAGTACCCGGGCATCGAGATCATCTCCGTGGGCCCCACGCTGCTGGATGTCCACACGCCCAACGAACGGCTGCACGTGCCATCCGTGGAGAAGGTTTCCACCTTCATGAGGACTCTGCTGAAGGACCTGTAGAACGTCACGCGATCGGACGGGGGGCGGACAAGACCAGCCTCGACTCTGGCGCGGTTCGCGGTCGTTCGTCGCCGGATACGCGACCGGCCGGAGGCGGCAGGGTCAGGCCAATGCCCCGTGTCGGCTATCGCGGCGTGATGCACAGCCCCACGGTGCCGTGCGGGGTCAGCGACGGATGCTCGAGGATCTGAACGACCGCGCCCGGCGGCAGGACGCGACAGAGGTCGGCCACCTCGGCCCCGAACGCGTGCAGCAGGACACAACCGCCGGCGACCAGGCGGTCGGGGGCCTTCGCCATCAGCCTTCGCAACAGGTGCTGGTGAAAGCGGACGACCGCCCCCGGCATCACGCGCCCGCAGTTGCGCTGCACCCACGGGATCCGTCGTACGAGGTTCTTCGCCACGTTCACGACGAACCCGTCGGGCCCGACGTTGTACGGCGGATTGAACGCGATGAGGTCGAACCGGCCCTTCACGGAATCCAGCAGGTCCGAGCCATAGCACTCGCACACCGCGGCGTTTCGTGCGGCGTTTCGCCGTGCGTTGCGGACGGCGGCGGCCGACACGTCGGTCCCCACCGCGATCCGGCCCGCCCGCGCCAGGCAGATGGCGAGGATGCCCGTGCCGGTCCCGAGGTCGAGCACGCGGTCCCCCGGCCGGGTGCGGCTCAGCACGAGTTCGGCGAAGGCCCGCGCATCCGCCTGTGCCGCCGAGACCCACGGCGGGTTGCGGACAACGATGCTGTCGCACAAGTGTCGGATGTCGTCGTTCGCCTCGACGGCGAGGCGCCGTGGCCTCCGCGATCCGGCGGCACGCGCCCACGCGGCGTGCGTGATGCCCTGCCATTGCTCGCGCCTCAGCCAGTCGGGCAGCGCGCCCCACGTCAGCGTCCGCAGTTCCTCGGCCCGCGCCGGGTCGGGGATGTACCATGCGTAGAACGGCGATGTGTGGCCGGCGTCCCGCGGGTCCGGGCCGACGGCCGGATGCAGGAGCACCTCGACGCAGCCTTCGCCGCACGCCTCCAGCCCGGTGGCGATCGTGTCGAGCGACATGCCGCCGGTGTAGGTCACGCCGACGAACGCGTCCGTGGTCAGCACACCGTATTCCGCCGCGATCGCCGCGTTTCGCGTCGCGAACCGGTTCAGCAGCGCGTGCTTGATCCGGTTCGCATTGAGGAACGGCTCGATGCGCCGCCGCAGTCCCGGCGCCCGGTGGGCCGGCTCGCGGGTCAGGCGGACGCACGGAATCTCATACTCCCGGGCGAGCCCGCACGTGATGCCAAAGATCTCCGGAATCATGTGCACGTGCTTGTGCGAGTTGAGGTGGTCGATCGCCAGGCCGTCGCCGAGGATCCGTTCGATCTGCGCCCGCAGCTCGCGTTCGATCTGGTCGCGGCCCTCGACCGTTCGCGCGAGGCGCATCAGCCAGGAGAAACCCGCGCGGAGATGCCCCCCCCGATCCAGCAGCAGCGGCACGCGCGCCCGCGGCGAAACGGGCGGTCCCTCGTTCAGCGACAGGTGCACGCCCAGGCCGAGTTGCGGACACGACGGCACCACCACGTCGATCGCGTGCTCGTACGCATATCCGTTGGCCCGCAGACACGTGCTCGTCAGGCAGCCCTCGCGGTGGGCGAGCCGGATGCCCTCGTTGAAGGCGTACATGAGGCCCAGGTCGTCCGCCTCAAGAATGACCGCCCGGCGCACCGGCCGTCCCGCCGCCGGGGGCCCGCGGAAGACCCGCGCCCGCGAACGCGGCCCGACGACGCGCACACACGACGACGGGGGGGCCGTCGTCTCGCTCTCCGCACAGAGGTCATCGACTGGGATCGGCATGGGTGCTGCGAGCAGCCGACTCGGCATTCGTCGTTCACGAAGACGCCCGGGCACGCCCGGTCAGGCCCTCTTGCGCGGGCGCCGGCCCTGCCCTAACGGTATATCGCTCGATGGAGGGTCCGGATTTAGCGTCGGTTATCGGGTTTGATCGGCGGACCACCCGTCGCCGCACAGGGAACGTCATGGCGTATTCGGGCACGCCGCGTCCGAACATGCCGGTGTTATCGGCCCGGCGGCCACGGAGGATCCCGCTCGTTATTGCCACCCGGCATCCCGGTGCGTCCGAAAGTCGAGTGGCCCAATGACCGAAAACAGTGTAGTCGGCGCGCCTTCGCGGGACGTTCCCCGCCGTGCGCCGTGTTGAGGTCTGTAGCGGCAGGCCAGACGACGTCCCCGTCTGCCCGCCCCACGGGAGCATGATCGTGAGCGAGCAGGTTGCCCAGGACATCTCGCCGGCGGCCTCCAACCTGTCCAGCGAGCTGGATCAGGTATTCGGGGCGTTGCGTGAACACGAAAACCGCCTCAAGGCCCGCGCCGCAACACTGAACGAGCAGGAGAAGACCCTCCGCGAGATGCAGCAGTCCCTCGCCGAGGTGGAGCGCACGCTCAACGAACGATCGAAGGCGGTCGCGGCCCAGGAGCAGGCGGCGGCGAAGCAGAAGGCCGAACTCGACGCCGCCGCAAGCTCCCTGAACGACAAGCAGGCCCGCCTGACGGCCGAAGAACAGCGATTGAAGACCGTTCGTGCCGAACTCGACCAGCTGCAGGCGACGATCGCGGCGCAGCGCGACGAAGTCCGGCAGCGCGAGGAGAAGATCACGGAGCGGGAGAGCCTGCTGGTTTCGTCCCGCGACCAGATGCTCGGCTTCCTGGGGCAGATCGGGTCGCTGCAACGCGAGATCGAGCGGGCCATCACGGCCCCGCCGGCGCCGCCCCCGGCGGCGGCCGAGGCACCGGAGGCCGAACCGGCGGGCGCGGAGGCGACGGACGTCGATCCCGCGCTGATGAAGTTGCGTCGTGACGTGAAGCGTCGCGCGATGGGTGTGTGAGAATCGAAAGGCAGGCCATGCCGCTGAGGCTGTTCTCCCGGAAGAGCGGAAGCGAGAAGACGCCGGGCCCGCCGAGCGCGCCGGTCCGGCAGGACCGGACGTTCGTGCCGGCCCCCGCCGAGAAACCCGACGGCGATCCGCTCCGCGAACTGCTCCGCCAGGAACGCCACGTGGTGATCCTCCGCCGGATGCACGAATGGGCGAACCACCCGCAGGCGAAGACCATCCTGCAGGACGTCGCCGACTACCTGGAAAAGCAGATGGCCGTCGTCCCCGCCGGCCGTGCCAGCCTGCCCCAGACGCTGACTGACGCGCCGGGACTGCCCGACATCGAGGTCGATGTCGAGCCGTTCCTCCTCGACATCCACGCTGTCACGAACGCCCGCTTTCAGAAGTTCGTGGACGCCGGCGCGTACGAGGACTTCGAACTGTGGCCCAAGGCGATCTGGCCGCACCTGATCCAGATGCGCGACCAGACCGGCTATCCCGGCCCGCGCTTCTGGCGGGAAGGCCGGCACAACCGCTCGCTCGCGGACCACCCCGTGGTCGGGATCAGCTGGTACGAGGCCGACGCCTACGCGAAGTGGATCGGCCAGCGGCTGCCCACCGAGGCCGAATGGCAGATGGCGGCCACGTGGCGGATTCGCAGCGAGACGGACCTGCTCCGCCGCTTCCCCTGGGGCGATGCCATGGACCGCGGCCGGTGCAACATCTGGGCGTCGGGCCTGGGCGAGACCGCGCCGGTGACCGCCTACCCGGCCGGGGCGGCGCCCAACGGCGTGCTGCAGCTCGTGGGCAACGTCTGGGAGTGGGTGGACGGCGACATCGCCATCACCACGGACACCGGCGCGCCGATCATCGCCGAGATGGACATGAAGGCCACGCGCGGCGGCGCCTTCGATACGTACTTTGAATCACAGGCCACGGGGCTGTTCCGGACCGGCCACATCGCGCTTGCCCGCACGCACAACGTCGGGTTCCGGTGTGCGCTCAGCTTCGCGGACGCGCCCTGGATGAACGAGGAGTAGCGCCGGACCGCGCCAAGGAGCCCTCACGTGCCTGCGGGTGTAACCTTCGATTCCAGCCAGTGCCTGATCTGCGAGCGGACCAACCCCCCCGACGCGATGCTCTGCGCCACGTGCGGCGCGCCGATGTCGCTCATCGAAGAGGCCATCGTCCAGCAGCGCCAGCCGAAGATCATCACCATCCTCGGCGAGTCGAACGTGGGCAAGACCGTCTATCTCGGGTTTCTGCTCGACATGCTCTCGAAGCGCGCCGGCGGCTTCGACGCGATCCCCAAGGGCGCCTACTCGGTCAATCTCCAGCAGTCCGTCATCGGCCACATGAGCGCCCGCCAGTTCCCGCCGAAGACGCCGCTCGAGGTCGATAACTGGAAGTGGGCCTACTACCAGGTCCGGCACCGCGACGCCGACCGCGAGGAGTGGTTCGACCTCCTCCTGCCGGACATGGCCGGCGAAGCCCTCTCCCAGGAGGTCGAAACGCCCCAGACCTACAAGGCCATCACCGGGCTGCTCGCCAAGAGCGCGGGGGCCCTCGTGCTGATCGACGCCGCCGTCGCCGCCTCCGGCTCGCCCCACCCCGACTACTTCGCCCTCAAGCTGATGAGCTACGTCGACAAGTCCTTCGCCACCCGACGCGGCGGCAAGGCCAAGAACCCCATCGCCGTCGTCCTCTGCAAGGCCGACTACTGCCCCGAGTGCTTCGACAACCCGCGGGCGTTCGCCGAAACGAACCTCAACCGCATGTGGAACATCTGCCAGACCCGTTTCGAGCACGTCGAGTTCTTCGCCGCCAGCACCGTCGGCGCCCTCGGCTTCGCCCATGACGAAGAGGACAACGTGGTGCCCATCCCGCTGCACGCCGCCCCGCGCGGCATCCTGGAGCCGTTCGAATGGATCATCGACCGGGTTCGAGCGGGATAGTCTGCGACCAGGCCGTCTTCACCTGCATGCGGTCCGCGGTCGGCCAGGGATACCGCATCCTCGCGACCAGCCCCGGCCTGCAGCGCAGCGAGTCCGCCGAGATCGCCACGCGCGCCCCGTCCGGCGACGGGCTCTGCGGCGATGCGCCCGGCGAGTGCGGCGTCTCGTTCAGCGCCCTGAGCACCGGCCGCTACGCCCTTCTCTACAGCGTCTACGCCGGCAAGGAGCCGACCGGACGCGGCGGGCAGCGCACCCTCACGCGGGCCTTCGTCTTCGATGCCGAAACGCTCGCCGGCTTCCACAACAATCCGTTTGACGTCCTGCGGGCGATCGCCGCTCACCGCTCGCTCGACGCCGAGCCGGACCTGGACCGCTCCGCGACGACCCTGCCGCAGGTCCCCCTCGTCCTCCGCACGCGGCCGCCGGCGCTCGACGTCTTCGCCCGCGCCGTCGGGCAGATCGGCGACGCCTGGATCGCCTCCATCCTCGAGCGGCTGCTCGCCGGCGAGAAGCTCGTCGTCTCGGCGGGCGGAGACCTGATGGCGCTCGCGGAGACGATCGTGCTGTCGCTGCCCTCCCCGCTGCGGCCGGTCCTGCCGCTGTCGGTCAATCTCCGGTTCTCGGTCGCGCGGATGGCGCGGCTCAACCTGGTTCGGGGCGAGGCCGCCCGCGTGCAGCAGCTCGCTCGGGGACGCGAGATCGGCTTCCTGGACCTGGAATCCGCCGCACCGCACGGCACGCCCGCACGAGACCCCGATCGCGAGCCGTCTCCCGCCGCCCCGCCCCGCCCGGCGGTGCGCCCGCCGGCGCTGCCGCCCAATCACCCGCTCGCGCGGGCCCGGCGCCTCGCGGCAGGCTCCCGCCCCGCGGCCGCCGTCGCCCCGGCGCCCGCCGTCAACGTCCCGCCGCGCGTCACCGACCCCTGGGCCCTGGCCGCCCAGCGCTATCTGGCCACCGCCCGCTCCAAGGAGCTGGTCGCCCTGACGTCCGAACGCTTCACCGACGCCGACATCGACGCGATCGAGCAGATCGGCGGCGCGTGTGTCGATCTCGACAACCTCCGCACGGCCGATATCGGCGAGCTGATCGACACGGCCGCGGCCTACGCGAACACCCCCGCCGCCAGCCCCCTGAGCGAAGAGCTGTCCCGCCAGATCGTCCGCCAGGCGCGGGAGCGCATGGAATCGCGGATCCACGACGCCGGCCGCGACGGCCTCGCCGCGCTCTGGCATGAGATGACGGCCTCGTCCCGCGCGTTGCAGCAGCGCAACGAGCCCGCCGATTCGGGCGCATCGCGGTTCGCCGACGACCTGGCCCTCCAGATGATCATGCGGATGAGCGCGTTGGCCCCCGTGCAGGCGGCGGGCATGGTCTTCGACGCGGCCGACACGGAGCGCTTCGTCCGGTCCGCCGGCCAGTTCGACCGCATCCGCGCCGATGTGCTGGCTGCCATCGCCCGCTGGGCCGCCGAGGTCGTCCGCGCCGGCATCGAGCAGGCCCGGGCCGTCCTGCTCGACTGGCACCGCCGCTTCCCCACGGACACGCAGGCCGCCGAACTCGCCGTCCAGCTCGAAAAACGCCTCGCCGACGAAGGCACCACAGCGGATAAAGGCGCGACGGAGTAGTCGGGGGAACGCGGCGCTCAGCCGGCCTTCGCGCGCCGCCTGCTTCCGCGTCGGCCGAGCACGAGCGCCGGCCGGATGTCCGGGGTTGTCGATTCATCCAGGGCATGCGACGGCTCCGCCGCCCCGGCCCCCGCGAGATATCTGTCAAAGAAGGCCACCGTCCGGTCCGCGTAGCGTTGCGGCTGCGTGATGACCGACTGGTTGTGCTTGGCGCCCGGCACGATCCACAGGTGCTTCGGACGGCGGGCGAGCGCGTAGAGAAGCTCCGTCTGCTCGTACGGAATGTAGCTGTCCTTCTCGCCGTGGATGAACAGCACCGGCCGCGGCTTCATCCGCGACAGGACCCGGCGGACCGACGGGAACTCGCAGTGCAGCTTCCGCCGGCATTCCCGGAACAGAAGCCACCGCAGGAACTGCCAGAACTGCGGCGGGTGGTTCTCGTACACGAACCGGACCTTCGCGAAGATGTACGCCCACCGCTTCATCAGGTGCTCGAGCGTCGTGTCGTTGCTGAAGCCGCTGTCGGAGATGATCGCCCGGACGCACGGGTTGCGCGACGCCGCCAGAATCGCCGCCCCCGCCCCGCGCGAAATCCCGAACAGGCCGACCTCCCGCGGCCGTCCCTGCGCCTCGAGCCAGTCCTCGACGTAGGCCAGGGCGCCCATCATGTCGGCCACCTCGTGGTTTGTGACCCACTGACGGGCCTGGTAGTTCTCAAGGTTGCTCGAGCCGCCGTGCCCCCGGAAGTCGAACGTGAAGATGTCGTACCCCGCATCGAGCAGCGGCCGGCAGTACCGCGCGCAGCTGTACATGTCGCTCGCGAACTCGTGGGCGAACAGGATCATGCCCTTCGGCCGCCCCCCGTGCCCGCCGAAGAGGAACATCCCCCGGAGACCGAGCCCGTCGAACGCCCGGAAGCTCACCATCTCACCCTGGATCCGCAGAAAATCGCGCGGCCCCATCGACAGCGGCGGCGGCGTGTCCTTCAGGATGTTGAACATGATCCGGACGTACTTGCGGAGAATCAGCCAGGGCGCGACGACCAGCGTCACCACCGTCAGCAGGATGGACCCCAGCGCCCAGTTCCGCGCAAGGGCCTCCCAGATGGCCGCGAATGAGGCGTCCGAAATCTGCGCGATCTCAGCAACGATCATGGGTGTCCAGCGTTACCACCGCGCCACGGGGCCACAATAGCACCGCCGCCGCGCGGCCGCAACCCCCGGGTCGCGTGTCGTGCCGACGACCGGACCCCGGCGGTGCGGAGCCATACCGCTCGCCCGGGGGCCCTCCTCCGTATTCGGCACTCAGTACTTTCTTCTCTCTCGCGCCGGCGGGATGTTCAGGATCTGCCGGTACTTCGCGATCGTACGCCGCGAAACGGTCAGCCCTTCGCCCTGGAGCCGGGCCGCCACCTGCTCGTCGCTGAGCGGGTCGTTGGGGTCCTCGTTCGCGATAATGTCCTGCACGCGGGCCCGAACGCTGTCCCAGCTCGTTTCCTCGCCCTCGGCGCTCTCCGTGCCCCCGGTGAAGAAATACCGCAGCGGGTAGATCCCGCGCGGGGTCTGCACGTACTTGTCCGCCACCGTCCGGCTCACCGTCGATGGGTCGCAGCCGAACTCCTCCGCCAGCGTGCTCATCCGCAGAACCTTCAGCGCCTGCGGGCCCTGTTCCAGGAACTCCCGCTGACGCTCCACCACCACCTTCGTCAGTTCCAGCAGCCGGTCGCGCCGATAGTGGATCGCGTCCATCAGCGCCCGCGCCGACTCCAGGTTGCGGCGCAGGAAATCCCGGTCCGTCTTGCTCCCCTCCGACCCTTCCAGCATCTTCCGGTACACCGGCGCGATCCGCAGACGCGGCGAATTGCCCCGCGCCAGGCGCACCGTGTACCCCTCGCCGTCCTCGGCATAATCCACAATGACGTCCGGGATGATCGGCGGTGCGTCGCGGCCGACGACGAGGTAGCCGGGTTTCGGGTGCAGCCGGCTGATGCGGGCGACCGCCTCCTTGATCTCCTCAATCGTGCGGCCCGTCGCCTTCACGATCGCCGGGTAGCGGTTCTTCTGGATGTCTTCCAGGTGGTTCTCGATCAGCTTCTCTTCCAGGTCGTGGTTCCCGGGCAGCCCGGCGAGCTGAATCAGGAGAACCTCGCGCAGGTTGCGGCCGCCGATCCCCGCCGGTTCGAGCAGGTGAACCCGCTCCAGGGCCCGCTCCAGCAGGTCCTCCGCCATCGGCGGGTCCGTCTGCCGGGCGATCTCACGGAGTTCCGTCTTGAGCCACCCGTCGTCTTCGATGTTGTTGATGATCTGCTCGCCGGCCTTTCGAATGTCGGGCTCGACCTCCTCGAGGCCCCATTGCTGGAGCAGGTATTCCTGGAGCGAGACCGGCCGGCTGGGGCTGTTGGCCATCGCGTCGAGCTTGGCGTCCCGCTCGCCCGACGGCGCATGGGCCCGCCCGGCGTAGGCCGGCTCGTCGCCGTCGTCTAGGCCGTATTCCCGCGACATCCGGGCCAGCCGCGTGAACGCGACCGCCTCCGGGTTTGCCCCCTTCGAGGCGTCCGCGGGCGGATGTTCGGGGGCGTGCGCATGGCCGTTCTCGACACGCTCCAGCAGCGGGTTGCGGTCCAGTTCCTCGTTGATCCGGGCCTCCAGCGCCGCCAACGGGAGTTGGAGGATGTCCATCGACTGGATGAGCTGCGGCGTCAGCCGCTGCTCCTGGCGCATGGCCTGCGACGGAATCTGTGAGAGAAACTGCGACATCACGAACCATTATAACAAACAATCCCCTCGCGTGCGTCCAGCCCCGCCCGCGCACGGCGCAGGCGGGAGAGAGAATGGCGAAACCGGCGCGGCTGTAGGGGCTGGCGCCGCGCAAGAACCTCGCCGGCGCGACAGGGGCCGGCCCGCCGTGCCGTTTGTAACCCGAGCATTTACATGGACGTACGGCCCAGAATCGCGGCCTCGAGCATGGCGCGGGTCGCGTACTCCACCTGCGACCCTACGGCCAGCCCGCGGGCGAGCCGCGTCACCTTGACTCCGAGCGGGCCAAGAAGACTGTGCAGGTGCAGTGCCGTGCCATCCCCTTCAACCGTCGGGTTTGTCGCGAGTACGACCTCGGCCACGCCGCCGCGACGAACGCGGGCGATCAGGGCCTCGATCGTCAGGTCGCCCGGCTCGATGCCCTCCAGCGGCGCGATGTGTCCCATGAGCACGTGATACACGCCACGCACGACCCCCGTGGCCTCCAGCGCAAGGATGTCCTTGGGCTGCTCCACCACGAGGATGACCGAGCGGTCCCGACGCGGATCCGCGCAGATCGCGCACGGGTCTTGGTCCGTAAGATTAAAGCACTGAGAACAATTCCGCAGCTTCTCTTTGACATCCTGGATGGCATCGGCCAACCCGAGCGCCTCGCTTCTCTCGGCTCGCAGCAGATGAAATGCGATCCGCTCGGCGCTTCGCGGCCCGATCCCCGGCAGCGCCTCAAGCTGTCGCATCAGACGTTGCAGCGGTTCCGGTAGTGCCTGCGACATCGGCGCTACTGCCCAGCTCCAAGCATTTCCGATAGACCGGGAAGATTAAGTCCGCCCGTCAACCTGGCCATTTCGGCCTTGACGGCCTCTCGGCTCTTGGCGTTGGCGGCGGCGACGGCCGCCTTCACGAGGTCTTCCAGCATCTCGATGTCGGACACCGCCTTGGGGTCGATCTTGATCCCGACCAGGTCGCCCTTTCCGTTTACCGTGGCGATCACCAGGCCGGCCCCGGCGTCCGCGTCGAACGTGCGGCGCTCCAGCTCGGCCTGCATCTGCTCCATCTGTTCCTTCATCTGCTTCGCCTGCTTGAGCAGCCCGGCGAGGTTTCCAAGTCCACCCAGCATAGTACGTCCTTTCGGCTAGACGGGCGATGTTCGCATCCCCGTGCCAGCCTGTCAATTACGGGTTTGTACCGAGGGCCTGCGGCCGCAAGCCAAGGCAATGGCCAACAAACAAGGCCCACCGGATGTATACGACTGTAGTCATCGCAATAACAAATGGCATTTGTGTGAAAAAACCTTTTGCCTGGAGCGATAAACGTCTTGACACAGTGGATAAAAGACCCTAGTATGACGATCGTTCGACAGTCGAGCCTTGAAGGTATTCGCCAAGGCATGGCTGGTCGGTCAAGGGTGTGACGTGTGACTCTGGCAGCGATCACGTTGTCGTCCCTTCGTTGGTGTCGTTGACATGTTTGGGTTTGGTTGTCCGATGCAGGCGGTTCCTTTGCGCCGTTCGCGCGCGAATGCCGCCGGAACCAGAGGAGGACACAGGATGCAATCACGAACGATTCCGGGAGGTTGGGCCGGTGCGCTCGCCGCGTTTGCGGCCACATGCGTTGTCGGCGTCGGGCTCGCCGCAGGCAACAGTCCGTGTACCGGCGGCGAGAGTCGCACGTACACGACGAACGCCGATTTCGACGAGGGCACGCTGGTCAATCTGAATCACGACGTGGCGGACCAGTTGCAGATCAATCGCGCAGTCGTCGCGCCGTATCCGTTTATCAACATCGCGGCCACGGGTCATGGGACGGTGGTCCGGATCGACGTGAACACGGGGCAGATTCTGGGCGAATACCGCAGCGCCCCGCAGGGGTATGCGTCCAATCCGTCGCGCACGACCGTGGACAAGCTCGGTAACGTGTGGTGCGGCGATCGCGTGAAGTCGCGTCCTTCGTGCATCGTGAAGATCGGCCTGGTTGTCGGCGGGACGCGCGGCCGGAAGAACGCCGACGGCTCGTTCACGCCCGATCCGACGGGGCAGTACCTGGCTCCGCCATTCAGCTACAACACGTGCGTGGACCGCGACGGCGACGGGCTCATCAAGACGTCGCGAGGCCTCGGCAACATCCTCGCATGGCCGGCCATCAATGATACGGTCGTCAAGCCCGACGGCGCCCCGGCTCTCGTGCAGGATGCGGAGGACGAGGCGATTCTCGTGTTCCAGATCCTCCCCGGCACGGCCGAGTCCCGTCATGTTTCCGTCGGTCCCGACAACAACATCTGGGTCGGCGGCCTGGCCACTTCGACGTTCTGGAAGCTGGACAACGCGACCGGGGCTCGCATCGCAAGCTTCAGCAACGGCGCGTACGGCGTGGGCGGCTACGGCGGGTTCATTGATTCAAGCAATATCCTGTGGTCCGCGTCGAGCAACTGCTCCAGTTGCGACCTGCTTCGTTTTGATCTGAACACCATGACGGGCAGGCGGCTGCCGTCTCCCTACTCCTACGGGCTGGCAATCGACACGAACGGTTTCGTCTGGAACGCCCGATACAGCGACAACAGAGTGCGAAAGTTCGCGCACGACGGAACGCAGGTGGGGGACTACTACATCGGCGCCTCCGGCGCGCGTGGCCTGGCGGTGTCGCCGGCGGACAATCACGTCTGGGTTGCCGCGAGCACGAGCAACAGGATCTGCCGTCTGAACAACGCCGGTACCGTGTTGAAGACGATCGCCGTGGGGAGCGATCCGACGGGTGTCGCCGTGGACAGCAACCTCAAGATCTGGGTGACGAACAACGGTTCCGGCACCGTCATGCGGATCGACCCGAATGGCGGTGCGGACGGTCTTGGCGCCGTGGATCTGACGGTCACGATCGGCGGTTCCGTCTACAACTACAGCGACATGACGGGGACCCAGCTGACGACAACCTACCCGTCCGGGACGTGGACGGTCGTGCATGACGGCGGGACGGACGGGAAGGAGTGGGGCTGCTGTTCCTGGACGAGTCAGGAGCCTGCCGGAACAGGCGTTACGGTCAGAGTCCGCGGAGCCGACACCCAGGCGGGTCTGTCGGCGAAGGCCTGGCAGCCCGTGACCAATGGCGGAAGCCTCATCGGGCTGGGGATCATCGGCCGCTTCGTTCAGGTGGAGGCCACCCTCTCGCGGCCGCAGGGCAGCGAAGTCACGCCGATCCTCGAGGACCTGACGATTGCCGCCGCGCCGCGGTTCGCGATCGACATCGAGCCGAACCGCACGCCGAACTCCATCTGCCTCGATCGCCCCAATACGGTCTATGTGGCCGTGCTCGGCAGTACCGTGTTTGACGTGCGGACGCTCAACAACGCCACCGTCCGCTTCGGCCGGTCCGGCGTCGAGGCGCAGGCCGTGCGGCCGCCCATCGTCCGCGACGTCACCGGCGACGGCATCGACGACGCCCTCTTCGGCTTCCGCATTGCCGATTGCGGGTTCGTGCCCGGCGACACGAGCGGCTGGCTGAAGGGCCAGTTGCTCAACGGCACCAATGTGATGGACGACGACGCGATCGATGCCATGACGTGCCCGGTGGCCGACGCGGACGGCGATGGCGACGTGGACATCAGTGATTTCGGCAGGTTCCAGCTCTGTTTCAACGGCGCGAACCGTCCGCCGACACAGGCGGGCTGTGACGATGCCGACTTCGACGACGACAACGACGTGGACCTGGCGGACTACCAGTTTTTCCAGGCGTGTTACAACGGCCCGAACAATCCGGCGGCGTGCCCGGGCTGAGCAAGGGGAAAGGACCATGACCAGGAGAACGACTCGAAAGGAGAACCGGACCATGAAGCGTTTCGTGTGGATCGCGGCGGCGGGACTGACCGTGCTGGGCTCGAACGGGGCGTCGTGGGCCCTGGTGACGAACGGGGGCTTCGAGAGCGGCCTTTCGGGCTGGACGACGACGGGGACCGTGCTCGCCGTGGACAAGGAGCGGGCACGCGACTTCCTGGGCCTGGCGCAGCCGCCGGCCGGCGGCTGGTGGACGGCACGGGAAGGCACGCTGTTCGCGTCGCTGCACAGCACGAACACGAGCGGCTCGACCGTGGCAACGCTGAGCCAGACATTTACGGCGAACGCGGGCGAGACGCTGAGCTTCTCGTATTTCTTCGATTTCGGGGACGTGGCGCCGTTCTATGATGCCGCGGTGGGCTCGCTGCTGACGCCGACCGGCGCGCAGACGCTCTTCGAGTACAACACGCCGGGCCATTACCTTGGCGACGATGTGAACGTGGGCTGGAGGTCGGTGTCGGTGCTCCTGCCGGACACGGGCCAGTACACGCTCTCGTTCCTGATCCAGGATTTCGACGGGACGTTCGAGTCACTGCTGGGCGTGGACATGACGCCCGGACAGATCCCCGAACCGCTGAGCGTCGTCAGCGTCCTGTCGGCCCTCGCGGGCCTGGCCGCCTATGCCCGGCGGCACCTCTCCCGGGCGTGACGGCTCTCGATCTGCGGCCCTGCCGGACGACGGTCAGTCGCAGGCCGGCGGCCGGTTCGGGCCGTTGAAGCAGCTTGTGAAGGTCGCGAAGTCCGACAGATCGACGTCGTTGTCGTCGTCGAAGTCGGCATTCCCGGTGCAACCCGCGGCCGCCGCCTGGTTCGGGCCGTTGAAACACGCCTGGAACGCCGAGAAGTCGGCCAGGTCCACGTCGCCGTCCAGATCGAAGTCGGCAGGGGCCCTCGCGAGCGTCAGGGCCGCCTCGTTCGACACGGCAATCCCGCAGCCGGCGGTAGCGACACAGCGATAGCCGGCCACGTCGCCCGGGCCGACCCCGACGACCTGCAACTGGGCCGTCGCGGCGCCCGAGATGTTTCCGCCGTCGAAGAGATCGACGCCGTTCTTGCGCCAGCGATAGCTGGGCGAGCCATCGCCCGTGGCCGCCACGGTGAAGACGGCCGTGGCCCCCGGCGCCACCTGCTGGTTCGCCGGCTGCTGCGTGATTGCCGTCGCGGCACGGACGGTCAGCGTCGCCGCCGCCGACTCGACGCTGCCGCAGGCGCCTGTCACGACGCACCGGTAGCTGCCCGCGTTCGCCGCCGTCACCGAACCGATCGTGTAACTGAAGCCCGTGGCGCCGTCGATATTGGTGCCGTCTTTCTGCCACTGATAGGCAAGCTGGCCGCGGCCGACCGCGGCGACGGCAAACACGGCGGACTCACCCGGGCACTTCGTCTGGCTCTCCGGGGCGGTTGTGATCTGCAGGGGCGCATAGACCGGCGACGCCGCGATGACCGCCGGATCGAGGCCGGTGATGCCGCCAAGCCCGTCCTCGGCGGGCAACTGCACGCCCCGCACGCCGCACACGCCCGGGATCCCGTCGAGGTTGACCGCCACGCCGCCGACCGGCTGGAGGCCGACGCTGGTCGCGTCGATCTGCGTCGATGTCCCGGCGAAGTCGGTCGCCAGGATCTGCACGGTGCCGACGATCACGATCGCCTGCCCCGGCCCGTTGCCGAGCAACTGGACCTGGAACGTGTCGGTGGTTTTGGCCCACTCGAGGATGAAGATCTCGGGCTTTGACGTACCGTCTGGATAGATTGTCTGCGGGAAATACCCGCGAACGCGCTCGCCGGCCTCGCTGAGGCCCAGGGCCGAGTAGCCCATCTGGAGGCCCACCATCGACGTCCGCACGTCGCTCGGCGTGCTCAGGTTGCGGGCCTTGCCGACATTGATGCCGCTCGAACCGCCGATGATCTCCACGGAGTTGACGTCCGGCGGGCCGACGAGGCCGCCGAACGGCGTGGCGAACCCCTGGACCGTCAGCGTGTTGACGACGGCCGAGCCCGCGAAGGTCCCCGAGGGGCTGATCGCCGTGATCGGGGCGAACGCCGAGCCGGTCGTGACGCTGACGACGATCTGCACGACCTCGCTGTCCGCCAGGCCGCTGTTGTCGGTCACGGTCAGCTTCGCGACGTAGGTGCCCTCGGCGGCGTAGACCTGGCCGGCCGTCGCGCCGGTGGCGTCCGTGGTGCCGTTGTTGTCGAAGTCCCATGCGTAAGCGGCGATCGTGCCGTCGGTGTCGTAGGACGCCGAGCCGTCGAAGTTCACCGTCAGCGGCGGCGGACCGGTCACGGGGGAGGCCGAGACGACCGCCACGGGCGGCCGCGGGCCGGTTTCCTCGGCCACCTGCACGATGTCCAGGTAGAAGAACCCGCCGCCGACCTTGGCGATGCGGAAATCGGCGCCGACGTTCTGCCGGTTGCCGAAATAGGCGTCGGTCACGTGGTACGTGTGCTGCTTCCAGGTGTTGCTGCCGGTCAGGACGATGCTGCCGCCGGCCTTGTAGATGTTGCCGGGGAACGGGGCCGTGTCGGACGAATCGTACTCGAGAACCAGCGAACCGGTGCCCGTGTCGTAGTACTCGATCGTGATCTGGAGATACGGCCGGCTGCCCTGATAGGCATAGGAGTCGTTGACGCCGAAGTACATGTAGTTGTCCGGGGGCGAGCCGCCGGGGTTCGTGTTCGACCGGCAATTCCGGCCGCCGATGTCCGCAGGGCTCGTGTCGCCGTCGCTGTTGGTGAGGAGAATGAGACAGTTGACCGCATCGGTCGTGCCGAGGTCGATCTGCACCGGCTGCCCCGTGTTGCACAGCGCGGACTCGGCGAGGTACGGCACGAGGGTATCCACGATGCCCATGTTGGTGTTGGATGCCCGTGGATTGTAGTCCGTCGTCCGCCAGCTGCTGCCGTTGATCCCCTTGTCGAGGAACTCGAAGTGGTTGTGGCCGAAGGCCGCGCCGCTGCCGAACGTGTTGTTCAGGATCGTGACGGTCCGCGCGATGCGGTCGGGTTCGGGCAGCCCGCCGAACGCGGCCGTGTAACAGCTCGCGTCGCCGTCGTTGCTGACGATCACCGGCTTGGTCAGGTTGTTGTAGTCGTTCGCCTGCGACGGATCGTTGATGTGGCGGGCGATGACGTCCACCTTCGGCGACGAGAGCGCGTAGCTTTGCAGCGACGTCGAGCCCGCGTTGACGCAAATCACCTTGCTCCCGGTGTACTGCGGCAGCTGGAGCCGCTCGTAGAGCCGGTCCACCACGGCCTGGTTGAAGGCGTCGCTCACGCCGTGCGAATCGGGCTCGTTGCAGACCTCGTACATCACGTTGCCGTAGTCGCCCAGTTCCTCGACGACCCGGTCGATCAGCGGCACGTTCACCAGATTCCACCACTCGGTGCCGACGTCGTCGTACTGCGACGGGCTCGTCAGGTACGACTGGAGGTTGTTGACGTTGTTGTAGGGGAAGTTGTCCCAGCGGAGGCCCTCGGCGTCGTCGATGAGCGCCACGCCGTCGAAGAGGCACACCTGTACGACGATGCCCCTGGTGTCGGCGTAGGCGACGAAGTTGCGCAAGCGCGCGTAGAACGTCCCGTTCTGCGTCAGCAGGTCGTACTTGTTGACGCGGTCGCCGGCGAACGGCGTCAGGTCATTGCACCAATGGTAGTTGCACCAGATCCGCACGAAGTTGATGCCCTTGGCGTTCATCGCGTCGAGGAACTGGGCGTAGTCGAAGGCCTGCTCGGCGACAAAGCCGTAGTCGCCGTATGCGATCAGCCTCGCGGGCTGTCCGTCGACCAGCAGGGTCGAGCCCGACCGGCTCAGCATCACCGCGGGACCGGGCCGGGCCACCGCCCCGAAAACCACGGCCGCCGCCCATCCGGTCCATCGCAATCGCTTCTGCATGAGCACGCCTTCCTTTCCGAACTCGCTGTAATACCCCAGTCGTCGCGCGGGCCCGGCCCCGCCCTCTACCGCCGGATCAAGATGTTTGACCCTCCGCGGCAGTTGTATGCACACGTTGTCATGATAACGCGGATCGGCCCTTTTCGGCAAGCAGAAACCGCACAAAATCCGGGCCGGGACGGCGAATTGTTTACTGCGTGGCCAGCAGCGGGCACCACGCTTCACAAATGGCCTGTTACGAAGGCGGCCACTGGGGGGATTGGCGGGGACCCTCCATAAGATGCAAAGTCCAGAGGCAATCGCTGAAGCTTGCCAAAACTCCGCGATGCGTGAACATAATTCATTGAATAAAAACACTTTATGAACGCACGGCTTCGCGTCGCCCATGTTCGGCTCTGGATGTGGGCAGCGGCCAAGCCAAATGGTATGACCAAATCAAGAAAAATGTGCAACAACCGGGTTATACCCCTTGTGGAATGTCGCCGATGAATTATACTAGGGGGTAGTTGGGTGGCGTGCGGCAACCGCACACCGCCCCTGGGTTGGCATCGGCCGTGCGGGCGGCCGCACGGCGTGAACGGCCGGCGTGGATCTGTCGAGGTCGTGGCCATGAACCGTGTCCATCCAGTCGGGATCTCGATGCTCCTTCGGACGATGCAGAGCGCCTCCGAACACCGACCTCGGTCCGTATCGCGGGGGCGGTTGCGAGTCTGCCGCGCCGGCTTCACGCTGATCGAGTTGCTGGTTGTCATTGCGATCATCGCGCTGCTGATCTCGGTTCTGCTCCCATCGCTGAAGAACGCGCGCGATCAGGCGAGGCTGGCCGCGTGCATGGGCAACCTCCACGACCTGGGCCTGGCGCTGCAGCAGTACGCCATGGATTTCGATCCGTACTACCCGCCGACGCCGTATATCGGTTCCTCGAACACCGGCTCGCCGCAGATGGACGACAACCTGCTCGTGCTTTACATGGGCGGCGTAAGCACATCGCCAGGCAACTGGGGCCGCAAGTATGCGAAAAACACGGCGAGCTTCACCTGCCCGGCGACCACGCACAAACTGCGCGCGCCAACCAAAGCCCTCAAGCTGCCGACGGGCGAATGGCTGATCTACACGGGCACGGAGAAGCGGAACGATTTCGACCAGTTGGCGCAGAAGACATCGAGCGGCGGGTACGGCACCAGCTACGAATACAACCTGTGGTACCGCTGGAAGCTGCGAGACGGTACGAACAAGAGGACCCAGATCAGCTGGTGCCCCGGCAAGGCACCCTATTACGCGCCCCCCGACAACGACGAGTACGTGATGAAGACGCTGCGCGATCTTTATCCCACGCCCGCCCGATCCATTCTCATGCACGACGCGGACGAATCGGGCAACATCACTGGCGCTCCCAAGACCGTGGACGCCAGCCGGAACAACGTGCCGGACCCGTGGGACAATCACGGAACGAGAGGAATGAACATCCTCTTCGGCGACGGCCACGTGGCGTGCGTCCGGGGCAGCGACCCGAAGGTGTTCGACAAGGTCTGGGAGATGCAGAATCGCGACGACACCAAGCGTCGTTAGTACGTGACAATCACCCATTGGGGGGAAGGACTTCGCATGAGCTATTTCCGGGTTCGTCTTCCACGTCGGGGCGCGGCGCTGGCCGCGCTGGTGGTCGGTCTGGCCGCGATCGCCGAGACGCGCGCCGCCGTGGGACTGCTCGATCCGCCGCCCGGCAGCGTCACGACCTATCGCGTGTTCGAACTGGCCCTCGGGGCGGCCTCGCCGGGTTCGCTGCCGTACGCCAACGGCCCGGCCGTCACCGCGACGTTCACGGGAACCTCCGGCGCCGCCGCGGGAAAGGTCGTGACGGCGAAGGGCTTCTGGGACGGCGGCAACGTCTGGCGGATCCGCTTTGCGGCGACCGCCACGGGCAACTGGTCGTACCAGACGACGTCCGCGGATTCGGGCCTGAACGGGATCACGGGAACCGTCACGGCCGTTGCGCCCACGCCGGCGGAGGTGGAGGCGAACGCGCTCTATCGCGGCTTTCTGCAGCGCGACGGCTACTGCTGGAAGCTGAGCGACGGTTCGCTGTTTCTGCCGGTGGGCGACACGCAGTGGTCGTTTTCGGAGGAGTTGACGACCGGCGAATGGCAGGCGTGGATGAGCGCGCGGCAGGCGCAGAAGTTCAACACGTTTCTGGGCTGCATCTGGCTGGCGATCTACTCGCGGTCGGGCGTTCCCGAGGCGTTCCCCGGCAAGAACCCGCAGACGGACGCGCCGGACATGGCCTATTTCCGGCGGCTGGACCAGATGGTCCAGTACGCGAACGACCGCGGGATCATGATGGGGCTGACGATCGGCGGGTTCCCGGACAACAGCAACTGGTGGAGCAAGATGGGCACGCAGGCCCGCGACGACCGCTGGTTCCGGTACTGCGTGGCGCGTTACGCCGCATACAACGTCCGCTGGGGCCTGTACGGCGAGGTGAACGAGCGGAATCCCTCGTGGGGCACGTGGCAGGCGGAGGTGGCGCGCAAGGCCCAGCTCGTGAAGGACGAAGACCCGTACGACCATCCGATCGGCAGCCACAGCACGAGCATCGACACGAGCAGCGCGAACAACCCGAACATCGACTACATCGAGGTGCAGATCAGCCGCACCGAAACCCAGTACCAGAGCGCCCTCTCGTACCGCCAGTACGGCAAGCCCGTCTGGTTCGAGGAGTACTGGTACGAGCCGGCCACGTATGACAACGATTACGTCCTCGGCATCCGCAACACGCACCGCAACTTCGTCGCGGCGATGGCCTTCCCGACGATGGGCAGCCTGATGCGGGCGCACTACCCGGACTTCAACATCAACACCGTGGACACGGACCCGGGCGCGCTGCGGATGAGCTACTTCGCGGACTTCTTCCGGGGCGTGAACATGGCCGCCTTCAGCCCCGCGTCAAACAGGATCAACAGCCCCGGCACGACCCGCCAGTGCGGCAAGTTCGGCGGAGCCTACGCGATCTTCCTCCAGGGCGGCGGCAGCGTCACGCTCGACCTGACGGGCGACGCCGGCACGTTCGCCGTCACGCGACTGGACATCAACACGGGCGCAACGGCATTCCTCGGCAGCGTCGCCGGCGGCGCGCCGCGGGTCATCAACTCGGGCGTGACGAGCGACGTGTCGATCCTCGTTTCGAACGCCGGACCGCCGCCGAACCAGGCGCCGATCGTAAACGCCGGCAGCGACATCGTCGTCATGCGACCGAAGCCTGCGGTCCTCGACGCGACGGTGACGGATGACGGGCTGCCGGTTCCGCCGGGCGCGGTCACAACGACCTGGAGCAAGGTCAGCGGCCCGGGCAACGTGGTGTTCGGCAATCCCGCGGCCGTGGACACGACGGCCGCGTTCTCCGCCGCCGGAGCTTACGTCCTCCGCCTGACCGCCGATGACGGGGAGTTGTCGGCATTCGACGACGTGGCCGTCACGGTCTCCAGCTTCGGCGATTTTGACGCCGACAACGACGTGGATCTCAACGACTTCAGCATCATCCAGGTGTGCTTCAGCGGGCCGAACCTGCCGACCCTCGCGGGGTGCGTGTCGGCCGACCACGACCAGGACGCGGACGTTGATCTGACGGACTTCAGCGCGTTCCAGGCGTGTTTCAACGGGCCGAACCGCCCTGTGGCGTGCCCGTCGCCGTGAGCGTGTCGTACGGCTCCCGGCCGGCCCGCAGGCGACGCGCGATCCGTTCGATATCTGCCGATCGGCGCGATCGGCCCCGCGGCGGGGCGCCTTGGGAAGGACGCGGGCGCAACAAAAGAGCCCCCTCGCGGCGTCGCGAAGGGGCCCGCCATCGATTCTCCGAAATGCCGGGATGCGCCGCGAACGACGATCGCCTGTCGTCACGTCCGGCAGCGACCACGGCGCAGGCCCGCCGCCCTTACGCCCGCCGCCTGCGCAGCGACAGGCCAAGGCCGCCCGCCAGCAACAGCAGGCTCATCGGTTCCGGCACCGGCGTGTAGTCGATATACGGACCGTTCGCCGGGTTGCCCGTTCGCGCGCCCTCGCGGTCTTCGATCGTACCGCCCTTGCTGGTGTTATTGTCCGGATTCTTCAGCACGAGGGTGATCGTCTGTCCCTTGTATGTGTTGAAGAATGTGGTGATGTCCACGGTTCGCCATTGCGGGGGCACCACGTCCTGGCCGCTGTTGCCGCCGACCATCGTCAGGTCGGGCGCGAGCGGCGTCAGGCCTGTCGTGTCGCCGACGCCGGGCGAGTTGGCCCACGTAATCGTGTTCTCATCGAAGCTGGCCACCTTCCCATAAACCCGAAGGAGCCAACTGGTCCCCGCCGCCCAGCTCCGAATGTGGAGCATGTTGAACGTGGCCGAGGTGACCTCAATGTTGGGCAGCGTGAACTCAATGATGCCGATTCGCTGGTTGCTCGTCTGTCCCTTCATCAGGATTCCGCCCGTCTGGCTGACGCCGGGGTAGTCCCTGACCGTGGTCGCGGCCGTCTGATCAAGGTACGTGTCGTCATTCGGAACGATCTTGGCCCCCAGTGCCGATCGTTCACCGACGGCAAACGACACCAGAACAATACCCGCAAGAACCACGCCGATCCGCAGCTTTGCCAGTTTCATGTTTTCACCTCCGTTGGATGCGAACCCGTTGCCGCCGTGGGCTTACACGCGCGATCGGATGGCCGGGAAAGACGCGACCGTCCGCGGGAAGACGGCCCTTCCAAGATGATCGCTTTTCCGCCATCCATTGCCGGCACGCCCTGTTCCGCCGGCGGACGAGTTCCCGCCAACAACTCGTACGTACAGGTTACCACAACATCAGACAACTTTCAATCCCCTATCCGGGATCTTCGTGTCGCGGCCGGAGATAAATATAACTCACGTTGCAGTAAGTATTTAGATCGATAAGTCGCCTTTCGGTTGCGGACGGGGCCGTAAAAAGGGCCGCTGGAGCCCCATCCGCCCCGCCCGGCGAAGGGCCGTTTGCCGTGACCGATGACCGCCCGTCATAATGAGGCGCATGACTACGACGACAAGCCCGATACCTCTCCGCGTGGCCGCCGTCCAGATGCTCCCCGCCACCGGCGAGCCGGCGAAGAACCTCGAACGCGCGACGCGGCTTGTTCGCGAGGCCGTCCGCGAGCACAAGGCGGACCTCGTCATCCTGCCCGAATGCACCTCGACCGGCTACACGTCGCCCGCGACGGGCGGCATGACGCTTGAGGAACACCGCTTTCTGGCGGAGCCGGTCCCCGGGCCCTCGACGAACCATTTCGCGAAACTCGCCGGCGAACTCGGCGTTTACATTGTCTGGGGCCTTCACGAAAGCCGCACCGATGCGTACTTCAATACCGCCGCGCTGCTCGGCCCGAAAGGCGATATTCTGGGCACGTATCACAAGGTTCACATCAACAAGTACGAGCAGCACATGGGCTGGACGAACGGCGATCGCTTCACCGTCTGGCCGTGCAGGGTGCGCGATGTGTCGTTCAACCTGGGCATCATGATCTGCTTCGACCGCGAAGTGCCGGAGGCCGCGCGGTGTCTGACCGTGCTCGGCGCCGACGTGATCGCCGTGCCCCAGGCCACGAGCTGCACGTGCGACATCCCGATCCACCGCGACCAGCTCCGGGTCCGCGCGTACGAAAACGAGGTCTGCATCGCGATGGCGAACTGGGCCGGCCCGCAGTTCAAAGGCCACAGCATGATCCTGGACCCGCACGGCACGGTTCTGCAGTTGGGCGGCCGGGACGAACAGATCCTCGCGGCGACGTTCGACCTCGCCGAACTGGAGGCCGTCCGATCCCGCGGGATCTATGGGCGGCACCATCGCCAGCCGGCGGCGTATGGCCCGCTCCTGGCACCGGCGACCCGGCCCGCCCGGGACGCCCAATAGCTCCGGGGGCCACGTGCGGGCGTAACATCTTTACTTACATAGTTTTACATTTCCATGGCCGCGGGCAGGCCGCATGGGCGGCGGATTCGTGAGTAAATGATTCAAACATCTAAGAAAGTTGTTTATACCTATTGTGCGATCGCGAGCGAGCGGTTATATTGGAGGCATGGAGCAGACGAAGAAACGGCCGTCCAAGGCGCAAGTGCTTAAGGAGCATCTGCTGAGCGAGATGCGGGAGCACCGCATCCCCGTCGGCGGGCAGTTGCCGACGGAAACGGAACTCGTGCGGCATTTCTCGGTCAGCCGCTCGACGGTTCGGCAGGTGCTGTCCGAGTTAACCGTTGCTGGCCTGATCGAGCGGCAGCAGGGGCGGGGCACGTTCCGGATCGAAGGGAATCACCAGACGATGCCCACGCAGCGCCTGATGCTCGTGGGAGTCTGGTTCAACTGGCCGGCCGGCCCGCTGTACAGCGAGATCGCGCAGGGAGTC
This sequence comes from uncultured Planctomycetales bacterium, assembly GCA_964617875.1. Lineage (GTDB taxonomy): Bacteria > Planctomycetota > Phycisphaerae > UBA1845 > PWPN01 > CAZMVY01. The sequence continues at coordinate 29,952 of CAZUAI010000018.1, read as the reverse complement.
CGCGACGAGTTGAGCCATTGGGGCTACCACGCCGTCTTCGAGATGGGTGGCCTCGAGTCGGGCGCCGAGCGTCAGGGGATCGAGGGCCTCGTCCGCAAGCAGCTCGATGGATTCATTGTCGCGCCGTCCTCGAACCCGGGCGACGAACACGGTCCGCTGCTCTCGCTCCTCGAACGGCGGGTTCCGATCGTGCTCGTCGATCGGCGCATCGGCAGCCCCCCGGCCGACCTGGTGTGCGTGGATCACGAACTCGGCGCGCGGGAGGTGGTGAGCCATCTGGTCCGCCTCGGGCACGAGCGGATCGGCTTCGTGGGCCCGGCGGGCATCTCGACGATCGAGGAGCGGTTCCAGGGCTACCGGCTGACGATGCGGCAGCACGGGCTGCGAGTCGATCCGGCGTGGGCGCAGATGAACGACCAGGTGGGCGTGGACACCGGCCGGCAGGCGGCCAAGGCGCTGCTCTCGATGCCGGCGGGGCAACGGCCGACCGCGCTGTTCGGCGCGAACGACTACATCGCGGAGACGGTGGCGATCGTCGCCCGCGAACTGGGTCTCCGCGTCCCGGGCGACGTTTCCGTGGTCGGGTTCGACGACACGAACGTGAATCCGTCCCGTCCGGCGTGGCTGACGACGTACGCACAGCCGAAGCGCCGGATCGGGCAACAGGCGGCGCGATTGCTCATGAAGCGGATCGCGGATCCGCAGAGCGAGGTCATGACGCTCATGCTGCAGGGCACGCTGGTGGAGCGTCAATCGACGGGCGCGCCGTCGTGATCGGCGTTTGACGCCGGTCCGCGCGACGACCGGTCGCGCGGATCGGATGACCCGGAGGAGGCAAGGATACGGTTGCGTAAGAAGCCCCGTCCCGAAACGCGTCCGGAACGGGGACCAGGCCCATATCCCGACAGGAGTTCCGTCATGACACAGAAGGAGGCTCGTATGTCCGCCCGAATCCGCAGAATGATGGCAGTCAGGATCCCGATGGTCTTGAGCATGGGCCTGCTGGCGACGGCCGTGCTCCTGACGGCCGGCGGCGCCGCTCGCGCCCAAACGATCGCCCGGACCGGCTTCGAGACATCGGAGGGGTACACGGCCGGTTATGACGTACGGTACGAAACCCACAGCGATTATGGCTGGACGGATGCCAAGTGGGGCGGCTACAAGGGAGGCGGCATTGGCAATCCATACACCACGGACCCGCTGACCGTTCCGATCAACGACGGCACGGCGCCGCAGGGCGTGCAGCACTACCAGCAACACCGTGCGGATAACAACACCTCGAACACCATCGACATCGGACGGCGTTTTCCCGAGCAGTCCGGCCGGGTCTATTACACCTTCAAGGTGCGAATGGACACGTCGCTGACGGCCCCGCCGTACTATCAGACGGCGGCGGACTTTTACGTGTACAACGCCATGACCATCGGCGCGACCAGTTTCGGGGGCAAGCGGGCCGTGCACTTCCAGTTCCTGGCGGACGGGACGATCAAGATCAAGGCGGCGTCCGCGGCGAACGACGTCGTCGTCGGCAAATGGGACGGCACGGACACCCTGCCCTCCGCGCGGAATGCGTGGCAGGAGGTCGTCGTGGATGCCGACGTCGCCACGAACCAGTACCAGTTCATCTACGCGGGCACCAACCTGGGGACATTCAGCTTCCGCGAAACGGTGTCCGGCGGCACGACGACACTGAACGGGATTCGCTACCTGGGGCCGAGAGGCTACCCGATTCCTCCGGCCTCCTATGACTGGGCGTCCGGCATGTCGCTCGACGCGATCTACGTCGGCACGGATGTTCCGCCGCCGCCCCCGCCGTGCGATTCGGTCGTCACGCCGACGGCGGTGCGGACGAGCTTCGCGATCCTCGGCCAGCCGGCCGCACCGGGCACGATCCCGTACACAATCGCGAACAACGCCGGCGTCTCGCACGTCTACACGATCCAGGAGGTCGATGCCGGCGGGACGCCGCTGGCCGAGCCGGGCTACACCTGGCTCTCGCTCGACAAGACCACCACGACGATCGGCCCCAACGGCAGCGATACGGTCGTGGCCGCCATCGATGCGACGGGGATGGAGGTCGGCACCTACAGCGCCTTCATCAAGGTCACGGACGACTGCGATACGGTGACCGCGATGATCCGCGAGATCCAGCTCACCGTCGAGGATTGCCGCTGGGCCGTCTCGGACAGCATCATCGTGGGGGCGTGCCAATCGCCCACGCAGCACCCGGTCACGGTGTACAACACCGGCGCGGTGGACATCAGCTACACCGTCGAGAAGATCGTCGATTGCCCGTGGCTCACGCTTGACAGGGCGGGCGGCGGGCCGATCCCGCCGGGGGGCAGCGACGTCATCATGGTCACGATCGACACGGCGGGGCTGCCGCCGGGCAACACGTCCTGCGACCTGCTCCTGATCCGGGACTGCGACCCGTCCGACCCGACGTTCATGCTGGTGCGGACGGTGACGGCGAGCGTCTTTACGCCCATGATGATCCTGTACAACGGCGACGTGGACCCCGACGCCGCGGACTCGGCCGGCCCGGGCCGCACGTTCGTGATCCAGTCCGGGAGCAAGATGGGCAGCGTCGTGGACGACGCCGACGCCTACGACGGCAAGGCATGGCGGATCAACGACACGAACCCGGCCAGCGGCGCCCGCGAGTTCTGGCGCTCCAGCCCGGTCGAGAACCTCGACGCCCAGGTCGGCTCGACGATCGTCGCCCGCATGAAGGTCGCCTCGGAATCCGCCAGCGGCGCGCACCTGCGGATCAGCAACGACCTCGGCGCCTCGGCCGCCCTGCACTGGGGCGGGCCGTCCGGCGACGTGACCGAGTCCAACCGCAACGTGACGGTCACCGTCCCCGGCGACGCCGGCTATCACCTGTTCCGCATGAGTTGCGGCCGTGAGGACGGAACGCTCCGCACGGTCAACATCTACGTGGACGAGAAGCCAACGCCCGTGCTCACGATCCCGAACGCGGCCGGCATCGGCCAGAGCCCCGAGGGGTTCGGGTTCGGCATCCTGGGCGACACCGGCACGGGCGACATCTCGTTCGACTGGATCGCCGCGACAAACGGCGGGGCCTTCGCACCGGGCGAGGAGGAGGCCTGCCTCGGCCAGAGTCTCGTTCTCGTCCCGCCGTGTCACCGCCCGCCGCAGGACGCGGACGGCGACGGCGACGTGGATCTGAGCGACTTCAGCGCGTTCGCCGGGTGCTTCAACGGCCCCAATCGGCCGATGCCTGCGGACGCCGATCCGAACCTCTGCCGCTGCCTCGACGTGCAGAAGGACGGCGACGTGGACCTGACGGACTTCAGCGTGTTCTCGGCGTGCTTCAACGGCCCGAACCAGGGGCCGCCGCAGCCGACCTGCGACAATGCCAACGGGCTCGGCGGTTGACCGCCGCGACGGAGGAGACCATGACGAGGCGAACCCGGAAACCGACGGGGATGACAATCGTACGGACCGCCGTTCCGCTGCTCGCCGCGGCGCTGGCGGCCGGGCAGGCGCGGGCCGCCGTCACGACCACGCCGCGGGCGCTCGCGATCGGCGACACCTACCGCCTGCTGGTGGACGGCTACACCGGCGACGAGGCGACGACGGAACCGAAGACCGACGCCAACGACGGGCTCAACGGCGACAACCCGTATTATCGGCGGACGAATGTCGCCCGCGCGCACGACGGCGGCGGCGGCGCGTACTGGTATACGTCGAGCTACCAGAACGCCGGCGAGCCCGATCCGTGCGGTCCGCAGTACGTGGACTACAAGCCGCCGCTGACCGTGCTCGGCGCCGGCCGCTACCGCATCACGGCGGAGTACCGCAACACCACCAGCCGCGCGTCGTATCCGGCGCAGTACATTGTTAACCACGCCGCGGGCACGACGACGATCCTGAAGTCGCAGCGCGACGGCACGTCGGGCGCCTACGTCACGTTCGACCTGGGCGACTTCGACCTCGGCAGCACCGGCTGGGTCCGCGTGAACGACACCGGGTGCGAGTCGCTCACGTTCAACAAGATGGACTTCACGTACATGGGCCCGGCCTCGACGAAGGCGACGTACCCGAGCCCGCCGCACCAGGCCGTCGGCGTCTTCCCGACGGCCAAGCTGAGCTGGCTGCCGGGAATCGGGGCGACCTCGTCCGACGTGTATTTCGGCACGGTCAGTCCGGGGAGCTTCCGCGGCAACCAGACGGCGTCCACGTTCGACCCCGGCGGCATGGCGCCGAACACGACCTATTACTGGCGGATCGACTCGGTAGGACCGGGCGGGACCGTGACAGGGGACATCTGGAGCTTCACGACCGGCAGCGGGACCTACACCTACTCCACGCAGTACGAGTTCGACGCGGCGCCGGACACGGCCGCGGGCGTGCTCGACGCGAACCCGTCCGACGCCAACGGCAACGGCCTGCTGACGAAGGTGGGAACGGGCTTCGGGAATACCGGCGGGGGCATTTCCGGAGGCATCCTGCGCTACGTCGACAGCACGTCGAGCGGGAACCACGGCTACTATTTCGCGGCCGGCGGCAGCACGATCAGCTTCACGATCGACATGAGGGTCAGGGTCAACGCCGGCGTGGCCGGCACGACGCTGCGGCGCTCGATGGGGTTCAGCGGCGGCGCTTCGAAGAACATCGGCCTGCGACTGCACGCGACGAATGACGGCAGCGGCAGCACCTGCACGGACGGGAGCGTCCGTCTGGCCGTCGGCACGGGGGGCACCGGCTCAGAGGCATGCCTTTCCTTCGGGAGCTTCCGGCGCCTTCGGGTGTCGGCGAATGCGGGCACGAACACCTTCAAGGTGTTCGATCTCGACACCGGTGCCGAGTTGACCAGCGCGAGCGGGGGCGGCGGGAGCAGCCTGGCCTGGGCGACGGAGATCAACAACCAGGGCGGCTACCACATCGGCTCGATCTCGGCCAGCAACACCACGTCGACGGACTACGAACTGGACTATTTCCGCGTCCTGCTGGGAACGGCCGTCGAGGACGCCACGACGGTCATCAGCCAGATCCCGCCGCCGTGCGCCAATCCGCCGTCGGTGACGTCGATCACCCCCGGCAATGCACGCCAGGGCCAGTCGCTGACGGGCGTCGTGGTGCAGGGTTCGGACTTCGTCGCCGGCGGCACGGGCGTGACGTTCACCCGAGAGGGCGAGCCGGACATCGCGGCCACCAACATCGCCGTTGCGGGCGACGGCAACAGCCTGACCTGCGACGTCAACCTGGCTCCGGCCGTCGCGGGGTTGTGGAACGTGGTCGTGACGACGACGGGCAACTGCCCGGCGGCGACGCTGTCGAACGGTTTCGAGGTCAGGCCCCTCTGCAACAACCCGCCGCAGGATACCGACGAGGACGGCGACGTGGACCTGGCGGACTTCACCCAGTTCCAGACCTGTTTCAACGGGCCGAACCGGCCGTGGCCGTCGGAGGCGGACGCACGGCTGTGCGAGTGCGTGGATGCGGATAACGACGTGGACGTGGACCTGACCGACTTCAGCGTCCTGCAGGCCTGTTTCAACGGCCCCAACCGGCCGGCGCCGCAGCCGACGTGCGACATCGCCAACGGGATTGAGGGCTGAGCCGCGCGGCCGTGGAGGGGCTTCCGGTGACTGCAATCGTGAAAACCCGATCCGCGGCGCATCGGGCGGCGACCGTGGCGATGGCCTCGCTTGCCGTATTCCTTCTGGCCGGCCCGCGACGGGCGGCGGCGGACTGCGTCAACGAGGCGTCGGCGTACGGGATCGAGGCGCACGCCCCGCAGGGGGCCGACCTCACGCGGCTGCTCGACGAGGTGCGGGCATGCGGAATCGGGTGGATCCGCATCGACGTCGTGTGGTCGTGGGTGGAGCCGAGCCAGAACACCTTCAACTGGAGCATTTACGACGCCATCGCCTCCGCGGCCCAGGCGCGGGGGATCGCCGTGTATGCCTCGATCAGCAACACGCCCGCGTGGGCAACCGCCGGGCCCGCGGGCACCGGCGTCCCGAACAACGCCGCGGACTTCTACGACATCTGCTACCGGGCGGCCGCACGGTACCCGAACACGATCCGGCACTGGGGCATGTGGAACGAGCCCAACCTGTCCCAGTTCTGGTCCGGAACGCGCCAGCAGTACATCGACATCATCCTCAAGAACGGCGCTGACGCGATCCACGCGGGCAACCCGAATGCGAAGGTCTGCGGGCCCGAACTGGCACACCTGTCGTCCGGCGCGTGGAACACGTGGCTGCAGGACTGCATCACGCAGGCCGGCAGCAGGCTCGACATCGTGACCCACCATGTCTACGACGGCGACGGAAATGCCGACGTCACCGACAAGCTCGAGGATCCGCCCTTCTGGCCGTGGGACCCGCCCTCGGTCAAGCAGGTGCTCCAGAACGCCGGCTGGCTCGGCAAGCCCTTCTGGCTGACCGAGACGGGCTGGGAGAGCAACAAGGTGGGCGAGGCCAACCAGGCGACATACTACGCCGGCCTGCTGACCGACTGGTTCACGGGGCTGTCCGGGCGGGACTGGGTACACAAGGTCTTCTTCTACGAACTGAACGACACCCAGGCGTTTTCGCAGTATTCGTTCGGCATCCTCGGGCCGGACCCGACCTATCCGCGCAAGCAGGCGTTCACCGCCTGTCAGAACTTCATCGCGGCCCATCCGCCCGCGCCCCTCAAGGCGACCGGGCCGAGTCCGGCGCACCTCGCGACAGGAATCGGCACCAACGCCGACCTGGGCTGGACGGCCGGGTGCGGGGCCGCGTCGCACAACGTGTACTTCGGCACGACCAGCCCGGGGACGTACCGCGGCAACCAGACGGCGACCACGTACGACCCGGGAACGCTCGCCGCGAACACGACCTATTACTGGCGGATCGACGCGGTGAACGCCGGCGGCACGACGACCGGCGACGTGTGGCAGTTCACGACCGGGGGCGGCGCCTACACCTACTCGACGCAATACGAATTCGACGCGGCGCCGGACACGGCCGCCGGCGTGCTCGACGCGAACCCGTCCGACGCCAACGGCAACGGCGTGCTGATCAAGGTGGGGACGGGCTACGGAAACACCGGCGGCGGCATCGCCAACGGCGTTCTCCGCTTCGTTGACAGCAGCTCGTCGGGCGACCACGGCTGGTACTGGCAGAACGGCGGCACGGCGATCAGCTTCACGGCGGACATGCGGGTCAAGGCCAACGGCGGCGTCAGCGGCAGCACGGCACGGCGATCGATGGCCTTCAGCGGCGGCTCCAACATGAACCGCGGCCTGCGCCTTTCCCAGCCGAACGAGGGATCGTCCGTCCCCTGCACGCAGGGAAGCGTGCATTTCAACGGCGACGACGGCGGCAAGGGCACCGAGGCGTGCGTGGATCTGACGGGGTTCCGGCGGTTGCGCGTCACGGTCAACGCCTCGACCAACACGTTTCGCGTCTACGATCTGGACGCCCAGGCGGAGCTGACCAGTACGTCGGGCGGCGGGTCCGGCTCGGCCGCGCAGGTGAACAACAAGGGCGGCTTCCACATCGGCTCGATCGCCGGGGCGGGAACCACACTGACGGACTACGAGGTGGACTACGTCCGCGTGCTCCTGGGGACGGCGCTGGAGAACGCGACGACGGCGATCAATCCGATCCCGTGTGACAGTCCCGCGATCATCGCCCCGCCGGAGTCGCAGACGACGTGTCCGGGCGAAACGGCGACATTCAGCGTGACGGCGACGGGTACGGGCCCGCTTTCGTACCAGTGGACGAAGAACGGCGGCGTCATCGCCGGGGCGACGTCGTCGAGCTATACGATCCAGCCGGTCGGCGCGGGCGACGCGGGCAGTTACGCCTGCCTGGTGTCCAATCCGTGCGCGAGCCGGGAGAGCGCCGCCGCGACGTTGACGGTTCAACCGCTCAGCACGTACTACCGGGACGCCGACGGCGACACCTATGGGGACGCGGGCGCTGCGGTCCAGGCATGCGGCGTTTCGCCGCCCGCCGGATACGTCGCGGACGGCACGGACTGCGACGATACCAGCGCCGCCGTGCACCCGGGGGCGACGGAGGTCTGCGGCAACCACATCGACGACAATTGCGACGGGCAGACCGACGAAGGCTGCTACGCCCCGGCGGATTTCGACCGTGACGGCGACGTCGATCTGTCCGATTTCGGCGTTTTTCAGAGCTGTTTCAACGGCCCCAACCGGCCGGCCGCGCCGGACTGCACGGCGGACGCCGACCTCGATGACGACAACGACGTGGACCTCGCCGACTTCGGCGCCTTCCAGAGCTGTTTCAACGGCCCCAACCGGTTCGCCGCTCCGGGTTGCGCCGACTGACAGCGTGCAGCGGGAATCGTACAATACCCCGGATGAAGTACGCTCTCGCGCAGCTTGACCCGCTCGTCGGCGACATCGCCGGAAACACGACGAAGATTCTTGACGCCCTCGCGCGCGCCAGGGCCGCCGGGGCGGATCTGGCCGTGTTCCCCGAGCTGAGCGTCACCGGCTATCCGCCGAAGGACCTGCTGCTCAAGCCGAAGTTCATCCGCGACAACGCCGCCGCCGTCGAGCGGATCGCCCGGGAGTGCGTCGGGATCGCGGCGATCATCGGCTTCGCCCAGGAGAACGAGGAGCCGATGGGCCGGCACCTCCGCAACGCGGCCGCGCTCTGCGCGGACGGCCGCATCCGGAGCGTCCACCACAAATCGCTCCTGCCGACGTACGACGTTTTTGACGAGCAGCGGTACTTCGAGCCCGGCCCGGACATCCACCTGGCGGATCTGCCCCGCCCGGGCCGCCGCGCCGTGCGGATCGGCATCAGCATCTGCGAGGACCTCTGGAACGACGAGAGCATCCTCGGGCGCAAGCTCTACCACGTCAGCCCCGTCAAGCGGCTCGCCGATTCCGGGGCCGACGTCTTCGTCAACCTCTCCGCCTCGCCCTACTGGCTCGACAAGCACGACACGCGGATCGCCCTCTTCGGCCGCCAGGCCCGCGAGCACAGCATCCCGCTGCTGTTCGTCAACCAGACCGGCGGCAACGACGAACTCATCTTCGACGGGGCCTCGACGGCGTTCGACGCCGAAGGCCGCGTCATCGCGCAGGCGAAGTCCTTCGGCGACGACCTGCTCGTCGTGGACCTCGACAGCCCCGGCCCGCAACGCATCGAGCCCCACCCGAAGGCCGAGGCCGGGCTGTACGAGGCGCTCGTGCTCGGGACGCGCGACTACGTGAACAAGTGCGGGTTCCGCGGCGTGGTCGTCGGGCTGTCCGGCGGGATCGACTCGGCCGTCACGGCGGCGATCGCCGTCGCCGCGCTGGGCAGGGACCGCGTCCACGGCGTGGCGATGCCCTCGCGGTTCAGCAGCGAGCACAGCGTCACGGACGCCCGAGAGCTGGCCGCGAACCTCGGCATCGATTTCCGCATCCAGGCGATCGGCGCCATGCACGACGTCGCCGAGCGCGAGCTGCGCGGCCTGTGGCCGGGGCGCGAGCCGGACATCACCGAGGAGAACATTCAGGCGCGGCTCCGCGGCATGGTCCTGATGGCGCTGTCGAACAAGTTCGGCTGGCTCGTCCTGACGACGGGCAACAAGAGCGAGCTGGCCGTCGGCTACTGCACGCTGTACGGCGACATGTGCGGCGGGCTGGCGGTCATCGGCGACGTGCCGAAGACATGGGTCTACCGCGTCGGGCGGCACATCAACGCGCGGGCGGGCCGCACGGTCATCCCGGCCGGCTCGCTGACCAAGCCGCCGTCCGCCGAGCTTCGGCCCGACCAGACCGATCAGGACACGCTCCCGCCCTACGACGTGCTCGACGCGATCCTCCACCAGTACGTCGAGGAGGAGCGGAGCGTCGAGGACATCATCGCCGCGGGCTTCGACGAGCGGACGACCCGCGACGTCGCTCGCATGGTGGACCGCAACGAGTACAAGCGGAAGCAGGCGGCGCCGTGCCTGAAAGTCACGAGCCGGGCGTTCGGCTTCGGCCGCCGGATGCCGATCGCGGCGAAGTACAACGGGTAATGGAAAGCCGGGGGGCGTCGCTTCGTTGTGGTGCAGGCATCCTGCCCGCATCGCGAGACCGGTGGAAAGTCTGCGCCGCAAGGGGCGGCGAGCGAGGGTCCGCTGGTTCGAACATCCCCGCCTGCCCCCGCCGGCTCGAAAAGGGATGCTCGACGCGGCGGCCGGGCGCGCTCAGCCGCTGACTTCCACGAGCAGTTCCAGCTCGACCGCGGCGTTGAGAGGCAGCTCGTTGACGCCGAGGGCGGCGCGGGCGTGACGGCCCGCCTCGCCGAAGACCTCGGCGAGCAGGTCGCTGGCGCCGTTGGCGACCTTCGGCTGCTCGGTGAAGCCCGCGGCGCTGTTCACGAACACGCCGAGGCGGACGATCCGCCGGATGTTCGCAAGCCCGCCGGCGGCGTCGGCGACGATGGCCAGGGCGTTCAGCACGGCCGTGCGGGCGGCCAGGGCCGCGTCGGCCGGCGGCACGTCCGTCGGGACCTTGCCTGCGTATTGCACCTTGCCGTCGCGAAGCGGCAACTGACCGCTGACGAAGACGAGGTTGCCGGTCCGGACGCACGGCACATACGAGCCGACCGGCTTCGGTGCCGGCGGCAGCGCAAGGCCGAGGGACTGGAGTTTTTCGTCTGGTGTCATAGGGGTTCCCTGTCTGGTTGTGTGTCCGCGCCCTCGTCCGGCGCCTTCTCCTCCGCGGGCTCCGGCGACCCGCCCGGCAGATCGGTCTCGACGGTGACGTCCGCGTTGACCTGGTCAATCAGGCGGGCGAACTCGTCGTCGCGCTCTTCCTCGTCCTCCTCGCCGCCGACGGCGAAGACGGGCTCGGACTCCTCCTCGTCGCCCGGCTCCTCCGCAAACTCGTCCGCGTCAGGCTCCTCGGGCGCGTCCTCGGCGGCGACGGCGATGGAGGCCTCGGTGATCGGCGTCGAATCGAGCAGGTGGATGAAGATCGGGCCGAACGGACGTTCCTGCTCCACGCGAACGCGTCTCTGGCGGATCAGCTCGAGCAGGGCGAGGAACAGGCCGATCATCTCCGACTTCGTCCGGCCCTCGAAGACCCGCTCGAACTGGAGCGAGCCGCCCTCGCGTTCGAGGCGGTCCTGAATGTCCGTGGCGTGGAGCGAGATCGGCGTGTCGTCGTAGACGACCTCGTGCCGGGCCGGCGGGCGGCCGATCGACGACATCAGGTTGTTGAACGCCGCCAGCAGGTCCCAGATCTGCAGATCGTCGAGTTCGACCTCGATGCCCTCGCCCGACGGCAGGATTGGCGCCCGCGTGAACCGCATGGCCCGCTCCTCGGCCGCCTCGGCGAGCCGTCGCGAGGCGTCCTTGTACTTCTTGTACTCCAGCAGCTGCCGTACGAGGTCCAGCCGCGGATCGACGAACTCCTCCTCGCCCTCCTCGGCCGGCGGGCGCGGCAGCAGCATCCGCGACTTGATCTCCATGAGCGTTGCGGCCATCACGAGGAAATCGCCGACGAGGTTCGGGTCGATCGCCTGCAGCAGGTTCACGTACTCCACGAACTGCCCGGTCACCCGCGCGATCGGGATGTCGTAGATGTCCACCTCGTCCCGCCGGATCAGATAAAGGAGAAGGTCCAGCGGGCCCTGGTAGATGTCGAGCTGTACGCGGTAGTCCTGCATGGGCGGTAGTGTACGGCCCGGCCTACCGGTACGCCAGCGACAGCCGGCTGCCGGGATAGTAGAACGCGAGGATCTCGCCGGCGGTCCGGCCGGCCCTCGCGAGGCCCTCGGCGCCCCACTGGCACAGGCCGACGCCGTGGCCGTAGCCCCGGCCGTCGGAGAAAACCACGTCGTTCCCCTCGATCGTGATCCTGCAGTACGTACTCCTCAGCACGCGGCCGGTCGGATCGACCGCGAGGCGGAAGTCCTCCGCGCGGAGCGTCCCGCCGTGACCGTTCGCGTCGGCCACGCGGATCCGCGAGGGCCGCCCGCCGGCGACCGGTTCGAGCGGCTCGACAACTTCCACCGGGCCCAGATCGCCGAATCGGGCATAGCGCTCGCGCAGGTTGGCGGCGACGACGGCCCGCGGGATCCGCTCCGGGCCCCAGCGGTAGGACCTGGCGATCGAGCAGAAGCCGCACTCGACCCCGCCGCACAACGGCGGGATCTCTTCGTCGTTCGCAATGGCGCTGGCCGGCTGCGTCCAGCCGCCGCAGACGGCGCTGTAGTAGGTGCAGAAGATCCTCGGTCCCGCCGGCGTGTTCCACGTGCAGACGACGCCCCGCGTGGCCTCGACGGCGGCATCCGTCGCGAGCGTCTGGCGCTCCGGCCGGATTCCCGCGTAGACCTGGCTGCCTTCGCCGGTCTTCACGTCCCAGGTGCGGCCCTCGCCGACGGTGTTGCGGAGCCACAGGGCATATGTGCGGGCGGCGATCGCCTGTGCCTGGATCGCCTCGGACTGAAACGAGCCGGGCATCTCGCTGGCCACCACGCTCCGCAGGTACTCCTCGACGGGCAGCTCGTTGACCACCTCGATGCGGCCGGACCGGGTGAGGTTGCAGCGGAGCCGTCCGCGGTACGCCGTGAACGCCCCCGCGCCGGGCAACCGGATCCGCAGGGAGCCGTCCCGCGACGGGACCACGTCGAGGCCGGCCGGCGGGGCCACCCCGGCTTTCTGCAGGTCGTCGAAACCGGGCGGACGGAGTATGTCGCGGGTCAGCGTGCGGGGCGGCAGACGTTCGGGGATGGACGACAGCACCGTGCCCCTCGCGTCGCGCAGCTCGCACGGCCCGTCCACGGCGATCTCGAATGCGTCGATCTCCGTCGCAAGGCGCACGCGGATGTTCGGTTCGGCCGCATCGGGAGGATGGCCGGGGTCGGCGTTCATCGGCGCCGGCGCCGTGGTCGTGGACCGGGGCCGTGTGGCGGGAACGCGGCGTCGATCGGGCTCGCGGTCGCGGCAGGCGGCCAGCGACGACAGCAGGGCCATCAGAACGAAGAGCGGGGCGCGACAAACCGCGGCGCCAACGACGGCCCCGCGCCGCCGTCGCCGACTCGACCTGCGTACCGCTCCGCACGTCATGAACGGTCAGCTGTCCGGGGCCCGCAGCGACAGGTTGAACTGGGCGAGCCGCTCCTTGATCTCGGCCAGCGAGGTCTGACCGAAGTTCTTGGTGCCGAGAAGGTCGGCCTCGGTCCGCATGGCCAGTTCGCCGATGGTATTGATGTTCAGCCGCTGCAGGCACTTGCGCGACCGCACGGACAGTTCCAGCTCGGCGACGGGCTTGTTGACGATCTCCGGCGGGGCCTGCGGCGTCGGCGGCCGTGCGGCCGGGGCGGTCGGGATCATCGTCAACGTCGGATCGTCGAGCGCCTGCCCCAGCCGCAGACCCTTCTGCGCGAGCATGATCTTGATCTCGTGCAGCGAGGTCTCGCCGAAGTTCTTGTACGCGAGCAGCTCGGCCTCGGTCACCCGAAGCAGGTCGCCCAGCGTGTTGATATTCATCTTCTTGAGGCAGTTGCGGCTGCGCACGCTCAGCTCGAAGTCCGTGACGGGCACGTCCAGCAACGCGCTGCGTTTCTCGCGCGAGCGGTCCAGCTCTTCGTCGTAGTACATGTCCATCGAGCTGAGAACATCCTTGAGGAACAACATCGCCCGCTGATGGTTGGGGAACGTGCCGAGAACGTCGTCGATGCAGTGCTCGGCGGCCTCGAACTGATTGTGGTCCTCGTAGAGGACGGCCAGATTCAGCAGGGCGTTGACGTGGGCCGGGGTGCGCTGCGTGCAGGTCTTGTACCACCGTATGGCCTCCGCGTCCTCGCCGCGGAGATCAAGGTTGTAGGCCAGCCGGAACATCGCCTGCTCATTCTCGGGATCCAGTTCGAGCGTCCGCTGGTAGGCGGTGATCGCCGCCTCGGCGTCGCCCTGCTTCTCCGCGAGAAGGCCCGACAGGTAATGCCAGGACGCCTGCGACTCGCCCTCCTGACGATGCCGTGCCAGAATCTCCGCGGCCTGTTCCAACTGCCCCGACTTGATCAACGATTCGACCTGTTCCATCATCTCCACCCATCAACAACGGGACTCATGCCTCCCGCAAGAGGCCGGAGGGCACGGCGAACCGTGGGGCGCGCATCTCCTGCCGGGGGCTGCCACAAGCCTTTCGTGAACGTTCGTTGATGCACCATGCCTGGAAGCGGCGGGCTGACCACCCAAACGGGCAAAAGCCATGCCTGTCCACGCCTGACGCCCACCCTGCCGAACCCGATATCTTAGCGACCGGCACGAGGATTGCAAGCGGGGCTTCGGACGCCCCATACCGCACCATTCCCGCGCGGCAATGTGACCCGCCGGGCGGCGCGACCGCTTGGCGATCCCCGACATCCCGGGTACAATCGGTTTTGCCATTGTGGGCGCAATCGCTTGTCGCTAAAGGAGTTGTGCTCTGGCTTCCGTGGCGTTCATCGTCAACCCCATCGCGGGCAGTGCGAAGGCCGGCGCCATCGTTACGGAGATTGGCCGGCGATTGGCGCAAACGGGCGGGCGGGCACAGGTCCTCAAGACGCGGGCCCCCGGCCATGCCGTGGACCTGTCCCGCGGCATCGGCGACGACGTGGACCTGATCGTGGCGGTTGGCGGCGACGGGACGGCCCGGGAGGTCGCCGAAGGGCGGCTCGCCCGCCCATTGCCCATTGCACTGCTGCCTGCGGGCACGGAAAACCTCCTCGCGAGGCACCTGGGCTACACCTTGTCCGCAGAGTGCCTGTGGTCCTGCATTGCCGAGGGGCGGGTGCGGCCGTTTGACGTGGGCGTTGCCAATGGGCGCCATTTTCTCAGCGTGAGCGGCGCCGGATTCGACGCGGAGGCGGTTCGCCGCGTCACGCGCGTCCGCCGGGGGCACATCACCCGGGCCGACTACTTCTGGCCGCTGTGGCGGACGTTCTGGGAGTACCGGTTCCCGCCGATTCGCGTCATCATCGACGGCCGCCTCGTTTTCGATGACGGCGGCCTTATCATGATCGGCAATATCCCTCGCTATGGCATGGGATTACGAATCCTCCGCGATGCGCGGGACGATGACGGCCTGCTGGACGTCTGTATCTATCCGTGCCGCTGGCAGGGACGGTTGCTCGTCCACTCGTTCTTCACATTGATCCGGCGTCACGTCGAGCGGCCGGACGTGATCTACCGCCGGGCATCGCGGGTCCATATCGAATCGTCCGTTCCGTTGCCGCTGGAAACGGACGGCGACAGCGCCGGCTGGCTGCCGGCGGAGATCGGGGTTCTGCCGTCGCGGGCATTGTTCCGGCTTCCACCCTCGACGCCGATGTTCGGTGTTCGTTCGCAGGTTCATCGGCAAGGATCCCCAGCCCTGTGAACGTCCCCATTTGAACGATTCAGTTGACTTGGGGCAGACTATGGGATAGCATGTAAGTATCGGGCATTTCCGGGGTGGTGTGGATTGGAGTCAGGATCGCATGTCCCCGAGAGGGTTCGGTGGACAAGAGGATCGGGGTTCGAGAGTACGTACTGGCGTATCGACGAATTGACGGAGTCGCGCGGCGCACGTTTGCCGTATCACGAGGACCGTACTGGCTGGTGAGGGAAGACGGGTCTTGCGGCAGAACGGTTCGATTGTGTGCGGCGGGGACGGCGTCGGGTGCATGGATGTTCGGGAGCTGACCATGAAGTCTGCGGCGACGACGGGCCTGGACTATGCGGCGGCGGCGAATTCCTATCTTCAATCGCACGATTCGGACGGACTGAAGGCGTATCTTGGGCAGCACGTACCCCGGCCGGCCCTGGTCGGCATGCTGACCGACCCCAATGCGGACCTTGTGAAGGCGAGCGTGACCTCGCTGGCGGCGTGCGGCACGATGTCCGATACGCCGGCGCTGGCCCGCCTGCTGCACCATTCGGACGAAGCCGTTGCAACGCTGGCGGAGAACGCCTTGTGGTCCATCTGGCTCCGCGCGGGCGGCCCCGAGGCCAACACGCTTCTCATCGAGGCGATCGAGGCGATGAACGAAAACGCCTATACGCAGGCCGTACGGCGGCTCGACGACGCGATCCGCCGTTGCCCCGACTTCGCCGAGGCGTACAACCAGCGCGCGATCGCGTGGTACCTTTCGGGGAAGTACCTGCGCAGCGTGGCTGATTGCCGCCGCACGCTCGCGTTGAACCCCTACCATTTCGGCGCGGCGGCGGGCCTGGGCCATGCCTACGCCGAACTCGGGATGTTCGAGCGGTCGCTCGACGCATACCATGCCGCCATCAAGCTGCACCCCCGCATGGACGGCGTGCGTGTGGCGATGGAAAAGGTCCGCGAGATTCTCACCGGTTCGTCCCGCCCGCGGCGGCTCCGCGACTGAGGCCGTTTCGGTCGGTCACCCGGCGCGGCCGGCTTCCCCCGCCCGATTGCCATTGTCCTCCCGCCGGGGTACACCATCTTCATGCGACTCATCCTGATTGCCTCCTGGGTGGTGATGGCGGGCCTCCGTGCGGCCGCCGAAGGGCGCCCGCCGAACGTCGTCATCATCTACGCCGACGACATGGGGATCGGCGACGTCGGGTGCTACGGCTGCCGCGACATCCGCACGCCGAACCTCGACGCCCTGGCCCGCGCGGGCGTGCGGTTTACGAACTACTACTCGGCCGCGCCGGTCTGCTCGCCGTCGCGGGCGGCCCTGCTGACCGGGCGCTGCCCGATCCGCGCCGGCGTGCCGTCCAACTGCGGTTCGATGCCCGGCGACGCCGGCATGCCCGCCGACGAGGTCACGATCGCCGAGCTGGCGAAGACGCGCGGCTACGCGACGGCCCTGGTCGGCAAGTGGCACCTGGGCGGCTCCCGCGAGACGCAGCCCAACGCGCAGGGGTTCGACTTCTTCTTCGGCCATCACGCCGGGTGCATCGACTACTACTCGCACATGTTCTACTGGCAGGACCCGCCCCACCATGACCTCTACCGCAACCGCGACGAGGTCCACGAGGAGGGGCAGTACATGACGGACCTGATCGCCCGCGAGGCGACGCGGTTCATCGACGAGCGCCGCGGCGGGCCGTTTCTCCTCTATGTGGCGTTCAATGCGCCGCACTATCCCATGCAGGCCCCCGAGCGGTTCCGGCGGATGCACGAGTCGCTCCCGCCGGACCGGGCGATCTACGCGGCGATGGTCACGTGCATGGACGACGCGATCGGCGGCATCCTCGAGCGGCTCCGGCGGCACGGGCTGGACCGCGACACGCTCGTCTTCTTCGCCAGCGACAACGGGGCGAGCGTCGAGGCGCGGGCGAACTACGGCGGCGGCAGCAACGGGCCGTACCGCGGCCACAAGTTCAGCCTTTTCGAGGGCGGCATCCGCATGCCCGCGATCCTCCGCTGGCCCGGGACGGCGCCGGAGAACGAGGTTCGCGACCAGCTGGTGATCGCAATGGACGTGTTCCCGACCGTCGCGGAGGCCATCGGGGCGCCCCCGCCGACCGATCGCGCGCTGGATGGGCGGAGTTGGGTGCCGGTGCTCAAGGACCGGGCCGCAACGGGACACGATACGTTGTACTGGGCGCAGGGCGAGCAGCTCGCCGTCCGCCGCGGACGGTGGAAGGTGGTCCGCAACGGCGCGGAGGCGCAACCGGCGTCGCGGCGGGCCCGGGCCGGCGGCGACGAGACGGTCTTCCTGGCCGACCTGGAGGCCGACCCGGGCGAGAAGACCAACCTGCGGGCGCAGCATCCGCAGGTGGCCGAAGAACTCCTCCAGGCAGGCGACGCATGGAAGGCGTCGCTGGGGAAAGCGAAAAAGCGGGAACGCGGAAGAGCGCAAACCCCCTGACTTCAGCAGAAAGAAGGTGCAGATCATGTGCCGGATGATGCCCGTTGTCGCAGGCCTGCTGACCGGCTTGGCCGGCGCGGCCGTGGGCGCCGAGCGGCTGCCGAACTTTGTCATTCTCTATGCCGATGACCTCGGCTATGGCGACCTTGGCTGTTACGGTCACCCGACGATCCGCACGCCGAACCTGGACCGGATGGCCGCCGAGGGGATGCGCTTCACGCAGTTCTACTCGGCGGCGCCGGTGTGTACGCCGAGCCGGGCGGCGCTGCTCACCGGCCGGCTGCCGATCCGCAACGGCATGTGCGGCACCACGCGGCGCGTGCTCTACGCCAACTCGACGGGCGGGCTGCCGGCGAGCGAGATCACGATCGCCGAGGCCCTGAAGACGAAGGGCTACGCCACCGCCTGCGTCGGCAAGTGGCACCTCGGCCACCAGCCGCAGTACCTGCCGACGCGCAACGGCTTCGACTCGTACTTCGGCATCCCGTACAGCAACGACATGAGGCCCACGCCGCTTCTGCGGAACGAGGCGCTGTTCGAGGAGCCCGCCGTCCAGGAGACGCTCACGCCCCGCTACACGCGCGAGGCGGTCGAGTTCATCCGCCGGAGCCGCGAACGGCCGTTCTTCCTCTACCTGGCGTACACCTTCCCGCACGTGCCGCTGCACGCCTCCGACCGGTTCCGCGGCAAGAGCCTTCGCGGGCTCTACGGCGACGTCGTCGAGGAGGTGGACTGGAGCGTCGGCGAGGTGCTGAGCGTCCTCCGCGAAACCGGTCTGGCGGAGAACACCCTGGTGATGTTCAGCAGCGACAACGGGCCGTGGCTCGTCAAGGGGCTCGACGGCGGGTCCGCGGGGCTGCTGCGCGACGGCAAGGGTTCGGCGTGGGAGGGCGGCATGCGCGAGCCGGGTCTTTTCTGGTGGCCCGGCCGGATCAAGGCCGGAACGGTGCAGCGGCGCATGGCCACGACGATGGACGTCTTCCCGACGCTGCTGGAGCTGGCCGGCGTCGAGCTGCCCAGGGACCGCGAACTCGACGGCCGGAGCATCGCACCCGTGCTGCTGGGCACCGGCGACGGCGGGGCGACCGTCTTCTTCTACTACGACGACAGCATGCTGATGGCCGTGCGCAAGGGGCCGTGGAAGGCCTTCATCGCGACGCGGCCGGGCTACGGGCCGGACCGGAAGAACGTGGGCCGGCACGATCCGCCGTTGCTGTACCAGATCGAGCAGGACCCGTCCGAGACGCAGGACGTGGCGAAGGACCATCCGGACGTCGTCGCGGACCTGCTGAAGGAGATCGAAACGCACCGCGCCGGGCTCAAGCCCGTGAAATCGCAGCTGGACCCGGACACGTGACCGCCTCCGGCGTTGCGCCGACGAGACAACAGCCCCGTCCAGGGAAGCTCTTCATCCGTCTGGAGGATTTCAGCAATGTCCCCGGCCTTCGGGTCGAGAATTGGCTTGCCGCCTGAGTCGCGCAGGCTACGCCGCAACGCGGAACGCCGCTGTTGACGACGCGGCTCCCATTCCGATCGCGTACGACTGTCTGTGTCGCAACCTGCTATTGGCCGACACCAGGCACGAGCCGGTGGCGCGTGTTTCGGCGGCCGCCGGTCGAGGCGATTACTTCTTCACGCTGTCCTTGATCCGTTTCACGTGTCCGCGGCCGAGGCCCTTGACCTCGCAGCCCAGCTCGAAGTAGCGGCGGATCTTCGCGTCGTCGAGGATGCCGAAGCAGTCCACGACCGCGCACGGCCGGCCGGTCATCCGCACGACGTCGTCGGGGTTGAGTTTGAGGTACGGGTCGTGCCGGACGGCCAGAACGACCGCGTCGGCGTCCTTGAGCGCCCTGGCCAGATCGCTCTCGACCCGCGCCTCCTTCAGCCCCGCCTGGTTGCGGAAGAACCGCGCCCAGCTCTGCCCGACGGCCGGGTAGGTGTCCTGGCTTTCCAGCTCCCACCAGTGCTGCACGTACGGATCGTGGATGCCCACCTCCGCCCCCATCTCGGTCAGCTTGCGGACGACCAGCTCGCTGCCCGAGTAGCGCGTGTCGCCGACGTCCTCGCGGTACGCCGCGCCCAGGAGCACGCACCGGCTGGCCGCCACGTACTTGCCCATGTTCCGCAGGGCGTCCCGCACCAGCTCGGCCACGTGCAGCGCCCGCGTGTCGTTGATGTTGATCGCGGCCTCGGTGATCTTGAACAGGTCGTCCTCGAAGCCCATCAGGTGCTTGTACGCCCACATGCCCAGCCCGCCGTCCTTCGGGAGGCAGTACCCGCCGATCCCCGGTCCGGGGAAGATGATGTTGCAGTGCGTCGGCCGGACCTTGATCGCGTTCACGACCTTGATCAGGTCCACGCCGTTCCGTTCGGCGAAGAGGCTCCACTCGTGGAGGAAGGCGAGCATGGTGGCGCGGAAGCTGTTCTCGACGATCTTGGTCGTCTCGCTCTCGAGCGGGCGGTCCATCACGGTCAGCGGGAACTTCTCGACGTTGAGCACCTCCGAGAGGAACTTCACGACGCGCTCGCGGCTCTTCTCGTTGACGCCGCTGCACACCCGCCAGAAGTCGCGGATGCTCGAGACGTAGTGGCGGCCGGGCATGACGCGCTCGAAGCTGTGGGCCAGCAGCGGCTCGGACGCGATGCCGCGCTTCTCGAACGCCTTTTTGAGAATCGGGTAGGCCACGAACTCGGTCGTCCCCGGCGCGACGGTCGTCTCGATCAGCACGAGGCACTCCGGCGGGATCATGTCGCCGATCGTCGCCAGGCTCTTCTCGAGCGCCGCCATGTCCGCCGACCCCGTCCGCAGGTTGCCCAGGTCCTGCTTCACGTAGTCGCACTGCACGTCCACGACGACCACGTCGGCCAGCTTGAGCGCCTCGTGCGTGTACGTCGCGATCAGCGTGCGGCTCTCGTTGACGCACCGGGCGATCATCGGATCGACCTCGGGGTCTTCGGCCTTCACCGGCGACTGCCCGCGGTTGAGCAGCTCGATCTTCCAGTAGCTGCGCGAGCTGGGGCGCTGGTAGCCGATGACGAACTTCGTGTGCCTGCCGGTCCGCTTGTCCCTGCTGTCGGCCACGACGGCGGCCATGACCGCGCCGACGAACCCGACGCCGACGACGACCACGATCTCCTTGCCCTCCGCACGCTGGCGATCGGCGAGGGCCTTGAGCCGCTCAAACTCGGCCGGGTACTGCTCGGGCGTCGGGAGCGGGAACCGGTCACCTTCGGGACTGATGCTGAATTGCGCCGCCATCGCGTTTCCTCCAGAAAGAAAAGAGTGTCAAGCCGCCCGGAAGGTAGGCGAAAGCCGTGCTTGATGCAAGTCACTCAGGGCGTTTTGGGCGACGGCGGCACGTCATGGCTTCGAGCCGAAGGGGATCGGCGTTGTGGCCCGAAGAGTCGGCCGTGGATCCCAGTATTGCCGCGCCGGCTCAGGCGTTTGTGTCCGATAATGGTCGGGCGCGGGCGGGGGGTTCCGTCGGCGCCCGCGTCCGTCCGCCGGGGGAAGGCGCGCCGGCCGGGGCAACGTTTCCCTTATGGCGGGTCGCTTTTACGCCGATCCATGCGAACGGTATCATTTGACCGGTCTGGAGGCAACCGATGAACAGAGGTCTGTCCGTGTGTGTCGTGACCGGGCTTGCACTGGCCGTCGCCGGCTGCGGCGAGAAGCGGGTCCACGTGCTTCCGGAGATCGAGCAGATCAATCGCGTGGCGGTGGTGAACCTCGCGGCCCATGGAGGCAAGGGCCCCGCAGAGGCCGAATTCTTCACGAACGAGTTCGTGTCGGTGGGGTTCTCCGTGGTCGAGCGCGGCCACCTTCAGGATGTCATCAAAGAGGCCTTCACGGCGACCGGATACCTCGACGAGCGGTCCGTGGCGCAGTGGGGTCGCGGCCTGGGCATCGAGGGGGTCGTGCTTCACCAGATCGTCGGCAGTGCCCCCGTCAAGGATGACGGTGCATTCGACATGACGGGCTGGGTCCGCGTGGTCCATGTCGAAACGGGCAAGATCGTCCTCACGTACAACATCGACATGCGGGCCTCGGCCGGGGGCAATGCGTCGCGAGCAGCCAAGATGTACGCCGAGCGCGTCGTCGATGACATCCGCGAGGCCCTCAAACAGAAGAAGATCCGGCCCGGCACCGCGATCAGGATCGAAGTGAAGCCGGCAAACGTCGAACCGTCCACGCAGGCCAATCCGTAATGCGCCACGTCCACGACCGGGTCCTGTCGGCGTTCCGGCCGCTGGTGTTTGTGGCGGCGGCGGTGTCCGTCGGCTGCGAGCAACAGAATACGCTTGAGCGCCCGGCCCGGACCGAGACGCCGCGCGAGGCCGACGCCCGACCGCAGCGGGAGCCCGTGGCTCCAGCGCCCCTGCGCCGCCGTGTCGTCGTTCTCGCCGCTTCGTCACCGCCAGGGCCGCAGGCCGTCGAGCAGGCCGTCAGCCACGCGCTGCAGCAGCGCGGGTTCGAGCCGCTGCCCGGCGATCGTGCGGCGCATGCAGACCTCATCGTGGCTGTCTGGTCCGCGACGCGGCCGACCGACGCCTGGGGCGGCATGCCGACGCGGCAGGTGATGCTCCGGTGCGTCGTGCTCGACCCCGTGCAGCGGACGCCGCTGCACCGGGACGTCGATTCCGGCGGCTACGCGGACAGCACGGATCAGGCCGCCATGCTCGGGGCGCTTCGCAAGGCGGCGGACAACCTCGCGCGGAGACTGGCAGCCCGCGTGGCCCGAATGGGGCCCCCGGCGCCGGCCCCGCCGCCCGTCGTCGAGCCCGCGGCGGAGCCCGTCGTTCCGCTTGCCGTCGTTCCGTTCCGCAACGCGACCAACCGGGCCGACCTGTCCGGCTGGTGCGAGTCGCTGGCGTCCATCGCGGCCCAGGAGTTCGCACGGGCCAAGAAGTACCGGATCGTCGAGCGGGCCCGGCTGGGCGAGGTCCTGAAGGACGCGGACGTTGCCGCCGCCATGGGCGCGGACGCCGGCGCGATTCGCCGCATGGGCGAGCAACTCGGCGTCGAACTGTTGCTCGTGGGCGAGGTGGCCGTCCGGCCCGACGGCGAGCTGGCCATCTCGGCGCGGCTGGTGGATGCCCGCACGGCCGAGGTCCGGCGGATCATTCACGCCGCCGGTCCCGCCGCCGCCGTCGACGCCCTCGAACAGGCCTTTCGTTGCCAGCTGCAGGCTCCCCGCGACACATGGATCCTGCAGCAACTCGATCAGCTCGGGCAGGCTCCCGTCGTCTGGCCGGACGCCGGCCCGCGGCGTTGACCCCCCAATCACGTTCCGGCGCGGCCGCAGGCGACGACGGAGTTGATCCTCCCCGGCCGCCCGGCGTATGATGCGCAGGACAGGCCCCCGGGCCTCGCCTGGGGCGCCGGCAGGGACAAGGCCGAGAGCCGTCGTATGGACCGTCGAACCCGAAATCGCATCTGCATCTGGGTCATCTTCCTCGGCCTGCTGAACTTCGTGGCCTACGCGATCGTCTACGCCGAACTCGGCGGCGACGCGACGAACGGCTACATCCAGCGCGATGCGAAGGGGCACCGCGAGTACTTCGTGGCCGGCCACTTCATCCACGGGCCCGAGGGCCAGCCCACCCGCGTCGCCGGCTGGCTCTGGGTCTACAGCTACATCCACTCGATCACCATCTGGCCGACGGAGGCCGCGATCCTCGTATGCCTGCTCATCCTGGGCCGGCCGCACATCATCGCCACGATGAAGGAAGGCGGGCTCATGCAGGGCTCGACGTTCGTCGCCGTCTGCTCGACGATCGTGATTCTGCTTGCGTCCACGCTTACGATCTGGTTCCTCATCCGCTTCGTCGGCGAGCTGACCAGGGCGGGCGGGTGATGGCCGACAAGCCCCTCGACATCCCCGGCGTGCTGGGGCCGGGCGGCCTGGTCTTCCAGCGCCTGCCCACGTTCGAAGCACGCGCCCAGCAGCTCGAGATGGCCGCCGCCGTCGAGGCCGCGTTCGGGGGGCCGCACCACCTGCTCGTCGAGGCGGGCACGGGCGTCGGCAAGAGCTTCGCCTACCTGGTCCCGGCCATCCGCCGGGCCCTCGCGGACAGGAAGCGGGTCGTGATCAGCACGCACACGATCGCCCTCCAGGAGCAGATCATCCACCGCGACATCCCGTTCCTCGCGAGCGTCTGGCCCGAGCCGTTCACCGCCGTGCTCGTCAAGGGACGCAGCAACTACCTCGGCCTGCGGCGGCTCGAACAGGCGATGCGCCGGCAGCAGGGCCTCTTCTTCCACGAGCAGCTCGAGGAGTTGCGGCGGATCGAGGCCTGGGCCCGCCGGACCACGGACGGGTCGCTGGCCGACCTGTCGCCGCAGCCCGACTTCGCCGTCTGGGAGAAGGTCAACAGCGAGCACGGCAACTGCATGGGCCGCAAGTGCCCGTACTTCGAGAGGTGCTTCTACCAGGCCGCGCGCCGCCGGGTCCACGGCGCTCAGATCCTCGTCGTCAACCACGCGCTGCTCATGAGCGACCTCGCGCTGCGGATGGACGATGCGCGGATCCTGCCCGACTACGATTTCGTCGTGCTCGACGAAGCGCACACGATCGAGTCCGTCGCCGCCGAGCACTTCGGCGCGGAGGTCTCGGACGCGAAGGTGCGCTACCTGCTCCAGTCGATGCACAACGAGAAGACCGAACGCGGGTTCCTCACCGGCCTGCACGCCGACGACGCGATCCGCGTCGTGCAGAAGGCGAGGCGCGCGGCCTCGGCCTTCTGGCGGGCGCTGATCGAATGGCAGCAAACGAAGGGCCGCGAGAACGGCCGGCTGTCGACGGCGAACCCCGTGCCGAACGAGCTGAGCCCGGCGCTGCGGCTCGTCCAGACGCAGCTCGGCCGGCTCCGCAGCCGGGTCACGAAGGAGGACGACCGCTTCGAACTGAACTCGCTGATGCAGCGCGCCGCGCTGTTCGCCGAAACGCTCGACGCGCTGCTCGCCATGCGGCAGGCCGACGCCGTTCACTGGATCGACATCACCGGCCGGCCGGCGCGGCGGTGCTCGATCCACGCCGCCCCGGTCCGCATCGCCGACGCCCTGAAGAAGGCCCTCTTCGACAAGATCCCCAGCGTCGTCCTGACCAGCGCGACGCTCTGCGCCGGGGCCGGCAACGACTTCGCGTACGTCGAGGGCCGCCTCGGCCTCGAGAAGCCGCACCGCCTGCGGCTCGGGTCGCCGTTCGACTACAAACGGCAGGTGACGCTCTACCTCGAGACGCAGATGCCCGAACCGGGCAGCTCCGAGTTCCTCCCGGCCGCGTGCGACGCGATCGAGCGGTACGTCAGGCAGATGCAGGGCCGGACGTTCGTCCTGTTCACCAGCTTCCAGATGATCCGGCAGGCCGCCGAGCGCCTGCGGCCGGCGCTCAAAGAGGCCGGCATTCGTCTCCTGGTTCACGGCGAAGGCATGGCCCGGTCCGAGATGATCGACACGTTCCGCCGTGAGCGGGGCATGGTGATCTTCGGCGCGGATACCTTCTGGCAGGGCATCGACGTGCCGGGCGAGGCGCTCTCGTGCGTCATCATCGTCAAGCTGCCGTTTGCCGTGCCCGACCGGCCGCTCATCGAGGCGCGGATGGAGCAGATCCGGGCCGCCGGCGGCAGCCCATTCAACGAGTACCAGCTCCCCGAGGCAATCCTCAAGTTCAAGCAGGGCTTCGGCCGCCTCATCCGCCACCGCAACGACCGCGGTATCATCGTGGTCCTCGACCCCCGGATTGTCCGCAAGCCGTACGGTCGGGGGTTCCTCGCCGCGTTGCCGGAGTGCGACATCCGGCGCGTGTGAGGCCCGTAGGGCACGGTCGAGGCCCGCGCAAGCGGGCAGGATCTGCCGCTTGCGCATATAATGGCGGCGTGGGACCACGCACGAACGGACGCGCAGCACGATGATCACGTTTTCGCTCCAGAGCGGCTCGAACGGCAACTGCATCTACGTCGAGGCGGGCGACGTCCGCCTGCTCTTCGACGCCGGCATCAGCGGCGTCCAGGCCGCGACCCGCCTCGCCGCGCACGGCCGTGACATCCGCGACGTCACCGCGCTGATTCTCTCGCACAACCACGACGACCACGTCCGCTGCGCGGGCATCTACCAGCGCAAGTTCGGCATCCCGATCTACGCCACCGGGCCCACGTGGCGCAGCATCCGCATCGACCAGGGGCGCGTGCACGATCTCCGCCGCTTCCAGGCCGGCGGGCGGATCGAGTTCGACGGCGTCGTCGTCTGGTCCATGCCCACGCCGCACGACGCGGCCGACGGCTGCGCGTTCATCGTCGAGCACGACGGTCGGCGGGTCGGCGTCCTCACGGACCTCGGCCACCCGTTCGCGGTGCTGCGGAAGTTCTACGGGGAGCTGGATGCGGCGTACCTCGAGTCGAACTACGATCCCGGGATGCTGGCCGCCGGCCCGTATCCGCCGTCGCTGCAGCAGCGGATCCGCGGGCCGCAGGGGCACCTCTCGAACGAGGAGGCGGGCGAGCTGACCCGCGCGCACCGCTCCCGGCGGCTGCAGTGGGTGATGCTCTCGCACCTCAGCGAACAGAACAATGAGCCGGAGCTGGCGCTGAGCACGTTCCGCGCCACGGTCGGCCGCGACTTCCCCGTCGGCATCGCCGGCCGGTACGAAGTGAGCGAAATCCGCGAGGTGCGGTAGGGTGGGCGGTTCCGCGGTACCCCGCGGGTTCGCCCACCTGTTGGAGTCGGGCGAATTCGCGCCCCCGCCGCTTCAGCGGTGGGGGCGCCCGTTCATCCCTTGCCGCTGCGATTCGTGCCTTGTCGCTCGTCTCCTTCAGAATCCGTCCCGCGTGTCATACAGGGGCTTGGAGTGCAGCGGCAGCGAGAATCGACTATAATACTGTATCATGACGATGCTTCAGATTCCCATTTCGTCCGAAGCGAAGGCTAGGCTCGCGGAGCGCGCCGCCGCCACCGGCCAGGATCTTCCTTCGTACGTGGCCACGCTCGTGAAGCACTTCGCCGAGCCGCCCACGCCGCTCGAGGAGTTGAGCGGCCCGATTTACCAGCGATTCCTGGAAAGCGGCATGACCGACGACGAGTTGGGCGAGATGCTCGAACGAGCCAAGCACGACGTGCGGGCTGAACGTCGGGCCGCGAGACAAGACCGGTGAACCCGCCGATCCCGGCCGTCTTCGAGTGCACCGTCTTTGCGCACGCCCTCATCAATCCCAGGGGGCCGGCCGGAGGGTGTCTTGCCGGCGCCCAGAGGGGGCAGGTGAGAGTGTTCGTCAGTAAGTACTGTCTCCAGGAAATTCGCGAACTCTCCACCAAGCTGCCTCCCAGGCTCGGCATCGCGGCCGAACGGGTCGATCGGTTTATCCTCGATCTTGCCAAGTACACGGAGCCGGTCGAGGACGTGCCGGTCGAGTTCACGTATGACCGCGACCCGGACGATGCGCCCTACGTCAACCTCGCCAGTGCGGC
Organism: uncultured Planctomycetales bacterium; assembly: GCA_964617875.1. GTDB lineage: Bacteria > Planctomycetota > Phycisphaerae > UBA1845 > PWPN01 > CAZMVY01. The sequence goes on along the minus strand of CAZUAI010000018.1, from coordinate 2,697 downwards.
AAAGGCCCGTTTTCTTGTCACGCGCGACAGAGACCTGCTCGATCTCATGCAGTCCGCCGAATTCACCACGCGATTCCCCGGGCTCGAAATCATCGAGCCGTCCGTGTTCCTGCGCAGGGTCGAGGCCGCCTTTGCCAAGCCCGGGTAGCGGGGGCGGCTCCGCGGAACGCCGCGGATGCGCCCACCTGTCATCTCCTTGAGAAACCGCCCCGCGTGTCATACAGTGCCGCTCGCGTATGGGCAACACCGAACACAGCTACCGCACCGCCAGGTCGCTGGCCGACCTGACGCCCGCCATGCGCCAGTACGCCGAGCAGAAGGCCCAGGCGCCCGACGCCGTCCTGCTGTTCCGCATGGGCGACTTCTACGAAACGTTCTACGAGGACGCCGAGACGGCCAGCCGCGTCCTCGGCATCGCCCTGACCTCCCGCGACAAGGGGGCCAACCCGACGCCGCTCGCCGGCATCCCCTACCACGCCCTCGAGAGCTACCTCGGCAAGCTCGTCCGCGCCGGCTACAAGGTCGCCATCAGCGAGCAGGTCGAGGACCCCAGGCTCGCCAGGGGCGTCGTCAAGCGTGAGATCGTCCGCATCGTCACGCCCGGCACGCTCACCGACGACGCCCTGCTCGAGGAGCGCTCCGACCAGTGGCTCGCCGCCGTCTGCTCGCGCGGGGAGGACGTCGGCATCGCCTGCCTGGACCTCGCCGCGGGGCACTTCTTCGTCGAGGTCGCCTCCGCACGGCAGGCGCTGGATGAACTCGTCCGCTGGCGACCGGCGGAGCTGCTCGTCGCCCAGGCCCCGATCGACAGGCCCGACCCCGTCGCCGACGCCTTCCGCCGCATCGCCGACCTGACCGTCACGCAGCGTCCGGCGCACCACTTCGACGCCCGACACGCCGAGGAGGTCCTCCACCGCCACTTCGAGGTGGCGACGCTCGCCGGCTTCGGCTTCGACGGCATGGACGTCTCCCTCTGCGCCGCCGGGGCGCTGCTCGAGTACCTGCTCGAGACGCAGAAGACCAGCGCGCGCCACGTCCTCCGCATCACACGGCGGGACACGGGCGAGTTCGTCCACATCGACCAGGCGACGTGGCGCTCGCTCGAGATCGAGCAGACGCTCCGCGGCGCGGCCTTCGAAGGCTCGCTGCTGTACGCCATCGACCGCACCGCCAACCCGATCGGCTCGCGGTGCCTCCGCCGCTGGCTGCGGTCGCCGCTGCGGGATGCGAAGGCGATCAATCGCCGGCTGGACGCGATCAGCGAGCTTCGCGCCGACCGCGACCGGCTGGCGAGCCTCCGCAGGATGCTGCGCGAGTTGGGCGACCTGGAGCGGATCACCGCCCGCCTCGGCGTCGGCCGTGCCTCGCCCCGCGACCTCGTCGGCATCCGCCGCGCGCTGGAGCGTCTCCCGGCAATCCGCGCCCTGTGGGGTGGGGCCTCTCCAGAGGACGCGGCGAGCGCCCCGGGGAGTGCGCCGGCCGCTTCCTCCGGCACGCGGGCCGACCGGCGATCCGCGGCTCGCCCCTGGGCGCTCGCCACGGCCCCCGCCGCGCTGATCGCCGAACTCATCGCGCAGGCGGAGGATCTGCCCGCGCTGTGCGATCTGCTGACGCGCGGCCTGCAGCCCGCCCCCCCGTTGACCGTCCGCGAGGGCGGCATCATCGCCGACGGCTTCGACGCGGAACTGGACCGCCTTCGCGGTATCGCCGCCGGCGGGCAGCAGTGGCTTGCCGAGTTTCAGGCCCGCGAGGCTCAGCGCACCGGCATCGGCTCGCTCAAGGTCGGCTTCAACTCCGTCTTCGGCTACTACATCGAGATCGGCAACGCCTACCGCGACCGCGTCCCGCCCGACTATGTCCGCAAGCAGACCGTCAAGAACGCCGAGCGCTACATCACCGACGACCTCAAGCAGCACGAGACCGAGGTCCTCACCGCCCGCGAGCGGGCGAACGACCTCGAGTTCCGCCTGTTCGAGCAGCTCCGCGCCGAGGCCGGGCGGAACATCCCCGCGCTCCAGCGGATCGCCGACGCCGTCGGGCAGATCGACGTCCTCGCGGGCCTCGCCGAACTGAGCTGCGAGCGGAGCTACGTGCGGCCGGAGCTGGCCGACGCGCCGGTCCTCGAGGTGAAGGACGGGCGGCACCCCGTGCTGGACCAGCTGCTCGGCGAGCGGTTCGTGCCGAACGACGGCTCGCTGGATGCGGCCCGCTCGCGGCTCGTCCTGCTGACCGGCCCGAACATGGCGGGCAAGAGCACCTACATCCGGCAGATGGCGCTGCTGACGCTCCTCGCGCAGATCGGGAGCTACGTCCCGGCGGCGTCGATGCGGCTGGGCCCGGCCGACCGCCTCTTCGCCCGTGTCGGCGCCAGCGACGAGATCGCCCGCGGCCAGTCCACCTTCATGGTCGAGATGACCGAGGCGGCGAACATCCTCAACAACGCGACGGCCGACAGCCTCGTCATCCTCGACGAGATCGGCCGCGGCACGAGCACCTACGACGGCCTCGCGCTGGCGTGGGCGATGACGGAGCATCTCGCCACGCAGACGAAGTGCCGCACGCTCTTCGCGACGCACTACCACGAGCTGACGGAGCTGGCGGGCCTGCTCGAGGGCGTCCGCAACTGCAACGTCGCCGTGCGGGAGTGGAAGGACGAGATCATCTTCCTGCACAAGATCGTGGACGGCCCGGCGAGCA
>CAZUAI010000017.1:0-78529 GCA_964617875.1 uncultured Planctomycetales bacterium | reverse complement strand
CACAACTGCGGCGCTACACGCTGGCGGTGCTGGGGGCGGCTGAGACGGCGGCGGACTTCGCGGCGGTGCTTTTCACCGATGCGCCAGCCAACGGCGAAGCGGCGTCCGTCGAGCCGATGGACATCGTCGAGCTTGAGAAGCGAATGGCGACAGTGTTGCCCGACGGTTGGAAGCTCGGACAGATCAAGGCCGAGCAACCAGGCACGACCTATAGCGAGTTCAAACGCGAACTGCTCAACGAAATCGCCCGCTGCCTGAACATGCCGTTCAACGTCGCGGCGGGCAATTCGTCGGGCTACAACTACGCCTCCGGTCGCCTCGACCACCAGACCTACTTCAAATCCATCCGCGTCGAGCAGGCCGACTGCAACAGCGTCGTGCTCGATGCGCTGCTGCATGCCTGGCTGACCGAAGCCCGTCTGCTCACCGACTTCTCCTTCCTGGCTGGCGTCGAATCGCTGGAACACCAGTGGTTCTGGGACGGCACAGAACACGTCGATCCGGCGAAGGAAGCCAGCGCCCAGGCCCAGCGCCTGGCCAATCACACCACCACGCTGGCCTGCGAATACGCCCGACAGGGCAAGGACTGGGAGACCGAACTCCACCAGCGGGCCAAGGAAAAGCAGTTGATGAAGGAACTGGGCCTGACCGAGGCCGAGGTCCAACCCACACAAGCATCGCAACCCCAAGAGGAGGACGACACGGATGCCCCCGGAAATGAAGACCAACGACAAGCAGCCTGAGTTCGTGACCATGCGCGGGCCGCTGACGATCCAAGCCGCCGAGGGCGACAGCGCTCTGCCGCAGTTCCGCATGGTCGCCTACACCGGCGGCCTGATGCGGATCGCCGGGTTCCCGCATCAGGTCGTGGTCGATCTGGCGGGCCTGGACATCCCGTCGCAGAACCTGCCGATCCGGCTCGACCATGAGCGCCGCCAGGGCGTGGGCCACACGCAGCGGGTGCTGGTCGAGGCCGGGCAACTCGTCGCCGAGGGGCTGATCAGCCGCGATACCTCGTGGGCACGCGACGTGGCCAAGAGCGGCGTGAACGGCTTCCCCTGGCAGGCCAGCATCGGCGCGGCGGTGGTCGAGGCGGAGTTCATCCCCGCCGGTGCCACGGTCAACGTCAACAAGCAGCAGTTCACCGGCCCCGTGCATGTGGTGCGTCGGGCCGTGCTCAAAGAGATCAGTTTCGTCGACAGCGCCGCCGATCCGGGCACCACCGCCCGCGTCGCGGGCCAGGACAAGGAGCCTCAGACCATGAGCGGCAAGGAAGCAACGATGGACATCACTGACAAGCAGCAGGACAAGCCGGGGGCGGAGGTCCAGGCGCGGGCGGACGAGGGCAAGGAGGCCCCGTCCGCCAGCGACCCGGTCAAGGACATGCGCGCTCAGGCGGCCGCCGAGAGCAAGCGGATCGCCGCCATCCGCAAGGTCACCGACGGCAAGCACCCGGACATCGAGGCCAAGGCCATCGAGGAGGGTTGGGACGTCAAGAGCACCGAACTGGAAGTGCTGCGCGCCTCGCGGCCCGCCGCCCCGGCGGCGTACACCGGCGGCACGGCCAACGGGCCGAAGGTGCTGGAGGCCGCCGCGCTGATGACCGGCGGCGTGCGCGGCGACGCCCTGATCAAGACGCACGGCGAGCAAATCGTCGAGGCGGCCGAGAAGCGCTACCGCAACCGCCTGGGCCTGCACCAGCTTCTGCTGGAGGCGGCCTGGGCCAACGGCTGCGACGCGCGGTTCTTCAGCGACGACCCCGAGGCGGTGCTTCGCGCGGCGTTCAGCACGTTCACGCTGCCGGGCATCCTCTCCAACGTGGCCAACAAGTTCCTGCTGGATGGCTTCGAGTCGGTCGAGCAGGCCTGGCAGCGGATCGCCGCCACCCGCAGTGTGAAGGACTTCAAGGCCGTCACCAGCTTCCGGCTGACCGGCGGCTTCGAGTATCAGGAGGTCGGCCCCGACGGCGAACTCAAGCACGCCGAGGTCGGCGAGGAGAGCTTCACCAACCAGGCCAAGACCTACGGGCGGATGTTCGGCCTGACCCGCACCGACCTGATCAACGACGACATGGACGCGCTGACCGCCGTGCCGCGTCGCATCGGTCGCGGCGGCGCGCTGAAGCTCAACAAGGTCTTCTGGGGCGCGTTCCTCGACAACGCCGCGTTCTTCACCGTGGGCCACAAGAACTACCAGGCGGGCGCGGACACCGCGCTGTCCATCGACGGCCTGACGGCGGCGGAGCTGATGTTCCTTGAGCAGGTCGACCCCGACGGCAACCCGCTGGCCATCGAGCCGCGCACGCTGCTGGTGCCCCCGGCGCTGAAGGTCCAGGCCGAACTGCTGATGAGCAGCCTGAAGGTCAACGAGACCACCACCGCCAACAAGCCCAAGCCCAACGACAACCCGCACGCGGGCAAGTTCGGCGTGGTCACCAGCACCTACCTCGGCAACGCGGCCATGTCCGGGTCGAGCACGAAGGCCTGGTACGTGCTGGCCGAGCCGTCGGATCTGCCGGTGATCGAGGTCGCGTTCCTCAACGGCAAGCAGCGGCCCACCGTGGAGCGGGCCGAGGCGGACTTCAACGTCCTGGGCATCCAGTTCCGAGGGTACTTCGACTTCGGCGTCGCCCTTCAGGACTACCGGGGCGGCGTGAAGATGAAGGGCGAGGCGTAAGCCTCCCCCGGAGTCCCTCGGAAGGGTGAACCTTTCAGACCAACAAGGAGAGACTGATGGCAACGGCAAAGTTCATTCATGACGGCAACAGCATCGACTACACGCCCGGCAGCAACGTCGCCGCCGGGGACGTGGTCGTGCAGGGCGATCTGGTCGGCGTGGCCAAGCGCGACATTGTCGCCAACACGCTGGGCGCGCTGGCGGTGACGGGCGTGTTCGACGTGCCCAAGGCGACCGGGGCGGGCACGGCCATCGCCTCGGGCGCGAAGGTGTACTGGAACGCCACGGCCCAGCAGGCGACCACCACCGCCAGCGGCAACAAGTACCTGGGCAAGACGGTCAAGGCGACGGTCGACGCCGACGCGACGGTTCGCGTCCGCCTGGAGCAGTGATCGATGGCCGACCTTCTCCGCCAAGGCTCGCAGTGGCTGGAGCAGATGCGCACGGCGCACTGCTCCAGCCCGGTCGAGTACCGCAGGCCGCCTGACGCCTACACCGTGAGCGCGACCTTCGGCAGGACAGGGTTCGAGGTCACCGACGAGTCGGGCCTGACGATCAACGCCCACGTCTGGGACTTCCTGATCCTGGCCGACGAACTGGGCTTTGACCCGGAACCGGGCGATGTGATCGCGGCCAACGGGCGGAAGTACGAGGTCATGAACCTGGGCGGCGAGGGCTGCTGGCGCTGGAGCGATCCGTATCGGCAGACCTACCGCATTCACACCAAGGACATCGGAGCGGACACGTGAGCGACTCGACCGTCAGTAGCGACTTCCGAATCGCGTGCGAGCGCGAGTTCGAGGAACTCCACCGCAAGTTGGATCGTCTCGACGAGGCGATTCGCGGCAACGGCCGACCGGGCATCACCGTCCGACTGGACCGGTTGGAACAGGACGCCAAACGCCAGAGCAAGTTGATCTGGCTGATCGTCGGTTCGGCGGTGACCGCGTTCGCGTCGGTGCTGGTGGCTTGGGTCACCGGCTGAAGGAGAACACGCAATGGCCAAACGCTGGATCAACTCACTGGACGTGGAGGTCGGGCCGAACGGCGTGCCGCTGTTCGACGTGGCCGGTTGTTCCTCGTTCATCGGCGGCACGAAGACCGTTCCCTCGTCGGCCACGCCGCAACCACTCGTGGCGACCTCGACGCCGTGCCGGTTCGTGTGGGTGGGCGCTCGCGTCGACAACTACGGCAACCCGCTGAACTACTACCCCTGCTTCATCGGCGACGCGGCCGGGCAGAACATCCCGGTCATGCCCAGCAACTACGAGGGGCTGGTCATCCGCATCGACGACGCCAACAAGGTGTACGTCCGGGTCGTGACCAACAACACGGGCGTTGTCTACCGCATCTTCGCGTGAGGTAGCAGACAGTGACGATCTACTCCGCACAATCCGGCGACTGGCTGAGCACCACGACGTGGGTCGGGGGCAATGTCCCCGATCTCTCCACGGACGACGTGGTCATCGCCGCCTACCACACCGTCACGATGGACTCGATGTCCTTCACGTTGGCCAGTGGAAGATCAATCACTGTGGACCCCGACGGGATGCTGGAAATCTGGTCGGCGCTGACGGTCGAGAACGGCGCATCGCTTTACGTTCAGGGCGGCCTCTATGTCTCCGGCAATCTGGAAATGTCGGGATACGTCGAGATCGCCAGTGGCGCTTGGCTGGATGTCTACGGCGGCGTTGCGGTGCTGTACGGCGGGTCGGTCGACGTGCAAGGCGACGCCACGGCCAACCCCTACGCCTACTTCGATGTGGTGTACGGGTCCAGCCTGTACGTCTACGGCTCGTTCTACCAGGACTGGAGCGCCTACTCCTACTTCTACCAGAGCGCTTACGTGTCGGTGGAGTCCGGCGGCTCGGCGTACTTCGACGGCAATCTCTACATCGAGGACTACAGCCAATTCCACGTTTACGGTGATGTGGATGTGTCCTACAGCGGCAACATCGAAGTCCGCTATTACGGCGAGTTGTATGTCGAGTACGGCGGAAGCGTGATCGCTCGCAACTACCTGAACGTGTCTGATTGGGCGTACATCTATGTCCAGGGGGACCTGCGGGTGGAAGGATCGTTGTACGTCTACAACTCTGGCCAGATCGTTGTCGAGAATGGCGGGGTGCTCACCATCACCGGTTATGCATCCATCGAGTACTACTCCTACCTCACCATCTACCAGGCCACGCTCATCGTAGAGCGATGGGCCAGTCTCGATCTCTTCTACGAGAGCACGATCTACTTCGACTACCAGAGCCGAACGGACCTGTTCGGCTACGTCCGGCTGTACTACGACGCCTATCTCTACCTGGGCTGGGACGCCATCGTCCGCGTCTATCGCGGCATGGACATCTCCGGCCGGATGGACAGCAGCGGCGGCAAGATCGTCATCCTCCGCCGCGAAGCGCGCATCAACGACGCCGACGGTGAATCCCTGTTCACGTTCGACCAGGCTTACGGCTACGCGCCGCGCCACATCGCATAGGAGAGCAACGCATGGCAGACGCACGACGACAGATGGAACTGACCCCCAGCGAACAGGCGGTGGTCGAGCGACTGCGGATGTCGCCCGAAGACCGACAGGCTGAGGTCGACGCCCGGCGGCAGGAGCGGCTGGACTCGCTGACGCCTGAGCACAAACAGGCGGTGGAAGACCGCGAGGCTCGGATCGCGGCCATGACCGCTCCGCAGCGCCGAGTGTACCTGGCCGGGCAGCGCCTGGCGGGCATCGCCCGGGTGTTGCGGCGCGACGCAGCCAAGGGCGCGGGCCTGGCGGCGGTGCTGGCGGCCGTCGATCCGGTGAACAAGAGCGACGTGGACTGGCTGGTTGGCGAGATCAAGAAGGCGGACTGACCCATGGCGTTGATCATCGACATCGCGGACGCCGTCGCCGCCGAACTGAACGCCCCTCCTGCGGGCACGTTCAACCCGGCCATCGCCGCCGTGCGGCGGGTGCTGCCGGAGTTCGAGTTGGCTGACCTGGCGGAGCTGAAGGTGTCGGTCGTGCCCAAGGCGGTCGAGATCAACGGCTCGACACGCTCGGCCAGCCAGTTCGACCTGCAGGTCGACATCGGCGTGCAGAAGAAGCTCGGCAAGGACCTGGACACCGAGGTAGCGGCACTGTGCGGCCTGATGGACCAGATCGCCGCCTACCTGCGGCGACGGGCGCTCCCCGGCGTGCCGGGGGCGGCGTGGGTGCGGACGCAGAACGAGCCGGTCTACGCGCCGGAGCATCTGGCCGAACAGCGGGTCTTCACCAGCGTGCTGACGGTGACGTACAGGGCCATCGGATGATCCACTTCGAGTTCAAGCAGTTGTTCTTCGACCGCCAGGCGGTGATCTCGAAGGTGGACGCCGCCTCGCGGAACGTGCTCTCGAAGTTCGGTGCATTCGTGCGGCGGTCGGCCAAGAGCAGCATCCGTAAACGCAAGAAGCCCGCGCCGCCCGGATCGCCGCCGAGTTCGCACACGGGGCTGCTGAAGAAGTTCATCTTCTTCGGCTACGACACAGACGCCCGCAGCGTGGTGATCGGCCCGACGCGATTGAACCAGAAGGGACGCGGTGAAGCACCGCCCCTGCTGGAGTACGGCGGCAAGGCCACGCTCGTGAGGCGCGGCAAGAAGAAGCGCACGACGTACAAGGCCCGGCCCTATATGGGACCGGCCTTCGAGAAAGAGAAACCCCAGCTGCCCGCCTTGTGGCGAGACAGCGTTCGATAAGGAGATCGAAGCATGTCACAAGAATTCCTGTTGGGCATGAACGCCAAGATTTACCAGGGGGCGGCGGGCGGCGCATTGGCCTCACTCACCGAGATGGCCAACGTCAAAGACGTGTCGCTCAACCTCGAAGCGGGCGAAGCCGACGTGACCACTCGCGCCAACCAGGGCTGGCGGGCGACCGCGCCGACGCTGCGCGAATGCACCGCCGAGTTCGAGATGCTCTGGAAGCCCGGTGACGCCGGGTTCGACGCGGTGAAGACCGCCTTCCTCTCGGCGGGCACGATCCGCCTGGCCGTGCTGACCGGCGACCGCACCGCCTCCGGCACCGAGGGGCCGCTGGGCGACTTTTCCATCACCAACTTCAGCCGCAACGAGCCGCTGGAAGAGGGTGTGACGGTCAGCGTGACCGCCAAGCTCGCCGTGTTCGCCGAATGGGTGGAGGTGGCCTGATGAAGACGTTCACGGATGCAGCCGGTCGGACCTGGACACTCACCTTGACGCTCGGCACGGCCATGAAGGTCAAGGCGAAGCTCGACATCGATCTGCTCCAACCCGAAGCCGGAGACCCGCCGCTGCTGACACGCCTCGGCACCGACGAGATGCTCCTGGGCGAGGTGCTCTGCGCCATGCTTGAGGGGCAGTTCGAGACGCACAAGGTCACCGATGACGATGTGCGGGCTGGGTTCGACGGGCAGACATTGCTGGCGGCGCAGAAGGCGTTCTACGAGGAGCTGATCGGTTTTTTCCGGTCGCGCGGCCGCAACGACCGGGCCAAGGCGGTCGCCAAGCAGATGGCCATGATCGAGGCGGCGGTGACAGCGGTCGAGACGCGCATCGACGCCCTGGACATCGACGCGACGATCCGTGGGGCGATGTCTGGCGCATCGCCGGGTCCATCGGCGTCGACCCCGGCCCGCTGACGCTGCGAGAGCTTCTGTGGATGGCCGAGGGCCTGGGCCGCGAGCGGTGGGCGCATACATCGTTGGTCTGCGCCCTGATCGCCAACGCCAATCGTGACCCCAAGCGCAGCAGGCCCTTCAAACCATCGGACTTCGACCCATACGCGAGACAGGATCGACGGCTACGGACGGTCGCCGACAAAGAGTCGCTGGCGGTTCTCAGAGAGGCCCTTGAGGCCCAGAAAGGCACATGAACATGGACGGCAACGCGATCCTCAACGGAGTCTGGACGTTCCTCAATTCCGGCATCGGCTTCGCCATCATCTGGGCGGCGATGGTCGGCTTCTTCATCTTCCTGGCCAGCAAGTTCAACCCGCTGCAGGAGAAGTGGAAGCAGTACGAGGGCAGCATCATCACCGGCATCAAGCTGGCCGAGAAGCAGATACCGGACGACACGCCCAATAGCGGCCTGGCCAAGCTGGACTCGGCCCTCCGGTTCGTCTTGAACGCCTACGCCGAGGCCAACAACGGCAAGAAGCCCTCCGATGCGCTGGTCGAGCAGATCAAACAGGGCATCCAGATCAAGCACAGCGAGTTGGATCGCTGGGGCGGACTCTCCAAGCCCAAGGAGGCGGCGTGATGAACTGGTTGATCGCCGTTCTGACCGCGTTCTTCCGCGCGTTTCTGCCGTGGGTCGCCAAGCAGTCGCGACCCACGGCGGAAGACGCCACTTCTGACCAGCAGACCAAGGACAAGCTGCGGGCCAAGGTCCGCAAGCACTGGCTGATCGTCGCCTTCGTGCTGCCGGTCTTGCTGACGGGCTGCGCGGGCGGTTCACCCTTCACGCGGACGATCTATGTGCCCCACGGCACGCCGGTGCGCCTGCGGGAAACCATCAAGGACGCCAAGGTCTGGGTGAAGGACGCCGACGGCCAGGTCGTGCCGGGCAAGATGGACCTGCCCGAGGGCTGGTACGCCTTGCCGGTTGAAGACGAGGAGTAACGCACGTGGCATCCGCGCAGGGAATCCGAGCCGGTCGCGCCTTCGTTGAGCTGTTCGCCGACGACAGCAAGCTCGTGCGCGGGCTGCGCCGGGCGGAAAAGAAGCTCAAGGCCTTCGGCGACTCGATCCGCAACCTCGGCCTGAAGATGATTGGCGTCGGCTCGGCCATCCTCGCGCCCTTGGCCGCGTCGGCCAAGCTCTTCGGCAGCTACGGCGACAGCGTGGCGAAGATGGCCCGCCGCACGGGGCTGTCGGTAGAGGCCCTCAGTGAGTTGCAGTTCGCCGCCGGGCAGAGCGGCGTGGAAGTGTCCGAACTGGAGAACGGCCTGCGGCGGATGCAGCGGACGATCTATGACGCCGGGCGCGGTCTGAGCACGGCCACGGATGCTTTGAAGGACCTGGGTCTGACCGCCGACGACCTGGCGGGCCTGTCGCCCGAACAGCAGTTCAAGCTGCTGGCCGAGCGGATCAGCCAGATCGAAGACCCCACGCTCAAGGCGGCGTTGGCAATGGGCATCTTCGGGCGCTCCGGCACGCAGCTCCTGCCGCTGTTTGCCAGTGGTGCCCGGGGCATCGAGGTGCTGCAGGCTGAAGCCCGTCGCCTTGGTCTGACCATGAGCGGCGAAGATGCCAAGGCCGCCGAGGAGTTCTCCGACGCCCTCGACCGGCTCTGGCAGGTCGTCAAGATGGGCGTGTTCAACATCGGCGCTGCGCTTGCGCCCACGTTGCAGATGGTCGCCGAGAAGATCATGCGCGTGGCGATGGTGATCAGTGCCTGGATCAAGCAGAACCAGCAGATCATCGTCACCGTCCTGCAGGTCGCCGCCGTGGTCGTGGCCGTCGGCATCGCGCTGACGGTGCTGGGCACAATCATCTCCGGGCTGGGCACGATGCTTGGCATGCTCTTCACGGTCGTCACCACCGTGGTCGCGGTATTGAAGGTTCTGGCGGCGGTGATCGCGTTCCTCATTTCGCCGATTGGCCTGGTCATCGCGGCTGTGGCGGCGCTTGGTGCATACCTGGTGTACGCCACGGACATCGGGGCCAAGGCCCTGGCGTGGCTGGGTGACCGCTTCAACGTGCTCAAGGAAGACGCGCTCTCGGCCTACCAGGGCATCGCCGACGCCCTGGCGGCTGGCGACATCTCGCTGGCGGTGAAGATTCTGTGGCTGACGATCAAGATGGAGTGGACGCGGGGCGTGAACTTCCTGGAAAAGGCGTGGCTCAACTTCCGCAACTTCTTCATCAAGATCGGCTATGACGCCTGGCACGGCCTGCTGGCCGTCGCGGAGATCGTCTGGCACGCCCTTGAGGTCGGCTGGATCGAGACGACCGCGTTCTTCTCCAAGCTCTGGACCGACTTCACCAGCTTCTTCTCCAAGACCTGGGAGAGCATCAAGGCGGGCGCGCAGAAGGCATGGAACTGGATCAAGTCGCTGTTTGATGATTCAGTGGACCTGGAGGCCGAGAACAAGCTGGTCGAGGAGCAGAAGCAGGCCGCCATCGCCCGCATCGAGGATGAGCAGAAACGTAAGACCGCTCAACGCGAAGCGCAGCGGGAAGCCGAACGCCGACGGGCATCGGCGGTCCACGAGGCAACCCTTGGCGAGATCGGGCGGCAGAATCTGGAGAAACACCGCGAGCTCGACACCGAGTACGCCAACCGCATGTCGGAGAACGAGGCCGACCTGGCCAAGGCCCGGCAGGAATGGCGTGAGGCCATCGAGACCGCCAAACGCAAACGGCAGGAGAAGGAGTCCGCCGCTCCCGAAGGACTCGAAGGCCCCGACGACATCATCAACAAGGCTCGCGACGCCTTGGCCGGTCTTGGTGACATCGGCGACATGGTTCAGCAGGAAGCAGCCAAGATCGGCGTTCGTGGCACGTTCAACGCCGCCGCCATCCAGGGCCTGGCCTCCGGCGATGTCGCCGATCGCACGGCCAAGGCGACCGAGGAGACGGCCAAGAACACCAAGAAGCTCGTCCAGGCCGCGCAGACCGGCGGCCTGACGTTCGCGTAACCCCGGAATCAGGAGAGGCACGGATGCCTGTCATCTGCACCGAGAACATCGACTCCCGCCAGATCACCGAGACCCAATCGGCGGAGTTGCTCTACACGATCACCGGCACGGCCGATGAGGCGACGGCCATCGCCACGCTCAAGGCGACCGCACCGACGGTGCTGCACAACATGAAGCGCCAGCCGGTGACGGTCGAGCCGGTCCACGTCGACACCACCAACCCGGACAAGTGCATCTGGACCGGCACGGTCAACTACGCGCCCTTCGAGTATCAGGAGCCGCCGGAGACCGGTGATTCGTCCTTCAGCTTCGACACCGGCGGCGGAACGCAGCACATCACCCAGTCGCTCTCCACCGTGCATCGCTACGCCGCCTCCGGCACGGCCCCTGATTTCAAAGGCGCGATCGGCGTCACGCACGACAACGTCGAGGGCGTGGACATCACCGTGCCGGTCTACAACTTCTCCGAGACGCACTACCTGTCGGCCGCGACAGTCACCACAGCCTACAAGGGCACGCTCTTCCAACTCACCGGCAAGGTGAACAGCGGATCGTTCCGTGGCCTGGCCGCCGGTGAATGTCTGTTCCTGGGCGCATCCGGTTCGCGTCGTGGCACCGGCCCCGACGACGATTGGGAGATCACCTTCCGATTCGCCGGTTCGCCCAACCGCACCGGTATCACCGTGGGGCCGATCGGCGGCATTGCCAAGAAGGGCTGGGAGTACCTGTGGGTGCGCTACGCCGATGCCGAGGACACTGGCAGCAACACGCTGGTCAAGCAGCCCATCGCGGCCTACGTCGAGAAGGTCTATGAAGACGGCAACTTCGCGGCATTGGGGATCGGATCATGAGCGACGGATTGAAGAAGGTCCAGTCCGGCCAGCCGCTGGTCATCCCCGCCAGCGCCTACAACGCCTTCATCGATGCGGCGCTGGATTTCCGGCAGCGCACGGCCCACCTGGGACGAGAATCGCAACCGTCGTTCGCGCAGGCCAGCATCGTGCTGGTCCGCAACGACAGTGGCTCAAACCAGAACCGCATGGCGGTGTTGGGCGTCGATACGCCGATCATCGACCCGTCGGCCAACGAGGAGGAGTTCAAGAACCGCGTGGCGCTCTCGTGTGTCGCGCCCGCCGCCGACACCCACGAGGGCAAGTTCGTCGTCCTGGCCGAACCCATCGCCAGCGGCAAGATCGGACGCGCCTACGCCGCCGGAGTCTGCCCCGTGAAGATCGACGTGCCCGACGAAGATCACGAGTGGCTGTACGCCGAGATCGCCGACGGCATCACGGCCAACCTGAAGGTGAGCATGCAAGGGTCGGCGGGCATCCTCTGGCGCGCGGGCGGGACCGGCGTGCAGTGGGCGGTGGTGCGTCTGGGTAAGCCCATCCCGATGCATGTGTTCCCGGTGGACCTCACACAGTACGGGGGCGAACAGGGCGACGAGGAGAACCCGGCGACGTGGACCTATGACGTACTGGACGTGGTGACCGGCGAGACGCTGGAGAGCGGCGTCGACCCCGTGGCCGCGCCGCACAAGTGGCAGCGCCCCAGCATCGGCCAGATGATCGCCGCGACCTTCGGTTATGCCCACTATCAGGACGACGGGGCGGGCGGTCTGGAACTGGTGCTCGGCTGGATCAACGAGATGGTGGACCAGGAAGCCTGCGAGACGGCCAGCAGCACCGAGTAAGGAGGCCAGCGTGGGCGCACCGGGCAAATCAGTCGTAGTCGAGGGCGGCAAACGCGGCGTTCTGCTGGGCGGCAAGTCGGCGGTCTACAACGCCGAGGAGACCTGCCCGGCCTGCTGCATCGAGTTCACCCAGCAGTGGTCATTTACCGATTCGGGGTTCATCGACGGTGGGCAGGACGGCGCGTTCCGCGCCTACGACGATCCCGCCGACGTGCCCGCCAGCCCATGGTCGATCCTGAACAATGGACTGGGCCTGCGTCTGGACTGGGAAGACGACCAGAACTGCCGCAGCCACAATCCCTATACGCAGAACGCCACGGCCACGGCGGAGATCGTCGTGCCGCAGGCGATGATCATGACCGTCAACTGGTCGGGCGTGGGCGAGACGCAGGACCCGTGGTACGACGTGATGAGCCTCTACGTCGATGGCAACCTCGTCGGTTCCGCCCATGCGCCCGGCGGCGGTCAAGGCTGCGCAGGCGGCATGGCCCCGGTCGTCTCCGACCCGCCGCCGCCCCAACAAGTGCTGCTCCATCCCGGGGCGCACACATTGTTCATCAGCGCCTCGACCAATGATCCGCTCTACCACTTCGGGGCGTGGTATCGGTTCGACCTGGCCTTCGCCCCCGCACCCTGATGGAGACTTGCCGATGACTGGAACGCCCGCACCCAAACAGAAGAAGTGCAATGACTGCCCGCCGGTGGTGATTCCGCGCCGGGCCTACACGCCCACACGGCCGAGCTGCGTCGAGTGTGTCGAGAAACACCTGGGCGCGGCACTGGTGCTCCTGACCGAAACGCGCGAGGGATACGCCTACCGCCTCCGGGCCATCGGGCATCTGTTCGAGGCCGAGGACGAGTCGCAGGAGTGGCCGGAACTCCACGCCGCCATCCGCGAGGCCCGCAAGGCCTACCAGGCGGACGGCACGCTGCCCGAGTGGGAGACGTTGGCAGAGACGGTGGTTCGCACGGCGGCGGTGAAGACGTGATGCAGTGCCGGGGGGCGTAGAACGCGAAGACAGGCGATTTTGAGACTTTGCCGCGTTTTGCCCGTGAAAACGCGGTGTCTTTCAGTCTCACGTCGCCGATCGCCTGAGACCGGCTGAGACCTCTTGGACGGGTGGAGGCGCAGAATGCGAAAACGCCAGATTCTGGCACTTTGGCCCGTAAACCCTTGTCAGCACTGGGGCCGATCTGGTGTCACGTCTTCGCCCACCGGCGCGGCCTCAACCCCCTGATCGAACGTCAGGCACTTCCAGAGCCGTCGCTGCTTGCGCCAGTCCGGCTCGGCCGCGATGGGCCGCACCATGATCTCGCGGATGGGGTCGCGCCCCCGGAACGTGCGCGGCAGGAACAGGATGTCCTCCTGAATGTCCGGCGCGAGTTGGAGCAGGTTCATGATCTGCGTCACGCGGGCGCGGGTCACGTTGCCCAGGCGGGCCAGGTCGGCCTGGTCGGTGATCTCTCCCGCCTTGATGAGCCGGTCGAACCGGATCGCCAGTGCCATCAGCCGCGCGATGCGCGGGATCGTGCCTTCGGGCGTCGCAGCCGGTTCCGGCGGCGGGCCTTCCTGAATCACCTTGCGGGTGCGCTGGCCCCGCGTGAAATGCACGTCGCACTCAATCGTCAAACCCTTCATGCGGTCACCTCCTGTCGGATTCCGGGGGTCAGTTCGTCAGCCAAGGTCTTGATACCCGTGGGGTGGAAGGTGATGGCGACCTTTCCGTTGGGGCCGTCGTAGTCCACCCGCTCGATCAATAGGTGCAGGATGCGGGCCTGCTCGCGGGCGCTGAGCGTTTCCCAGAGCGGCTCGAACAAGGAGCATGCCTCGCCGACCTCGCGGGCGTCCACCAGTTCGCGGGACAAGGCGATGATCTGCTCGCGCACCTCGGTGGCGCGTTGTTCGGCGGTGCGGATGCGATCCTGGATGTCGGCCATGCGGTCGGTCGCCAGGCCGTCCTTGCCCGCCAGCTTGCGGAGATCGTTGTTGTGGCGCTGTAGCTCGCGTTCGAGCGTTCGCTTCTCGACCTCCAGCTTGCCGATGGCCTCCTCGCGTTGGCGGCGGCTTTCGGCAAGCGTCTCGGCCAGCAGGTCGGTGTCCTTGCCGATGACCTTGACCTGTTCGACCACGAACCGCTCCAGTTCCGGCGCTGGCACCGACGGCGTGGGGCAGACGTGCCAGCCGCGTTTCTGGGCGTTGGTGCAGCAGTAATAGCGATACACCTTCGTGCCGTTCTTGACAGTGTGGGCCGGGGCCATCGCGCAGTCGCAGGTGACGCAACGCACCAGGCCCTTGAGCAACGCCCCGTGGCGGTTCTTGACGTGCGCCCCGCCCGTGCGGCCGTTGCGTTTGAGCATCCGCTGCGTCCGCTCGAAGATTTCCTCGTCAACGATGGCCGCGTGCTCGCCCTCGTGAATCTCGTCCTTGTAGGTGATCTTGCCCAGGTAGAGGCGGTTGGTCAGCATCTTGAAGAGGCTGTTCTTGCCCCACGGCTTGCCGCCCATCTCGCGGCCCTTCTTCGTGACCCATCGCTTGGTGGTCCAGCCGCGCTGGTCCAGTTCCGTCGCCGTGGTGATCAGCGACTGGCGGTCTAGGTACAGCTCGAAGATCTCCCGCACGCGGGCGGCCTCTTCCTCGTTGACCAACAAGCGCCCGCCCCGCACGTCCACGTCGTAACCCAACAGCGGCATGCCGCCGGTCCATTTCCCCTTGCGCCGCGTGGCCGCGATCTTGTCGCGGGTGCGCTCGCTGATCATCTCCCGCTCGAACTGGGCGAACGACAGAAGCACGTTGAGCATCAAGCGGCCCATCGACGTGCTGGTGTTGAACTGCTGTGTCACCGAAACGAACGACACCTTGTGCCGTTCCAGCACGTCCATGATCTTCGAGAAGTCGATCAGCGAGCGGCTGAGACGGTCCACCTTGTAGACCACGATGCAGTCAACCTTGCCCGCCTCGATGTCGGCCAGGAGGCGTTGGAGAGCCGGGCGATCCATGTTTCCGCCGGTGAAGCCGCCGTCGTCGTAATGGTCGGGCAGGCAGACCCAGCCCTCGGACTTCTGGCTGGCGATGTACGCTTCGCCCGCGTCGCGTTGGGCGTCGAGGCTGTTGAACTCCTGCTCGAGACCGTCCTCGGTGCTCTTGCGGGTGTAGACCGCGCACCGGAACGTGATGGGCGTGTTGGCGGTGGTCCTACTCATCGGCGACTCCATTCTTGCCGGGCTTCAGGTTGAAGAAGTGGTATCCGTTCCAGTGCGTGCCGGTGACGGCCCTGGCGACGGCCGAGAGCGTGCGGTAGACCTCGCCCTCGTACTCGAAGCCCCGTGGCAGGACTCGCACCACGATCTCGCGGCCCTTGTATGGCCGCCGCAGGATCGCGCCCGGCATGGGCAACCGCGAATCGTGGTCGAAGGCGACCGACGCCGTGGTGGTGATGGCGACCTGGTTGTCCTTCGGGGCGGTGGTTCGCAGGTCGGCGTCGTTGGCCAATTCATCGGCCCGCCGCCTGGCCCGCTCGGACAGGTCGCCGCTGGCGTTGGCCTGGATGCGCCAGGCGATGCGCTTACGCAGCCAGTCCTTGTTGCCGCTGCGCGTGGCCTCGCCGAAGACCTCGATGTGCTTGGCCCGCAGTTCCTTGACCGTCAACCGGCCCAGGGCGGCGACCTCTTTGGCGATGTTCACACTCATGTTTTTCGAGCTCCTTTCATGCTTCGCTCGTGGCTATCGAGCGAGCACATGAGGGCTCGTTTCGGCCCCCTCATCAAGTCCGTTTTGCCTCTGTTTCGCGGGATTTTCGGGGGTGCGAGAGGAACGCGAACCTGGCGATGCTTGGCCCGCCTGGCGGAGGCGAAGCACGCCCCGGGCGAGGATGGCGGCGATCTCCTGGCGGCGCTCGTGCGGGGTCATCGCGGCCGGGTTCCGGGGGTCGGCGATGGGTTCATCCATTGCGGGCTCCTTGCGGATGTGCCCACAACGGCCTTCGCCTGGCGACCGGCTCGCTGTCTGGCTGGGTTATCGATGCTCGTCCACTGTTTACTTACCCGGCGGAAGTTCGAAATGGCGGTAGGGTCCGGGACGAACGGGTCTGTTAACTGGGCGAGGGCGTCGAGGCTCGCCATCGATCCCGCAGGGAGCGGCCAACTGCCGCGCGAGAATGGCCGTGCGATCCTGGTATGAGGTAGAATGGTTTGATTGAGATGGTGACCACGGCCCACGTTGCGGTTGGGCGTTGGACGCCACTTGACAAAGGAGCGCCGACTATGAGCAAACGAAGCATCAGCGCCGACGAGGCCAGACGCATCGGCGATTCACTTCACGTCCGCTGGGACACGATTGACCTGGAGCAGTTCCGACGCGGGCTGGAAGTCGAGTTCGAGCACGGCCTGCGCGATCCGGAAACCAACGTCACCAATGATGACGAACTGCTGACCGGCAAGATCGCTTGGGCGCACCTCAAGGAATTCCCGGATTACTACACGCGGCTGGATAAGCTCGAAGCCGAGGCCGACGCCTACTGGGCTTCGCGCCGGTGAACGTCCCGCGCGAGGATGACCAAGCAATGAAAGTTCGAAATCGCTCATGGTCCCGGTGCGAACGGGTCTGTTAACTGGGCGAGGGCTGTTTACGAGAGAGTCAGAGAGTTCGGGCCGTTGCTCTCGGGGTGCGGGACGGAACGTGTACGTTTCGGGCTGCGGGTTTGGCGAGGGGGTTTGAAACAGAGAGCGCGGCCCGCGTGGGCGGCAACGCCGTAACCCTTTGCGGGCATAGAGATACGAAAACGCCCGGCCATTTTCATGGTCGGGCGTTTGCGTTAACTCAACCAGCCGCGTTAGTTCGACTGGTTGAAAGAAGCTCCCCGACCAGGGCTCGAACCTGGAACCTAGCGGTTAACAGCCGCTCGCTCTACCGATTGAGCTATCGGGGAATCGCCCGATTCGGCGCGTCCGGCCCGGTTGGCCGGACGGCCGAGGTATTGCCCATAGTCTAGCGGGTTCTCCCTGGGAGTCAAACAACCCCCGTCGGGCTCCGAGAAGGCGGGGTGGGGCGGCCCATAATAACGCTCGTGAACGACCGGATCGTCCTCGGTTGCCGGTTGATGCCCGCTCGCCGTATCCTGTCAGGCATGGCTGATACGGGCCCCCAGCACCGTTCCTCGCCTTACGTTCCCTTCAGCGTGCATCTGGCCTGCTATGGTATCCTCGGGTTGCTGCTGGTCTACGCCCTGGTGTTCCGCTGGCTCCGCCCCGTCGTGCTGGAGGAGCCCGTGCAGATCGATCCCGCCCGCATCGCGCAGGTGGAGCAGGCGATCGACCCGAACGTGGCGTCGTGGGCGGAGTTGTCTCGCCTGCCGGGGGTCGGCGAGGCGCTGGCCCGGCGGATCGTGGCGTATCGCGCCGAGCGACAAAAGGCATTGGCGGCATCGCCCGGCCGGCCCGCCGTCGTGTTCCGATCGGCAGAGGACCTCGATGCGGTCAAGGGCATCGGCCCCGCCCTCGTCGAGCGTCTGCGGCCGCACCTGAAGTTCCCGGCGGCGTCACCGTAGGCCAGTGCCTCGCCTTCGGCGGGCGCACTCCGAGACCGCCGTCGTGCCGATGGTATCCGGTGGCCGGCGGCGTGCTGGACAACACGGCGGCGGGGCCCCACAATGACCCGGTCGGACCGCGGGCGGCGGCCTTGCGGCCTGTCGGCGGTTCACGGTATTGCGGCCCTGGCCTGGGGGCGGTGCGTTGTCGGCGCCGCGACGGCGGGCGACGGGGCGGAGGACCTGTATGCTCGCAACATTTGCCGGGATCGACTGGGCCGTCGTGGTCATCTACATCCTCGTCGGTTCGCTGCCGGGCTTTCTGCTCCGCAAGTACATCCGCGGCCAGGCCGAGTTTCTCGTCGCCGGCCGCAGCCTCTCGATCTTCCTGGCGACGGCCACACTGACGGCCACGGAACTCGGCCTGATCACGGTCATGTATTTCGCCCAGCTCGGCTTTGTGCACGGGCTCTCCTCGTTCGTCATCGGCGTGATCGCCCTCTGCTGCACGCTCTTCGTGGGCCTGACAGGCTTCATGGTGTCGGGTTTCCGGGCATCGGGCGTGACGACGTTCGCCGAGTACTACCAGAAGCGGTACAGCCGCGGCGTGCGGCTCCTCGGCGGGCTCATCCTGGCGTCCGCCGGCATCCTGAATTACGGCGTATTTCTCAAGATCGAGGCGGAGTTCGTCCGGATCATGACGAACATCCCCGATTGGCACGTGGCCGGCACGACGCTGCCGTCGCTCAACCTCGTGATGAGCGCCCTCGTCATCCTCGTCCTCGCCTATACGCTGCTGGGCGGCATGGTGTCCGTCGTCGTTACCGACTACATCCAGTTCGTGGTGCTCACGCTGGGCATGGGCGTGACGACGTGGCTGGTGCTCACCAACCCGCAGACGGGCGGTGTGGAGGGAATCCTCCAGAGCGTCCAGGCCTGCCGAACGCACGATGGCGTGCCCTACGGGGTGAACCCCTTCGCCAGCGTGTCCGTGGGGCGGGTCATGCTGGGGCTGGGCGGGGTTTTTGTCGCGTGGCAGGTTCTGCATTGGACGGCCACCTCCTGCTGGCAGACGTCGGCGTTCCGCACGGCCGCCGCCGATTCGCCGCGGACGGCACGGGTCATGTGGTCGTTGTCGGCGATCAACTACTTCGGCCGGGCGATCATCCCGATGCTCTGGGGCGTCGCGGCCCTGGCGTTCTTCTACCGCGGGGGCGTGGACGTCAAGTCGCTGAGCGACATGCAGGCCATGCCGCAGTACCTCGCGACAATCCTGCCGAACGGGGTGGCGGGGCTGCTGGTCGCGGGCATGCTGGCGGCGCTGATGTCCACGCACAGCGGTTACCTGCTTGCGTGGAGCGGCGTCATTACCGAGGACCTGATCACCCCGGTTCTGTCCGCGGCGGGCGTCACGCTGAACGACCGGCAGCGTCTGTGGATCACGCGGTTCTTCATCCTGTGCCTGGGGGCCTACCTGCTCGTGTTCGGGCTCTGGTACGAGACGAAGAGCAGCGTGTGGGCGTTCCTGGCGCTGACGGGCAGCATGTACTTCGCCGGGGCGGCGACACTGCTGGCGTTCGGGTTGTATTGGAAGAGGGCCAATGTCGCGGGGGCCTACGCGGGGCTCATCTGCGGGGCGGCGCCGGGGATGTTCGCGATGGTCGTGTACATCATTGCGCTGAGCGTCGAGCGGGCGATCACGGATCCGCACCACGTCCCGGTGGGGCTGGCGGCGCGGATCAACGATCACCTGAGCGAGCCGGTGCTCGGGCTGATCAGTTATCCGCTTGGCATCGCGGGGATGGTCGTCGGCAGCCTCGTCTACGAAGGGTGGCGGGGCCCCGGTGCTCCGCAACCGGCCCCGCGAACCGTGATCGGGACGGAGGACGTGCGATGAGCGGCATGGGCATATTCTGGATCTGCGTGATGTTCGCGGCCGCGATCAGCTACTTCGGCCTCGGCGTCGTCATCACGATCGGCGGGTGGTTCGACGTGTGGACGATGCTCCGGCGGCTGTCCAGGGAGGAGAAGGCCGCGAACCATGGCCAGTGACTCCCGGCGGGGTCCGGCGCGCCGCAGGGCGGGCCGGACTCCGGACGTTCCGTACGACAGCGTGGCAGAAGGGGACAACCTGGCGTGCATGCGCCGGCTGCCGGCCGCGTGCATCGACCTGATCTACATCGATCCGCCGTTCAAGACGGGCAGGGTTCGCTCGCAGGGGGCCGAAGGGCACCGGTTCGATGACCGCTGGCCCGGCGGGGTGCGGGCGTACCTGGCGTTCCTGGAGCCCCGGCTCCGGGAGATGCACCGGCTGCTCAGACCGACCGGCACGCTGTACGTGCACCTCGACTGGCACGTCGTCCACTACGTCAAGGTGTTGCTCGACGACATCTTCGGCTACGAGGGCTTCCTGAACGAGATCGTCTGGAGCTACCGCACGGGCGGGGTCAGCCGTGCGTGGTTCGGCCGTAAGCACGACACGATCCTGGCGTACGCAAAGCAGCGCGGCCGCCATACGTTCCACGTGCTTCGCGACGGCACGCACCGTACCGACGGCCTGAAGCACGACGAGGCCGGCCGGCCGTACAAGATGACGAAGCGCGGACGGCTCTACTTCCATCCCGACGGACCGGCGATGACCGATGTGTGGGAGGTGCCGTTCCTTTCGACGGTATCGCTCGAACGGACCGGCTACCCGGGCCAGAAGCCGCTTGCGCTGCTGGAGCGGGTCATCCGGGCGAGCAGCAATCCGGGCGACCTGGTGGCGGATTTCTTCTGCGGCAGCGGCACGACGCTCGTGGCGGCCAGGCAACTCGGACGGCACTGGCTCGGGTGCGATTGCTCGCCGCACGCGGTGGCGATCAGCCGAAGGCGGCTGGGCAAGCGCGAACACAGAAGAGCGGGGCAGTGAGAACGACCTGCGGCAAGGCCCGGCTCTTCTTCGCCCGTCAGCCGGATGGCTGCCGGCGTTTGTCCTCCTGCGGAACATTGCGGAGCCGACATCGACGCCTTCGGCCACGGCGGGGCGGCACGTCGGCGGGGGCCCTGGCTCCGGCGGGGACGCTCACCTGGCCGCCATGGGGCCTGACTCGACGGTCCAGCCGCCGCCGAGGGCCTTGTAAAGGGCGATGAGGTTGGCGACGACGGCGGCCTCGCTCTGAATCAGCTGGTCCTGCGTCGCATACAACGCCCGCTGCGACTCGAGCACGTTGAGGAACGCGATCAGGCCCTTCGAGTACAGCTCGTTGCTGAGGTCCAGGGCGCGGCGGTTGCTCGCGACGGCTTCCGCGAGCGCGTCGTGGCGCACCTGCTCGTTGGCGTAGCCCACCAGAGCGTTCTCCACGTCCTGGAGCGACACGAGCACCGTCCGCTCGTACGCCGCCAGGAGTTGCTCCTGTCGCGCGTTCGTCGCCTCGATGTTGGACCGGATGCGCCAGCCGTCGAAGACCGGCCACCGCACGCTCGGCCCGACGGCCCACCCGAAGCTCTGCCAGTCGAGCATGTGCCGGAAGTCCCGCGTCTGCGGGCCGAAGGAGCCCGTCAGCGAGAACCTGGGGAACAGGTCGGCCGTCGCGACGCCGATCCGGGCCGTCGCCCCCGCCAGTTCGCGTTCGGCCCGCCGCACGTCCGGCCGACGGCGGAGCAGGTCCGACGGCAGGCCGACGGGCACCTCCGGCGGCGTGGTCGGGATGGGGGCCTCCTTCGTCAGCTCCTCCAGCAGCGTCCCGGGCGGACGGCCGATCAGCACGCCGAGCTGGTGGATCGTCTGCCGGATTGTCGCCTCGAAGAACGGCACCTGGGATTGCGTGGCCGCGAGCTGCGCTTTGGCCTGGGCGACGTCGAGTTCGCTGGTCAGGCCCGCCTTGAAACGCGTCCGCGTCAGCTCCACGGTGTCCCTCTGCGAGCTGATGGTTTCGCGGGCGATGGCGAGCCGGCGCTGGAACTCGCGAAGCTGCACGTAGCTCCGGGCGACTTCCGCCAGCAGCGTGACGACGACGTCGTGCCGGCCCTCCTCGGCGGCGGCGACGTCGGCGTCGGCCGCTTCGACCGATCGACGGACCCCGCCGAAGATATCGATTTCCCAGCTCGCGTCGAAGCCGGTCTGGAAGAGGTTCTGGTCCCGCGAGACCCCGGCGTTCATGCCGCCGAGCCGGTCGGTGACCGCGCCGGACGCCACCTGGGCCACCGTGGCCGCGGCGACCTGGGTGGGATCGACCGTGAACGGCGGCGTGACGGCCGAGCGGACGGCGGCGCCGACGGCGGCGTTTCTCGCCTGAACGCCCAGACCGGGGCCGCCCTCCGCCTTCGGCCCGGCGTTGAGGCTTGCCCCGCGGTAGTTGTACGCGGCGCCGGCGTTCAACTGCGGCCAGAGGCCGGCGGCGACGGTGCCGCGCAGGGCGCGGGCCTCGCGGACGCGGGCCTCGGCGATACGGAGGTCGAGGTTCGATTGCGACGCATGCGCGATGAGCGAGTCGAGCGCCGGGTCGTTCAGCGATCGCCACCAGGTGGTGACGTCCGCCCCGCCCGCGACGGCACGGCTCGGCTGCGTGGCGGGGGCGGCGGGTCGTGTCGCGGGGACGGCGGCGGGCATTTCGGCCCAGGACGCCGGAGTGTGCGTCTGCGGCGGTTGGTAATCCGGCCCGACCGCGCAGCCGGCCAGCGCGGCGATCAGGGCGGCGCCCGCCGAAACGAGGAGCGTGCGCCGGCGTTGCGTCCCGCAGCGCCGGAAAGCGGAGAAACGGGAAAGGCCAACAGGCCGGCGAACGTTCGAGACCGCGAGTCCGGGGCCTCGGAAAACCGCCCACCCTGCGCCCTTCCGTTGTTGCGCGATGCCACGACGGGACATACTTGCGTTGCAGCGGCTCGGTTTTGTCATTGCTGACTCCCTTCCGGGCCCGCGAGGCGCGCGGGCCGGGTCATTTGCGTTGCGGCTCCGATCGGCGGTGCCTCGATGAACACATCCATCTGCTGGCCGACAAAGACCGGCAGCGCCGTCCGATCAAAACTGTACAGGATCTGGAGGACGCGCGTGTCCACGCGCTCGGTGCTGTCGCCGGTGAGCGACCGCTTCGGCACGACGTACGGCTCGATGCGGACGAACCGCAGCGGCGTCTTGAGGTCGCGGTTGCCGCGGACGAAGGCCATCGCCGGAGCGCCGGGGCGGACGCGCCAGGCGTCGTTTTCGTCCACGTCCACGCGGACGTGGAGCGGATCGAGGTTGCCGATCAGCATCAGGGGCGTCTGGAGGACGCCGGCCAGGGCGTACTCGCCGAGGCGGATCTTCACCTGGAGCACCTCGCCGGCGACCGGGGCGCGGACGGTCAGACGCTCAATCTCGGTTTCGGTCTGCCTGAGCTGGGCCTCGGCGGCCTCGACCTGGGCGGTGGCGATCTCGATGTCCGGCTTCCAGGTTCCCGCCTTCAGGAGCGCGAGCTGCGTCTCCGACTGGCGGAGCCTGGCGGCGGCGACCTGCGCGGCGTACCTCCGGCGGTTCAGCTCGTCCTGGCTGACCGCCCGCTTGTCGGCCACGCTGTCCCACAGGTCGAGCTGGCTCCTGGCGTCGGCCAGGGCGGCCCTGGCTTCTTCGACGCGGGCCTCGGCCGGCGGGATCTCCTCCGGGCGGGGCTGTGCGGCGAGGCGGGCAAGCTGCTCGCGGGCCAGCCGCAGAGCGCTCCGCTGCACCTCGCGCTGCGCGCGGAGCGAGCGGTCGTCGATCTTGAAGAGCGGATCGCCGGCCTGGACCCGGCTGCCCGGTTTGACGGCGATTTCGGTGACGATGCCGGACACGTTCGTGCCGATCGCGATGTTCTCCGTGTTGGCTTCGATGAGGGCCGAGCCGGCGACGTACGAGGCGAAGGGCGCCTCGGCCGGCGGCGCCACCGGCGGCGCGGCGGGCACCGGCTGGTTCTGGCGGGTGACCACCCAGATCGCCGCGCACAGGCCGACGACCGAGAGCAGAGGCAGGACGAACTTTCGTATCATGCGCGTATCCTCAGAGTTCCCCCGGCGAGTCCACGACCTTCAGAATGTGCCCGTCGTCCATCTTCGCGATGCGGTCGGCGAACTGGAAGATGCGGGCGTCATGGGTGACGATCACGAGGGCGCGGTCGGCACCGACGGCCACGTTTCGCATCAGCTCCATCACGTTGTGGCCGGTCTCGTGATCGAGCGAGCTGGTCGGCTCATCGCAGACGATGAGCTTCGGATCGTGTACCATGGCGCGGGCGATGGCGACCCTCTGCTGCTGGCCGCCGGAGAGTTCGGCGGGCAGCGAATGCGTGCGGTCGCCCAGGCCGACGCGGGCGAGCACTTCGCACGCCCGCCGGAGGGCGTCGCGCCGCCGCATCCCGTTGATCAGCAGGGGGACGGCGACGTTCTCGGCGGCGCTGAGCGTCGGCAGCAGGTTGAACTGCTGGAAGACGAAGCCCACGTTCCGGCCGCGGTAGGCGGTCTTCGCCCGGCCGGCCATGTGCTTGAAGTCCTGGCCGAAGACGCGGCAGTCGCCGTCGTCCTGGTCGAGAATGCCGGCGATGACGGAGATCAGCGTCGTCTTGCCCGAGCCGGAGGGCCCGACGAGCATCATCAGCTCGCCGGTGCGGACGTCAAGGTCGATGCCGCGCAAGGCCTGCACGGCGGTGTCGCCCGTGCCGTAGGTCTTCGTGACGCCACGGCAGTGCACTGCGATGTTGTTGCCGTTCGTTCCCGCCATGGCCTCACGTCTTGAACACGACCGCCGGCTCGAGCCGCATCACCTTCCGGAGGCTGATCGCGGCGGAAATCATGCAGATCACCGTCACGGCGCCGCCGGTGATGCCGAGGGTGTGCCACAACATGCGGAACGCCGCCTCGGTGCCGCGGATGGCGTAGCCGACCAGCGAGGCGCCGCCGACGCCGATGCCGTAGCCGATGAGGCCGACCATGACCGCCTGGAGCAGGATCATGCGCAGCAGCCGGGCGTTCGTCGCGCCCATGGCCTTGAGCGCGCCGAAGAGGCGGAGGTTGTCCACGGTGAACAGGTAGAACGTCTGCCCGGCGATCGCCATGCCGACGATGAAGGTCATCACCACGCCGATGCCGATGTTGATGGGGATGCCCGTGTACTTCATGAAGTACATGACGGTCTTCCACGCGAACTGGTCGCGGGTGTAGGCGGCGAGGCCCGTGGTGCGGCGGATTCGCTCGCACAGCTCGTCCTTGTCCTGGCCCGGCCGCGCCTTGAGCAGGACGAAGGACAGGAGCTTTCGCTCGCGCGGGGCGAATGTGGTCGCCCGCGTGTACGTCGTGTAGAGCACCGGCTGCGACTGAAACGTTCGCGAGACGCGGCAGAGGCCGACCACGACGGCGCGGTGGTCGTTCAGTTCGAGCGTGTCGCCGACGCGCAGCGGCACGGACCTGCCGCCGGGCGTGGCGGGGGGCCTGGCCAGCTTGCCGGCGGCGCCGACGACGTCGACGATCACGCCGTCGGCCCGGCGAAGGTCGGCGAGGCGGCCCTCGACCATCTCCGGGGGGCCGCCGATGAGCGTGGCATCGTCGAGCCCGAACACGTTGCAGGTCTGGAAGGTGCCGTTCTCGAGGCGGGCCTTGAGCATCCCCTTGTAGAGGGGGACGGCCCACTCGACGCCCTCGATGCCGCGGATGCGGAAGAGCTGCGTATCCTGCAAGGGCTTTACATCGTCGATGAACTGCACCTTCTTGTCCATCACCCAGATGTCCGGCAGCCCCAGATCCGTGATGAAGCCGTACGTGCGCGTCATGATGCCGACGAACACGGATGCCTGCCACGTCATCAGGAATGAGGTGAACGTCAGGCCCATCAGGATCCCGAGGAACTTGGCGCGGTCGCCCATGAGCATCTTGATGGCCACGAAGTTCATGGTGCGGCCCTCCCGCCCTCGCGGGCGATTTCCCGGAGGGCCGCCAGCGAGAACCGCGCCACGTGCTCGGCCAGGTGTTCAATGTCCTCGGGGCGGAAGCAGGCCTGCCCCATTCGTTCCAGCACCGGGCGTGCGTGGTTGTAGAAGAGGCACTGGCCGACGATGCTCCGGCCGCACAGGCGAAGGGTCTCGGCGTCGATGCCCGGTCCGACGAGTTCCCGGAGGATGGCGTCCAGCCGCTGGATCATGGGGCGGACGAACGCCTCCACCAGTTCATCCATCGCCCGGGTGGGCTCCGTCATCTCGTGCGCCATGAGCTTGCCGTGCCATGCCGGTCGGCCCTGGTCGAGGATCCGGAAGAGAAACGACCGTATGAAGGCACGCAACCGCTGTTCTGCGGGGGCGTCGTCGGGCGCCTCGCCGCCCGGCGGGTACTTCTGGATCGCCACGCCGAACCAGTGGCGGATGACCGCGTTGTAGAGGGCTTGCTTGTCACCAAAATAGTAGTTGACCGCGGCGACGTTGGCCTTGGCCCGCTCGCAAATCTCGCGAATGGTCGCGGCCCGGAATCCCTGCTCGGCGAAAATCTCGCCGGCGGCCTCAAGAAGCCGTTGGGGAGTCTCCTGCGTGTCCTGCGGCGCGTTGGTCATGGTTAAACGCTCGTTTGAAACGGGTATATAAAGCGCTCGTTTCGCATTGTCAAGGGGGCGGATCGGCGAACGCGCGCCTGGGTGCGGGGGACGGAGTGGCCGAGGGGTACGATGGGCGAGGGAAGCCAGAACAAGAAGGGTGCCCGCCCACCGAGGTGAACGGACACCCTTCGTATAAGCCCTTTTGGCTGAGCACCTTAACGATTTTCGTCGTCGTCGCCGCCGCCAACCAGGCGGCGGACCTGCTCGGCGATGTCGCCGTCGCCGAAGACGAAGGTGGCCTTGGTGCCCGCGAGGATCTCCTGCAGCAGTTCCAGTTCCTTGATCCGGGCGAGGATCGGGTTCTCCGCCAGCAGCCGGGCGGTGTTGGCCTGGCTGCGGGCGGCGGCCGTCTCCTCGCGCCGCTTGATCAGGTTGGCCTGGGCCTGCTTCTCGGCGGTGATTACCTGGTTCAGGATCGCCTTCATGTCGCCGGGCAGGACGATGTCCCGCACACCGACACTGCGGATCACGACGCCGAACTCGGCCGCGCGCCGGGTCAGGGTGTCACGGACCTCGGCGCCGACGGCTTCCTTGTCCGCGAGCAGCGCATCCAGCGGCCGGGTGCCGATGGCAGCCCGCAGCACGAGCTGTGCCTCGCGGTAGAGGGCCTGTGCGGCGTCGTTCACGACGGTGACGGCCTTGACGGCGTCGGTCACCTGGTACGTCACGACGAGGTTGACGCGGAGCGTGACCTTGTCGTTGGTCATGATCTCCTGGCCGGCGACGTCGGCGACCTGCTCACGGCGATCGACCGCCGTCCACTTGATCTGACCGGCGCCCTTCCAGAACAGGTGGCGGCCCTCGCGCAGCCGCTCAACCAGCCGGCCGTCGCGAAAGAGCAGGACATCCTCGTGGGCCTCGACGTCAATGCCCTGAAGCCACTTCGGGGCGTCCGGGTGGGCTACGACGGTCTCGACACGCGGATGCTCGAAGCGAAAGTCACTGACGTTGAACGTCTCGACGCTCAGGGCGTACGGCGTCCGCCAGAAGGCGTGCCGGCCGGGACCGAGGATGGCCGCGAGACGGCCGTCCTTCCAGACGAGCGCCCGCTCGGTGTCCTTGAGGTCCACGACAAGCAGGGCGTCGCGAACGCCCTGGCTGTCCACCAGCACGTCGAGCAGAGGGTGCGCGAAGCGGGTGTCCAGCGTGTTGACGACCTGCACGGCGTCCCGCGTCAGGCTCCACAGCCGGCTCCAGAGCCGGTAGGTGCCCGGCGCGAGCAGGCGGTGGAAGTCGCCGTGACGGAACCACAGGCCACGTTCCTGCTTGTGAATGCGAACCTTGCCGAACATGCGAATGCACCATCCTTCCTGTCACAGGCGCGTCTGTGGCGCCTGGTTGAACTCATGCCGGCCGGCCGAAAACCGATTCGACCGCTGCGCCCCGCGGACACGGCGGAACCGGGCTTGAGGCGAGTCAGGGATCCCGTCAGGGTCGTCCGCCGCCGGCGCCGGTTCACCGCAGGTGAATCGCGGGGGCCGCGACGGGCCGAATGCCGTGGTAATGACTCGCCGGTATCTGCCCGGCTGCAAAGCCGCTCCTGCGGTGTCGGCCCGCGCTGCTCGCAAGTGCCTCGATCGAGGCGCCCGCGCCGCGCGGTGCCGGCTGGCTTGGCGGCGAATCCAGTCTCCGGCCGGCCGTTCGACGCGTTCTCAAACGCGTGCTCCGTTTCCAGCGGAGCGGTGGTCAGGCGGGAATCGAACCCGCAACTTCCGGGTGAAGTCCCGGTGCTCTTGCCGTTGAGCTACTGACTTTCTGGCGGTCTGACGGTGCCATTTCCGATGCCGTTCACGGTACACGCGCAGACCAGCCCCGTGGGCGTCCCGCGAGCCGCCGGCTGACACCGATACACCCAATGCAACAAAAAAGCCCCGGAGACATCTGGCTCCGGGGCTCGAACAGTCGAAGCAGACTGTGGACTTACCCTGGAGGCCCGACACCTCGCACGCTGTCTCTCATCGCGTATTCCGAATGGTTTCTGCACCGCATCACGGTCGACAGACCTCCTGGCACTCTGTACCGGTCCGGCACGCTTGTCCGGAGAAAGTAATATACACCAGATTTCCGGCTTGTCAAGGGGCCGACGCTCCCTGGGTGCATGGCCGTATGTGCGAACGTGGTCAGGAACCTGTGCCGGACAGGCAGAACACCGTGTTCACGGGAAGTGGACGCGCGAACGCGTTTCGCCCGGGGCGAGAAGGGTTCCTGACCCCCTCCCTGCGTTGTGCCTCCCCGGCAGCTACGGCCGGGCGCGCCAGAGGCCATGGGTGATTGCCGGGCGTCCGGGTACGTGGTACGATTCGGCGGCTTTTTCGGCGAGAGGCGTACGCGAAGGAGCGACTGTGAGCAAAGCCGCCGCGATCGCCTTCGCCCGTTCCATCGAGAAAGGACTGCGAACATGGCACGACCGGTTACGCTGTTCACCGGCCAATGGGCCGACCTGAAACTGGCCGACATGGCCAGGAAGGCCAAGCGTTTCGGCTACGACGGGCTCGAACTCGCCTGCTGGGGCGATCACTTCGACGTACAGGCCGCGCTCAAGGACGGTTCGTACTGCAAGAAGAAATGGGAGCTGCTGACGAAGGCCGGCCTGAAGTCGTTCGCGATCAGCGCCCACCTCGTCGGCCAGGCGATCTGCGACAACATCGACCCTCGCCACCAGACGATCCTGCCGCCGCACGTCTGGGGTGACGGCAAGCCCGAGGGCGTCCGCCAGCGGGCGGCCCAGGAACTGATCGACACGGCCAGGGCTGCGCGGAAGTTCTTCGATGCCGCGCCGGCCGCCGTCAAGAAGGAGCAGAAGCGCGTTGTCGTCAACGGGTTCACGGGCAGCAGCATCTGGCCGCTGCTCTATTCCTTCCCGCCCAACATGCCGAAGCAGATCGACGACGGCTACGCCGACTTCGGCAGGCGATTCAAGCCGATCCTTGACGCATTCGACAAGGAAGACGTCGATTTTGCCCTTGAGGTTCACCCGACGGAGATTGCGTTCGACATCTCCTCGGCCGCCCGGGCCATCGCGGCGGTGAAGGGTCACAAGCGGTTCGGCTTCAACTTCGATCCGAGCCACCTGGGCTACCAGGGTGTGGACTACGTGCTGTTCATCAAGGAGTTCCGCGATCGGATTTTCCACACGCACATGAAGGACGTGTACTGGTCGCCCCGGCCGACCCGGGCGGGCGTGTTCGGCGGGCACGTGAATTTCGGCCACCCGGACCGGTACTGGGATTTCCGTTCGCTCGGCCGCGGCCGGATCGATTTCGAGTCGATCATCCGCGCCCTGAACGAGATCAACTACCAGGGGCCGCTCTCGGTCGAATGGGAGGACGGCGGCATGGACCGTGAGCACGGCGCCGCCGAGGCCTGCCAGTTCGTCCGGAAGCTGGATTTCGCCCCGTCGGCCCGGGCGTTCGACAGTGCCTTTTCGGAGGACTGAGCCGGGGGCTTGACGATTCGGGGCCGAGAGGGTAGTTAATAGCGTATTGGACCGGCGGGGCGCCTTTCGAGGGCCCGGCGGTCCCGCCCGCGGATGTGGCGGAATTGGCAGACGCGCAAGGTTCAGGTCCTTGTGGGCGAATAGCCCGTGGAGGTTCAACTCCTCTCATCCGCATGCGACAGAACCGCCCAGGCGGTCCGGAGGAAACGACGCCGGCCCGCCTGGGCGGTTCGTTTTTCGTGACTCACCGCGGAGGTGTCGGAAGCGCTCGCCGCCTCACACCTTCGGCAGCGTGTAGGGCTTGCGGTACTCGCGCGTCATGAGCTTGTTCGCTTCGCGGTCCGGACGGCCGTCCTTGTCGGTGCAGATCTCCTTGCCGGCGTCCCAATAGATCCGCCGGCCCAGCTTGTACGAGATATTGCCCAGGTGGCAGGCCGCCGCCGTGTTGTGGCCGACCTCGATGTCCACGGCCAGGTCCTCGACCTTGCGCGACTTGACGCACTGGATGAAGTTCTGCACGTGCGGCCAGTGCTGGTCGGAGCCGCCGCTGGTCACCTTGTCCATCCGCGGCACCTGGATCTTCTTGCTCGCGTCGTTGGGATCGGGCGCCTCCTTCTGGTCGGGGTAGACCTCGAAGCCGCTGCGGTCGATGAAGAGCGACCCGTTGGTGCCGAAGAACTGCGTCCCGTAGCCGTGGCCGTTGAACGTCGTGCCGCAGCAGAAGGCCATCGAGTACGTCTGCATGAACCGCCTGCCCGCCGGCGTTGCGAACTCGTAGCTGATCTCGAGCGTGTCGGGCGTGTCGCGGTTGTCGCGCAGGACGTACTTGCCGCCGACGGCGGAGACGGACAGGGGGGCATGCACGCCCATCGCCCAGTGGACGATGTCCTGCACGTGGACGTTCCAGTCGCCGACCATGCCGCCCGCGTAGTCGAAGAACCACCGGAAGCTGCTGTGGAAGCGGTTCCGGTTGAACGGTCGTTTCGGCGCCGGTCCGAGCCACATGTCGTAATCAACGCCCGGCGGCGCATCGCCGTCCGGCGGGTTGCCGATGCCGTCCGGCGCGATGTTGCCCACGTTCCACGATCGCGTGTAGGAAATGTCGCCGAGCACGCCGGACTTGACCAGCTCGACGGCCTTCTTGAAGTGCTCGCCGCTCCGCTGCTGCATGCCGACCTGCACGATCCGCCTGTACTTCCGCGCCGCGTTGACCATGGCGCGGCCCTCGGCGATGGTGTGCGAGACGGGTTTCTCGACGTAGACGTCCTTGCCCGCGGCGCAGGCCGCGATCATCGGGATGGCATGCCAGTGGTCGGGCGTGCCGATGATCACGACGTCGATCTCTTTCATGTCGATCAGATGGCGGTAGTCTTTGACTTCGCGAGGCCGCTTCTGGTACTTCTTCTCGACCTTGTCGGCGGTGGCCTTCATGTGCGATGCATCGACGTCGCAGACCGCCGCAACGGCGACCTCCTCGATCCGCATGAAGTCGTCCAGGTTGTACTGTCCCATGCCGCCGCAGCCGATCAGGCCGACGACGATCTTGTCGTTCGGCGAGACCGCCGCCGGCTTGACCTGCCCCACGGCTCGCGACGCCAGCCCGCTGAACGCAGCCCCGGCCGCCGCCGCCACCGTCCGCCCCGAGGAGTCCAGGAACTCCCGCCGTGAAATCTGTTTGTGCATGACAACCTCCGTTGCGTCAGGATCAGGAAGACGTCCCCAAAGACGGGATCATAGCGCGCGGGGCGTTTGCGCTCAAGGTGCGCAGCGGGAGAAGGGCGGTGGACCTTCGCCTGCGCTTCCCGGTGATCCTCCAGAATCCCTCGCGTGCGGCGAGGGCTCACGGTCTGGCCAGGCGGTGCAGTGTGGCGAACGCCTTCTGTGCCTCGATGAAGGTCGGGGCCTGGAACCGGAACGTATCGACGGACAGCCGCTCGACGGTCGGTACGGCGGCGCACGCGTCCAGCCCTTCCCAGTGCCGGAAGCGAAGCGTGATCGCGGCGGGCAACGACGGCTTGAACGGCGGCAGGGCCTTCGGGTCTGCCAGCGCCTTCTTCGCGGTCTGGCGGATTTCCTCGCGGACGGCTTCGATCGGGCGCATGCGGGCGGCGCGGGCGGCCATGCCGGTCTTGGTCGTGACGTGAAGGAAGCCCGGGGGCAGTTCCTGGGCGGCCTGGGCGACGAGCTTGTCATCGCCGGTGATGAGGGCAAGCGGGACGTTGAAGTGCCCGGCGAACGCGGCGGCCCAGGCGGCCTCGCCGGCGGGTTGGTCGTTGATGCGGAGGTCGAGAATCTGGCTGGACCACGTATGGGCAAGTGTCCCGCCGGGCGTCATCGCGCGGGCGTGGTAGCCGATCAGGAAGAGGGCGTCAAACGTTTCGTCGATGCCCTCCACCATGCTTCGGAGGGGCCCCCAGCCGCTGATGAGTTCGGCGGCGGGGTGCAGCCTGTCGAGGAAGATGTTGGTGCCGGTGTTGTGCGCGTCCTTGACGACGACCCGCGCGGCGCCGGCCTCGACCGCTCCCTCGACGGCGGCGTTGACCTCGCGCGTCATCCACTCGCACGCCTGAAGGTGGGCCGGATTGCCCGGTTCCTGGTGCGTGGCGTCCATGACGCCGCAGACGCCCTCGATGTCCGCCGAGATGAATACGTTCCAGGACGCCACGTTCATGACCTCCTCGCCCGGTTGCAGGGACCGGCCGAAGCCATGAGAATAGCCCGGGGATTCGGGTGTGTCGAGCCGAGCACAAGGAGTGATCATGGCGGAGCCGACGGCGAACGCGGAAGCGCAACTGGTCGTGATCGGGGCGGGGCCCGGCGGATACGCCGCCGCGTTCCGGGCGGCCGATCGGGGGTTCAAGGTCACGCTGGTGAACGAGGATGTCCGCCCCGGCGGCGTGTGCCTGAACCGCGGGTGCATTCCCTCGAAGGCCCTGCTGCACGTCGCGAGACTCATTCGCGAATCGGCTGAAGCGGTCGAGTGGGGCGTCCGGTTTGCCGAGCCGGCGGTCGATATCGCCGCGCTGCGGGCGTGGAAGGACGGCATCATCCAGAAGCTGGCGGGGGGCATTGTCGAGCTTGCAAGGCGGCGCGGCGTCGAACTGGTCAACGCCCGGGCGACGTTCATCGACTCGCAGACGCTGCAGTTGGTCCCCCCGCCCGGCGGCGGGGAGGGGGCCGCTCCGGCAACGCCCCGCACGTTGCGTTTCGAGCACGCCATCCTTGCCGTCGGCTCGCTGCCGGCGATGCCGCCGGTCTTCGACATCGGCGACCCGCGGATCATCGATTCGACCGGCGCGCTGGCGCTGGCCGACGTGCCGAAGCGGCTGCTGATCGTCGGCGGCGGCTACATCGGGCTTGAGATGGGCACCGTCTACGCTGCGCTCGGCAGCAAGGCGGTCGTCGTCGAAATGACGCCGACGCTCCTGCCCGGGGCCGATCGGGACCTCGTGCGCCCGCTTGAGGCACGCCTCAAAAAGCAGTTCGAGGCGATCCACCTGAACACGAAGGTCGCCGCCGTACGGGCTGCCGCGGAGGGGATCGTCGCGACGCTCGAGGCGGCCAACATGCCGCCGAAGGAGGAGGTCTTCGACCGCGTGCTGGTCTCCGTCGGCCGCCGGCCGAACAGCCGCGATCTGGGACTGGAGAACACGCGGGTCGTCGTCAACGAGCGCGGCTTCGTCGAGGTGGATGCCGCGATGCGGACGGCCGACCCGCGCATCCTCGCGATCGGCGACGTTGCCGGCGAACCGATGCTCGCGCACAAGGCGACGGCGGAGGCCAAGGTCGCGGTCGATGGCCTCTGCGGCGAGGCGGCCGCGTTCGACAATGTGGCGATCCCGGGCGTCGTGTTCACCGACCCGGAGATTGCGTGGTGCGGCCTGACCGAGACGCAGGCCAAAGCGGAGGGCCGCGAAATCGAGGTGGCGAAGTTTCCGTGGGCCGCCTCCGGCCGTGCCCTGACGCTTGGCCGTACCGAAGGGACGACGAAGCTGATCTTCGATCGGGACACGAAGCGCATCCTCGGCGTCGGCTTCGTCGGCGTCGGCGCGGGCGAGTTGATCTCCGAGGGCGTGCTGGCGGTCGAGATGGCCGCGGTGGCCCACGACGTGGCCGGCATCATCCATCCGCACCCGACGCTGTCGGAAAGCGTGGGCGAGGCCACGGAGGCGTTTCTCGGCGAGGCGATCCACATCCTGGCGCCGAAACGGCCGGCATCGCGGTGAAGAGAGGTTCGTGAGAATGAGGCAATCGCAGGCTGCGAGTGGCGCAAGCGTACGATGTCAATCTCGGACGATCCGAGAGACTGTCGCGCGTGGCGGTCACATTCGGAACCGGATACGCGACCGAGTTTGAGGTCCTCGCTTCACGCGACGGGGCTGAGTGGAAGACGCTCGGTTCGTTCCCCGACGGGAAAGGCGACCGGGTCGAGTGCGTCTTTCCAGCGGCGGAGGCGAACGTTGTGCGCGTCCGTGCCGTCAGGCCCGACGGCCCCAATCAGCCCGGCATGCGGATGTCGATCGCCGAACTCGAGGCGTACGAGCAGGCTGGCGAGCAAGGCTACGGCCGGCAGATGGCGTGCTCCGGGTACGGGTAGACCGCGGGTGGGGTATCCCCCGTAAAGCCTTTGCTGGTCAGGGCGAGCATTACGAGTACGAGGGCGATGGCGGGGAGCAGACTCTGTCGCGCGTCGCAAAGCGGCATCAGGCACCTCCGATTCTGACAGGACACGGCCCCGGCGTTTTCGGACGCCCATTCGAGTTGCCCGGCGGGCGATTGGCACGCCAGGGGTCAGACTGCTGCGCCCCGTGATACCGTGCCGACAAGTGCAATGAAAGCCCATCGTCGCTTCGGCCGATGGCGAGACTGTCGAACCGGGGATTTCCATGACGCCGGGGATGGTCTGCGCGGCTCCGATAACATCGTGCGGGCGAGGCGTGTGCCTTCGCCTGTTGCGCTTCTGCATCCCGACAATCGCGGATGGAATCTTCATCATCTTCCTTCTGCGCGTGCTGCAACTCGGGGCAACCGGCCTGTTCAACGACCCGGGGACCGGGTGGCACCTGCGGATCGGCGAGGGGATCGTCTCCACCCGGGCGTTTCCGGACGTGGACATGTTCAGCTACACCCGCCGTGGCCAGCCCTGGGTCGAGACGCAATGGCTCGGCGACGTGATTCTGTCGCTGGCGTTCTCCGCGGGCGGCTATTCGCTCATCGCCCTGGGAACGGCGGCGATGATCGCGGCGGTCTTCCGCTGGCTCTATCGGACGCACGCGTCGGCGGGCGGCTGGCCGGCGGTGGCGGCGGTGGTCGTGTTGACGGCGGCGTGCGCGGCGTCCGGGCACTTCCTCGCCCGGCCGTTGGTCGCCACCACCGTCGGTGTGCCCTTGTGCTTCTGGTGGACAACGCAATACGCGCGCGGGGCCATCGGCGCGAAGCGCCTGTGGTTACTCGTGCCGCTGGCCGTCGTGTGGGCCAACGTCCACCCGGGCGTGCTGGGCGGGATCGCAACCGTCGTGCTGTGCGGTGGGGGGGCAATCGCCGGAGCGATGCTGGAGAGGCGGGGCGAGACAACAAGGTGGGCGAACCTCCGCGACCGCGAGTACGCGGCCTCGGAGAACCGCCCATCCTACACTGAGCTTCGACGGAGCGTGATGATTCTTGCTGTTGGTGGGGCGATGGCGGCGGCGACGCTGTTCAACCCGTACGGCACCGCGTGGCACCGGCAGATCGCCACGCTGATGAGCATGAAGACGCTGCACCAGTATGTGGATGAATGGATGCCGCCGGACCGGGCCGCGCCCGCTACGATCGCCGCGGTTCTGCTTGTCGGCACGGCGGCCGTCGCGTCGATCGTTCGGCGAAACCGGACGACGGTGCCGGAGGGGGTCGTGATCCTCTTTTGGGCGTGGCAGGGGTTTCGCGGGGCACGCCATCTGCCGCTGCTGGCGATTATCGCGGCCCTTCAGCTTGGGCGCCTGCTGGCCGACGTTCGCGTCTCCAACGGCTGGCTGAGCTGCGTCGGGGCGCGCGTCCCGCTCTTTTCCGCGTCGATGCGTGAGGCCGAATTCCGAACGGGCGGCGGGCTGGCGAGCGTGGCCTTCGTGGCCGTCCTGACGGCGATGCTGGCGGCCGGAATCGCCGTGCCGGCCATCGGCCTGGGCGTCGCCCGCCCGCCGGAACGGAAGTACTCCGGCGGCGCAATCGCGTATTTGCGAGCCAACCCGCCGCCGGGCCCGCTGCTCAACGACCTCGACTACGGGGGGATGCTCATTCACGACGTTCGAGGCGTGCCGGTGTTCATCGATGACCGCTTCGAGCTGTACGGCGAGGCGTTCATCGGCGAGTACCGGTCGGCCGTGCTGCGCCCGGAGGTGTTTGCCGGCCCGCTGCTCGACCGGTGGGACATCCAGGCGGTGGTCATCCGCAACGCGCTGCCGCTCGGCCAGTGGCTGGCGGCAAACCCCGCGTGGGCGGCGGCATACCGCGACCCGGTCGCGGCGGTCTACACGCGTACGCCGGGTCCGCAAGCATCGTACCTTTTGGGCAGTCCAGCCTGCGGGCAAAAGCAGGCAGGATGCCTGCACCACAACGAAGCCGCTCGGCAGGAAACGGTACCGACGCCGACAAGGGGTGACGGATGACGTCGAACGGACCTTACCTGGTGCCGTGCCTGGAGTCAGTCGCAGACCGCGGCGCCGGTCCGTCGCCGGTGCTTGTCCGCGAACCGGAACTCTCGATCCTGATTCCGACGTACAACGAGGCCGGCAACATGCCTGAGCTGCTCCGGCGGATTGCCCGCGTGGCGACTGAGCGCGGCATCCGCTGCGAGGTGCTTGTGCTGGACGACGGCTCGCCGGACGGTACCGCGCAGATCGCCCGGGCCGTGGATGTGCCGATCGTCGTTCGCGTCGTTGAGCGGACGGGGCCGCGCGGGCTGAGTCCGGCGGTGATCGAGGGCATCCGGCTGGCCCGCGGGGCGTTTGTGCTCGTCATGGACGCGGATCTTCAGCACCCGCCCGAGTCGATCGGCCGGCTGCTCGACGCCGTGCGCGAGGGTGCCGAGGTTGCCGTCGGTTCGCGGTACGTGCCGGGCGCCGACTCGGGCGAGTTCGGGCTGTACCGCCGGCTGAACAGCAAGGTGGCCACGTGGCTGGCCGTGCCGCTGGTCGGCCGTCGCATCCGCGACCCGATGGCCGGGTTCTTCTGCCTCCGCCGCGACCTTGTGGCCGGGCGTGAACTGAACCCCGTGGGCTACAAGATCGGCCTGGAGATCCTCGTCAAGTGCGGCCCGCGGCGGGTTGTTGAGATCCCCATCACGTTCGGCTCGCGGCGCGCAGGCGAGAGCAAGATGAACCTCGCGGAGCAGATCGCGTATCTCCGTCACCTCCTGCGGCTGTACCGCTGGCGGGCGACCGGGCTTTTCGGTCGCGTGCGGCGCGCATGATGTTCGTGGTCCATCCGTTCGCGCGAACCGGCCCGCAAGGCCGCGCTGACGGAGTGCAAGGGTCCGTTTCGTCAACCGTCTCAGTACTCGCGGCCCTTCGTCTTTCCCGGCATCGGCACGGGGTATCGGCCGTCGGGACCGGCCTGCAGCGGCGCCGGGGAGTCCGCCGTCAGCTTGTCGAGACCCGGTGCGAACTCGTGGTCGGAGTTCAGAATCTGTTCGTAGGTGATTTCCTGTCCGGTGTGGGCGGCCATGCGGCCCATGGAGGTTACCAGGCTGGCTTCGACGCCGCGTTTCGTTTCGTTGTACGGCTTGTCGTTGCGGATGGCATCGATCAGATCGTTCCATTCGTTCTGATAGGGGTCGTCGTTGCCCGGCTCGACCTTCGACTCCCAGAGCAGGTCGGCGCGTTGCATGGCCTGGCTCTTGTAGATGCTTGACGGCCCGCCGCAATCGCCGTGTTTGGCGGCGATCGCCGCGCCCCGGGTGCCGTGGAGATAGCTCGAGTAGATGTCGGTGCATCCGTTCATGCAGCGGCCGTCGAAGAAGAACTTGGTGCCGTCGGCGTAGGTATATTCGACCGAGTAGGTGTCGAAGTTCTGATCGACGGAGTTGCCGCGGTAGTGGCGGCCGCCGAGCGCCTGGGCCTTGACGGGCCAGGCGTTCTTCATCCAGCCCAGGTGGTCGATGATGTGGATGTAGAAGTCGCTGTAGTTCCCGCCGCCGGCCCAGAGGAAGCTGTGAAAGCGCTGGACCTGGTACATCAGGTCGCTGATGCCTTCGGGCTTGGGCGGCGAGGCGAAGAAGCCGATCGGTCCGTGCATGCGGTAGCCGCGCTGGAGGATGATTTCGCCGATCTCGCCGTCGTGTACGCGCTTGGCCAGTTCCGCCAGCGCCCGGCTGTGCCGGGACATCAGTCCCACGCCGACCTTGAGGTTCTTCTTCGTCGCGGCCTCGCCCAGTTCGAACATTCGCCGCGACGTGGGGCCGTCGACGGTCACCGGCTTTTCCATGAAGACGTTGAGGCCCTTTTCGATCGCGTAGGTGAAGTGGACCCAGCGGAAGGCCGGCGGCGTGCCGAAGATGGCCACGTCGCCCGGCTTCAGGCAATCCATCGCTTTCCTGTAGGCATCGAACCCGAGAAACTGGCGGTCGGGCGGCACGTCCACGCTGCTACGCAGGGGCTCGTTCTTCTGGAGACGCTCGTGGCTGCTCTTGAGGCGATCGGCGAAGACATCCGCCATCGCCACCAGCTTGATGTTCCCGCCCTTGGCGGCCAGCGCGTTGACGGCGGCGCCGGTGCCGCGCCCGCCGCAGCCGATGAGGGCCACCTGGATCGCATCGCTGCCCGCGGCGTAGACGGAAGGGGCGAGCACGCTGGTCAGGGCGGAAGCGGTTGCCAGGCAACCGGTGTTCTTCAGAAACTCACGACGGGACGAAACCGAATGAGTGGTGTCTTTCATGGCCGGGTTCCGATTTAACGGGGGTCCGTACTCCTCGTCCTGGCCGCCGGGACCCCACGAGGGCGGCCTGACAAGGGTGAGTCTCACGGCGGGACGGGGCGGTGTCAAGCGCCCGTAACCCATTCGTCACGAGACGAACGGGTTCAACTGGCGCTCTTTCTCCGGCGTGGTGATCGGGCCGTGGCCCGAGTAGATGCGCGTTCCGTCGGGGAGCGTCAGCAGGTTCTCGCGGATGTTGCGGATGAGCCGCTGGTGATCCGAGCCCGGAAAGTCCGTCCGGCCGATGCTCCGGGCGAAGAGCGCATCGCCCGTCAGGACCACCCCGGCCGTCGCGCAGTAGAGGCTCCGCCCGCCGGGCGAATGGCCCGACGTGTCCAGCACCTGCCACCGGGTGGGCCCGAGCGTCAGCAGGTCGCCCGGCTCAAGCGTGCCGGTGGGACGCGCCTTGACCACGATGTCGAAGCCGAACGGCCCCGAGAGATTCACCTCGGCGTCGGCCAGCATGTGGGCATCGTCGCGGGCGATCCGCAGGGCGGCGTCTGGCCAGGTATCCAGGATGACGTCCACGCCCGCGATGTGGTCCGCGTGCCCGTGCGTCAGCAGGACGGCCTCGACGGTCTTCCGGTCGCGCTGCACGCGTTCGCGGATCTCGTGGCACTGCGGCGGGAAGCTCGGATCGACGACCCACACGCCGCTGTGGCCGTTTACGGAAATCACGTAGGCATTTTCGCCGAACGACGATTCGATGAACGGGACCAGGGTCACTTTCGCATCGGTGCTCATGGTGTTTCCTTCTTCGGAAGCTTCGGCAGAAGGTTCTGTGCCCGCTGGGCAATGGCTGTGTCGCCGTAGCCGGCGGTGATGGTCTCGCAGATCCGCCGTGCGTCGTCGAGCTTGCCGGCGGCGACGAGCCGCTGCATCTCGAGGTAGAGGGCGGTTGCCTCCTCCTCGCGGCGGCGGCGGTCCTTTTCGGCGGCGGCCTGTCGTACGGCCGGGTCGGCCTCGATCTTCTCGCGCCGGGCGCGGGCCTCCTGTGCCAGCGACGCCCCCGCATACGCCGTTTCGATTTCTCGAAGGCATGCGGCGGCGTTTACGCCCTGCTGCGGATCGTTGCGGCCTTCGGCCGCGAGCCGCTCGGCCTCGGCCAGCCGTCCGCGCCCCCAGGCCAGGGCCTGCGCCAGGAGTGCCTCCGCCCGCTTGACCGTCTCGGCGTCGTGCCAGCGGGCCTGGGCCAGAAGCCGCTCGGCCTCGACGGCCGCCCGCCCGCTGCCCGTCGCCTTGTCCCGGTGGATCGCGGCGGCGGCCTCCTCGAGCCGGCGGCGGCCGGCGTCGCGGCACAGTTCCTCGAACCACGCGAGGGCGGTCCGCCCCACGTCCGCCGAGAGCGCATGGCCGATCGGCGGGCGGACGAGCGTGACCCGCACATCCTGCTCGCGGAGCAGGGCCAGCCCGGCCCGCATCCGCTCGTGATTGATGTCGTCCATGCCGACGCCGTAGAAGACCGGTACGTGCTTCTGCTTCCCGACATCCGCCGCAGTCACGCCCGGCGGGAGGTAGTTCGCAAGCGTCACGACGGCCGTCGCGGGGAATGCTTCGCGGTAGAGCCAGTGGAACGTCATCGCACCGCCCGCCGAAAAGCCGGCGAGCAGGACCCGCTGGGCGTCGAAGCCGACGCGAGAGCGGAGGTCGGCCCAGGTTTCCTGGAGACGAGGGAGGTCGGTATCGCTCCAGCCGCGGCCGCTCGCCTGCGGCGC
The DNA here is from genome assembly GCA_964617875.1 of uncultured Planctomycetales bacterium. Lineage (GTDB taxonomy): Bacteria > Planctomycetota > Phycisphaerae > UBA1845 > PWPN01 > CAZMVY01. Next base: position 38,328 of record CAZUAI010000017.1, on the reverse strand, counting down.
GGCCCACACCGCTCCGCGCGTCAGGCCGCACGAGGACCAGAACCGCAGCGAGTCGCTGGCGAGATCGTCCGTCCCGTGCAGGCAAATGACCAGCGGGGCCCGGTCGGTCGGCTTGTAATCGGGCGGCGTCTTGAGCCAGTAGAAACCGCCGCAGGGCAGGTCGATCCGTCGGGGGGCATCGTCGGCGACGCCGGCGGTGGCCGTCGCCGGGCGCGAGGTCTGGCCCCAGGCCCCGCACGCAAAGACCGCAACGATCAGACCCCCGATCCCGCACGCCGCTTGCCGCTTGCCGTTGTACATGCCGCTTATGTCCGTCCCGCCCCGCGATTCTCGCCGGCGCGGGACCCGTAACGATAGGGCTAATGCCTTCGGCGGGCAAGCGAACCGACGGCGGCGGGGATCAGCTCTGCCAGCGAACGGGCGACGTCATCGAACACCGGTTCGCCGCCGTTCGGTTTCGGACGCACGACAATGTCGTATCCGGCGGGCCACTGTCGCTGGCCCTGCCGGAAGGCCTCGCGGACGAGCCGCTTGAAGCGGTTCCGTCGCACGGCCGTGCCGTACCGTCGGCCGACGACGACGCCCAGCCGCATGGGCCGGCCGTCGTTCCGGCAGGCGTGTACGATGATCCGCGAGTCCGAGGCGGCACACCGGGCGTCGAAGACGCGCCGGAAACTCCGCTGCGTTCGCAGTCGCCGTGCGCGGGGGAACCAGAGTCGTTCCGTCGTGGCGCCCATGACGCTATTGTACCGTGAGGAGCACCTGCCAGACGATCGTCCGAAGGTTGAAGAGCACGTGCAGGGTGATCGGCGCGATCAGCGATCCGCGGCGTTCGTACAGGAAGCCGAGGACGATCGCCAGAGACGCGAGCGGGATCACGACCTGCGGCTGGAGGTAGTGCGCCGCGCCGAAGAACAGGGCGGCCAGCAGCACCGCCCGCCACCGCGAGCCGAGCATCTCCTTGAGATAGGTCTGCACGATCCCGCGGAAGAAGAGTTCCTCGGCAACCGGGGCAATGACAACCGGGCCGACGATCGCGAAGAGGCGCACCCACGCCGGCACTCCCGGCGTCCGCAGCGCGTCGAGAGCGGGGTGGGTCGGCAGCTTCTCGATCGGCCGCCACCAGCGCAGAACGTGTTCGCACGCCAGCAGCAGGCCCGCACATACGGGGAGGGCGAGCAGCAATCCCGCCGCGCCGATCGCCGTCTCGCGGCCCGGCCGCCGCCAGGAGAGGCCGTAGTCCCGCAGGCCGCTCGGGAATGCCGTCTTGCCGTAGTGGACGCAGGCTGCCGCGCCGAGAAGCCCGCCGATCGCCACCGGCACGACGCGGTCCATCAGCTCCTTCACCGGCGGGGCGAGACCGGCCGAGGCAAAGCGGTCCGCCAGCTCCTTGGCGAGCGAGGCCCCGGTCAGGTAGACCAGCATGCAGACGGGGATGGCCTCCGGCTTCATGCGGCTCGGACGATTCGGGGCCGGCGCGAGCGGATCGCGCGGCCTGCCGCGCCAGCGGAAGAGGACCACCGCCCATAGCGCGATTCCGGCGACGATCAGCATCCAGTTGGCAACGTCGAGGCTGTGCTGGGTGACGGCCAGAGGCATCGGATTGGTCTGCCCTCGCTCCGGGGTTGACGGCGCCGCGCAGGCTCCTTGGTTTCCCTCGCGGGACGCCCTACAATCAGGACTGCGCATGGGCACTATATTGGACGTGATCGTCGAAACCAAGCGGGGCGAGGTGGCGGCGGCGAAGGCGGCGCGACCGATCGAGGCGTTGCGCGCGGCCGTCGCCGGAATGCCGCGTCCGCGGAACCTGTACGGCGCGCTGGCCGCCGAGCCGGTCCGCGGCGTGCACCTGATCGCGGAGATCAAGAGGGCATCGCCGTCGGCCGGCCTGATCCGTGCGGATTTCGACCCCGTCGCGATCGCGAGAGCCTATCACGCCGCGGGGGCGTCGGCGCTGAGCGTGCTGACCGACCGGACGTACTTTCAGGGCGAGCTGGAGTTCATCCGGCAGGTCCGGGAGGCCGTCCCGCTGCCGGTGCTGCGGAAGGATTTCCTCATCGACGAGTACCAGGTGTACGAATCGCGGGCGGCGGGGGCGGATGCGATCCTCCTGATCGCCGCGATCCTGACGCCGCAACAACTCATGGATATGCTCATCCTGGCGGCCGAGCTGAACCTCACCGCGATCGTCGAAGTCCACGACGTCGAGGAGCTGCTGCAGATCCGGTCCCTGATCGGCTTCCCGCACCGCAGGTACAGCGTGCTGGGCATCAACAACCGCGACCTGCGGACACAGACGATCGACCTGAACACGTTTACCCGCCTGGCGGAGCTGGCCGAGCCGGGCACGATCCTCGTCGCGGAGAGCGGGATCAGGGACGCCGGGGACATCCGGCGGCTGGCCCTCGCCGGGGCCCGGGCCGTGCTGATCGGCGAGACATTCATGCGTGCGCCCGACATCGGGGCGAAGGTTCGCGAGATGATGGGCTGATTGGAGGCGGCAGGGATGACCGGCAGACAGCGTATCGAGAACGTCCTCGGGGGGCGGCCGGTCGATCGCCTGCCGGTCATGCCGATCATTCACACCGCGCTCGCGGGCTACGCGGGCGTGCCGCTGGGACGGTACTTCACCGACGCGGATGCGATGGCGGACGTGCTGGTCAGCGGCTTCGAGCGGTTCGGATTCGACGGCGTACAGCTCACACTCGGGGTGACGGCGGAGGCGGGGGCCCTCGGGGCCCGCGTGGACCAGCCCGAGGCCGGGGCGCCGCTGCTCAAGGAACACCTTCTGAGCGATGTGTCGCGGCTGTCCGACCTGCGGCGGCGCGATCCGTCGGCCGGTGGGCGGCTGCCGATGTACCAGGCCGCCGTCGCGAAGGTCGTGCGCCGGATCGGCGACCGCGCCTTCGTCCTTTCGACGCTTCGCGGGCCGCTGAACATCGCGTCGCAGCTCCGCGGGATCGAGGACATGCTTGTGGACATGATCGAGCGCCCGGACGTCGTCCGTGAGGTGCTCGAGTTCACGACGGACGTGGCCATCTGCGTTTCACGGGCCTCGCTGGACAGCGGCGCGCACGGGCTCGCGTTCGGCGAGGCGACATGCTCGCCGAACTTCATCGCGCCGGACATGTACCGGCAGCTTGTGCAGCCGTGTCACGCGCGGCTGATCGCGGCCGTAAAGGCGATGGGCTGGCGATTCGCCGGGCTCCACGTGTGCGGCGACATCCGGCCGATTCTCGACGACATGATCGCGACGGGCGTGGACTGGCTCGACGTGGACTACCAGGTGCCGGCGGCGGAGGCGGTCGCGCTGGCACGCGGCCGGGTGGCCCTCCGTGGAAACCTCGATCCGACCTCGCTGCTCTACCTCGGCACGGCCGAGCAGGTCCGCGAGCAGACCGCGGCGGTCCGCCGGGCCGTCGCCGCGGCCCGCTGGATCCTGAGCAGCGGGTGCGACATCCCGCCGGGCACGCCGGCGGCGAACCTGGAGGCTTGCATCGAAGAATCGACTCGGGTAGACTGCGGTGGAAGTGGTCATCTATCGTCGTCGGAGGGCGAAGCACGCCCGGCGGGCTGATTGCACAGGACCGTTCGCGATGATGTGCGCTCGAAGACGCCGTCAGGCTACGCCGGCATTCACACTGATCGAACTCCTGGTCGTGGTCGCGATCCTGGGCCTGTTGACGGCGGTCCTGCTGCCGGCCCTGTCGCGGGCACGGTTTCAGGCGAGGCTTGCCGTCTGCACCAGCAATCTGCACCAGGTGGGGCTGGCCGTCATGTCGTATGCCAACGACCAGCGTGTGATCCCGCACGGGCCGAACGTGCAGCCGCTGCCCCCTTACCTTGAGGCCAACGACGGGCGACTGGCCACCAACCAGATCTGGACCGGGCCGCAGGTGCCCATGAAGGAGCGTATGGCGCTCGGGCTCCTCATGGGCAGGATCCTGACGATCCCGCAGATGATGTATTGCCCCGGCGACGATTCGAACGACCCGGTCGAGGAACTGGACAAGGTGATGAACCGCAAGATCTCGCCCGCCTACAGTTCATACCTGTATCGCCAGCTTGACGAGACCGACGGCAACGGCCGCATCGAGGCCCTTGGCCGAAACGCCAGGGGCGGGCGTGCCACGGCCCTGGCACTGGACATCAACTCGCTGATTACGGTCGATCCGTCGTTCCGCCGAACCAATCACAATGCCGTGAAGGTCAACGTGCTGTTCACCGACGCCGGCGTCCGCGGCGTACACAACCGGGACAACCGGTTTTCCCTGCGCGATCAGGACCTGATGGACCTGGCCGCCCGACGGGGCGAGATTCTGCAGACCGCCGACGCCCAGCGATGAGACCGGGCCCGGCGCGTTTCGGAGGTCACGGCACGTGCTTCTGCCCCCCGAGCAGGACAAAGGCCAACCCCGTGGCAGAGGCTCCTGGCGCCCGTTCGGCGAAGCCCCCGTGCCTTGACGGGGGAGCGTCCGCATCCTGAATCTCAGGTCTTGAATCTCAGATGTTGAATCTCGGGGATCTGAACCTCAGAGGGGCGTTTCGCTCGCGGGGCTTGTCGCCTTCACCGCTTCGATCACCCGGTACGGGTCCGAGGCCACGACGGGCGAGCCGTAGAGTTCCATCGCGCCGACGTCCGCCGTCGGACGCGACGGGTCGCCGCGGTCCACGCACCGGGCGATCACCGGTAGATCGTACGTCGGATCGCCGTCGATCGGCGGGAGATAGAGGCCGACGTTGAAGCTCAGCACGCCGAGGCGATCCACAAAGCACCGCAGGACGTCGGCCACAGCGTTGACGAAATCCTCGTCCACGGCCAGCCCGCCGACGATCACGACTTCCTTCTCCTTCACCGGGGTGATGGTCGCCGCGCATACGGCCGTGCCGCGGCGGCATACGAGGCCGAGCGATTCGTGCGCATCGACCCAGTCCTCCCAGTACTCCGTGCCCATCCGGCCCTGGTAGTCCGCGGCGACGCGCATCATCCATGCCTGCCGTGCGTACGGGCGGTCGCGCGTGATGAGCATCTGCAGGTGCCCGTGCGGCTGCGACGCGCCGGCCTTCTCGAGGCAGTTCCACATGATGAACGGCCAGCGGAACCAGCAGTCCTCGTCATTGGTCCGCCGCAGCCACCGCATGGCGACGTCGAGGTAGTCCTGCACGTGCCGCCGGGCAAACCGGTGCGGGTGGTGCTCGCCGAAGACGACGATGCCGTGCTTCGCATCGTACATGCTGGCGTTGGCGGCGCTGACGGAGTGCGAACCGGTGATGCGGCCCCACGTATCGGCGGTGGTCATCCGGATCGGGTCGCAGAAGTCGCAGCCGGCCCTGGCTGCCTCGATGCGTGCGTCGAGGTCCGCCGTGTTGCCATGCTGCATCGGACGCCGTGCCCGCAGCTCGTTGAAGAGCGCCCCTTCGCCGCTGACCTTGTTGAACGTGCGGGCGACCCGTTGTTCCGAGGCGCGGGCGATGGCCGCATCGGCGCCCGCGTCGCCCGGAGCGGCGTACCACTTCGCCAGCTTCGGCGCCAGCGGCTCGGGCACGACGAGCCTGCCGGTCAGCGTGCTGACCTCGAAGAGCCGCTCGGCCCGCTCGCGGTCGGCGGGGCCAAGACTCGCAATCACGTCCGGAAGGTCCAGGATCGTCTGCTGCGCCATGTGCCTATTCTATCCGGGCCGCACTCCCCAGGCCACGAAGCGGGCGCCGCTGCCTCCGGAAACGGCGTTACGGAGTCACCGGGCCACGCGGCAACCGCGCCACGGCGCGCACCAAAAAGAAGACCGGGCGGCCAACCGCCCGGTCATCTCCGGCGAGATTGTCGCGGCAAGTCGCGTGTCTCAGGAGCGAGGGTGCGACTTGTCGTAGGCATCCTTCAGTTGGCCGCTGACCAGGTGCGTGTAGACCTGCGTCGTCGAGATCGACTGATGGCCCAGGAGTTCCTGGACGCTTCGCAGATCGGCGCCGTTGTTCAGCATGTGGGTGGCGAAGCTGTGGCGGAGGGTGTGCGGACTGATGCAGGGGTCGAGCCCGCACTGGAGGAGGTATTTGTCGAGCTTCCGACGGACGCTTCGCGTGCTGAGCCGCTGCCCGTGCTTGTTGACGAAGAGAGCCTGCTGCTCAAACGTCGTGGAGCGCGGGTCCGCCTTGCGCATGTCCAGGTAACGCTGGATGTGCGTGAGGGCCGTCCGGGAAATCGGCGTGACGCGTTCCTTCTTCCCCTTGCCGCGGACGTGTACGGCCTCGCCGACAAAGTCCACGTCGGCGATGTTGAGGTCCACCAGCTCGCTCACGCGAACGCCGGTGGCGTACATCGTCTCGAGCATCGCCCGGTCTCTCGCGCCGAGCAGGGTGCTCGCATCGGGCGTTTCCAGGAGTTTCTGCACCTGGGCGAAATCGAGGAACTTGGGCAGTCGCTTTTCCTGCTTCGGCGTGCGAATCGTCGCCACCGGGTTGTTCTGCACATGCCCGCGTTTGACACAGAACTTGTAGAAGCTTCGGAGCGTCGCCAGCTTCCTCGCCGTGGTGGACTTGGAGTAGTCCTGGTCCTTGAGGAAGGTGAGGAAGTCGCGGACGCTCTCCGTTTGCACATTGATCAGCAATTCCCTGGACTCGACGGCGGCCGCCGGCACGGCCGGGGCCACGGCGACCGCGGTCCCGCCGCCGCCCGCGCCCCCCGCGGCATAGCCTTCCCCGGCCTCGCCCCCGGCCTTCTGCCCTGGCGCCCTGACGAGGAATTCGCAGAATTGGTGCAGATCGGCTGCGTAGCACTTCGCCGTATGCGGCGAGAAGTGCCTCTCGTATCGGAGGTAGTTGAGGAATTCTTCGATCAGCGGATTCTCGGTCATGATAGCGGACACACCAGCGGCGAACGACATTTCTCGATCAACCTGGCCCGAGACGAACAGCCTGGCATCCCAGCGCGGCACCCGTCATGTCGAACTAGTCTCAAGCTCCATCTCGAGTCGACGACCCATCTGGTAACTGAGCACAGCCGCGTCGAACCAGTCAAAGTCGGTGTCGGGGTCGGACGCCATCGACGCAAACGCAGCTATGATGTCCGCCTCTCTTCCCGCCGGATAACGGAACACATAGCGGTCCTGTCCCTTGACCAGGGACAACTGTCTCGTATTCGTGACGTTCATGGGTTGGCCTCCCTCGCGCTCATGGCAACGCTCTCGGCCGAGGTCCGGCCCGGTTCGGCGCGCATCAGGTCCTGCAGGGCGTTGTGGCAGCAGAACCGCAGATACAACTCCTGGCTGGCGAGGTACTTTCGCCATCCCATCGGGCTTCGGTCGGCGTCGCGCGGCCGGGCAAACGCCTCGACCGCCTTCTGCACCGACTCGTGCATGCCGTTATAGGTCCGCTGGACCTCCGCCCAGGGACGCAACGAGTCGCTGGCCAGAGTGTCCGTCGCGAAGGGACGGGCCTGCCTCGATGCGGCCACCGGGTCGAAGCCCGCGTCCCGTGCGTGCGGTCCGTACAGCTGTGCCGCCAGCGCCACGACCGGCGGCACGTAAGGATCGAATTCCGTGATCGCAAACACCAAGATGGCATCCACTCCGAGCTGATCACAGACCGCCAACGCGTGGGCCGGCGACACGATTCCGTCCCGCCCCTGGCGGGCGAGCACGGCCAACACGCGGTTCACGCCGACTACGTTGATCCCCGGCAACTGCGACAACTCGCTCGCCATCAGGTCCGCCACCCGCACCGGATCCCAGTTCGAGGACCCGCTGAAGTTCATCGCGGGGGCAACCGCTACGGTCAGCGGCGGCGAGTTCGAAACCGATACCCCGATGTCCGGACGCTTCTGGGCACAACCGACGACGGCGGCCATGCCCAGGAACCCGAGCAGCCCACCCGTACGGACTCTCCGGCCCACCGAGGAGGCTCGGCACACAGCGCGGATTACGGGTTGAGCTACAACGGTCGTGATCATCCTTGATCGACCTCGCACTCCATTGTCTATCCGACGTGCGGCCGGGAGACTCGCTCCGCGATCGCTCTGGCCGCGCACCGTCGGTTTTTTAACCGTTCTCCCGGCCATACGCCGGGGTCGTTGTTTTTTTCGTCTATTCTCCGGACCGTCTTGAGACTCAATAACACGCAAAGATCCGGATTCATCGTCCTGCCGTCGCGGACGTCGCGGCCGGGGCCGCCGGAATCACCACGCGGTCCAGCATCGGCTCCGCCCCCGCCGCAGGGGCCGTCAAATCGCCGATTTCCGGACGTACCGACCAGATTGTCTCTTTCCCGCCGCGGGTACTCGTGAAATAAATACGGCCGTCACGCGCCCAATACGGACTGTAATTGGCGCCGTCGCCGTCCGTGAGACGAACAAGGCCACCCCCGTCGGCATTCACGATGCGTATTTCGCTTGGGGCCGGTTTGCTCGCCAGCTCGTCTGATGACCGGCCCCCGACTACGCAGAATGCCACACGGCGCCCGTCCGGTGAAAACGTCGGCAGGATGTGCGCTTCGTTCGCCCCGGCCGAAATCTCCGTCGGGAATCGTGGCTCACCGTTCACCAGTCGGAGCGTCCATACGCTGAACCATCGCTGGCCGCGTTCGCGTGCTCGCTGATAGACGATCCGCTCCTCGATCGGCGACCAGCGGGGATACAGGCCATAGCCGATGAACTTTCGTACGCCGGCCTGGCGTAGATCGAGAAGCCACAATTCCCACTGGCCCGATTGCGTGTTCAGGCTGCAGAATGCGATTCGCTGGCCGTCGGGCGCCCAGGCCGGATGCACGTCGTGCGACGCCTCGTGTGTGAGCTGGGTCGGTTCCGTCCCGTCGGCGTTGACCATCCAAATGTCGAAGTTTCCCGCACGATCGCTGGAAAAAGCGATCCGCTTGCCGTCGGGTGAGAACTCCGGCTGGATGTCGGATGCGGGATCGGACGTAACCTGCGTGATGGCTGCTCCGCTGACGCTCTTGACGTACAAGTCCGGCTTCTTGGCGTGCCGGGTCGATGCGAACACGAGCCGCTCGCCCGCCGCATCGACCGCCGGGTCAAAATCGGCCCCCTCCGGGCAATTCGTATGTTGCAGGGCAGAGTGAACGGGCCTGGATTCGAAGGGAACGCTCTCACGGTCGGGAAACTCGCCGAAGAGGCTGATCGGCGACCGCTGGGTCGGCGAAGAGGGCGATTCCATGCCCTCGCACGGCGCCGCCTTTGCTTCTTGTCCGGCGATGGCGTGGTCGTGGGCGGCCGGCGACGACTCGCAGCCCGCGAGGGCCAAGCAGACACCGATAAACGGCAAGCCGATAAACGACTTGGCATGGTTGATATGACGCGAAACCGTCGTCAACGTTCGTCTCCGCCGTCCGTGGGCAGTCCCTGTTTATCGGCACTTGGGCGGGGCCGGTTGAGCTTCCGCCTTGTCCGATAACCGACGAGTGATTATCGACCGGTTTCCGCCCTCGCCTGTACAACTTTGGGGGGACGCCTCGAAACCATCTGTTGAAAGATGCGGCGCGCCGCGCAGGCCTCCGCGGGGACGTCATGACGGTTGGATGGTGACCAGGGTTGAGCCTGCACAAGAACGCGATTTTTCGGGCTGAGAACGAGGCAGCTTGCATTCTCGCGCGGGTTGGGAAATCATGGCGGGCGGGTGCTGGCGAACGGGTCGCCAGAGATTCGCACAGGCTATTGCTTTGGGTTCTTGCGGGAACCACGAGGAGTTCATATGAGGAGCAGTCTGGTTCCGAGCAAAGCGGTCTTGGGTATTGTTGCCGTCGCGTGCGGGGCGATGTCGGCCATGCCGACCTGGGTCAAGGCGGCGGAGTTTCGGCATCTGGGTATTCGTGAGTACCGAGAACGAATAAAGTCAGGCTGGATAGGCCAGATGGTCGGCGTGGCCTGGGGGGCACCAACCGAGGGCAAGTTTGTCGATCGGATCATTCCGGCGGACGCCATGCCAAAATGGGAGCCGAAGAAGATCAACGACGCCTTCGGCCAGGATGACCTCTACGTCGAGATGACCTTTCTCCGCTCGATGGAGCTGTACGGGCTTGACGTGTCGATCCGCCAGGCGGGCATCGATTTTGCGAACACGAAGTTCCCGCTGTGGTGCGCCAATGCCGCCGGGCGGAACAACCTCCGCAACGGGATCGCTCCGCCGGACTCGAGCCATCCACGGTTCCACCGCGCGCCGAACGACATCGACTACCAGATTGAGGCGGACTACTCGGGTCTCATCGCTCCCGGCCTGCCCAACGTCGTGATCCAGCTGGGCGAGAAGTTCGGACGGTTGATGAATTACGGCGACGGGGTGTACGCGGGCCAGTTCATCGGCGGGATGTATGCGGAGGCGTTCTTCGAGTCGGACCCGGTGAAGATCGTTGAGGCCGCTCTCAAGTGCATCCCGGCCCAGAGCCATTATGCCGAAATGGTGCGCGACCTGCTCCAGTGGTATCGGGACGATCCGAATGACTGGGAGAAGGCCTGGGGCCTGTGCCAGAAGAAGTGGCGCAAGGACCCTGCGTACCAGAAGGACTCGACGGGCGTGATCGACGTCCGGATCAACGGGGCGTACGTGTTGGTGGGGCTGCTGTACGGCAAGCGGGACCTGGACCAGACGATCATCATCTCGTGCCGTTGCGGCCTCGACTCGGACTGCAACCCGTCGAGTTCGGCGGGCGTGCTGTTCACGACCATCCCGTTTTCGAAGCTTCCGGAGCGGTTTACGAAGGAATTGGACGAAAAGGCCGTCTTCAGTCACACGCCGTACAACTTTCCCGCGCTGCTGGATGTGTGCGAGAAGCTGGCGCGCCAGTTCGTCGTGCGGGCCGGCGGGCGGATCGAGAAGAACGCAGCCGGTGAGGAGGAATTCGTGATTCCCGTTCTGGCGCCTCAGACGAGCCCGTTGCAGCGAAGCTGGGAGCCGGGGCCGATCGCGAACAGCCGCTTCACGGAAGAGGAGATGGCGAAGATCACGGAGCCGGGGCCGATCAAGGCGTTCGAGACCTTCGCCCCCGGCTGGAAGATGCGGGACTGCGGCACCGACATGGACCCCGGTCCGCGCGACAAGTGGCGCGGCCGCAAGAATGTCTACGTCACGCACCCGAAGGACAAGGACACGCCCTGCGTGCTGTCGCGGAAGGTGGACGTGCCTGCGGGCAGGACGACGACGCTTCGCGTCATCGCCGGCCACCACCCGGACGGCGACTGGATGCTGGTCGTCAGGGCGAACGGCAAGGTCCTTGCGGAAAAGCCGGTGGGCAAAGACACGGCGACGAAGAACTGGCTCACGCTGAACGTGGATTTGTCGGAGTATGCCGGGAAGACGATCGAGCTGGAGTTGCTCAACCAGGCGACCGACTGGTCCCACGAGGCGGCGTACTGGGGGGAGATCGCGATCGAAAGCAAGTAACCGCCGCGACGCCGCTCTCAAGCATCGAGATATCCTTCAGCGGGATCGTGTGTCAGGCAATTCGCGGCTGACTTGCCGGTTGGCCGTTTCGGCGCGTTTGCGGTATCGCGCTTGTCGGCGATGATAGGGGCGGTTTGTGCCGTTTCCGGCGGCACGCGTGCGCGCCTTGACGCGCAGGCGTCCGGCCTGCGGGCGGACGCAGGCACGAGGCCTTCATCACAAGAGGGCCGCCCGACCGGGAACGGCGTTGGTCGTGCGGCGGTGTGGGCCTGCACGGATGAGCGGGGCGCACGACCGGTGCGCGGGTACGGTGGTCTCCGATATCGCGAGGGTCGGCTGATGATGACGACGGGACGCGGCGACGACAGGGGCAGCATGGCCTATGTGTGGCTCCTTGCGCTGGTGGCGGCGCTGGGGGGCCTGCTGTTCGGGTACGACACGGCGGTGGTGTCGGGCGCGATCGGGTTCCTGCAGAAGCACTTTGGGCTGGACGAATTGTGGAAGGGGTGGGCGGCCTCGTGCGCGCTGGTCGGGTGCATGATCGGGGCGTGCATCGCGGGGACGCTCAGCGACCGGCTCGGCCGGAAGAAGTCGCTGCTGCTGGCGGCGGTGTTGTTTGCCGTGTCCGCCGTGGGCGCGGCGGTCCCGCGGACGCTCACCCAGTTTGTCGCGGCGCGGATCCTGACCGGCGTGGGGGTCGGCATGGCCTCGATGCTGTCGCCGCTGTACATCGCCGAGGTCTCGCCGGCGCGGATCCGCGGGCGGCTGGTGTCGGTGAACCAGTTCGCGATCGTTTCCGGCATCATGATCGTGTACTTCGTGAACGCCCTTGTGGCGAGCCTGGGCGATGACGCGTGGAATGAGCAGGTCGGCTGGCGGTGGATGTTCGCGTCCGGCGCGTTTCCGGCGATCGCGTTTCTGATCCTGTTGTGCCTGGTCCCGGAAAGCCCGCGGTGGTTGGTCAAGCAGGGGCAGGTTGATCGTGCCCGGACCATCCTCGCCCGGCTCGGGGGGCAACAGCATGCGGCGGTGGAGATCGCGGAGATCCAGGACGCCATCGCACACGAGGGCGGTTCCATCTCGCAGCTCTTCTTGCCGGGCATGCGGGTCGCGCTGCTGATCGGCGTGGGGCTGGCGGTCCTTCAGCAGGTCACGGGAATCAACACGGTCCTCTACTACGGGCCGGAGATCTTCAAGAAGGCGGGCCTCGGCACGATGGCCGCGCTCGGCCAGAACGTCCTGATCGGCGTGGTGAACATGGCTCTGACGGTGGTTGCCATCTGGGTCGTGGACCGGGTGGGCCGCAAGCCGCTTCTGTTGTTGGGGTCGGCGGGGATGGGGTTGTCGCTCGTGCTGCTGACGGTGTCGATCGAGATCCTTCACGGCCCGTGGGTGCTGATCGCCGCGCTGGCGTATGTCGCGTCCTTTGCGGTGGCGCTGGGGCCGGTGGTGTGGGTGGTCATCGCGGAGATCTTCCCGACGCGGATCCGCGGGCGCGCGATGTCCGTGGCGACGGTCCTCCTGTGGATTTCGTGCTTCCTTGTGTCGCAGTTCTTCCCGTACATCCTCGATAAGCTTGGCGGCTACACGTTCCTGATCTACGCCGTGATGTGCGTCGTATCGTTCCTCTTTGTGGCGTGGGCCGTGCCGGAAACGAAGGGCAAAACGCTGGAGGAGATCGAGCGCCAGTGGGGGCGGTCCGCGTCAGGGGAGTCTTGAAGTCGCCGTCTGCGGTTCGTCGGACCCTTCCGGTTGCCCGCGGGTATGCCAGATGCGGATGACGCGATCGGTGCTGACGGACACAAGCCGCCTTCCGTCGCGGCTGAATGCTGCGCCAAGGATGGGGCGAGAGTGGCCATAGAGCGTGAGCAGCGGCTCGCCTGTTACCGCGTCCCATATCTTCAGCTTGTTGTCCGTGCCGCCGGAGACGAGTCGCCGCCCGTCCGGACTGAACACAATCGCGAAGACCGTGGATGCGTGACCGCACAGGCTGAACCGTTCCCGGCCGGTCGTCGTATCCCAGAGCCTGCTCTTCTTGCCGTCGTTGCCGGCGGCGACCAGTGTTCCGTCCGGGCTGAACGCGATGGCGACAATTGGTGCCGTGTCCCCCTTGAGGACAGCGAGTTCGCGGCCCGTTGCCGCATCCCAGAGGATGAGAACGCCGTTGCGGTCGCCGGAGGCGATGCGCCTGCCGTCGGGACTGAGGGCGACGGCGTACACCGCGGCTTCGTGGCTGCGGAGGCTGAGCCCCGCCGCGCCGGTCGAGGCGTCCCAGACGTGGACGACCTTGTCGGCACCGGTGGACGCGATGCGTTTGCCGTCCGGGCTGAAGGCCAGAGCGGAGATTCGGCCCTGGTGAGCGGTGGTCCGGAGAAGCTCCTTGTTCGCGGCGATGTCCCAGATTCGGACCTCTCCATCGGTGTGTCCGAATGCGGCTTTCTTCTCTTCCGGGCTGAACGCAATCACCGTAAGGCGGCTCCGGTCGCTCGCCCACTTCAGCGTCGTTTCTCCCGTTGCGACACTGCGGATCTCGATCGATTCCTCGACGGTTGCCGCCGCGACGAGTTCTGCACTCGGGCTGATTGCGATGCAGTCGTACGTGCCGGCGCGCTGGCTGGCGGCCGGTGCCGCGGCGCTTGCCGGGCCGTCCCGCTTCTTCGTCGTCCGTCCGCCGGCACTCCCGGCGGCGTCTTCGCTTTCGGTGCCGACCGGCTCCCCGGGGTCGTCGTCGCCCGGTTTCTGTGCGACGACTTCCTGCGTCGTCGCCGCCACGTCCCAGATCCGGAGCGTCTTGTCTTTCGCCCCCGACGCGAGATGTTGCCCGTCCGGCGAGAAGGCCACGGCCCATACCAGATCTTCGTGCCCGCAAAGGGTCAACACCTCGGCGCCCCTTGACGTGTCCCATATCTTCAGCCTGGCGTCCCAGCCCGCCGAAGCGACGTGCTTGCCATTCGGGCTGAAGGCTACGGTTGCCACGGCGCCGCCGTGCCCCCGAAGCGTCCTGGGCTCGTCGTCTTCGTTGGTGTTCCACAGCCGAACCGTGGCGTCGATGCTCCCTGAGGCGAGCCGCGCCCCGTCGGGGCTGAACGCCACGGTCCACACGGCGCGTTCATGGCCGCGAAAGGTCCGGAGGACTGCGCCCGACTCCACATCCCAGAGCCGGAGCGTCGCGTCCGCGCCTCCCGACGCGATTTGTCTGCCGTTCGGGCTGAAGGCCGCACACCACACGGAGTTGGTATGTCCGCGGAGCACCAGCTTTTCCTCGCCGGTCGCGGAGTCCCATACGCGCAGCGTCCTGTCCGCGCTGGCTGAGGCGACTCGCGTGCCATCCGGGCTGAAGCAGACGGCTGGAATCCGGCTTGCGTGTCCGCGGAAGGCGAGAACCTCCCGGCCGGTGGCGGCGTCCCAGATTCTGGCCGTCTTGTCGTCCGAGGATGAGGCGATGTGTTTCCCGTCCGGGCTGAACGCTACGGCGCGTACGGAGTTCGTGTGGCCGCGCAATGTGAGGATCTCCCTGCCCGTCGCGGCGTCCCAGACCCTGACTGTCTTGTCGTGGCTCCCGGAGGCGATCCGCGTTCCGTCGCGGTCCCATGCGACGCCGCTGACGGCTCCGTCGTGCCCGGTCAGCGTTTGCCGGCTGCGGTCGGAAAGCCACCGCAGCCGGTACCATTCCCACCCGCGCAGGTCGGTGGCGCATTGATCCAGCAATGCCTTCATCTGGCCGGCATCGGCGCTGTGGGCCCGCTCGACGGCGGCGATCTGGTTGGCATACAACATGCGGCGCGCCCAGTCGGCGCGCTCGTCGGCGCGCCGCCGCTCATCCTCGGCGAGGCGGCGGGCCTGCTCGGCCTCGTGGCCTCTCTGCACGGCCAGGGACTCCGCCTGCCGCGCGGCGTCGCGGTCGCGGGCGGCACGTCGCCACGACGTGGCCGATACCGCCAGCGCCAGCACGATGACGACGAAAATCCCCGCGGCCACGGCAGCCGGCACGCGATACCGCCGCAGCGTCTTCTTCAACACGTACAGCCCGCTGTCGCGCTTGGCCTCGATCGGCTCGCCGGCAAGGTAGCGGCGGATGTCGCCGCCGAGTTCGCCCGCCGTCTGGTACCGCCGCTCGCGTTCCTTGGCCAGGCACTTGAGGACGATCGTGTCGATTTCGTCGTCGATTTCCCTGCGGTATGTGCTCGGGCGTGCCGGCTGGGCGTTCAGGATCCTCTCCATGATGTTGCGCATCGTGCCGACGACGTCGTACGGGAACCGGCCCGCCAGCGCCCGGTAGAGGAGCACGCCGAGCGAATAGACGTCGGTTCGCACGTCGATGGTGCCCGGCACGCCTTCGACCTGTTCGGGCGAGGCCCACGGAAGGCTGCCGAGAAACTGGCCCGTGATCGTCATGACCATCCCGTGGTCGTCGGCGGCGTCTCCGGCCACGACCTTGGCCAGGCCAAAGTCGAGGATGTGCGGCTCGTCCTTCGCGTCGATGAGGATGTTGCTCGGCTTGAGGTCGCGGTGGAGCACGCCCTGCAGATGCGCGGCGTTGATCGCCTCGCAGATCCGGGCGAAGAGGCGGAGCGTCTGCCGGATGGATTGCCCCCCGGCGGTCATCCAGGCCTCGAGCGACCGGCCCGCGATGTAGTCCATGACGTAGTAGAAGCAGCCCGCGGCCGTGCCGCTGGCGTGGATCGTCACGATGTTGGGGTGGTTGAGCTGGCCGAGGATCTCAACCTCGCGCTCGAAGCGGACCATGTCGCGCGGGCCGGCAAACGGTCCCTCGCGCATGACCTTGATGGCGACCCGCCGCTTCGTGCCCTTCTGGATGGCCTCGTAGACGACGCCCTGTCCGCCGCGATGGATCTCGCCGAGTATCTCGTAGCCGGGGAACGGATCGGGCGCGGCGGGTGCGTCGCCGGCCGGAGTTCCCGGTGACGTGCGCGGCTCGCGCGGCGATGCGGATGTCTTGCCGCCCGTCATCGCGTCCCGGATCTCGCCGGCGATGGATCGGTTGGCGACGCACTCCTCGAAGCGCTGGCGGCAATCCTCGCAGGAGGCCAGGTGCGTTCGCGTGCGTGTGGCCTCGGCGTCGTCCAGTTCGCCTGCGGCCAGGAGTTCGAGCTGCGCGATGATCGGATGGACGGACATCGTGGAACCGCCTCAGCAGGTCTCTTCGATGCGGCGCCGGGCCTCCCGGATTCGTGTCATGACGCGGTTCTTCGCGATGTAGACGGCGTTGGTCGTGAGCCCCAGTTGCTCGGCGACCTTTTCCGTGGGGTGCTCCTGGATGACGCAGAGTTCGAACGCCGCGAACGTGGTGGGCTCCACCTGCCGGGCGACTTCCGCCACGCACGCGCGGAGAATCGCACGCTGCCACTCGCGTTCCCAGACGGTCTCCGCCGCGTCCGGCGACGCGATGAGGCCCAGCGAGGCGCTCGCGGCCGGTCGATCGGTCACGGCCGCTTCCTGTGCCCTGTGCTGCAGAATCCGGCTGACCTTCCGGTGCGCGATGCCGAACAGCCAGTTGCGGAGCCTCCCTTTCTCGCGGTCGTACCGGCCGTTGCGGTACGCCTCGACGAACGCCAACATGGTTTCCTGCGCGGCGTCCTGGGCGTCCCACTCGTCCAGCCCGAGCCGTCGTGCGAATCCCACGATCATCGGTCCGAACTGCTCCTCGAAGCGCAGCCACGCATGGCGGTCATCGGGCCGGCGCAGACCCTCCAGCAATGTTGTTGTCGTGGGTGCGTCCATGTTGTGCAGAACCTTGCCCCTCGCCGGACACGGTCAACGTGGGCTCGGAGTCCCGAACTCCCGGACAGGGCTCACGGCGACCCGCAAGATTCATTCTCCCGCGCGGCACTGCGGGGGTCAAGGTCACTTTCCGGCGTACCAGAACGCCCGCAGCCAATCGTGCTCGCGGAGCGTACGTTCCAGTTCGTCGCTCATGGGCGGCTGGCCGCTGACGCCGCAGTTCCGTTCCGCCTGGCGGACGTTGCGGATGCCCGGGATGACCGTCGCGACGGCGGCGGGCTTCATCGCGAATTTGAGTGCCGCCGTCGCGAGATCCGGCTCGGCCGTGCCGATCGCCTTGCGGATGTCCTCGACGCGCCGGACGGTCCGTTCAAGCCGGTCGCCGGCGAAGTAGTTGTTGCGGAAATCGCCCGGTTCGAACGTCGTTCCGGCCGTGAGCTTGCCCGTCAACGCGCTCTCGTCGAACGGCACGCGGACGATGACGCCCACGTGGTGTTCGACGGCAACGGGGAAGAACTCGGCCTGCGGCTCCTGCTCGAAGATGTTGTAGATCACCTGGACTGCGTCGAGCCGGCCGGCCCGCATGAGGTCGATGAGCGAGTTCTGGTCGTGCTCGGGCGTCGAGATGCCGATGCCGTGCAGCTTGCCCTCGCGGCGGAGCCGATCAAGCACGTCGAGTGCCGCCGGGGCGCGATTCCATGCCCGCGTCCAGGTGTGGAGCTGCACCACGTCGAGGCAGTCGGTCCCGAGGTTGCGGAGGCTGAACTCGACCCGCTCGCGCAGGTAGGCCTCGGGGAAGCGGTCCTCGATGCGGTCGTAGGGGCTCGGCGGCCAGCGGCCGGGGCGTTGTGGCGGAATCTTCGTCGCGACGTAGATCCGCTCGCCCCTGCGCTCGCGGAGCACCTGGCCGATGAGCCGTTCGCTGCGGCCGTCGCCGTACGCCTGGGCCGTGTCGATGAAGTTGCACCCGAGGTCGATCGCCCGATGCAGGGCCTTGAGCGAATCATCGTCGCTCTGTGTGCCCCAGTGCGAGCCAATGGCCCACGCCCCGAACCCGATCTCCGAAACCTGCCACCCCAGCCGGCCGAATGTGCGGTATCTCATGCGTGATGCTCCTCTTGCATCGCCACGGCCATCACGGTTCCATCGCAGGCGCTTGCCTTTGGTTGTTGACTGCGGGTTGCTCTTCGCCCGGCACCGGCCTCACAGGTCATCCGGGCGAAGGCCGTTGTGCCTGGAGATCCGGGAAAGCATCCGCGGGCCGATTTCATCGTCGTCGTGGAACGCGAATACGCCGTCCGCCCGGCCGGGTCGTTCGAGCGCGTGCGAACCGCTCTGTCGCCTGACGATCCAGCCGATCCGCAACAGGGCCGCAGGAACGCATCGTGCCGGGGGTGGACGGCCACCGGCTCATGATGCGAATTCAGCCTCGGGCGTCAGCTTCCTGCCGGGGATTATACGGTCACGCCCGCGAAGAATCGACGTCGTCCGCCGGAAGGCGAACCGTGGCGGATTCTGTGATCCTATCGACCCTGTTGATTCCCGAGCGGGTTTCCTCTAAAAGAGTGTTTGACTCAGGCACCGTGCCCGGTTCGTGACGGCAGGCGGCTCCCGCAGCGGGGGCGGCCCGGCCGGGCGTACATCCACGATTATCGGAAGGAGTACCATCGTGCAGAAACCGCAAGCAAGACCCGCCGTAGCGAACTTCGGCTCCGGCCCCACGACCAAGCGGCCCGGCTGGAGCGTGAACGCCCTGTCGAACGCCCTCGTGGGCCGATCGCACCGGTCGAAGGCGGGCCGCGCCCGGTTGAAGCTCGCGATCGACATGACGCGTGATCTGGCCCGGATTCCGCAGGACTACCTCATCGGCATCATGCCGGGCAGCGATACCGGCGCGTTCGAGGCCGCGATGTGGAGCCTGCTCGGTCCGCGGCCCGTGACGGTGCTCGATTTCGAGAGCTTTGGCCAGGGCTGGGCGACGGACATCAGCAAGCAGCTCAAGCTGCCGAACGTGAAGGTCCTCAAGGCGGCGTACGGCGAGTTCCCGAACGTGGCCGACATCGACTGGAACAACGACGTCGTTTTCTGCTGGAACGGCACGACAAGCGGCGTCCGCACGCCGGATTCGGCCACGCCGCCGGCCAATCGCGGCGGCCTGACGCTGTGCGATGCGACGAGCGCGGTCTTTGCCATGCCGATGCCGTGGGACCGGCTGGACGCCACGACGTTCTCGTGGCAGAAGAGCCTCGGCGGCGAGGCGGCGCACGGGATGATCGTGCTGTCGCCGCGGGCGGTCGAGCGGTTGACGACGTACAGCCCGCCGTGGCCCATGCCGAAGATCTTCCGCATGACCAAGGGCGGCAAGCTGATCGACGGCATCTTCGTCGGCGATACGATCAACACGCCGTCGATGCTGGCCGTTGAGGACTACATCGACGCGATGACCTGGGCGAAGAACCTGAGCTTCGAAGGCAAGACGGGCCTCGACGCCTGCTTCGCCCGAAGCCAGGCGAATCTCCGCGCCGTCGACGAGTTCGTGAAGAAGAACGGCTGGATCGCGTTCCTGGCGGCCGACCCGGCAATCCGGAGCTGTACGTCGATCTGCCTGAAGGTCGTCGCCGACTGGTTCACGAAGCTCAGCAACGACGACCAGGCGGCGTTCACGAAGAAGGTCTCCGGCGTGCTCGAGGCGGAGAAGGTCGCGTACGACGTGAACGGCTACCGGGACGCGCCGCCGGGCTTCCGCTTCTGGGGCGGCCCCGCCGCCGACCCGCAGGACATGAAGATCGCCCTCGAATGGCTGGCGTGGGCCTACGAGGAGAACAGGCCGAAGTAAGCGGCCGAGACGCAAGAGGAAAAGCGGGGAAGCGGGGAAACCGACACATCCAAAACACGGTGGGCGAGCCCCCGCCGCCGCGCGCTCGCGGGGGCTCGCCAATCTACCTCGTTCGTTCTGCGTTGCCTGATTCCCCTTCTCCCTTCAGGGGAGAGGGGCAGGTCATGGGGTGACCGGTGGTTGCATGGCCGTTCCTGCACGCAGGGAGGGGGTCACGAACCTTTCGTGCCCCGGGCCGAACGCGTCAGGGCGTCCGCTTCCCGTGAACACGATGTTCTGCCTGTACGGCGAGGGTCCCGGATCCCTTTGGCACATCCGGCCATGCCCCCCGTGACCGGTTGCCTGGTTGCTCCGGAATCTCTCGGCGTTCGATTCTGAGGCGTCGGCACTCGGCCGTCGGTTCCGCGTCCTGCGTCTTCTCGCTTTGGCCGGCGGTTACGGCTGCGGCGGGGCGGTCGGAACGCCCTCCGGCGGTCTGGCATTCTCCGCCGGCTTCGGCGAGTCTTGCACGGACGGCGGCCGCTTCGCGGGGCGCGTTGCCGTGGGCCGGGTTGCGGCGTTTCTCGTCGACGGCGCCGGCGGTCGGCGCTGCGGCGGCTTCACGTAGTCCAGGAACACCTTGATCGGGTGCTTGTCTCGTGTTTCCTTCGCGAGAGTCTCGTGCGCCGAACCCACCAGGATCTGCCCGACGGTCTCTTTCGCCTGCTCCGGGGTCGTCGGCTCGCCGGGGTCGCGCGAGACGACCTGAATCAGGTGATACCCGTAGTTCGTCTTCACCGGGTCGCTGATCTCGCCGACCTTTGTTGCGAACGCGGCCGCCGCAAACGGCTCCACCATCATGCCGTACCGCTGGAACGGCGGCAGTGTCGGTCCGCGCACCTTGCCGGGGTCCTCGCTGTACTTCTCGACGGCCTCGTCAAACGTCATCTTGCCGTTCGCGATGTCCTTCTTGATCTCGATCAGCTTCGCCTTGGCCTTTTCCCAGTCCTCAGGTTTGCCCAGATACTCGTCCACGAGGATGAGAATGTGCTTTGCCGTCACCTTGGTGCCGTCGAAGCTTGCCTTGTTCTTCTCGTAGAAGTCCGCGATTGCTTTCTCGTCCTTGCCCTTCTCCATGAACTTCTGACCGACCACGTTGACCGTCGCCCACTTCTTGAAGTCGTCCCGCGTCATTCCCCGCTGCTTCAGCATGTCGTCCAGCGAGCGCCCCGACTGCGCGAACCGATCCTCGTACTGCTTGACGACCGCATCGATGTCCGCGGCTGTGACCAGCCCCGGGTGGTCGGCGGCATAGGCCTCGTACAGCTTCTGCCGCAGCACGTACGTCAGCGCCTGCTGCCGCTGCTGCTGCATCACGTCCTCGGGGATCTCCGGCGCCGGCTCCGCGGTCGGCGGCCGGATCATCCGATCGATCTCGCCCTGCGTGATCGGCGTCCCGTCAAACGTCGCCAGCACGCGCGCCGGGTTGGCCGCCTGTGTGCAGGGGGCGCTGGCCGGGGCGTCGGGTTTTGTCGTGGGCGCGTCCTTCGGGGCGGCCATGACGCACGGACATACCCCACCCAGGAGCGCAGTCAGAACAATGCACCACTTCATACGGGTCTCCTCAACCACGGGAAGGTCGGCTCACAAGATGGGTACGCTCACGCGGAGGCCCCGTCGGCCCCGCTCGTAGGACGCATCCCGAAGCGGTTCTCCTGCCCGGCCAGCAAACGCTGGAGGTTCATCCTATGACGATACACGACCAGCAGCGCCATCACAACTGCGAAGATCAGCAGCGACCGCTGACGGCCCCACGGCTCCCAGCCGCGAGCCACGGCAAGTCCGAAATACACCGCCGGAAACGCCATGGCCGCCAGGATCGAGGCGACCGACACATACCGCGTCACCCCGAACACCACGCCCCATAATCCAAAGCAGATCAGCCCCGGAACCGTGTAATACGGCCACAAGCCCAGCAGCACGCCCAGCGACGTCGCCACCCCCTTGCCGCCCCGGAATCGGAGGTAGCACGGAAACACATGCCCGAGGATCGCCGCCGCACCCACCGCCAGCCAGCACGCATAGAACCCCCCCCCGGAGTCTCCGGCGGGCCACGCTCCGGCCGCGCGCCAGATCGGCGGGGCGACGACCATTGGCACGACCCCCTTTGCCGTATCGAGGGCAAAGGCCAGCAAGCCGTACCGCCGGCCCAGCGTACGCCAGACGTTCGTCGCCCCGATGTTGCCGCTGCCGACCCGGCGGATGTCCACGCCGCGCCACTTCGCGAGCAGCAGGCCGAACGGCACCGCCCCGAGCAGATACGTCGCGGCGACCACCACGCCCACGGCAATCGCCACAGGCACGCTCATGCGCGATCCTCACAAATCTCGCGGTACAGTTTCACGATCTCTTCCGCATGGCGCTCCATCCCCACCTTTGTACACAGACGCTGCGCCGCCGCCGCACACTCCTGCCGGAACGGCTCATCCAGCAGCCGCGCGATGCGATCCGCCAGGGCCGGCACGTCGTCGGGCGAATCCAGCACGAAGCCCTGCCGTCCGTCAGTCATCACCTCCGCCGCGCCGTTGAAGCGCGTCGTGATGACCGGCACCCCCGCGCCCAGTGCCTCGAGCACGACGCGGCTGCACGGGTCGTAGTATGTGGGGTGTACGAGCATGTCCGCCGCGTGGTAGAAGGCCGCGATCCGCTCCGTCGAACCGGCGAAGACGATCCGGTCCATCACGCCGAGCCGCTTTGCCTGACGCACGTACCGCAACGGGTTGTCGCGCCCGACGATGACCGCCCGGACGTGACGGCGTTGCGCCGCCGGGAGGGCGGCGACCGCCTCGATCAGCCGCCCGACCCCCTTGAGTCGGAAGTTGTGCGCGACGCAGAGCGCGAGTTTCTCGCCGCGGGCCAGGTCGTACTGCTGGCGGATCTCGTTGTCGTCGGCCTCGCGCTGGGCGGGCGTGGACGGATCCGGATCGACACCGTTGAACACGAGCCGCACGCCCGGCCCGGCGATGCCGTAGTGTTCGCGGAACTGCTCGGCCACGTACCGGCTGATCGCGACGATCACCGGTGGCGGCCGCCGCTCCAGCAGGGACCGTTCCAGCCGGAGAAGGACCTGGTACTTCGGGTTGAGCCGGTCGCGCAGCCGCTTCACGTGCCGGCGGAGGGGTGATCGTCGCATCGCCGCGTTTCGCCGGAGCATCTCCGGCACGGTCCCTCCGCGTGGTTCGTACAGATCGGCGATCGGGCACGGTGTGATCGCGTGAACCACGTCGAAGCCGTCGCGCCGGATCGCCGCCGCCGCCCGGGCGGCGAACAGCCGCGTTCGCTGCGACCGCAATGCCGACGTGACCTTGATCGTCATCACCGACACGCCCGGCGGCGGCTGCCCGCGGCTCGCCGTCACCAGCGTCATCTCGCAGCCCCGCCGTGCCGCCTGCTGGGCGAACTGCACGGTGGAGGTTTCGGCCCCGCCTCGCCACGTCTCGATCCGCTCGATGACCAGCGCCACCCTCACGATGTTCGCCCCTCGCCTGCTGCACGGCGCTCGAAATGCCGGCGCATCCGCTCGCTCTTGGCCGCCACGCGGGGCGGCAGGGCCTCGGCCCAGCGCGGCCTGCCGATGCCACGGAGGTATTCCTTCCAGAACCGCAGCCGGTCGGCACGCGACGCGAACGTCCGCGTCGAGAAATGCAGCGCCGCCAGGTCCTTGACCACCCACCGGCTCCGCCGCCACCACGGCCGGAATACCCGCTGCAGATCGATGAACGTGAATGACGGCGACGTTTCGCCCTCGGCCCACCGCAGGAAAATGTGCGACGTGTACAGGTCGCGATGGACGAAGCCGGCCGCGTGAAACGCCGCGACCCCGCGGGCCAGCCGCACGAGGATCTCCCGCTGCCGACGGCGTGCGGTTCCGGTGGCTGCCCGTTGCCAGTGTTCTGGCAGCCAGCGTTCGAGCGATTCGCCGGGCACCTCCGCGACGACCAGGAAGCTCCGGCGCTCGAATCCTCTCCGCACCTCCTGCCCGAACGCCACCGGCTCCGGCACGGGGATGCCCGCCCGCGCGAGGTCCGTGATCGTCTGCCACTCGCGGCCCGCCGTGCTGGTGCGAAGGCCGCCCGCGGCCAGCCGTCGTACCTGGCAGCCGAACGGCGGCCGGATGTACCGCTTCAGGTAGAATGTGTGCGGATCGCCGTTTGAGTCGTGAAATACGACGCGCCGCCGCTCCCGCCATGGCGCCAGCCCCGGCTTGTCCAGTTGTTCGCCCCCGTCAAATGCGAAAACCGACGAAAACCCCGTCAGGCCGCTCTGTTGCAGAAGGTGCATGTACCGCGCCTGGACGCGAACGCGTCCCACCTTGGCGAACGACAGCGGCTCCGTGTTCCCTTCCCCCCGAACAGACATCGCAGCGCTACCGTCGTCCATCGAATCTCCCGTCGGTTGCCCGGGCGAGGGTACTCTAGCAGCGCCACGCGCGCGTGGCAATGAGCAAAATCGCCCCCCTGCGGACGGTGGATCGGCTCTTGATTGCCCCGGTTCGGCGCCTAGTCCTCGCTCGCATCCTCGACGCGCTGGATGTCCGCCCCGACGGCGGTGAGCTTCTCCTCGATCCGCTCATACCCCCGGTCGATGTGGTAGACGCGGTGCATCTTCGTCTGCCCCTTGGCGATCAGCCCTGCGACCAGCAGCGCCGCCGACGCCCGCAGGTCCGAGGCCATCACCGGCGCGCCGACCAGTTCGCGTACGCCCTCGACGATGACCGTCGGGCCTTCCTTCCGCAGATGCGCACCCATGCGGTTCAGCTCGGCCACGTGCATGAACCGGTCGGGGAAGATCTTCTCGGTGATGATGCTGTTCCCGTCGGCCAGGGCGAGCAGCGCCATCAGTTGCGCCTGCAGGTCCGTCGGGAAGCCGGGGTACGGCTGGGTTGTCACGTCGGTCGGCTCGAGCCGACGGGCCGAGGCCACCACGACCACGCCGTTGTTCCGCTCGACCGACACACCGATGTGCCGCAGCCGATCGACGACGGCCGCGAGGTGGTCCAGCCGGCAGTTCCGCAGCTCCAGCTCCCCGTTGGTGATCGCCGCGGCCACCATGAACGTCCCCGCCTCGATCCGGTCGGGGATGACCTGGTGCTCGCACCCGCCGAGTTCCGCGACGCCCTCGATCTCGATCCGCGGCGTGCCCTGCCCGGTGATCTTCGCCCCGCAGCGATTGAGGAAGTCGGCCAGATCGACGACCTCCGGCTCGCAGGCGGCGGCCTCGATGACCGTCCGACCTTTCGCGAGGCACGCGGCCATCATCACGTTGGCCGTGCCCGTGACCGTCGAGCCGAACGGGCCGCCGAGGAAGATCTCCGTCCCGGTCAGGTGCTTGGCCCGCAGCAGGACGTCGCCGTTCACGAGGTCGGCGGCGGCGCCGAGCTTCTTCAGGCCCTCGACGTGCAGGTTGATCGGCCGGTCGCCGATGTTGCATCCGCCCGGCATGCTTACCTGCGAGCGGTGCCGCTTGGCGAGCAACGGACCGAGGACGCACACGCTCGCCCGCATCTTCCGGACAAGGTTGTACTCGGCGTGAACGTTCGATTCATCTTTGACGCGGATGTGAAGGTCGCCGTTCGGCTTCCGGACGCATTGAACGCCCAGTGTCTCGAGCAGGGCGATCATCGTGCGGATGTCGGCCAGATCGGGCACCGCCCGCAGGACGACGTCATCCTTGCAGAGAATACACGCGGCCAGAATGGGCAGGGCCGCGTTCTTCGCCCCGCCGATGTCCATACTGCCCCGAAGCCGGTTGCCGCCCGTGATCAGAAAGCAATCCACCGCGTCGTCCTCCGTGACTCAGGAAGCATTATGGCACTTATCGGCCGGTGACGCAAGCAGGCGTGAGCCCTGGGGTGCATGGCCGCATGTGCGAGAGGGATAAGGCACACCGGCACGGATTGCCGATCCTGTTCTCAATCAGGATCAAGTCACGCCCGCACGTCCAAAGGTCTTACGCGGGAGAGATTGACGACAACGTTTCGCGGGGTCGTGGACCGGACGGAATTGGTCGCGAACTCGATCCGTTGGCATAGGGCAGCCAACGCGGATGGCTGTTCGCTCCCTTCGCGAGTCGGTCACTTGGCGCCGAGGCTGAGCATATCCGTCGGCACCGGCTTCGTGTTGCGGCACTTGGGGTAGGCCGAGCAGCCGAGGAACTTGCCCGAGCGGCCCTTGCGGATGAGCATCTTCGCGCCGCACTGGTCGCAGTCGATGTCCGTGGGTTCCGGCGGCGTTTTCTGTTCGCGCGGGCCGAGTTGGGCGTCGGCCTGTTCGAGAGCCGCACCGCGGAGGCGGGCCGTCGTCTTGCACGCGGGGAAGCCCTCGCACGAGAGGAACGGGCCCCACGGGCCGCGCTTCACCGCCATTTTCGAGCCGCAGTGCGGACACTCGATGTCGCCCTCGATGTGCTCCACGTACAGGTTGCCGAATCGTGTCACGCCGAAGCCCTTCTCCTTGGCCTTCGCGACGAATTCGTCGCTCGTCGCGGCGGCCGCTGCCGCCTCGCGCGAGAGATCGGCCTTCGTGGCGGGGCGTTGCCTGGCGCCGGTCTTCTTCGCCGGGCGTGAAGCGGTCTTGGCCGCCGCGGTCCTGGCTTCCCGCGCTTCGTCGGCGGGCGGTGCCTCGCCTTCGGTTTCCCACGGGACTTCCGACGATGCCGGCGGCGCGGCCGGCGGGCGCTGCGCCGCCGCGGCCTTCAGCTCTTCGAGCTTCTGGATCGGCTTGGCGTTGCGGCACTTCGGAAAGCCGCTGCACGAGAGGAACTTGCCGCGCCGCCCGAGGCGGATCACCATCGGCCGCCCGCACTTGTCGCACGGGAAGCCGGCCTCCTCCGGCGGCGGGGCGGGCTTCGACTCAAGCCGGATGCCTTCCGGCAGCGGCTTCGTGTTCTTGCACGCCGGGTAGCTGCTGCAGCCGAGGAACGCGCGGCGGCCCTTGCGCTTCACGGCCATCGGCGAGTTGCAGATGTCGCAGATCTCCTTGATGTCCTCCTCTTTGACGAGTCTGAGCGGCACGCCCCGTGCGTCGCAGGGCAGCGTGCTGTTGCACTCAGGGTAGCCGGTGCAGCCGAGGAACGGTCCGTGCCGCGATTTGCGGAGCATCATCGGCCGGCCGCACTTCTCGCACTTCACGTCCACCGGCGGCGGAACGACAGGGTTCCCGTCGCGGTCGATGTCGAACGCCGTCTTGCACTCGGGATAGCCGCCGCAGGAGAGGAACCGGCCCTGCTTCGCCCAGCGGTACACCATGGTCTTGCCGCACGTCGGGCAGGTGTGCTTGCTCGGCTCGCTGCGGGTCGCCTGCATCTCGTCGTGGGCCTTGATCAGCGACCGGTGAAACGGGTCGTAGAAATCGTGCAGGACGCGCACCCAGTCCATGTGCGCCTCCTCGATTTTGTCGAGTTCTTCCTCCATCTGCGAGGTGAACTTGATGTCCATCAGCTCGGGGAAGTGGGCCAGGAGCTTCTTCGTGACGATCTCGCCCTTGGCCGTCGCGAAGAACCGGCGGTCGATCTGCTCCACGTAATCGCGGTCCTGGATCGTCTGGATGATCGTCGCGTACGTGCTGGGCCGGCCGATGCCCTCCGCCTCCAGGGCCTTGACCAGCGACGCCTCCGTGTATCGCGGCGGCGGGCTGGTGAACGACTGCTTCGGCGAAATGTCCAGCGGGGCCACCACCTGGCCCGGCTGCAGCGGCGGCAGCGTCTGCTCGTCCCCCGACTTCGGGACGCCCACGATCTTGTAGAAGCCGTCGAACACGAGCGTCCGCCCGCCGCCCTTGAACACGGCCGTGCCGACCGGTGTCTCCGCTTCGACGCTCACGCTCGTCGAGTCCCACTCGGCGGCCGTCATCTGGCACGCCAGAAACCGCCGCCAGATCAGGTCGTACAGCTTGAGCTGCTCCTCGGTCAGATGGCTGCGGAGCGAGTCCGGTGTGCGCCGCACGTCCGAAGGCCGGATCGCCTCGTGCGCCTCCTGGGCGCCTTTGCGGCTGGTGTAGACATTGGCGTGAGCGGGCAGGTAGCCCTCGCCGCAGTATCGGTGGATCCATTCCCGCGCGGCCGTGACCGAGTCCTTGCTCAGGTTCAGCGAGTCGGTACGCATGTACGTGATGAGGCCCACAGGCCCTTCGCCGCCGCCGAGGTCGATCCCTTCGTAAAGCTGCTGCGCAACCCGCATCGTCCGCGATGCCGAGAAGTAAAGCTGGTTCGCCGCCGTCTGCTGCAGCGTTGCAGTCGTGAACGGCGGGGGGGGCTTGCTCTTTGTACGCCGGGTCTGAATGTCGGCAATGCGGAAGGCGGGGCCTTTCGACCGGTCAAACCGACCGATCAGCTCGACCGTATGCAACCCGCGGTGTTCATACTCCCGCCAGACGGCTTCCTGTCGCTTCTCGCAAACGAAGCCGAGGGCCTGGGCCACGCGGGCCGCCTCGTCCGCCGCTGACAAAAAGGCCCGGTCTGCCGGTGCGGTCGCGTCGTACCGTCCCTGCGGCTTGAACTCCCGGCCGCCGACGCTGGTCAATTCGGCACGAAAGCCCACGTGCGCGGCCAGCCATTCGGCCTGTTCGCGAAGTTTGCGCCCTTCGTCGCCGTTCTTCTCGGAATTGAGGAACTCGCGCCACTCCCGGCCGAGACGGTCGGCCTGGTCCACGGCGGTCACGAAATGTCCCGTGATTCGCCACGTCTCGGTGGGAATGAAGTCGCGGATTTCCTGCTCGCGGTCCACGATCAGACGCACGGCCACGGATTGCACGCGGCCGGCCGAAAGCCCTTTCGCGATCTTCTTCCAGAGCAGCGGGCTCAGTTCGTATCCCACGATGCGATCGAGGATTCGCCGGGCCTGTTGGGCGTTGACCTTGTCCATGTCGATCTGGTGCGGGTGGGCGAACGCCGCCCGGATGGCCGACTCGGTAATCTCGTTGAAGATGACTCGCTGCACCTTCTCCGGGGGCAACCCCAGTGCCGACGCCAGATGCCAGGCGATTGCCTCTCCCTCGCGGTCCAGGTCCGTTGCCAGGAAGACGGTGTCGGCCTTGTCGGCCAGTTTCTTCAGTTCGGAAACGACTCGTTGCCGACCACTGACGACTTCGTATGTCGGTTGGAAGTTGTTTTCGACATCGATCGCCAGGGAGCGTTCCGGCAGGTCGCGGACGTGGCCCATCGACGCCTTGACGACATAACCCCTGCCCAGGTACTTATTTATGGTTTTTGCCTTGGCCGGCGATTCAACAATGACCAGCCGCGGCGAGTCGATCTTTGCCTTGTGTTGCGCCATGAGGTTCTGTCCTGCGGAGGATGCACAGACGACCATGCCACCCGCCGCCGCCTCATTCTATCGGACGTTCCGGTTGCCTTCTCCAACCGGGTATTCTAGCCGGCCGTCGCGGTTTGCATAGGGCGGGTGTACCTCCCAGGTTTGCACCGCATTGTATGACGCGAGCGTCGCAAGGCAAATGTCGATAGAACCGCCGCTTGCTTTTCAAACCGTTCGTGGTATGCTTAAAGATTCGCCGCGCGTTGCGGTAACTGTCGATGCATAAAGGACTTGCACCGCCATGATGAAGTTCTTCCGAAAGTACAACAAGCACATGCTGGCCGTCTTCATGGCCTTGCTGCTCATCGTCTGGCTCGCCGATGACGCCATTCGCCGGATCCTTCAGCCCGACGACTCGAGTTTCAAGGTCGCCTCCGTCTACGGGCGCGAGATTCGCCAGCGCGACATGCTGCCCGTTTTCAACGCCACGTCCATCCTCGACTCGTTGTATCCCTACGTCATCTGGCGGATGCCGTGGTACGCGTCGATGCGCGATCTGGATGTCACGCCCGGCGCGGTCACCTTCAATCGCGAGCCGCTGAACGAAATGGAATGGTACATGCTCGTGGCGGAGGCCCGCCGCCAGGGGATTCCCGCGCCGCCGGGCGAGATCGAGCGGATCAAGGCGGAATTGCCCGACCCGGAGAGGGCACTCGATTTCGTGCGAGAGCGTCATCACGTCGGGCTGGCCGACATCGACGCCGCGCTCGCCGACTACGTTCGGGTTCTCGAGGCGGCCCGGCGGGCGGCGGGCGGCGTGATCGTCACCGAGCCGGAGATCTACGAGCAGGTCAAACAGGTGGCGGAGAAGGTGCGGGTGGAGTTCGTCCTGCTGCCGGCCTCGTCCTTCGTCGATGAGAAGGCGCCCCTGGACGAGGAGGAGATGAAGACGTTCCTGCAGCAGTACAAGGATACCCCGGCGAACGGCGACCCGGATACCGGCTACGGCTACCAGCTTCCGGCCGCGGTCCAGTGCGAGTACGTCAAGATCGACGTGGACGAGATTGCCAGGAACGTCGCGGTGCCGGCCGATGATCCGTGGAACTATTGGAAGGCGCACCCGAGCGAGTTCCAGCACAAGCCCACGACCGCCCAGGCGACCCAGCCCGGGTTCAAGCCGACGACCATGCCCTTCAGCGAGGCCAGGCAGCAGGTGATCGCCAAGCTGCAGAAAGACCGTGCGAAGCAGGAGGCGCTCAAGCTCGGCAGCGAATTGCTGAACCGCCTGACGGCCGCGTGGGGCTCGCCGCCGGTGGGCGAGAACGGCTACGCCAAGGCCCCGGCAGAGATGCGGGACGACCAGTACCTTTCCAAGCAGATCGATGCCCTCCGCAGGCCGCCTTACGGCACGGCGCTCCGCTACTTCCGGACGAACTGGGTCAGCCAGCAGGATGCGTCGCGTGAGCCGGGCATCGGTCAGGCGACACTCATCGGGTCGAAGCCGCCCGTGAGCTTCGCCCAGGCGGTCATGCAGGTCGAAGGGCTCGTGGCCACGAAGCCGGCGGCCAGCCAGCCCGGCTCGGAGAACTACGTCTCGCTGTACCAGCCGGGCCCGTCGCTGCTGAGCGATCCGCAGGGAAACGTGTATGTGTACCGGTTGGTGAACTTCCGCACGGCGACGGCGCCGGCAGGGCTTGAGGAGGTCCGCCAGCAGGTCGAGAAGGATCTGCGGGAGAGCAAGGGCTACAAGGCGGCCCTGGAGGCGGCGCGGCGTCTGGAGCAGCAGGCAGGAGAGCAGGGTCTTATGGCGGCGTTCAACGCCGATGCCGGGTTGGCGCAGAAGCTCGGCCCGATCAACGGAAAGGTACAGACCCCGCCCCCGTTTGCACGCATGCAGTTCCTGGACATGGGGCCTTACGGCGGGGCCCGGACCTTCCCGGCCAGCGTGCCGGGCATCGGCTCCGACGAGAGGTTCATCCGCGAGTGCTTCCGGCTCGGGGCGGCTGCGGCGGCCAGTGCGCCCACGACGCGGTCGCAACGATTGGCCCTGGTCGAAATGAAACGGCAGAAGTGCGTCGTAGTGGTCGA
Source organism: uncultured Planctomycetales bacterium (assembly GCA_964617875.1). Lineage (GTDB taxonomy): Bacteria > Planctomycetota > Phycisphaerae > UBA1845 > PWPN01 > CAZMVY01. The sequence continues at coordinate 6,992 of CAZUAI010000017.1, read as the reverse complement.
GTGGAAGGAGAACCTCCCGATCCGCCAGGACGAGTACGATCAGGTTCGAGCCAAGGTCCTCGACATGCTGCGGAGCACAAACGTCGGAAACTTCGTGCGGGACTACTACAACGCGGACCAGATCAAACGCCGAGTCCAGTGGAAGGACATTCAGCCCCGCAGCTGACGGGCAGGGCTTGGCTCTGGCGGTGCCGGGCAGCGGCAGTCGCTGGCTTGACGACCGTTCGTGGTTCCGCTACCTTAGGTAGGAAGGTGTAAGCGAGGCCCCCATCGTCTAGTGGCCTAGGATATCAGGTTCTCATCCTGGAGACAGGGGTTCGAATCCCCTTGGGGGTAGTCGAGAAACCGGCCCTGCAAATCCATGCAAGGCCGGTTCTTTTTTGCGCAAATACGGCGGAAAACGCGATGATTCTGGGATCGGTCGTTGTCGGCCGGTCGGCCTTGCCGACGGCGCAAGTCTGCAAATCCATGCACCGAAAATACCCCCTTCGGCAGAAAAAACGGCCTTGCAATCGGCCTTGCAAAAGAGCGGCTGTGTCGGCTTTGCCGTGAGTTTCGGGGGGTGGGCCATCACGTCGGGAGCAACCGGGCGGGCCGGGCAAGGGGGGATGTGCGGCCCGTTTTGTGACGAAGAGCGCGCTGCACGCGGGTCTTTTGCCGGCGGCGGCGTGGCTTTTTTGAGATATTTCGGGGGCCGCGGCTTCTACGTTTGCCCTCAGTTTACTTGCGAGGCAGACGGGTTGCGACCCTAAGAGCGCGTGCGTACGAGGTGCGATTTACTGTATGCGCAACGCGACTTGCACCGCAGAAACAGGGATGAAGCATGATGCACAAATTGACCCCGCGCGAGCCGAAGGCGAACGCCGAGAAGCGCCGCCACGGCTCGCCCTACGGATCGGCGAACTTGCGAAGTCGTTGGGCACGTCCGAGCGGTGGATACGCGCGCGGTTGGCGGAAGGCGTGCTGCCCAAGCCGGTGAAGATCGGCAAGGTGCAATTCTTTCCGGTGGCGGCTGTGAAACAGTGGCTCGCGGAGGGCGCGCCGCCGGGCGGCTGCGCACGCTCCCAGAAATCACGAAAGGAAGGTATCGAATGAGCGCGGTTCAGGGCGAGACGGTGACGGAGCTTGCACAGAAGTTCAACGTGGGGAGGCACGTTGTCGAGTACGTGATTCGCGCCGGCCGAATCCGGCCGGCCGCGAGGGTCGGCAATACATTTTTGTTCGACGCCCGCGGGGCGGCGGCGATCCAACGGGCGATCGCGCGGAACGCGGAACGGCGGTTCGCGACATCGGAGCAATCGACAGAAACGGGGGGCGACGAATGACGGCGCGTAAAAAAGCCCTCGCCGTTGCTCGCGGCGGGGGCGAAGTCAAATCGGTGGACCCGCATCATACCGCGGGTGCCGCCCGCGCGTCAACCGCGATCGCCCCGGCGACGCCGGCGATCTGTCTGCGGCCGCGCGAGGCCGCGGCGGCGCTCGGCTTGTCCCTGCGAACCTTGTGGCTCTTGACCAACACCGGCGAGGTGCCGTCGTTCAAGGTCGGCACGTGCCGGTTGTATTCGGTCGCGGCGTTGACGGCGTGGGCGATGCGGCGAAGCGAAGGGGGCGACGAATGATGACACGGCACGACCGCGAGCGCCGCCCGCGATGCCGACTTGTGGGCGTGTCCTTGCCCCGCAAGTTGCCGGCGTTTTGCCCGTTGCGAACGCCGGTTGCGACAGCCGCGTTGACCGCGATGAAGGATCGTGCGTACCGTGAATTGGACCCCCGTTCGTCATTTCACGACCCGACCCGCGGGCTCGCCGACCTGGCGCGCCTCGCCGGGTGCCGTCAGTGTTTGGACTCGGACGGCAGGCGTTTGCGAAGGGGGCGGCCATGAACGATGCCACGCGGCGTGTGCTCGCGGCGCTCGAAAAAAAGAACGGTCGGCCCCCGGCCCGCACCGGCCAACACTGGGCGTCGGTTTGCCCGGCACATCGCGACAAGAGGCCGAGTTTGTCCATCGCCGAAGGTGACGGCGGCCGGGCGCTGCTCCGGTGCTTCGGCGGCTGCCCGGTCGAGGCGGTTGTTTCGGCAATCGGCTTGACGATGGGCGACCTCATGCCCGCTGACAGTGTTGCCGTTGACACAATTCGCAGAAACCGCCCGAAACCGGCAATTGTGTCAGCGTCGGCAGTGCCGACGCCCGCGAAGACGTATCCGACGGCGGCCGCCGCGGTGGCGGAACTGGAGCGGCGGCACGGTCCGCGGGCCGCCCTGTGGACCTATCACGCCGGCGACGGCGAGCCCGTGGGCGTTGTCGTGCGTTGGGATCGGCCCGACGGCAAGGACATCCGCCCCGCGAGCCGCAACGGCACCGGCTGGACGCTGGGGGGCATGCGCGAACCGCGGCCGTTGTACTGCCTGCCGGAACTGCTGGCCCGGGCGGCCGAGCCCGTTTTCGTCTGCGAAGGCGAGAAGGCCGCGGACGCGGCCCGAGCGGTTGGGCTGCTGGCCACGACCTCGCCCCACGGTTCGCAGAGCGCGAGCAAGGCCGATTGGGAACCGCTCGCCGGCCGCAGAGCGACGATCCTTCCCGACGCCGACCCCGCCGGCGAGAAGTACGCGGCCGACGTGGTGCGGCTGCTGGCCGACTTGAATCCGCCGGCGACGGTTCGCGTTGTCGAACTGCCGGGCCTTTCGCGGGGCGGCGACTTCGTGGACTACGCGGCGGCCCGCCGGGCGGCGGGGCGGGATGATGCGGCGATCCGCGCCGAAGTCGAGGCCCTGGCGGCCGCGGCCGAACTCGAGCCCGAGAAACCGGAGCGGCCGCGGGCCGCGGTGGCACCATACAAGCCTTTCCCAACCCGCGAGCTTCCGTCGGCCCTGCGGACGTTTGTTGATGCCGTGGCGCGGGCGACCGGAACCGAACCGGCCTACGCGGCCCTGGCGGTTTTGGTCACGACCTCCGGGTGTATCGGAAACCGCGTCGCGGCCCTGGTCCGCGGCGGCTGGATCGAACCGGCGGTGTTGTGGGGTGCGTTGGTCGGTAGGTCTGGCGTCGCGGTCAAGAGCCCCGTTTTGAAGTTGGTGACGCGCGCCTTGGTCGAACTGTTCAAGACCGAAAGGGCGGCCCACGCGGAGGCCCTCGCCGACTACGCCCGCCAGAAGGAGCACCATGCGGTCCGGCTCGCACAATGGAGACAATCGCAGCGGAATGGACCGCCGACCGACCCGCCCGTGCCCCCGGTCATTCCACCGGAACGGCGCGTGCTGGTTTCCGATACCACGACGGAAAAACTGGGCGCTCTGCTCGGTGACAATCCTCTTGGGCTGCTGCTGGTCCGCGATGAGTTGGCGGCATGGGTCGGGGGCTTTGACCGCTACGCAGCCGGCGGGCGGGGCAGCGACCAGCCGGCTTGGCTCAGCATGTACGACGCGGCCCCGTTGAGCATCGACCGCAAAACCGATGGTGCGTCGGTGTTCGTCGAGCGGGCCGCCGTGTCGGTGCTGGGTTCGATCCAACCGGGTACGCTCGCGAGGGTCTTCGGAACTGCTGAGCGAGAATCGGGGCTGCTGGCCCGGGTGCTCATGACCTGCCCGCCTGAGCGGCCGGCGCTGTGGACGAAGGAAGGGCTTCCCGATCACGTGGCGGTCGGCTGGTGCGACTTATGCGGGCGGCTGCTGGAACTGACGGCGAGCACGGACGAGCACGGGAACGTCCGGCCGCGGTTCGTTCCGATCGGTTCGGACGCGGAACCCGCCTGGGCCGAATGGCACGATCGGCACGTGAGGGAAACCGCCGAGCTAGCTGACGATCACCTAGCGGCCCACTTCGGGAAGCTGAAGGGGGCCTGCGTCCGGCTGGCCCTGGTCTTCACGTGCGCGGACGTGGCAGCCGGCGGCGGGGGCGTGTCGGCAATCGGCCTGGACACCATGCGTCGGGCGATCGCCGTTACGGAGTGGTTCAAGGGCGAGGCCCGCAGGCTGTACGGGATGTTAGGGGAGAGCGATGAGGCCCGGGAGCGGCGGGGGTTCGTCGGCCTGATCGTCCGCAAGGGGGGTTCCGTCAGCGTCCGAGAGTGGCAGCGGGCACGATCGCACCGGACGGCCGCCGACGCGGAGAGCGAGCTTGAGGCGCTGGTAAAGGCTGGTGCGGGCTGCTGGGAACACGTCGCCCCGGGACCGCGGGGAGGACAACCTACCAAGCGCTTCGTGCTGTCTGACGGAACTGACACTCACACTACCCCCGGCGGCGGTCCCGAAAACCGGGGTTCTGTCAGTGTCAGTAGTGTCAGACCGTCTGACACCGGGGGTGGCGTCGAGCCGCCGCCCGACGTGGGGCACGACTCTGCCGAAGCAACGGCGACGGGGCCGCGGGGCGGACAACCCGCGGTGGGCTTTGTGCCGTCTGACGCAACTGACACCGACACTACCCCCGGCGACGCCCCCGAAAACCGGGGTTCTGTCAGTGTCAGTAGTGTCGGACCGTCTGACACCGGGGGCGATGATGAGGCCGACGCCGGCGAGTGGGGTGAGCTATGACCCCGGCGGCGGCCCTGCTGGACGAACTGCGAGCGGCCGGCATCGAGCTACGGGCCGCCGGCGATCGGCTGTTGTTCCGGCCGGCGGGAGCGATGACGCCCGCCCTGGCCGAACGGGTCAAGGCCCACAAAGGCGAACTGCTGGCAATCGTGGCGGCACGGTTTGAGCTTGGCGACACTGGCGACGGCGACAAAACCCCGGGTGACGATGGCGAGGCAAGGGGTTTTGGTACTGTCGCCACTGGCACAGTGGATACGCCCGACAGCGACGCCGCGGTTGCGGCCCCGCCCCCGCCGCCGGCGGATCGCCCCGGATACCTCACCGAGTTGACGTACACGACGGCGGCCGGGTGGGGCTGGCGGCAGCGCCGACCGGACGCCGCGGATAGGGCGGTGCTCGCCCTGTACGGCCGGGAACGGGGGCGAAAATGGGCTTGCGCCCCCGTTTGAAATAGGCACCGAAGAGGCACCGAAGATGCGCGCCGCCGCAAACAGAATTGGCGGGCTTCCCAAGGAAAGCGGGCCGTTTTCGCGGTGCGGCCGAGGTGGCGAACAAGCGGATTTGAAATCCCATTGTTTCGACAGCGGCAGTGGAAAACTGCAAGACAAGTGATGGTGAACGAATGACCGTTGAGGACAAGAACCGGGCAAGGGGAGCGGCGGGGCGACCCCCGAGAATCACGCCGGCACAATTGCGGTTGGTTCTCATCCTTGCCGACCGCGAGCGATGGACCCCGGAGCGGCTTGACCGGGAGGCCGGGCGGACCGCCGGCCGGGCGTGCGGTGTCCGCGGACTGACGGCGGTGGAAGCCGGCCGCCTGATTGCCCGGTTGCGCCACGTCGCCCACGCCCACAACTGGCGCGGCACACCGGCGAGGTGGAGGCCATGACGGCGGAGACCACGGCGAGCCGGGCGGACGAGGGCGACCCGAGGCCCACGGGCCGCGGCTGCGGCCCCTTGAGGCCGCCAGACCCCCCCCGGGGGGGGTCTAGGTTCTTCCCGACGGGGGGACCGGGCGTGTACGCCAAGCTATTGCGACGTTTTTTCGCGCGCACGGTTCGCAAAACGCCTTCCTTCCTTCCTCTTGGATAGGCGGCGGTGACAATGGCCAAGCGCAAGCCGGTTGACGACGTAACGCACCTGACGCAGCGGGGGGCCGCCGCCCTGCTCGGAATCACCCCGCGGGCGTTGCGGCTGCGCCGGGACATTCCGCGGTCGAGCGATGGCAGTTACGACGGCCGGCGGCTGGTTGCCTTCGTGGAAAAGCGAGCGGCCGGGCGCGACGCCGGGGCCGGCGACGTGGACACGTTGGGCCACTGGCGGAAAGAGAAACTGAGGGCGGAAGCTGAGCGGGAGGCCCTCGCCCTCGCCCGCGAGCGCGAAGAAGTCGTGGACCGGCGACGATACGAGGAAGACATCGCCCGGCTTGCCGCGGCCTTCTCGGGGGCGCTCAACACTGTTTCGGCGCTCGCCGTCGAAGTGGCCGGGAAGACCCCCGCGGAGTGCAAGGCGATCCTGACCGAGTGGGCCGATGAACTCCGCCGGGAGACTTTCAAGACCGATGGCAACGACCATGAATGACGCCCTGGACGAAGCCGAGAAGGACTACCGCCGCGCGATCGAGGAAGCGGCCAACGTCTACCGCGCCAGAGTGACAGCGGCCCTTGCCGGCGAGGCGGCCCCCGTCGTGCCCCACGACCCCGACGCCCCGCGGGTGGACCGCGGCACGCTGTCCGTCGTGTTCGCCGGCAGAGCGGGCGAGATTGGCACCGGGCTACCGCTCGAAGTGCTCGAAACGCTCTCGCGTTCGCCGGGCCGGTGGATGTCGTGCGAGACGATCGCCGCGAATGCGTGGCCGGCGGCGTGCAACGGCCGGGTTGATAGGCGAGCGATTCAGAAAGTTGTGTCACGGCTCCGTTTGCTGCTTCGTCGGGCCGGCTTCGCCGACTTGGCGGGGGCCATCGACGGCAGCGTACCGGGGCGGTATCGGCTGCGGGCATTCTGGCGAAACCGGGCGGCCGAAAACGTCAGCGAAAAGTCAGCGGCACGGGGCGCGCGGCGTCAACGACGCCGCCGATAGGAGAAGTGATGGCCGACGAACAGAACACCCTTGAGGTTGAGGTTTGGGCCGCCGCGGGCGAGCGTGTGGCCGTGGCTCTCATTCAGGGAGTGACGGTGCCCCGTGAGGACGCTCCCGCACAGGCCATCTTGGCGGCGCTCCACGACCAGTACAGCGGCGGGCCGCACGACGCTGGAGCGTGCGAATTGCCGGCAGCGTTCTGGCTGAGTTTCGCCGGTTTGTTCATCGGCAAGATTGACCAAACGGAAGGGCGAGCGGCAAGCCGACGGCTCCATGATGAGCTTCTGGAGGAATCGGGGCGCGGCTGGTGCGGGAAGTGTGCCGCGAGGCACGCGGCCCGTAGAATCGTCGATTTGTTCAGCATTCTTAGGAGATTCGATGGCATC
>CAZUAI010000016.1:0-81946 GCA_964617875.1 uncultured Planctomycetales bacterium | reverse complement strand
CGAACCGTTTATCGTCGTCGCCACGCAGAACCCGATCGAACAGGAAGGGACGTACCCGCTGCCCGAGGCGCAGCTGGACCGCTTCATGGTCAAGCTCCTCGTCGGGTATCCCACCGAGGCGGAGTCGCATGAGATCCTCAAGCGCACGACCGACGTGCAGCAGCCCGCGGTGGAGCCGATCTCGTCGGGGGAGGAGATCGTGGCGATGAGGCGGATCGCGCGGAGCGTCGCCGTGTCCGATCAGGTGCGGAGCTACGCGATCCGGCTCGTCATGGCGACGCAGCCCGGGTCCGCCCACGCCCCGGCGGCGGTGAACAACGCGGTTGCGCTCGGCGCGAGTCCTCGCGGCGCCCAGGGGCTTCTGCTGCTGGGCAAGGTGCGGGCGATCCTCGGCGGACGCTTTGCCGTGTCCTGCCAGGACATCCGCGACGTCGCGGCGCCCGTGCTGCGGCACCGCATCCTGTTGAGCTTTGAGGGACAGTCAGACCGGGTCAACCCCGACGACCTTGTGCGGGCGGCCATCAGCGCCGTCAGCGAGTTCTCGAACTGAATCATGGCCACGCTGTTCAACGACTCCTTCGTCAACGCCATCCGCTCCCTGCGGATGATCGCGCGCCAGGTGCCGGGCGGCGGGCGCCATGCCGAGCACCGGTCGCGCGACCTGGGCGCGGGCATGGAGTTCCGCGATTTCCGCCCGTATGTGCCGGGCGACGATCTGCGGCGCGTGGACTGGAACATCTTCCGGCGGAGCGGGCGGCTGTTTCTGCGGCTCTTCGAAGAAACCGAGAACCTCCCCGTGTATCTGCTGGTGGATGTCAGCGATTCGATGTTCTTCGAGGCCCCGCCCCGGGCCGACGCCGCGAGACAGATGGCGGCCGTTCTCGCCGCCGTCAGCCTGAACCAGTTGGACCGCGTGACGATCCATCCGTTCGGGGCGGACCTGGGCGAGCCTCTGTCCGTATCGTCGGGGAAGCAGGGGCTGCCGCGGGTTCTTCGCTACCTGGAGCGGCTGGGCCCGGCCGGCCCGACGAATGTCGTGCGCTCGTTGCGCCGGTTCGGGGCGATGCGGCTGCGGAGCGGGCTGGCGGTGGTGATCTCGGACTTTTTCGACCCGCACGGGGCGGCGGCGGTCACGGCGGCGATGCGATCGCTCCGGCACCGGCCGGCACTGATCCAGGTCGCACGCGAGTCGGACGCGGACCCGTCGCTGGCGGGCGAACTGCGGCTGATCGACTGCGAGTCCGGCGCCGGCGTCGATGTGACGATCACATCGGGCGAAATGGAGAGTTATCGGCGGGCATACCGTGCGTTCTGCTTCGAGTTGGGGAGCTTCGCGGCCCGCCGCCGTGCGGTGTACTTCCGGCTGGATTCGGACAAGCCCGTCCTGGGGCAACTGGGCGGGCTGTTTGTGGATGGAGTGCTGACGGTCTAGTTCGGCAGGCGGGCCATGCCCCGTTGCGGCGCAGGCTTCCAGCCTGTCGGGAATAGCGGGCGAGGACGGATGCGGTCATGACATTCGGCGGGATTCCAGGCTGGGCGGTGGCGGCGATGGTCCTCGGCTGCGCCGGGGCGCTGGTCGTCCTGCACCTGCTGCGGGTCCGTCCGCAGGAGGTCCGCGTCATCACCACGCTGTTCTGGGCGCACGCGATCGAGCGGAGCCGCGCCCGGGCTTTGCTCGAGCGCTTCCGCCACCCGGGCACGTACGCGCTGCTGCTGCTCATCTGTGCTCTGCTGTCGCTGGCGCTGGGGCAGCCGCGGCCGGCATCGGATCCGGCCGGCCGTGTGTGGGAGGTCATTGTCCTGGACGGCGGCATGGCGATGCAGGCGGCCGGCGACAGCGGCGGCCGCACACATTTCCAGTCGGCCGTTGATGCGGTGCGGAGGACGGCGGACGAATCGGGAGCCGACGATCGGCTGGCGCTGGTCGTGGCCGGGCCCTGGCCGCGCCTGGCCCACCGCTTTGACGATCCGCGTGCGGTCCTTCCGGCACGCCTTGCCGGCCTCGCACCCGCGAGCACCCCGGCCGCGATGGACGACGCGCTTCGGCTCGCCGAATCGCTGCTCGAGGGCCGCGCGAATCGTCGAATCGTGGTCATCAGCAACCGGCCGGGCCCGGAGCCGGCCCGGCGCGATCCCGACGGCACACGCATCGACTTTGTCCGCATCGGCGGACGGGAGCCCAACGCAGCCATTCTCTCGGCGGTCTTCGAGCCCTCCCCGGACAACCTCACGCGCGGGCGACTGACGCTTCGCGTCGGCTACTGGGGGGAGCAACCGCGACAGGGCAGTCTGACCGTGCAGCGGGGTGGCGGTGCACCGTTGTTGCACGACACACGGCTTCTGGCGCCGGGGGCGACGGCGGATTTCGTCCTGGCCGACGTTCCGGCCGATGGCGACACGCTTCGAGTCGATCTCGGTCCCGCGGATGCCGTCGATGCGGACAACCACGCGGCGATTCGCCTGCCGCTGCGCGTCCCGATTCGGGTGGGCATGACGGGCTCAACCGGCGCGGTGCCCGCGCCGCTTCGCGCGATGCTCGAGAGCGATCCCGGCGTACGGCTCGTCGGAACGGAGCAGGAGTGCGATATCGACGTCATCTCGGATCCGGCCCCGATGCCGCCGGCCCGGCCGTCCATCGTACTGGTTCGCAGCGGCCCGGCGGCGCCGGCCGGGCGTCCGGTCCGCGCGGTGGGCAATTCGCGATCGGCGGGCGCGCTGGAGTTTGAAGGCGGCACATGCGGAACGGGCGCGAGCATTGCGACGGGCGATCGTCCGGGCGGCCGCGTGCCGATCCTGATGGCCGACGACGCCGTGCTCGCCGCCAAGGGCCCCCGGTGTCTGCATCTCGCTTCGGCCCTCCTGGCGGAGGATGCGACGGCCAACCGCCGGACCGCGTTCGGCGTATTCCTCGCCCAAAGCATTCGCACGCTGGCCGGCTGGGATGCCGATCCGGTCGTGATTCCGCCGGAACGCATCGTGGACGATCCGCTGTGGCCCGATCGGGCCGCAATCAAGGACAACCTCGCGGTCATGCCGGGCAGCCGGGAAGCCAGTTCGCTGTGGACGCCGGCGCCCGCGACGGCGGAGAACACCGAGGCTCGCCGCACGGCGGGGCGCTTCTCGCTCCAGCCGTTTGAGGTCCTGCTGTTGGCGGCGTTGCTCCTGTTCGCTGTCGAGGCGGTGCTGCACACCCGGGGGAGGATTCCGTAGCGATGGTCTTCATACACCCCGGATTCCTGTGGCTCCTCGCCGCCGTGCCGTTGATGGCCGGCCTCCATGCAGGCCGCCGCATGGGGCTGCGGCCGCTGCGGGCGTTCGTCGTGGCGGCGATCCGCACGCTGGCATTCGCGGCGCTCGTGTTGGCGCTGGCCAGGCCCGTGATGGAGCGACCGGATTCCAGGCAGACCCTCGTGGCGGTCGCGGACATCTCGGGCAGCCTGACGGATGCGGACCTGGAGCAGGAGGGCGCTGCGCTGCGTGAACTGGTCGCCTCGCGGAAACCGGGCGAGGCGGTGAGGCTGGTGACCTTTGACAGCCGGGCCCGCGAAGTCGCGATCCGCCCGGCACTGCTTCAGCCGGGCGGACTGGCGGCGCTGCGACAGGCCGCGAGCGCCACGGGGCCTGCGAAGCCCGGCTCCGCACTGGCAGACGCCCTGGAGCTTGCCGGGGCACTGGTGCCGCACGACGGCCGGGGCCGGATCGTGGCGTGGACCGACGGCCTGGAGACCGGCGGCGACGCCGAGGCGGCGGCCGGCCGTCTGGCGGAACGCGGCATCGCGGTGAGCGTCTCCCCTGTCGGCCGCGAGCGGACGGACGGCGTTGTGCTCCGGTCCGTCTCGCTTCCCGCGTCTGCCGCCGTCGGCTCGACCGTCGAATTGCGGGCGGACGTCGAATCCGCCCGTGCGACGACCGCCAGAGTGATCGTGCGGAACGACGACACCCACGAGGAGGTCGTGCGTAGCGTCGCGCTCGCGCCAGGCCGCCAGATCGTGACGGCCAACTGGCCGCTGCGGGCGCAAGGCACGGTTCGCCTGTCGCTCCGTGTCGAGTGCGACGGCACGGTCCCCGGAGAGAACGCGCTCCCGGCCGCCATCCGCGGTTGTGCCCCGCTTCGGGTCCTGGTCGTCGAAGATGCCGACGCGCAGCCGACGATGGCGGCGGCCAGTGCGATACTGGGCGAGTCGGCGACCGTGACGGGCATGACGCCGGCCGCGCTGTCCGCCGAAGGAGCGTTCGAGGCGGTGGACCTGCTCGTCGTCGCCGATGTGTCCGCGGAGGCCATCGGGCGCGAGGCCCAGGAGCGTCTCAAGCAGGCGGTGATGAACGGGTTGGGCGTGCTGGTCACCGGCGGGCGGCGGTCTTTCGGACCCGGCGGCTACGCAAACACGCCGCTGGCGGACGTGTTGCCGGTCAGTTTCTCACAGAAGGTCGAACGACGCGATCCCAGCGCGACGCTGGTCGTGATCATCGATACGTCGGGCAGCATGGGCGGGCCGCGGGTCAATCTCGCGAAGGAAATCGCACGGCTGGCGATCAGCCGCCTCAAGCCTCACGACAAGGCGGGCATCGTCGAGTTCTACGGATCGAAGCGATGGGCCGCCCCGATCCAGCCCGCGTCAAACGCGATCGACCTGCAGCGGGCGCTCAACCGTCTGAGTTCCGGCGGCGGCACGGTGATCCTGCCCGCGATCGAAGAAGCCTACTATGCCCTGCAGAACGTCCGCACGCGAACACGCCACGTGCTCGTGCTGACGGACGGCGGCGTCGAGACCGGCCCGTTCGAGGCGATCGTCAGGAAGATGGCCGACAGCGGAATGACGCTTTCCACCGTGCTCGTGGGACCGGGGACCGACACGGCGTTTCTGGCGAGCCTTGCCCAGTGGGGACGCGGCCGGTTCTACACAGCGCCGGACCGGTTCAATCTCCCCGAGATCATCGTGAAACAACCGGAGAGTTCGCTGCTCTCGCCGTTCGTCGAGCAGCCGACCGCCGTACGGGCGCGCGCGGGCGACCCGATCACGGAGGGCATCGACTTTGCCGCGGCCCCGCCCATTGCAGGGTACGTCGAGACGGAGGCGAAGCCGACCGCGGACGTCGTCCTGGTGTCGGAACTCGGTCATCCGCTCGTCGCGCGGTGGCAGTACGGGCTGGGCCGCGTCGCCGTGTTCACGAGCCAGCTCGGCGGTTCGTGGTCGGCGGAATTGTCCCGCTGGCCGTCGTTTGCCAACATGATGGCGAACCTCGCGCGCTGCCTGGCCTCGACCCGGACGGACGAGGCGCTCACGATGCGCGTCGTCCCGCGCCCGGGCGCGATCGAGCTGCAGATCGAGAACCGCAGGACCGACCGCGGCCCGGTGGTCGGCCCTGTCGAACTCGCGATCACGAGGATCGGCGGCGCGACAACACAATTGACGCTCGACCCGATTCGCCCGAACGAGTGGAACACGCGGCTGTCACGGCCCGACGCGGGCGTGTACGAGGCGGCGATGCGCACGACGGACGGCCAACTCGCCGGTGCGGCGGCATTCGCCGTTCCCCCTGTCCGCGAGGTCACGGGCGTCGGACCGGATCGCGACCTGGTTGCACGAGTTCACGCCGCCAACGCCCCGGCCGCCGCACGAGCGCAGGGGCTGTCGGCCGCCCCCGCGCGAAATCCGTGGGAGTTGTGGCCCGTGCTCGCGGGAGCGGCCCTGGCGCTCGTGCTCTTCAATGTCCTCGTACGTCGATGGCCTCGGTCGCCGGGTCGCGTGCCGACGACGGCGGCCGTGGTCGCGTTCTTCGCCGTATTCGCGGGTCCGGCAGGCCCCGGGGCGGTCGCCGCGCAGCGGTCCCCGACGCCGACGCGACCGGCCGCGACTCGCCCTCAACCGCCTGCTTCCCAACCGGTCACGACAACCGCCCGGAACCAGCCCGAGACGAAACCGGTTCCGCCGCCGCCAAACGAAGCGCTGGCCGCGATTGAGGAAGCGTTGCGATCCAGCGATCGCGCCTGGGCGGATGAACGGTTTGCCGAGGGCTGCCGCGTGGTTCTCCTCCGCGACGGGAGGCTCGATGCCCTCATCGCGCACCTGCAGCCACTGGCGAAGGTCGATGTGCGAACGGCGTGGTTCCTCGCCAGGGCGGCGCGCGAACAGGGCGACCTCGAGCTGGCCCGGCAGACACTGACGGACCTCACGGCAAGGTCTGCGGCGGACGCCGACGCATGGGGCGAGCTGGCGCGTATCGAGGAGATGCTCGGCCACGACCCGGCAGCCCTTGCGGGCCTGGACCGCGCCCTCGCCGCAACGCACGACACAGACCGGCTCTACGCCCTGCGAATCCGTCGGGCGTTGATCCTGTACGACGCCCCCGACCGGGCGCCTGCCCGCGAGGCCCTGCAGGCGATTGCCCGCGAGCGTCCGGAAGCCCTCGCGATCTGCGCCCACCTGGCGGCCCTCAACGGCGACGACGAGACGGCGGCCGCCCTGATGGGGCAGGTACGGGAAGCCCCCGGGAAGCGATACCAGGAGCACCTGTTCCGCGGGCTGTTCCTGATGCGGGCCAACCAGCCGGACCTCGCGGGGCAGGAGTTCGAGCGGGCCTACGCGGAATCGACGCTTGCCCGCGACCGGCGGTTTGCACTCGAACGGATTATCACGGCGGCACGGCAGGCCGGGGGCCTGAAGGCCCTCGCGGACCGCTGGATGGCCGAGCCTCGGATCGGCGCGGACAAGCTGGCGGCCCTCGTGGCCCTCCTGCGCGAACTGGGGCTGGGGGACGCGGCGTTGTCGCTTCTGCGACGCCCCGCCGAGACGCCCGATCAGCGGGAGCTGATCGAGTCGGCGGACTTCCAGCGGGACCTGATCACGGTCGCCATCGAGGCCGGCCGGAGCGCCGATGCGGAGAAGGCATACCAGGGCCTCGTGGCGAAAGAGCCCCAGCGTGTCGAGTGGCGGGTCGGGCTTGCCCGGCTGCGACTGCTCGACGGGCGCCGCGCCGAGGGCTTGAGCGTTTTCAGGGAGGCGACGGAGTCGCTCGATGACCCGCGCGGCCTGATGGCGCTGGCGGATGCGGCACGGCAACTCGGGCTGGATGAGGTGGCCCTTGCGGCGGCGAGAAAGGCCGGCGCCAAGGGGGCCGCCGCCCGCGTGCGCTCCGCCCTGTTCGAGGCCGATCTGCTTCGCCAGCGGGCGCAGCCGGACCGCGCCATCGCACTCCTGAAGAAGCTCGTCGCGTCGGTGGGCGACGATTACGCGCTCCTGCCGCCGGTGGCCGACGCCTTCGAGCGGTATGGCGACAAGGCGGAGGCCTTGCGGCTTCACCGGCGGCTGTACGAGGCGACCCGGGCCGAGGACACGCTGCTCCGTGTGGCCTGGCTCCTCGAGGAAAACCAGCGGTTCGACGAGGCGTACGCACTCTGGGCGGACCTGTGGCGGACGACGGAAACCGCCGCCCGCCAGCGACAGGCCCAGGACCACCTGCTCGACCTGGCGTCGAAGACCGGCCGGATGGCCGACCTGGCAATCGAGACCGAACAGCGCCTCGCCGACGGGCACGGCGGCGAACGGGACCTCTCGCTCCTCATCGAGATCTACACGCGCGCAAATGACCCCGTTTCCGCCGCGGAGATCCTGCAGGACCTCGGCCGCCGCAGCGGCAGCCAGGTCGATACGCTCAAGCGGCTGGCGAAGGTCTACCTGAGCTGCGAGCAGTTCGGGCGCTGCAACGCGGTGCTGCGGCGGCTGGCGACCCTCGATCCGGCCAACGCCGGCGACTACCTCCAGCAGATCGCCATCATGGCCGTCGAGCGCAAGCAGCCGCAGCAGGCGCGGGCCGCGCTGGCGGAACTCGAGACGGTCGCACCCAAAGACGAGTGGGTCGATGAGTTCTCGGCCGGCGTGCTCGACATGAGCGGCTTCCATCGCGAGGCGGCCGACCGCTACGGCCGCGCCCTCGCCCGCCACCCGGACCACATCGAAGTGCTCCTGCTCTGGGGCAATGCGATGAAAGCGGCCGGTCAGTCGGACATGGCCGTCGCCCGGTTCCAGAACCTCGTCGAGGAAGCCGACGAAGACGATCTCTTCACCGTCGCCATCGACGGCCTGCTGAATCTGAACGCACGGCCGCCGTCGCTCCGGTCGGCCCTGCGGCGGGTTTACAGCCGCATCGCCGTCCGGCCGAACCGGGTCTTTCTGTACCAGTTGGCCGGCGATCTGCTCGAGTCGCTCGGGCGGGCACGGGAGGTCGGCGGCATCATGGAGCAGGCCCTGGTCGTCGGCGGCGAACGGCGCGGCCCGATGCTCCGCGAGTTGATGGACTCCGCGAAGGCGGACGGGCAGGTCGGCCGGGCGATCCAGTTCGGACGCTCGCTGCTGGCGCTTGGCGAGGAGGTGCCGCCGCAGGTCTTCCTCGACCTCGGCGAATCCATGATCCGCGAGGGCGACCTGGCCGGCGCGGAGCGTGTCTTTGAGCGGGCCGCCGCGGCGGGCGATTATTCGGCCATCCGGCAGCGGGTCGCGACCTGCCTCGAGAACGCGAATCTGCCGGCCCGGGCCGAGCGAATCGTCCGAGAGCTGCTCATCAGCGAGCCGGACAACGTGCCGCTGCTGATCCATTCCGGCCGGCTCTGCGAGCAGCTCGGCGACTATGCCCGCGCGTTCGACCAGTACGAGCACGCCGCGGACCTGATGCTCCGGCGGCTGCCGGGCTCGATTGCCGCGGAGGAAACGGCGGCCGGGCAAACCACCGGCGACGACACCTCGCGCACGCCGCGTCGGCCGTTCCGCGCGGCCAACCTGGACGAAACGGAGCAGTTCTTCGAGAGCGCCGGCAACGGGCTTCGCAGCGCGGCGCGGACGCAGGCCCTGCGGGACCGGCTGTTGAAGACGCTTCCCGAACGGGTCGAAGAGGAGCTGAACGCCCTGACCGCCGCCCGGGCGATCGGCCCGGCCATCGACCGGAACCCGCGGCTGGATCACCTGGCGAAGTTCGCGCGGGCCGTAACGTTTTCGCTGCACAACCCGGATGCGGCCGACGGTTTCGACCGCAAGCTGCTGGAGCGTTATCCGAACGATCGCCGGCTTCGCGCCGCCATCATCAAGGCGCGAACCGACTGGGGACTCTACGGGCGGGCCGCCGCATTCCTGGCCGAGGGCGAAAAGACCGCCGTGGCGGGGCCGGGCCTCGAAGTCGCGATCGCCGATCCCGAGCGTCTTCGGGCGATCCTCGCCCGCCCGTCGCTCGAAGCGACGCTGGCGTGCCGGGTCGTGCCGCTGCTGATCGTCACGGGGCGCGACGACGAGGCTCGGCGGGCGGTCCGGTCGGCGTCGGCCTCGCCGGCCCTCGTACCCCAGGTTGCCCCGCGGATGCTCGCCGCGGCGCTCGCCTTGAACGACCGCGAGGCGGTTCGGCAGTGGGCCGACGCCTGGCTGGATTCCTGCCGCCGCAGCAGCGACGGGTACCGGGTCGCCGCCGCCGTCGAGGCGTGCATCGGCATGACATGGAACCACCGGACGCCCGACGAACGGAGGGATCTCGTGAGCCGTCTCGGGCAGATGGCGGCGGCGATGGAAGGCCCTGGCCGCCTGCCGATGGACCTGCTTCGGATGCGATTCGCGGAGGCGGCGGGGTTCCCCTTCGAGGATCTCGACGCCGTTCTTGCCGAGGCGATCCAGGACAAGGGCCTGGGCGCCTCGGTGCTCGCGGGGTTGCTGGCGAAGGCCCCGGCCGAAGCCCGGCCCGACTTGCTCACGAAGATCATTCAGGGCCGCGAGCCGGCGGCGCGCCGCCCCCTGCTCATGGGGATCGCCGGTGCGCTGACGGCGCCGGCGGACGAACGGCTCGTAGCCACGTTCGAAAGCCTCTTCAAGGCGTCGCCGAAGCAACGGCTGGACCCCGAGCGCGGCTACTGGCAGGCACAGGAAGCCGGCTGGAACTCGAACCGCGACCAACCCGAACTCGGCCACCGGCTCGCCGAGGTGCTTCTGAGCGAATCGCCGGGCGAGCTGGCGATCCTGGTGGCGGCGGCCGGCGCCCGCGCAAACGCGGGGCGTCACGATGAAGCGAGGATCCTCATCCGCGAGGCGCTCGAGGCCCTGCTGGCCGTCAAGAAACCGGACCACCAGCAGGTCCGCATGTTGGGCGAAGTCGCCCGCCTCCTGCAACCCGCCGACGCCCGGGCCGTCGTTGCCGATCTGGATGACCGGCTCGCCATCGAGGGGGCGTCGCCCGTTGTTCTGCTGGCCAAGGGCATTCTGTTGGACACGCTCGGTGACGCGGATGGGGCGATCGAGTCGCTCAGCGCCGCGTTCCAGATGCAGCCCGGCGAGCGCGTATACAGCATGAGGCTCATCAGTGTCCTCAAGCAGGCGGGCAGGCCGGTGCAGTTGTCGCGTCTGCTGGCGGCGTCCCTGACGAAGAGCACAATCATGGAGGCGTTTGAATGGCGGACCCTCCTGACGCTCTACTGCGACCTCTACGATCTCCGGAACGCCGCGAAGACCGTGCAGAAGGATGAGACGCCCCTCGCCCCGATCGAGGCCATGCGGGTCGCCCGCCTGATGGGCCGCATCGACGACGTCGTGACCACCTTCCGCCGCTTCCACACGAACAACCGCGACACGGGGCGGTTCTACTCGCCGTTCTGGCCGGCTCCGCCGTCGGTCGGCGGCATGGCCGGATACCTCGAACGGCAGAAGGTCCGCAACGTCGATCGCGATCGGCTCTTTGCGGCGCTCGCCGACCTGCCCTTTGCCGAAAGCGAGTATGCAGCCCTGCTGCTGGCCGCCCCGCCGGAACAGGGCGACGTCGCCGGCCTGGTCGACGGATTGCTGAAGGCCACCCGGCTGAACGGCACCCGGGCGGGGCTCGTCCGCTCGCTGCTCGATGCGCACCGCCAAAACGCCCTCAACGCCAAGGACCGCCGAATGCTCCTGGTCCTGGCCGCGGACGAGCCGGCCTCCATTCCGCAGGACCTGGTCCCGGCACTCGATGACATTCTGCTGCACACGGATCCGGCCGACTCGGCGGCGCTGACGATGCTGGCGAGGTTCCGCCACGCGCGGGGCGACCTCGACGGCGCGCGCCGGATACTGCGATGGGTCGTCGCCGCCGATTTGTCGTTTGCCCAGAGGTCGGGCTCCATCGCAGACGAGTTCGCCCGGATCGATGCGTACCTTGCCACGCTGCCGGAGGCGGAACGGGACCGCGAGCGCCGTCGGCTGCTTGAATGGCGCGCGCCGACCCCTCTGGCGACGACGCGAGACGATGCCGACGGCTTCGTGCTCGATCGGTGGGCGGCCCTCGGCGATGCGGAGGAAACGGCCCGGATCGCCGACCGCTACCGCAAGGCGATTCAGGCCGACCGCAGCGCCGGCTCGAAACGCGTACTGCTGTCCGCCCTGGCACGCTGCGATGCCGTGGCCGGGCGGCTGAACGAGTTCAAGGACGTCGTCGGCCGGCTGGCCGGCGGCATCCGCGAGGACCTGATCACGGCCCAGCCGCTCGACTGCCGTCAGATCCTGCCCGAGGCGGCAAGGCTCAGGGATCCTGCGCAATGCCTCGATGCCCTCGTTGCAGTGATCGAAACCCATCGGTCCGCCGGGACCTTGGGCCGCGGGATGGCGACACGTACGCTGTGTCTTGCGGTGCAGTGGTGTGCCGAGAACGGCTTGCCGGACCGCGCGAAGGCAGTGCTGCAGCGTGCGACGGAGGCAGCCGGCCCCGTTGGCGAACACTGGCTCTGGATCGCCGATGCGGCGCGGGCGTGCGGGCAATCGGCGCAGGCGGCGGAAATCGAGACGCGCCTGCTCGACGCGGACATGCTGCCGGTGCTGCGCGTGCCGGACCTGCTCGACGTCGTCGAGCAGGCAAAAGGACGCGAGGCAGCCGACGCAATCGCCGTTCGCGTGGCGGCGTACAGCGACCACCCGGCTGTTCTGCGGCGCGCGATGCGAGCAGCCCAGCGCCGAGGGGACAATTCCGCTGCCAATGCATATTCTGACCGGCTCCGGCAAACAGGTGGCGATGTTCCGGATCTGGGGCATAGCGAATCGAGGCCCGCAGCATCACGACCTGCCGCGACGCAAACGCCCCCGGCGAGCCGGACGTCGCGTTGATTCGCTCCTTTTTTAAACGGATCCCGCAGGCTATAATCGAGTCGGTCGTTTAGCTATGCAGTCGGGAAGTTCGTGTAATCCGGCTGGGGCAGCCGGGGGATTCAAGAGGAGATCCAGATGAAGTTCCGCAAGTCGATGCTCGTGAGTGCGGCGGCCGTTGTCGGTTTCGTGGTTTCGGCGGCATGGGCCGGCCCGGATGAAGATGCCGCAAAGGCGTTTGAGGAAGGCAAGGCCCTGCTGGCCAAGGCCGATTTCGACGGGGCGTTGAAGGCGTACGCCACTGCGGCAAAGGCCGATACCGAGAAGAAGCAGGACTACCGCCAGCAATACGCCATGCTCCGCCAGGTGGTCCAGATGCGGGAAAGCGTGGACAAGGAGCAGAACCCGCAGAAGTGGCAGGCAATGGCGCGGGCGCTCCGCAGCTTTTATCATCAGAACCGGATCTACTCCGAGGCCCTCGCGCTTGACCAGAAGCTGCACGACAAGCTGAAGACGGCGGACACGGCCACCATGCTCGCCGAAACGCAACTGGCGATGGGCAAGAATGCCGACGCGGCGAAAGTCCTCGGCGACCTCGGCGAGAAGGACGCGACCGACGAGTCGCGGATCCTGCTGGGCATCGCTCTGGCCCGCCAGAAAAAGATCGACGAAGCCAAGGCGGCGATCGCCAAGTGCAAGCTCGGGGCGGAGTCGGCCGGGGGGCTGTACTACGACATGGCATGCGTCATGTCACTCGTCGGCAACTCGAGCGAGGCAATCTCGATGCTGACGAAGGCGTTTGAAACGACACCGCCCAGCCGGCTCGACACGATCAAGGCCCACGCGAAGGCCGATCCGGATCTGAAGGACGTAGCGGGCACGGCGGAGTTCGAGAAGGCCCTGAAGACGGCGTCGAAGGTCAAGGAGTCGAAGTGCAGCGGCGGGAGCAGCTGCGGCGCCTGCCCGAGCAAGGGCAGCTGCGGCAGCGCAAAGGGCGGCACCACCTGCACGAAGGACGAGAAGGGCGCCTGCCCGGACAAGAAGTGATGCGTCGCGGCGGGCCGTACGGCAGGCCTCGAACGCCATTGCAGAGCGTGGAGTAACACAGGGTGGGCTGTGCGGCCCACCCTTTTCTTCAATGCGAAAGACAAGACGACTTCTCCAGTTTGCATTCCTCGCCGTCACACTCCTGGCGGTCTTTGTCCTCAAGGGCAACGCCGAGCAGTGGTGCCCGTTCGGCGGCGTCGAGGCGCTCTACAACTATGCCACGGAAGGCAACCTCCTCTGCTCGCTCGGCATCACGAACTTCTACATCCTCGCGGGCGTGCTCGTGATGACGCTCCTGCTGCGCCGCGTCTTCTGCGGCTACATGTGCCCCATCGGCACAATCTCCGAGTGGCTCGGCCGCGCGGCGTCACGGCTCCGCCTTCGCCCCCGACGCGTACCGTACCGCGTCGATCGCGCGCTGGCCCTGCTGAAGTACGCCGTCCTGGGCGTGATCCTCGTGATCACGTGGCATGCGGCCGAACTCCACTTCCGTGCGTTTGACCCGTGCTACGCCCTGATCGGCAGGCACGGCGAGGACATCACATTCTGGGCGTACGTCGTCGCCGGCGCGATCGTCCTCGGTTCGCTGCTCGTGACGATGCCGTTCTGCCGGTGGCTGTGTCCGCTCGCCGCGGTGCTGAACCCGTTCTCCCGCGTGGCCTTCGCGCGGATCCGGCGGAACGAGGAGACCTGCATCTCGTGCGGGCAGTGCGCCAAGGCGTGCCCGATGGCGATCCCCGTGGACACGGTTCGCGAGGTGAAGGCCGCCCGGTGCCTGTCGTGCCTGGAATGCGTCGAGGTCTGCCCGACGAGCACCGGCGGCGCCCTGACCTGGGGCCCACCGCGGGCGTTCGGCCGTCGCTGGCCGCAGGCGGTTCTCGTCGCGGTCCTGCTGGTGTGCGTCGGTGCCGCCGTTGGCGGGAGCTACGTGTTTCCGATCCCGTCGTTCGTGCGGACGCGCGGCCACGCGCCGGCGCAGACGGCCTCCGTCCACCTCAAGGTCGCCGGGCTGAAGTGCCGCGGCAGCGCGAACCTGTTCGTCTACTATCTCGAACGGGACGACGCCCTGGCCGTCCCCGGCTATCTGCGGATCGAGGCATGGCCCAGGCCCGGTGTCGGCGAGGCCCGGATCATCTACGACCCGGCCCAGGCCGACGAGGCGGCCATCAAGAGCGCCATCACCGAGCCCTACTACGACGCGACGAGCGACCACTGGCGCGAATCGCCGTTCGAAATCGAGGGATACGACCCGCTCGCCGCCCCCGGGAGCAGTTCAACAACCCACCCAACGCACTGACGTCCATGGGCCACCGGTCCGGCGCCGCACGACAAGGCCGGAGGATTTGCGGAATCTCCGGGACGGCCCCAACGAAACGGCAGCCAGTCAAGCCACCGGCTACGCGCGACGTCAGCGAAGCACGAACGACGACGACCACGCTGCCCGCCTGCCCGGCTGTCGTGGGAAGCCGCTGCCGATCTTGTTGACGCCGCGCCAACTGAAGCCGTGGCGCTCGAGCTTCCGAGGCGTGGAGCTGACCGTTGGAGATATTGACCGCGCGGTCATTCGTGGCGAACCGGAATCGGCCAGTACCGGCTGATCCTCCCACGGAACCCGAACGTGAGGGAGAACCGATGTTTCATCAGCAACGCACCGCTGGAGACCCGGGGCTGCCTCGTCGGCTCGCGGGAGCCAGGACGGCCAGCGCCCCCGCCGCGATCAGGACGGCCCAGTACAGGAGAAACAGCCCGTTGGTGATCGTCGGCGAGTAGCCGTAAAAGCGGAGCGTGCCGAACGTATTCATGACCACGGCGGCGGCAATCAGTGCCGCGGCGGCGGGCGACACGCGCCCGTTCATCCCGGTCGCCACCAGCAGCAGCAACAGCGGCATTGCGTCCAGCAGGTAGCGGTTCCCGAACTGGCTGTATCCCGTGGCCCGGAACAGCAGCAGGGCGACGACCGGCGGCAGCGCCCCGCACAGGAGCGCCAGCGTGAACCCGTCCCATCGCCGCCACGCCACGAACAGGAACAGCAGCGGCGGCGTGATCAGGAACATGCTGTTGCCCTCCGGCTCGAAAGTGCGCACGCCGTTGACCACGGGAAACTGCCAGTGCCAGAGATAGTGCTTGAGGTTCTTGGCCAGGTAGACGGGGTGGAACGAGCCGTAGCGGTCGTAATCCGCGCGAAACCTCGGCTCCCCGCCCGTGTGGACGGTGATCCCCTGCCCCGTTTCGAACGGATCGTCGAATCGCCCGTAGTTGTATGCCATCTGGACGCCGGCGGTCGCGAGCAACGGCAGGACGAACGCGATCAGCCGCACCACAAACCGCCGGGGCGCCGGCCCCGGTTCGCCCCGTTGCCGCAGCCAGATGACGATTACGTGGAAAAGCCCTGCCGCAGCGACGACGTTCCGCCCCAGGATCGAGGCCCCGAACAACGCCCCGCTCAATGCGTAGACCCACGGCCCGTTCCGCCGTGACAACAGCACGACGAGCGACAGCAGCAGCGGCGTGAGCGTGACGATCTGCACGGCATGCCACACGCGGCCGTTGCACGCGAGGTAGAAATGCACCGTGCCGAACGCCAGCAGGAGCGTCAATGCGATGCAGCAGGGTTCGCCCAGCCGCCGCAGCCCGGCTCGATCGACACGGCGAAGCACCCAATACATCAGCGCCACGTTCAGAGCCCCGACCAGGGCGTTGATGAGATTGTCGCTCACGTCCGGCCCGAACATCGCCACCCAGGGCAACATGGCGACCGCCGTGAGCGGTCCCCAGTACGTGTAGTACCGGCCCTCGTGGACCGCCAGATCGTGGCTCACCATGAGCCGGATGTATTCCTCGAACTGCTCCGGCGGCAGGTTCTGCCCACGAACTTGCAATTGCCTCGTGAGGCTCTGTCTCGCCAGTTTCTCGGCCTGTTGAAACCGCGGGCGAAGCAGATCCTCCCGAAGCGAAAGCCGCCCATGGAGCATGGCATCGGCCGTCAGGATGTGGTACGGAGTCATCGACGGCGTGAATCGCCAGTTCCCGTTGCCGGCGATGAACCCGTAGGTCACGGCAACGCCAAGGCCAAGCAGCACGGCCCGCCAGAACACGGACGGCCGCTGGGCCGGGCCGCCGGCGGCGTCGCTCGCCGCTGCTGCCTTGACGTTTCCCCGGGATGATGACGCCTTCGTGTGACCCATCGTGCAGTTTCTCCGCGCCATCGTAACGGACGAGTACCGACAAGCCAACAGAGAGGAAGGCCCGCCCGCCGCCGGGCGGTCGAGGGCCGGCGTGTGAATTCCGCCGCCGTCACACCCCATGTCGGAGCAACCGGGGCCGTCGGCCGCGATGATGACGATGCCGCGTCGGGCCGGCACGCCGGGAGGCGAACCGTCAGAAGCGCGCGTCGTCCTTCTGTTTCACCGACACCTGCACGCCGATCTCCTTGCCGATGGCCTTCAGGTCGCGCGTCAGCTTCGCGGTATCGACGAACGGCGGCACCTCAACCTCGATGAGCATCACGTACAGCGGGACGGCGTGCGGGATGATCTCGGTGTGCAGGTTGCAGACGTTGATGCCCTGGTCCGCGAGACATTTCGTGATCCGGTACACGATGCCCTTGCGGTCGGCCCCGTACACGTGGATGGTGTACACGGGAAGGTCGCGCGGTTCGCCGGTCGCCTCCTCGGGCGCCAGGTCGGCCAGATGGATCCACAGCTTGAACTGGTCGCGGATCGCCCGCAGCCGCTCGTCAAGCTGCACGCTCGTCAGCCCCGCCGGCAGGGCCAGCAGCAGCATGCACGAGAAGTCCGGCCCGAGCCGCGACATCTGCGAGTCCTCGATGTTGCAGTCCGCCTCGAGCAGGACGCCTGAGATCGCGGCGACAATCCCCGGCCGATCCTTGCCGACTGCCGTCATCAACGCATAGTTCGCCATCGCTGAAACCCTCGTTCGCAAAGATCCCACTGTACGGCCCGGCCCCGCCGCCCGCAACCCGGAGGCCGCACCGCCCGCCCCACCCTTCTCAGTCCGGCTTCGTCATTCCTTCGCCATTCCGAGGGTGGCGGACTGCGCATCGCCGACGCCGATCTCCTCGTTCGTCAGATAGCACGCAGGGTCGGCGGCCCAGGGGTCGCCGGTGAGGATTTGCGCCCGCACGCGCGATGCGCCGCCGCAAAGCCGCACGTGCCGGCACGCGCCGCAGCGGCCCTTCAACAGCGGCAGGCGGTTCTTCAGCCCGGCCATCAGCGGGTGCCGCGTGTCCTGCCAGATCTCGCTGAACGGCCGCTCGCGGACGTTGCCCAGCGACTCATGCATCCAGAACTGATCGGCGTGGACGTTCCCGACGAAATCGAGGCAGGCGATCCCCACGCCGGAACTGTACAGCCCGCCGCCGTTCCACTTGAGCATCTCGTAGACGTCGTCGGCCCGCGGATGGCCTTCGGCCTTGAGCTTCAGCCAGAGGTAGACGCCGTCGCAATGGTTGTCCACCGTGAGGATCTCGACCGGGTTGCCGCCCTCGTGCAGTTCGCGCGTGCGGCGGAAGATCGTGCTCACCGCCCGGCGGTTTTCGGCAGGTGCGAGTTGCATCAGCTCCGAGCCGCGCCCGGCCGGCACCAGGTGGTAGAAGCACGCGCGGTTGATCCCCTCGCGGACGATCAGGTCGAACAGGGCGTCGATGTTGTCCGCGTTTACCTTCGTCAGCGTCAGCCGCAGACCCACCTTCTGGCCGGCCTCCTTGCAGTGCCGGATGCCCCGCATCGTCCGCTCGAATGCCCCGGGCATTCCGCGAAACCGGTCGTGCGTGGCCGGGTCGGCGCTGTCGAGCGAGATGCCGACGTAGGCGATGCCCAGATCGACGAATCGCTTCGCGATCTCCGGCGTAATGAGCGTTCCGTTCGTGCTGAAGACGACGTGCAGCTTTTTCGACCGCGCGCAGGCGGCCAGGTCAAACACGTCCGGCCGGGCCAGCGGTTCGCCGCCCGAGAACAGCACGCCCGGCACGTGGAACGCCGCAAGGTCGTCGAGGACCCGGCGGGCCTCGTCCGTCGTCAGCTCGCCCTCGTAGCGCTTCGCCTCGCTACTGCTGTAGCAGTGGACGCAGTTCAGGTTGCACGTCCGCGTGATGTTCCAGACGACGATCGGCCGGCGTTCGTCGGCGGCCCTGGGCGTGCGGAAGCACTGGTGCTCCGGCACGTCGCGGGCAATCGACCGCCCGTACCGGTGCGGCAACGAGGGGCTGTCGTATCCGCAGTACAGAGCGCTGACATCGATCATGAGGAGCCGGCCCTTTTTCGCTGCTTCGCCTTCGCGTTGTCCCGCTTTCCCGTGTTTTCGTTTCCAGCTCCGCCGATTATAGCCTCGCCCGCTACCGGGCTCGAACTTGCGTGGCAGGACCGGGGGGTTTGCCCGCAATCGGCCGGGACGGGGGCGGCATGGCCGTCTTTTTCCCGTTGCGGGAGGGGGCCTGCCGTACTCGACCCTTGCGCAACAACAGGCAGAGAGGAAGACCCGCCTGTCCCCCCCCGCCATGAATCGGATTGCTTACGTCGGCGTGCGCCGATCCTCTTCCGGATCCTGACAGACTCACTGCCCGATGCAGGCCGGGGACCGGTTCGGACCGTTGAAACAGCGCTGGAAGATGACGAAATCGTTGAGGTCCACGTCCTGGTCGCCGTCGCAGTCCGCCGTCGCACACTCGGGAAAGGTGGGTTGATTCGGCCCGTTGAAGCACATCTGGAAGAAGCCGAAGTCGTCCAGATCGACATCGCAGTCCTTGTCGAAGTCCGCCACCGCCTTGAGCTGGATGCTTACCGACCAGGCGTCGCCACCGAACGCATTGCCGGCCGCGTCCCGAATTGAGCCGGCGGCCAGCAGGACGCTGACGACGCCGTCGGCCGGGGTTGCATACCCGCTGAACGTGTAAGGCCCCGCCCCGTTGCCGCTGACGGCCATGGCCGGCGAGCCGTTGACAGTCAGATTGGCCGCCGACACGCCGATCACGGACTCGGAGAACGTCACCGCCACCGTCGGGAGACGGCAAACGGTCGAACCCCGCGGCGGACCCACATCCGCCACGGCCGGTGGCGTGCCGATGCCGCCGCCGGCGTGCGTCCTGCAGTTCGGGCTTCCGATGGGTTCACCGTCGGCAGCCTGCACGCCGGCTGCACAAACCGTGATGTCGCCACCGTTGACCATCTCGCCGCTGTTCCACGTCAGTTGGTATTCGACGCCGCTGAGAACGGCCACGCTGTCAGGATGGGCGGCGAGCGTGCCCTTGCCCGTGCCGGAGAGCGTGTAGTTGGCGGGGGTCGTTGCGCCGGTGCCCATTTCTTCGCTGAACGTCACCTTCACCGTCCTGCCGGACAGGACAGTCACGGCGGCGACCGACGGCGGAAGCGGCTCGTCGAGCCGCCAGAGTTCCAGGAGGCAGAGGTCGCCTCCGCGGGGGTCCGAGCTTCCGCTCATGGCCACCGCGACCTGCTGGACCTCAAGATACCCGCTGGTCACCTGGATGACGGGACTATTGAGAATCGGGCGAAATGCCGGGTCGGGATAGGTGCCGCTGTCGTGCCCCGAGCCGTCGGCGGGCGGCGGCACCCTCGTGCCGAACCCGACGCACCAGAACTCCGGCCGCTTCGTCGGATTGTATACGTGCTCGTGGTACACCATGTTCACCCAGGATCCGACGCCGCCGTTTCGAACGCGGATGCTGGAGATGTGGTTGTACGTCCCCGCGTCGCCGCCGGCCGCCACGAACCGGTAGGTCCCGTTCGGGACATCGGCCCGGAACGTAAGGCTGCCGAGAGTACCCCTGACGCCGATCTTCTCCGCGTAAAGCTGATCGCCGTCGAGCACGCCGCTGTTGTCGCTCGGGGGCGTCTCGAGGCCCGCCAGATCCGTGTACCCGTAGCCGCGCGAAGCGTTGTACTGCAGCGAGGCGGTGCTGCCGACGTCCTGACGCAGCTTGGTGTAGCCGACCGAGGGACAGTTGTACGTGGGCCGGGTGTAGTCCGTGGCCCCGAAGGCGAATGCCTGCACAAGCGTCAGGCTTTGAGAGGCCGGAACGACCCGGAACCCGAGGTGATTGGCCACGGCCCGTTCGCAGATGGAGGGGTAGCAGGTCGTGTAGTTGACGACCTGCGGGCTCTGACCAGGGTAGCGCATGACGAGCGTGGTGGAACCCCCGCTGTCGCAGTTGATCCCGTTCCAGACACCAAACTCGAGCAGCAGGTCAGCCGCTTCGGCGCCGGTCACTCCTCCCGAGTACGCCGTACGCCCGTCGATCGTCGCGATCACGAGTGTGCGGCCGTTCTGGCTGACACCCACGACCGTCCGCGGCTGCAGACTCGTAGCCTCCGGCGTAATCAGGCTGCCCGTGTTCGTTCCGTTCGTCACGAGCAGGCTGCCGGTCAGGCCCGATCCGCCGTCATAACCCACGCTTGAGATCCCCTGGCGGTCACGCGGGTAGGTCGTCGGGTTGAACGTACGGATGTAGCCCACCGTCGCGGAGCCGTCCTCACGGATCAGCAGAGCGGGGTCCGGCGGCGTGGGGGCTGGCGTGGGCGAGTTGACCACCCAGCCGTCCGACAGGGCCAGCCCAATCAGGGTCCGGGAATCCCCCTCGCTGCCAAGCCCGCCGGCCCAGAAGTTCGCGTTGATCGCCCCATCGAGACCGTACTGGTTGACGAACGTAGTCGTGCGGGCCAGCGAAGCGTTGGACCGGAACGTGGGATCTCGCGGGGTGACGAAGAACTCAATCCGTGGATCGTTGAGATCGAAAATGAGGATATAGATGTTGTTGAGCCTTGGCGACGTGACGGTGCGGTGAATCTGGGTAATCCCGACGCCCGGAAACGGCGTGGTGGTCACATCGGTGGCCAAAGCGCCGGCGGCGGCCAGCAGCACGCACGCAGTGCCGGCCCAGGACCACCACTTGAACACCCTCGCACGATCATGGCTCATGTCATGCCTCGCTTTGAGCCCGTCCCACGCGCATCCTGAAGCAGCCGCCAATTCAGTATACCGGCTTTCGACCGTGATTTCACCGACGAAGTCGGCTAATTCGGGCAGTCGGTCCCCGGCGGCGAGTTGGGACCATTAAAGCAGCGTTGAAAAGCCGTAAAGTCGTTCAGATCTACGTCACCATCGAGATCCGCGTCGAGACAGGCGCAGAGCCCCTGCGGGGCTGGCAGAGGATTCCACGGATTGTTCGGTCCGTTGAAACACGATTGATAGGCGGTGAAGTCCGCGAGATCCACGTCCATGTCGCCGTCGGCATCCTGCGGCGGCGTGTGACAGACCCGAGCGGTCGGCGTGGTGAACAGCTTCACCTCGTCGTACCAGAGTTCCTCGAAGGTGTTGGTCAAGTGGTTCTGGGTGATCAAGGCCGGATCGCCGCCGAGGCGGATGCGGTTGACGCCGACGCCCGCGCCGGCGCCGGCCGCGCGCGAGCCTTCGCCGACCCTGGCTCCGTCGATGAAGAACTCGACATCGCCGACCTGGGCCGTAAAGGGATGGACCACGATCTCGAGCTGTCGCCAGAGCGGGTTGCCGGTCGTCGGGCGCCGTCGGACCGCCGTGCGGTGCCAGCCATCCGTGCGGGTGTACCATGACAGGTAGACCCAGCTCGAATAGGTGTTCACCCCGAGGGCGAAAGCCTCCGTTCGATCGGGGGTCTGCAGGCAGATCCAGCCCTGGACCTGGTAGTTGGGCCGTTCGTAGCCCGGCGGCGCCTGCGGATCGCAGTTGCACTCGCACTCGCAGACCTGACTGGCAGGATCGTAGTACATGGCCTGCAGGTGAAGATCGACCCACCCGTCCGGGGACGCGAAGTCATGGTAGATGGACGCCCACATGGGGTCCCAGATCGGCTGGCGGCCAGCCCGATATCCGGCATACACGTGTCCGCCGGCACAGAGGTCGGGCCAGCTCTCGAACTTGTAGGGGCCCCACTTTTTGGTCTCGGCACTGAGCAGCGGATCGGTTGCACAGTCGGGGCAGTCCACGGGCCGTCGGTTTCCGGGCCAGTCATAGGCCCGCCAATCCAGGTTCCAGGGCCACGCGCCCCGGTTGCTCTGGCCGCAATCGGCCGGGTTGCACGCGGGGTCGCCGCCGCAAACGGGCTCGAAACCCTCGTAGAACAACAGGGTTTCCTGAGCCGCGGCCGCGCCGCAGACTGCCAGAATGACGCCAAGCACGAGCGTCCGGCGCGGTGCAGAATGAGTGGTTCTCCGCGACCGCATACTCGCACGCGCGGGGGTTCGCCCGCCTGCTCGGGTCGCCCTCCGGGAATCAACGCAATCCGACGAGAATTCGCGCGATGGCAACACAGGACGAATCGGCATCACAATCTCCCGGTCCTTGACACAAAGAGAGGCAGAGCGAGGCATCACCGTGTCCCCGCCCTGCCCTGGTTCACTGCCTTCGCGTCAGCGTACGCCCGGCCCTCTTCAGGCTTTGGGCCTGCGACGCAGCAGGGCCGCACCGCCGAGCGCCAGCAGCATCATGCTCGCCGGCTCCGGCGTAATCTGCGTGACCCTCAACGCGCTCCACGTGCGGGTAATCGGCCAGCCGAAGTCCCACTTGGCATACAGCCAGGAGGCCGAGTTCCAGCGTAGCCCGCACCGGGGAACGCGACCCAGCCGCCACCATCAAGATGGTGGATCGGCAGGATCCATTGCTCGCCTGGGGCAGCCATCGCCGATGCAGCGATGAACCCCATGACCGCCATACCCAACGGTGCTTTTCTCATGTCCCGGCAGGCTCACGGACCGACACATGCCGGGGGCCGGTTCGGTCCGTTGAAACAGCCCTGAAACGCGGTGAAGTCGGCAAGGTCGATGTCGTTGTCTCCGTCGAAGTCGGCACCGCCGCAATTCGCGCCCGCCGGCGGCTGATTCGGTCCGTTGAAACAGGCCTGGAAAGCCGTGAAGTCGGCGAGATCCACGTCGCCGTCGCCGTCGAAGTCGGCTGAGCCCGCAGGCGGCGGCGTCACGGGCACCGTGACGGTCGCCATCACCTCCGGCGGACACTTGCCGTTGCTGTTCCAGAGGTTATACAGATCCTGTCCGGCGGAATCCGTGCGATTCTCGTCCCGCAGAAACTCGATGAACTCTTTGCTCGTGCTCTGATAGTAGAGGGTGACCTGCGCCGACACCGCGCGCGCGGGCACGGTGTAGAAGGCGTCGTCCCAGTATTGCCCGTCCGCGTAGGTATGGCCGACCGGCGCCCCGCCGAATTGCGCGAAGGCGGCGTTGGTGAACCCGCGCGGCGGGATGCGGTTGTCCTTGTAGATCCTGTTGTTCAGCACGAAGTGGAACGACGGCCCCTCCGGTACGCCGACCAGCGGCGCGGTCACGGAATCGAGGCCCGGCTCCACGTGGTAGACCGTCGCCTCGGCATCGTGCCCGAGGACGCCGGTGGCCGAATCATACGCGCAGGACTCGGAGACGAGGGCCATCGCCGCGTCATAGAACCTGACGTTGATCCACATGCGGCGCCCCTCCGGATAACCGGTGGGGAGCTTGTGGCCGGTGTTGTTGGTCACGGTGACCTTGAGATCCTCTCCGACCTGCTCGGCCGACAGCTGGGCCGCGTTCTGCAACATGTAGCGCGCCCGCGCGATGCCGGATTGCAGCGCCGCCGCATTGACCTCGCCGGGGAAGAGCGTACTCAGCAGGCCCGGCAGCCAGGTGCTCCCGCCGGTCATGTCGTGCAGCGGCAGGTCCGTGCGTGTGGGCGGCGTGCCGAAGTTGCAGCCCTGGCCGGTGACGTCCTTCATGTGACAGTCCTGACAGGTCGCGACGTATTCCTTGTTGCCGCCGAACTGCGGGGCGAAGACGCCGAAGGGGGTGTTGTACTGGCTGTTAAGCCACTCGCTGTATGTCCGCTCGACGGGCGCCAGCGTGTGTGCGGCAAAGGTGGCGGCCGTGGCATCAAACGCGTTCGGAACGTAGTTGCCGTTGATGTCCTTCTCGAACGCCGGGTTGCTCACGTCGTGGCAGGAGCCGCAAAGCGCGGCTTCGCGGTGGAAGGGCGACACGATGACGGCGTGGCCGCTGGTGGCGTCGAGGAACGGCCCGCGTCGCCCGCCGGTCGGGTCGATCACGACCATCCCGTTGCCGAAGTCGGTCCCGGGGAAGCTCAGGGCGGCCAGGATGGGCTGGTCCACGGACGGGCTGACGCCCGGCGTGTAGATCGGATCGACGAGCCGGTGGCACAGGTCGCAGGCCACGCCGCTCCTGTCCGTACCGAGCATCTGGCTGCCGTCCGTCGGCACGGATCGGCCCTGATGCCAGCCCCGCGGAAGATGGCACCGCAGGCAGAGATCGCCGGAATCCGGCGCGTCCTGGTTCGCGATGACCATGTTGGCCTTGAAGAGCGGATCGCGCGAGGCCTGGGCCATCATGCTTCCCTCCCAGTTGTAGTAGGGCTCGACGCTGGTGTTGTAGCCGCCGTGGCAGGTCGCGCAGGCTTCCGGCGGGTTGAGCGTGCCGGACTCGAACGGCTGGCTTCCGGGCTGGTCGAAGTCGCGAAGCGTCGTCGGCACGATCCCCCCGGGCGGGCGCTGGATCGTGAAGACGTTGTTGCTGTCGTCCTGGCCTGTGTTGAAGGCGTTGTCCGTCGCCACGACCCGAATGCGGGCCAGGCTCGTCGGGCGGTTTGCCGGAAACCACGTGTACGTGCCGCTGTTGGACAGGCCCTTCGCCACCGGTTTGAACGTGGCCCCGTTGTCGTCGGAGAGGTACAGATCGACCGCCGCAACGCCGCTCGCATCGGTCGCCGTCCACTGAACCGTGGCGGCCGCATTGGCCACCAGCGTCTCGCCGCCGTTCGGCGCGATCACGGTCACGGACGGCGGGGTGGTATCCACCCCGGCCGTCGGCACAAGGTATCCCTGAATATCCGAGACGGCCACATTGATGACGTTGGAGACGTTGCCGGGCGTCAATCCCGGGAAGGTCGGTGTGTTGCTGAAGCTCGTCTTGTTGGTGACTTCGGTGTTCGTGGAGAAACCGTCGGCATCGGAGTCCTCGTTCTGGATCGAGAGTACCGCCTGCCTGCGGCCGTTCGGATTGTTCTGGAAGTTCGGCAGAACCTGCCCGAGCCGGACGCCGTACGGGTTGCGGGTTCCTCCGCCGCCGAAGTCGTAGTGGCAGACACCGCAATGCGTGGGATGACTGGGGACCGAGTCGAGCTTGCTTCCGACGGCGCCGGGGTAGGCGCTGAAGAACGCGTCGCGAATGTTCGCCCGACCGTAAACCGCGCTCACAAGGAGCAACGGCACACTCGCCGGCAAGAGCCGTTTCAGACCACTGCGCCATCCGCCACGGCGACACCCGTCTCGCATTGCCAACATGTTACACTCCTCGATCAGAGATTGTTCCCGCACTCTTTGCCTGGGACCCCGCTACGGCACCACAAACCTCGGCGACGTCACCCTGCACGCAGGGAGGGAGTCAGGAACCCTTTCGTGCCCTGGGCGAAACGCGTCAGGGCGTCCAGTTCCCGTGAACACGGTGTTCCGCCAGTCCGGCACAGGTTCCGGCCCCTTTCGCACATACGGCCATGCATCCCCTCGACGCCTCCCGGTTGACCACCGCGCAGCCGTCCATCTGAAAAAAACAAGACGAGGCACCCCACAACGGAGCGCCTCGTCTTTGGTTGTCAGCAAACCACCGACCCTGCGATTACCGGCGCCGACGACGCATCAGCACGCCGCCAAGGCCCAGCAGGAGCAGGCTCGCCGGCTCCGGCGTCGGGACCATTTCCTGGCAGTACGAGATGCTGCCCAGGAAGGAGATCTTGTAATCGAACTGGCCGTCCATCATGTCGCCGATGGCCGTGCCGCCGGGGTTCATCACGTAGTCCACGTAGCCGGTCCAGGTGCCGTCACCATTGGCAACCGGCGGCGTGATCGACGCCGACCAGGTCGCCATGGTCGCCGCATCAAGAATCGAGAACACCTTGTTCACCGTGATCTTGATGTGGTAGTCGGTCCAGATCAGCGGCAGCACGGTCGAATCGTTGGTGACCGTGTTGCGGATCCACATGATCGGATCCAGTTCCGTGTCCGTAGTGACGGTCCCGAGCACGTGGGCCGGCCACCAGTACTGGATGCCATCCACATCCATGGTGGCTTCCTCGGTCTGGCCATCTTTGCCGTCCCATGCGGCCGTGCATACCACCGCTCCGTCGCCGTCGTCCATGGCTGCCGCCGCCGTGATCCTTGCGCTCGCAAACGACGCGCACGAAAGAACGACGAGCAGCCCCACGAGCATCCTCATGGCAATTCCTCCTCAACCTGAACTCACGCGGGTTCTCTTCCCATCCGGGCCCGTCACCCGCCTGCATACGCCGAGCCGGCAGAAGCCCACGGCCTCCAATCCGCAGTATAACCCAAATAGTCCATCCACTCTATTGGACCTTAGTCCAACACAGGCAGATTCAAGACTTTACATGCCTGAGGGGGTTTTGTAGCTTGATAGATGCGGACGCCTGCGGCCCTCGCCCTGCGCAAAGCGGACACCACGGTATTGCGCAATGGCAAGCCGTCCGCAGACAGAAACACAGCACAAGCTCCGCTTTATCGGTGTCATTATGACCGATAACCTCAAGTCGGGCCCGTCGCCGCAGGCGTCAACTCCGCAAAAAGGGGTGTCGTGTCCGCCGCCCAGCCGGGACGCTGCGATGAATTCGACATCTGACGGCGACTTTTGCACCCGGCTGCACCGGCTGTCCCTGCTCCGGTGCCAGATGGTTGGCACAGCCCCGCTCGCGCAACGGGCCAAGGCCATGGCGGAACAGCTTCGCGCGGCCTTCGGCATGGACGCCTGCGTCTTCCGCCTGTGGAAGGACGACGACCTCGTCTTCCTGGCCTGCTCGGGATTGGAGGAAACAGACTGTCCTGAAAGGATACCGATTGGTTGCGGTATCGCCAGCGAAATCCTGAAACGCCAAAGCCCCCTGTTCCTTCCGGACGTCATGAGCAACCCCGTTCTTGCCGCTGAGCGGAGCCGGCCGCCGTCGCCGCGGGCGTTTACGTCGTACGCGGGGGCGCCGATGCTGGCCGGCGACCAGGTGATCGGGATCATCGGGCTCTTCTCCCGCACGATGCGGACGGACCTGACGGAGGCGGACCTGGACGCCCTCCAGATCATGGCCAATTACATGTCCCTCGCGATCGCCAACGATGAACTCTACGCGCAACTGCTCACCAACCATGAACGGATTGAGCAGGAGACGCTCTCCCGAAAGGAGGCGGAGCGGCAGCTGCGGGAAAGCGAGCAGCGTCTGCGGCTCGCCGCGGAAACCGCACGGATGTTCGCCTTCGAGTGGGACGCCGTCACAGACAAGATCGCCTGCTCCGCGGACGCCTCCGACGTTCTCGGTCGCGCGGACAACGCCGCGATCGACTGCGGAGCGGCGTATCTGGACCGGGTCCACCCCGACGATCGGCCGGCACTGGCGGAGTTGCTCGCGCAACTCTCGCCGACCCAGCCGGGGTATCGCACGACGTACCGGTTCGTCCGCGACGACGGCGGTGTGGTGTGGATCGAGGAGAACGCCCACGGTTTCTTCGACGAAACGGGCAGGCTGGTCCGGCTCGTCGGCATGGCGTCCGACGTGACGGACCGCAAGCGAGCCGAGGGCGAATTGCGGCGGCTTCGCGAGGAACTGGCCCGGATGGCCCGCATCACGGCCATGGGCGAGCTGACGGCCACGATCGCCCACGAGGTCAATCAGCCTCTCGGAGCAGTGACGGCCAATGCGCAGGCCTGCCAGCGCCTCCTGAACAGCCCCAATCCTGATCATGACGAAATCCGGCGGGCGCTGGTCGATATCGTCAATGACGCAACGCGAGCGACGCAGGTCGTCGCACAGGTGCGCCGCTTCCTGGGGCGGGTCGAGCTTCGGCTCTGCCCCGTGGATATGAACGGGGCCATCCGGCAGGTCGTACGTATGGCGGACGACCGGTTGAAGGCGGATCAGGTCTCGCTGAAGCTGCGTCTGAAGCGGGACCTCCCTCCCGTGTCCGGGGCCGAAATCCAGTTGCAGCAGGTCGTATTCAATCTGCTGCTGAATGCGATCGAGGCGGTCAGTCAGGTGACCGTCTCGTCCCGCGAGATCACCGTCTCGTCGGAATGCACGGATGCCGCGACGGTCCTGGTGACCGTCCGGGATAGGGGGATGGGCATCCCGGCCGACGACTGCGAACGGATCTTCGACGCATTCTTCACGACGAAGCCCGGAGGCGTCGGAATGGGTCTGGCCGTGTGCCGGTCGATCGTGGAGGCCCATGGCGGCCGGTTGTGGGTCGAATCGGTCGAGGGGGCCGGTTCGGCATTCAAGTTCACGATCCCGATCGCCCGGGCGAGTTGATTCATGGAATCCGCAACCGTCTTCGTTGTTGACGATGACGCCTCGATGAGAACGGCCCTCACGCGCCTGCTGAAATCCGCCCGGTTCCGTGCCGTGGCCTTCGCGTCGGCAGAGGAGTTCCTCAAGGCGCCGATTCCCGACGAGCCCTGCTGCCTGATTCTGGACGTGCGGATGTCCGGGATGAGCGGGCTGGACCTGCAACAGAGGTTGGCGCAGAGGACTCCCGACCTGCCGATCATCTTCATCACCGGCCACGGCGACATCCGGATGGCGGTTCGTGCCGTGCAGGCCGGCGCCGTCGAGTTCCTGCCAAAGCCGTTCAAGGACCACGACCTTCTGGCGGCGATCGAAAAGGCGCTGAGCCGGCATGCGGATGCACGGCGGACCCGGAGAACCATCGAGGAACTCCAACGCCGGGTGGCGTCGCTCACACCCCGCGAACGCCAGGTCATGGACGGCGTGGCGGCGGGCCTGCTGAACAAGCAGATCGGCCAGAGGCTCGGGACGACCGAGAAGACGATCAAGGTCCACCGGGCCCGAGTGATGGAGAAGATGGGCGTTTCGTCCGTGGCCGACCTCGTCCGGATCGTGGCGGAACTCGAGCGATCGGGCGGGTTCCCCAGGCCCGGCTGAGCGTCATCGGGAGGCTTCCGTCGCCGAAGACGTACCGCGGGCCCCGGGCCGGCCGTTGCCAAATCGGCCGGTCTCGGCGAGACTACGACGTCCGCAGGGACCGGGGGCGTCATTCGGAGTCTTGTTGCGCATCAGACGGAGACCGCCATGCTCATCGCCGCCTTTCTCGATACGGCCGGCCGCCATGCCGACAAACTCGCCGCCAAAGACCCGCAGACCGAAGTGACCTACGGGCAACTCGCCGCCCTGTCCGCGGGAATGGCACGGCTCATCGATGCCGAGACGCAACGTCCGAACGTCGGCGTCATGCTGCCGTCTTCCGTGGGATTCGCAGTCAGTCTCTACGGCGGGCTCTGGGCGGGAAAGGTGGTCGTCCCGCTGAACCCCGTTCTGCAGACCGACGAGCTGCGGGCCATCGTGGCGGACGCGGGGCTCGACGTGGTTCTCACCTGCGAGCCGCTCGAGGGCGTCGTGCGTCCATTGCCCGTACGGCCGGTCTTCCTCGAGAAGGCCGGGCTGGGGCAGGCCCTGCGGGCGGGCGCAGCGTCCTTCCCGGGCGTTCCCCCCGCCGGCCCCGACGATGTCGCGGTGATCCTCTACACGTCCGGCACGACGGGCGTGCCCCGGGGCGTGTGCCTCACCCAGAACAACCTGCACGCAAACGCCTTCGGCTGCGCAAGCCACGTGGGCATGCGCACCGATGATCGCTTCCTCGGCATCCTGCCGATGTTCCACAGCTTCGGGCTGACGACGGCGCTGCTTGTGCCGACGCTGCTCGGCGCCACCGTCTTCTACCAGCCCCGCTTTCAGCCGGGAGACGTGCTTCGCGCGATCGTCGAACAGGACATCTCGGTCCTCCTGGCGATCGCAAGCATGTTCGGAACGCTGGCGCGGACGAAGAGCGCCACGGCCGACGCCTTCCGGAGAGTGCGGATCGCCGTCAGCGGCGGCGAGCCGCTGCCGCAGGCCGTGTTCGAAGAGTGCAGGCAACGGCTGAGACTCACGATCCTCGAGGGCTACGGTCTGACCGAGACCTCTCCCGTGGTCGCCGTGAACATCCCCGGAGCCCATCGGCCCGGAACCGTTGGCCGGCCCATTGCGGGGGTCGAGGTCGTCGCGATGGACGACCTTGGCCGCGCGGTCCCGGCCGGGACGCAGGGCGAAATCTGCGTGCGCGGTCACTGCGTGATGAAGGCGTACTACAACAAGCCCGAAGACACAGCCGCCGCCCTCAGCCCGGACGGCTGGCTCCGCACCGGCGATCTCGGCATGGTCGATGCCGACGGCTACATCCGGATCACGGGACGGAAGAAGGAAATGATCATCGTCGGCGGGGAGAACGTCTTCCCCCGCGAAATCGAGACGGTGCTGGACCAGCACCCGGTCGTCGCCGAATCGGCCGTGATCGGCATCCCCGACGCCAGCCGCGGCGAGGTCGTCGTCGGTTTCGTCGTACCCCGGGAAGACCAGGGCGTCACACCTCTCGAACTGCGCGAGCACTGCCGGCGCCACCTGGCGGGCTACAAGGTGCCCCGGCACATCTTCATCGACAAAGACCTGCCGCGCGGCCCGACCGGCAAGATCGCGAAGCGCCTCCTGCACACGCGGCTCCCCGCCGTCGCCGCCGATCCCTGATGCGCACGAACCCGCGGCATCCAGCCGTCGTCCGCGCCTGCACTCCGCCATCGCGGCGGCACGCAACGACGGAGGTTATTCGCCGGGACCGATGACATCCACCTGCCACGGCCCGGTTTCCTTGTTGTTCGCCGCGAGCGTGGCTCGAAGGTCGGCGTCGCCGGCCGCAAGGGTCAGGGCAAACATGCATTGCGTGTCGCCCTTGTCGAACGGCGCGGTTCGAGTCTGGCCGCCGAACTGCAGTGTGGCCTTCCCGGCCGCCTCGGACGCCGGGAAGCGCAGCCGCACCTGGTACGCCCCCGCGCGGGCGATGTGCAGGAGCCATACGCCGTTCGTGCCGTAGCCGTGCCGGTCACCGGGGGGACGCCGCCAGTCCTGGCGCGTCAGCACGACGGGGTTCTCGTGCGGCGTCCCGACGTGG
Source organism: uncultured Planctomycetales bacterium (assembly GCA_964617875.1). Taxonomy (GTDB): domain Bacteria; phylum Planctomycetota; class Phycisphaerae; order UBA1845; family PWPN01; genus CAZMVY01. The sequence goes on along the minus strand of CAZUAI010000016.1, from coordinate 50,767 downwards.
ATCCGCGGCGGCGCGTAGTTGTCGGGCCGCGTGGAACCGACGTCGTCAAACCAGCGATCGTACGCCTGTTTGAGGCGATCGACGGTTTCGGGGTGCTGCGCGGCCAGGTTGTTGCGTTCGCCCGGATCGTGCGCGAGGTCGTACAGCTCGAACTGCGGCGGGCCGTCGTACTCCTCACGCGCAAACCCGGAAGCGTTCAGGAGCTTCCACCGGGACGTCACGACGGCGAAGTGGTGATAGCGGATCGGCCGGTCGCCACGGTGCGATTGAATGAAGAACTCGCGCTCGGGCCAGCCCGTCGGCGAGCCGGTCAGCAGCGGCAGGATACTTCGGCCGTCGAGCTTCACGCCCTCCGGCGGCCGGACACCGCACGCATCCAGGATCGTCGGCATGACGTCGATGTGGGCGGCGGGGGTTTCGCACGTCCGCCCCGCGCGGATCGCCGCCGGCCAGTGCGCGAAGAACGCCGCGCGGATCCCGCCCTCGTGCACCTGGCCCTTGGTCCCCCGGATCGGGCCGACGTAACGCGCCGTGGCCGGCCCGTTGTCGTTGAGGAAGAGGATCAGCGTGTCGTCCAGCACCTTGAGTTCGCGGAGCTTCCGCATCAGGCGGCCGACGTTTTCGTCGATGTTGTCGATCATCGCAAAGATCCGGGCCACCGCATCGACGTCGCCCGCCCGTCGCCCCGAGTCGGCCGGACCCACAAACACGCCGGCCAGGTCGAGCGACCTGCATTTCTCGTACGACGCCTTCGGGACGTCGTGGAGCGGGTCGTGCGGGGCGTTGGTGGCGATGTAGGCGAAGAAGGGCTTGCCCCCCCGCACGTCCTTCTCGATCCAGTCCATCGCGGCGCCGAACTGGACGTCCGTGCAATAGCCCTTCGTCTGGACCGGCCGTCCGTTGTGGAAGAGGATCGGGTCCGTGTACTTGCCTTCGCCGCCCGGCGGATCGGATGGTTGCCCGATCCCGCCGCCCCGCAGGACGAGCGACTCGTCGAAGCCCTTGTCCATCGCGCGCATCGGATAGTTGTCGCCAAGATGCCACTTGCCAAAGATGCCCGTGGCATACCCGGCCTTGCGAAGCACCTCGGCAACGGTGACCTCCGCCGGCTCCATCATCGCCCGGCCGACGTACGTGTCGATCGCGCGGGTGCGGTAGTTGTAGCGTCCCGTCATCAGGCACGCCCGCGTCGGCGTACAGACGGGGCTGACGTAGAACCGCGTCATCCACATCCCGCCGGTCGCCAGCGAGTCGAGGTTCGGCGTCTTCAGCACCGGGTTGCCCGCGACGCTGAAATCCCCGCAGCCCTGGTCGTCGGTCACGATCAGGATCACGTTGGGCCGCCGGACGGCGGGCCTGGCGTCCTCGGCACGGAGCCACGAAACGACGGCCAGGACGACGACAACAACGACGGCCATTCTCATCTTCATGTCTGGTCTCCTTGCGGGTCAGTCACGCTCATCAGGATACCACAACTCACCGGGGTCGTTCGAGTTGCAGGCCGTGTGAGGCGGGACTCGCGCCGAGGCTCGGGGGCGACGAGAGGAGTGCGGCCCCTGGTGAGGCCGCACCCCACAGCGAGGATTACCGTGCCGGAACGCGGCGGTGCCGAGACGACGCGACATGCGCTGCGTGCCGGGAATGCCCTGTCCGCCGCGGGAACGTTGCGGCGTGCAATGCCGGGGTTATGATGGCCATCGTGCCGCCCGAGGCGTTCCGGGCGGCGGAACCTCGTGGAGAACATGCCATGCGTCATCCCGGTCGTTGGGCTTGCCTGCCCCTGCCGGCGGCGGCCGTTGCGGGTTTGAGCCTCGGTTTCCTTTCCGCCCCGGTCCGAGCGGCGAATGCGGCCCCGGTCGGGCGGCCGAACTTCGTCTTCTTCCTCGTCGATGACCTCCGCCACGACGCGATGAGCTGCGCGGGGCACCCGTTCGTCAAGACGCCCAATATCGATCGAATCGCGACCGGCGGCGTGCGGTTCGCCAACGCCTTCGTCACCATCTCTCTTTGCGCCCCGTCGCGGGCGTGCTTCCTCACCGGCATGTACGCCCACTCCCACGGCGTCACGACCAACGAGGGCCAGGAGGTCGGCCCCGACACCCCCACGTTCGCCCAACTGCTCCAGAAGGCCGGCTACGAGACCGGCTTCGTCGGCAAGTGGCACCAGGCGCCGCGATCGGACCCGCGCCCGGGCTTCGACTACTGGTTCAGCTTCCGCGGCCAGGGCGAGTACATCGACCCTCAGGTCAACGAGAACGGCCGTGCGTTCAAGGCCCAGGGCTACATGACGGACATCCTGACGGACCGGGCCGTCGAGTTCATCCGGAAGAATCGCGAGAAGCCCTTCGCGCTGTGCGTCTGGCACAAGGCGGTACACGGGCCGTTCACGCCGGCGGAGCGGCACAAGGGCCTCTACGCCAACGCAAGGATGGCCATGCCCGAGAGCTTCGACGATACGTTCGAGAGCAAGCCGCAATGGCAGCGCGACCTGGCGGCCGGCGGCGGCAAGGCCCGGGCCAGCCGGCCCGCGCGGCGGAAGGAGGCCGCGTCGCGACCGGCCGCCCGGTCCGTGCCACGGGCCCCGTGGAACCCCCATCCGCCGGCGAACATCAGCTATTTCGAAGCCCTCGCCGCCGTGGATGACGGCGTCGGTCGCGTGATGGCGGCGTTGAAGGAGGCCGGCCGGCTCGACAACACCGTGATCCTGTTCGCAGGCGACAACGGCTTCTTCATGGGCGAGCACCGGCGTGGCGACAAGCGGCTGGCCTACGAGGAATCAATCCGCATCCCGTTCGTGATGTGCGGCCCCGGCGTGGCGAAGCCCGGCAGCACGCGGGACCAGATGGTCCTGAACATCGACTTCGCCCCGACGCTGCTTGACCTGGCCGGCGTCGCGCCGCCGGCGACCATGCAGGGCCGCTCACTCAAGCCGATCCTTGCCGGCGAGAACGTGCCGTGGCGAACGTCGTTTCTGTACGAGTACTACAGGGAGAAGTGGCTGCCGGGCATCCCGACGATGGTCGGCGTGCGAACGACCGACTGGAAGTACGTCCGCTACCCGGAGATCGAGGACATCGACGAGCTGTACGACCTCCGCAACGACCCGCACGAAATGAAGAACCTGGCGGCGGACCCGGCAGCCCGGGGCGCCCTCGACAGGATGAAGGCGGAGTTCCAGCGGGTCGCGAAGGAAACGGGGCTGCCGCAGGCACTGCGGTTGAAGACCGACCGGGATCGACAGGGCGTTCCGTCGCGGGAACCGGCACATCCTGACAACCAATGACGGACAGACTACACTGCGTTTGTGAACCGCAAGAGACAGGCAAACGCAGGCGGCGGGCGGTCCCCGGGGACCGCGCGGCCCGCGCCTGCGGATGCAGACGAGGTCGATCCCCGGCGGTCGCCGGCGGTCGTGCTTGCGATGCTGGTCGCCATCGCGGTTGCCGCGGTGGCGGCGGCGCATTGGCCGGCGCTCTCGGCGCAGGCGATCTCGTTTGATGATCACCAGTACCTGCTCGAGAACTACCTCGTACGCAACCCGAGCCGGGCGGCGGCCCGTCGGTTCTTCGGCGAGGTGCTCGAACCATCGACCGTCGGCGGCTACTACCAGCCGCTGACGATGATCTCGCTCATGCTTGACTGCGCGGCCGGCGGCCGGCCGGACGGCCTCCGCCCGTTTCATCGCACCAGCCTCGCGCTGCACGTCGCCAACACGGCGCTCGTCATCGTGCTCCTGTACCGGCTGCTGACGCCGTCCGGCGTCGGGCGGATTCCTTGTCGTGCAGGCATCCTGCCTGCATCCGGCCGCAGGCGGGAAGCTGGCGCCACAACCCGCGAGAAGGCGTTGCAGGGAACGGCACTGGCGGCTGCGGCGGCCGGGCTTCTCTTCGGCCTGCATCCGCTGACCGTCGAGCCGGTGGCGTGGGTCGCCGAGCGGAAGACGCTGCTGGATGCGTTCTTTGCGCTGGTGTGCCTGATCCTGTACACAGGCTACGTGAGGCGCGAGAAGCGGCGATGGCCTCTGTACGCAGGCTGCCTGGGGGCGTATGCCCTGGCGCTGCTGTCGAAGCCCACGAGCACGCTCCTGCCGGTGCTTCTTCTGCTGCTGGACTCCTGGCCGTTGCGGCGGCTGGGGCGGCGGGCCGTCATCGAGAAGATTCCGTTCTTCGCGGTCGGAGCTGTTTCGGCGGCGATCACGATCATCTCGCAGGGGCGCACGGCGGTGGTCGATCTGCCCGGCGAGCATTCGCCGTGGCGCATCCCGCTGATCCTCTGTCACAACATCGTCTTCTACCTCGGCAAGATCCTCTGGCCGGCGAACCTGACGTGGTATTATCCGTTTCCGTCGCCGCTGGACCTGTCGGATCGCATGGTGCTCGCCGGCGTGATGGGCACGTGCGTGCTGATCCCGCTGCTGCTGCTGTCGCTGCGGCGAACGCGCGTGGCGGTGATCGGAAGCCTGTTCTTCTTCATCGCGATTCTGCCGGCGATGGGGATCATCGGGTTCACACCGGTGATCGCCGCGGACCGGTTCGTGTACTTCCCGCTGGTCGGACTGTTGCTGATCCTCGCGGCGGTCTTGTCCTGCGCGTGGAACGAGGCGTTCGGCACGGGCGGACGGCCGGGGGTGTTGCCGATTGCGGCGGCCGTGGGCGTCATGCTCGCGGCCGTGGGCGAAGCAGCGGTGACACGGCACTGCTACACCTTCTGGCGTGACTCCGAGAGCCTGTACCGGCGGATGGTCGGCGGGGCGCCGGGCGCCGCGGCCGCACATGCCGGACTCGGCCTCGCGCTGTTCGGACAAGGCAAGGTGGCCGAGGCCGTCGCCAGCTATCGGGAGGCGATCCGCCTGCGGCCGGATTACGCACAGGCGCACAACGACCTGGGCTCGGTCTACGTCCAGCAGGGCAAGCCGGCGGAGGCCGAGCGGCACTTCCGCGAGGCCCTTCGCATCAGGCCGGCGTTTCCGCAGGCGCACGGGAACCTCGGGAAGGTCCTGGCCGACCGCGGCGCGTTTGCCGAGGCGATGCGGCACCTGGAGGAGGCGTTGCAACTCCGGCCGGAATCGCCGACGGCGCACTTCAACATGGGCGTGGCGCTGACGAAACAGGGGCAGGCGGAGCGGGCGATCCCGCACTTCCGCGAGGCGCTGCGGCTTCGACCGGACATGCCCGACGCGCACGCGAAGATCGCGAACGCGCTCCTCCAGCAGGGGAAAATGGACGAGGCGATCCTGGAGTACCGCGAGGCCCTGCGTCGGCAGCCCAACGACCCGGGCGTGCGCTCGAACCTCGGCGTCGCGCTGCTGAACCGTCGCCGGACGGACGAGGCGATCCTCGAGTTTCGCGAATCACTGCGGCTCGACCCATCGTCGGCGGACACCCGATGCAACCTCGGCGCTGCGCTGGCGGCGCAGGGCAGGACCGACGAGGCGATCGCAGAGATTCGGGAGGCGGTGCGGCGGCGGCCGGACGATGCGAATCTGCACACCACGCTGGGGACGCTGCTCGGCTTCCGCGGACAGAGAGACGAGGCCGTCCGGCACTACCAGGAGGCGTTGCGGATTGATCCGAACCATGCGGAGGCACGCGAGCGGCTGAAGGCCGCCGGGAGGTAAGGAGAAGGAGGGTGTCACGTGCGAAGGGCGTGACGAACGCGCAGTGGGGCGATCAGGGCCTGGGTTCCGCCATTCTGGCGGACAGGGCCTGAAGGAAGTCGGGCGGCAGGGTCTCGCCGCACCGGCGGCACTGGCCGACGGCATGCCACGCTTCGGCGAACCGCCCCGTTCCGTACAGCACGAGCGCGAGGTTGTACCAGGCCATGCCGGAATCGGGGTTGATCCGCAGCGCATCGCGGTAGACACGAATCGCGTCGTCGAGCCGCCCGAGTTCCTGCAGCACCACGCCGAGATTGATGCGTGCCTCCAGGCTGTCGGGGGCGCAGCGTGCGGCATGCTCATAGGCACGGCCCGCGTCCTCGATGCGTCCCTGATCGCGCAGCGCGATGCCGAGCGAGATGTAGGCGCCGCAGTTGTCGCGCCTGGCCCGGATGGCGGCCTCGTAGTGTTCGACGGCCTCAGCCGAGCGGCCGCTGCCCATGAGCGCATCGGCGAGCGCCAGGCGGGCATCGACGTACGTCGGCCCGACGCGGACGGCCTCGGCGTACTCGCGCATCGCGTCATCGGCGCGGCCTTTCCGCTGGTACGCGGTTCCGCGGTCGAAGTGCCACTTGGCGAGGTCCGGCTTGTAGCCCGTCTTGTTCACCGAGGCGAGCCCGGCGAGGACCGCGCAGGCCGCGGCCGAGATCGCGACGCTTCGCACACGGCCGGCGCGGGCCAGCACGACGATGCGGACCACCGCCATCGCCGCGGGCAGCAGGAGCAGCGCGACGACCGGCGCCCGGTACTGCGCAACCACGAAGAACGGCAGAAACGACACACACCACGTCGCGACCAGCAGCAGCACGAGCACGACGACCTGCGCCTGTTGCCGCCGGGGCGCGGCATCCGCCGGCGCAGCGGGGGCCATGGCCGGCAAGAGGAAGAACATCGCCGTTCCGACGATGGCCAGGGCCAGCACCGTCGGGAAGCTCAGCGGGGTGTTCCACAGCACAAGCGAGTTCCGGCGTTCGCCCCACTCGACAACGTTGTGGTGAACTTCGACAGGGCCCCAGAAGAGCAGCAGTTTCTGACCGGCCAGGCGCAGCGCACGACCGGGGTGCGATTTCACGTAGTCAATCGCCAGCCGAGCGTAGTGCCGCGCGACGTCCGAGTAGCGCATCGGCCGGCCTGACTGCACTTCGAGGTTGCGCACGAGTTCGGGATAGCGGAAGCAATCGTCGAACCTCTCGAGGCCGGGCGGAGTCACGAAGCGGCCGTTGGCCCGCTCGTTGTTGCCGATCCACAGGTTGACGCCGCCGTTCGCGGAGATCAGGACAAAATCGCGGGCAACGACCCAGTTGCGGACCGTCGCCGGCGCAATGGCGATCGCGGCGCCCGCCGCAAGCCCGAGCACCGCCACGCCGAACCGGCCGCGGCGCGACGGCCGTGCGCGGCGCGTGATCCAGCATGCCCACGCTGCGGCAGGAACGACAAACAGCAGGATGTTCGGCCGCACGAGCGCCGTCAGCCCCAACAGGACGCCCGCGAGCAGGGCCCGGGGCAGCGTGACGGACGCGGCCCACCCGCTCAGCGCGTGGACCAGCAGCAGCAGCAACAGCACGAGGAGGACGGGCTCGACGAGTTCGCCCTCATAGTAGATGAAGATCCAGTACGTCCCCAGAAACGCCGCAAAGACGAGCGCGACCGCGCCGCCGAACCACCGCCGGGCAAAGGCGAACCCGACGGCGCAGCTGGCCAACCCGAGGGCCATCTGGACGACGGCGGCGACCGCGTACCGGCGCTCCGCCGTCCAGCGGCTGCACGAGGCAACGCGGTAGACGAGGCTCAGGAAGTACGGGTAGCCCGGCGGCCGGAGGAAGGGCGTCGTGCGGATCTGCGGATCCTCGAAGCCGGGCGGGGGCGTCCAGTCGCCGGTGACCAGGGCGTGGGCCCAGTAGTCGTGGTAGAGTGCATCGACGCCCGGGTCGCCGAACAGGGGGTTGCGCACGAGTTCGGCGAGGTAGAGCCCGCGCAAGCCCGCCGCCAGCAGCAGGATTCCGGACAGGATCACGATGTCCCGCGGCCGCTTCATCACGGCTTATTCGTACCGCAGCGCTTCGACCGGGTCCAGCCGCGACGCCTTGTAGGCCGGGTAGAGGCCGCTGAGGATGCCCGTCGCGACGGCCATGCCGAGGGCCCAGGCGACCACGCTGGGCGGGGTGTATGTCTCGAAGATGCGGCTGATCTTCTCGATGAGGTCGGACAGGGCGTAGCCGATGAGGACCCCGAAGCCGCCGCCCAGGAGGCTGATCGTGCCGGCCTCAACCAGGAACTGGCGCAGGATGTCCCATCGCTGCGCCCCGACGGCCATGCGGACGCCGATCTCGCGGGTCCTCTCGGTCACCGAGACGAGCATGATGTTCATGATGCCGATGCCGCCGACGACGAGGCTGATGCCGGCGATGCTGTAGAGCACGGTCGCGAAGATCTTGACGAACTGGGCGAAGGTCTTCCGCTGCTCCTCCTGGCTGAAGACGTTGAAGTCGTCGGGGTCGCCCGGGCGGATCGCGTGGCGCGCGCGGAGCACGCGCTTGACCTGCTGCGTCGCCTCGTTCACCTGGGAGGGGTCGCGGGCCTTCACGGTGATCGCCGTCACCGTCTTGATGCCGAAGAGCCGATCCATGGCCGTCGAGATCGGGATGATGACCTGGGAATCCACGTTGCGAAAGCCGATGTTGCCCTTCTTCTCCATGACGCCGATGACGCGGAAGCCCATGCCGCGGATCTTGACCGGGGCGTTGACCGCCGCGCCGCCGCCGCCGAAGAGGTCCTTCGCCGCCTTGTGCCCCAGGACGACGACCTTGGCCTTGCTCAGGACGTCCTCCTTCGTGATGAAACGGCCGTCGGCCACCTTGTAGTTGTTCATGTCCGCGTAGTTCTGATTGCTGCCCAGGACGGTCAGGTTGGCGTTGCGGTTGAAGTACTTGACCTGGGCGCCGCCGAGGACCTCGGGCGAGGCGTACTCGACGGCGGGGCAGGCCGAGGACGCGACGATCGCATCGGCATCCTCCGGCCTGAGCGTCTGCACGACGCCGAGTTCGCGGCCCTCGCGGTGGGCCGAACCGGGGTAGATCGTGATCTGATCGGAGCCGAGCGACTTGACCTTGCCGAGGACCTCGCGCTGGGCCCCCTCAAGGATGGACATGGCGGCGATGACGGCCCCGACGCCGATGACCACGCCCAGCGTGGCCAGCAGCGAGCGCAGGAGGTTCGCCCGCAACCCCCGCCAGGCCATCATGCAGATGCGCAAGAAAAACATTCGTCAGTCCGTCACCCGGTTACACCATACTCATGACCGTTCATCCCGTTGCACCCGTTCGTTCCGCCAGGAGTTCCCTGCGGAACGCTTCGTCCACGTTGCGGTCCTCGATGACCCTGCCGTCCTTCATGCGGATGACCCGCTGGGTGTGGGCGGCGACGGCCATTTCGTGCGTCACCAGGACGATCGTCACGCCGGAGCGGTGCAGTTCGTCGAAGATGCCGAGGATCTGCTCGCCCGTCCGCGAATCCAGGTTGCCCGTGGGCTCGTCGGCGAGGATCAGCGGCGGGTTGTTCACGATCGCGCGGGCGATGGCGACGCGCTGGCGCTCGCCGCCGGACAGTTCGCTCGGCTTGTGGTGGGCGCGGTGCTCCAGCCCGACGCGGGCGAGGGCCTGCATGGCCGGACCTCTCGTGCCCGACTTGCGGGCGTAGATGAGCGGCACGGCGACGTTGTCCACGGCCGACGTGCGGTTGACCAGGTTGAAGGTCTGAAACACAAACCCGATCCGCTCGTTGCGGACGCGGGCGAGCTGCCGGTCGCCCAGGGTGGCGACCGGCTCGCCGGCCAGTTCGTAGGTGCCGCCGGTGGGCCGGTCCAGGCAGCCGATCAGGTGCATCAACGTGCTCTTGCCGCTGCCGGAGGCGCCGGTGATCGACACAAACTGGCCGGCCGCGATGTCGAGATCGACCCCGTCGAGGGCGTGAACGACCGAATCGCCCATCCGATACCACTTCGTCATGTTGCGGATTCGGATCATCAATCGGTTTCTTCGCCCGCGGCCTTCTTCTCGGTCCTGGTCTTGACCGGCAGCTTGGTGTAGACGCGCTGGCCGTCCTGAATGCCCTCCAGCACGACCACATCGACGCCGTTGTTCGAACCGAACTTGCAGGGCTGGAACCTGGGCTCCTCTTCGCTGCCGCCGGCCTTGACGGCGGGGACGTACACGCCGAGTTCGCCGGTCGGCCCGCGCTGCGCGGCCTCGAACGGCACGAGCAACGCGTTGCGCACGGGCACGGACGTGAACTTGGCCTCGGCCTGGATGCCCGAGTAGCCGCGGATCTTCTCGCGGTTGTCGCTCGTGACGCGGATCCGCACTTCGAACGTGGCGACGGCGGCCTGGATCTCGGACTCGGGCGAGATCCGCTCGATGATGCCGTGGAACAGCTCGTCGGGGAAGGCCTCGACGGTGACCTCGACCGGCGTGTCCTCCTGGATCGTGTCCTGCTGCACAAGCTCCTTCGTCGTGGGCTGGGTGGTGGTCGTCTGAGCGAAGCCGGGCCGGGCACGGGCCGGCGCCATATCGCGGACCTTGCCGATGTCCGCTTCGTCGACGCTGGCGATCATGTAGATCTCGCTGACGTCGGCGATCTCCATCAGCACGGTGCCGCCGGTCAGCGACTGCGTGCCGCTCTGGATCATCTCGCCGACGTTGCGGTACCGTTTCAGGACCATCCCGTCGATCGGGGACCGCACCGTCGTCTCGACCAGCCGCTGCTCGGCGTCCTTCCACCGCGATTCGGCCGCGGCGGCGGCGCTCTTGAGCCGCTCGATCTCCTTGGCCCCGGCGTCCACGGCCAGTTGGGCCTTGGCAACGTCGGCCTTCGCGGTCTCGACATCCACCTGGGCGATCTCGTACTGCGCCTGAATCGTCACCCACTCGACGGACGGAATGGCGTCCGGGCTCGTCTCCTTCAGATTCTTCTTGAACTCGTACTCGGCGCGAACGCGATTAAGCTGGGCATCCGCCCGCCGCCGGGACGCCTCCGCCGCCGGCAAGGCCACCTCCCGGCGCGTCCGCAGGTCGATGTCGGCGAGCTGGACGGCGATCTGGGCCTGGACGTAGGCCTCCTTGGCCGCGTCGCGGTTGCGGGTTTCGTCGTCCTCCTTCAGCTTGACCAGGATCTGATCCCTTTTCACGAGCTGGCCCACATCGACCGGGATCGCAATGATCTCGCCGCTGGCCTTGCTCTTGATCTCGCGTTTGCTCTTGGGCTGGATCTTGCCGCTGGCCTTGATGGGAATCGTCAGGTCGCCGCGCCGTGCCGATTCGATTTTGGCGGCAAAAACGTCGAGCGGCAGCTTTTGCTTGCGAAGCCACGCGTACCCGCCGCCGACGGCAGCGATGACCACAATTGCGATGATGAGTTTCTTCATAGCGAAAGCGAAGCCCGATGGAAGTCCATCCCGAAGGCCTGTGCGACGGCCTCGTCGATCAGGCGCCCGTCCTGGACGCTGATGCCGGCCGCGAGGCCGGGGTCGAGTGATGCGGCCCGCCGATACCCGAGATTGGCAAGCGTCAGGACGTACGGGAGGGTCGCGTTGCAGAGAGCGAACGTGCTCGTCCGCGGGACGGCGGCCGCCATGTTCGTGACCGCGTAGTGCATGACATTCTCTACGACGTACGTGGGGTCCGAGTGCGTCGTCGGCCGCGTACTCTCCACGCAGCCGCCCTGATCGACGTCCACGTCCACGATCACCGCCCCGGGTTTCATCCGCTTAAGATCCTCGCGGTGCACGAGCGTGGGACACCGCGAACCGGGGATCAGCACGGCGCCCACAACCAGGTCGGCCTGGGGCAGGTAGTGACGGATCGTGACGGGGTCGCAGTAGATCGCCTCCACGTTGGGCGGCATGATGTCGCGAAGATGACGCAGGCGGTCGATGTCCACGTCAAGGACGATCGCCCTGGCGCCGAGCCCCGCGGCACTCCGGGCCGCGTTGGAGCCGACCACGCCGCCGCCGAGGATCAGAACCGTCCCGCCCTCCACGCCCGGCACCCCCCCAAGCAGGATCCCGCGCCCGGTCATCGGCAGGGCCAGGCAGCGGGCGCCCTCCTGGATGCTCAGCTTGCCGGCAATCTCGCTCATCGGCTTGAGCAGGGGCAGCCGCCCGTGTCTGTCGCGAATCGTCTCGTAGGCGATCGCCACGATCCCCGAACCGAGAACGGCTTCCGTCAGCGCCCGGTCGGCGGCGAAGTGGTAGTACGCGAATACGACCTGGCCGGGGTGGGTCATCGCCGTCTCGACGGGCAGCGGTTCCTTGACCTTGACGACCAGTTCGGCACGGGCAAACACGTCCCGGGCGGATTCGACGACCTCGGCCCCGGCGGCACGATAGTGATCGTCCAGCACGCCGGAGCCGATGCCGGCCTGAGACTGAACGAGCACGGTGTGGCCCGCCCGTGTGAGTTCCTCGACGCCGGCGGGAATCATCCCGACCCGATGCTCGCCCTGCTTCATCTCTCGGGGAACGCCCACAATCATCGCTCGGTGCATCTCCCGGGGCGGTGTTGCCGCGCCCAAAGCGCCCGTGTGCATCGGCCGAGCCGCCGGCGCATGCGGTATTGCAGAACGGGAGTATAATGGCGACCGGTCCGCCGGGCAATGGCCCGGCCGGATGCGTTTCCGCGGCAACGCCGGGACGGCTTGCCGACGGACGAGCGGCGGGCGGGGCCCGCCGAGGTTGCGCGGCGGTCGTTCGCGGATTACCAGGAGCCTGAAGAGATGAACTTCCACGGTCTGACGTTTGGTGTCCCTCGAGAGGTGATGCACGGGGAGCGGCGTGTCGCGGCAACGCCGGTCACCGTCAAGCGGATGCGCGCGGAGGGGGCCCATGTGCTCGTCGAGGCGGGAGCCGGCGCCGGTTCGTTCCACGCCGACGACGAATACCGGGCGGCCGGCGCTGAAATCTGCCCCGACATCGAGGACCTGTTCGCCCGGTCCGACGTCATCCTCAAGGTCAAGGAGCTTCAGCCGCGGGACGACCTCGGCAAGCACGAAATCGACATGATGCGGGCGGGCCAGTACATCGTCACGTTCCTGCACCCGGCCGCGCCCGACAACCACGCCATGATCCGCAAGCTGGCCGAAAAGGGCGTGATCGCGTTCACGCTGGATTCGATCCCGCGGACCTCCCGCGCCCAGCCGATGGACGCCCTGACGTCGATGAGCACGGTGGCGGGCTACAAGGCGGTGCTGATGGCGGCCGATCGGCTCGCCAAGTTCATGCCGCTGGTGGGCACGGCGGTGGGGACGCTGGAGCCGGCGAGCGTGCTGGTTCTGGGTGCGGGGGTGGCGGGCCTGCAGGCGCTGGCCACCGCGAAACGGCTCGGGGCGGTGCTGTTCGCGGCGGACATTCGCGACGAGGCGTGCCTGCACGCCAAGAGCCTCGGGGCCAAGCTGGTCGACCTTCAGATCCCGCAGGACATCGCCGTCGGCCAGGGCGGATATGCGAGGACCCTGACGGAGGAATGGCTGCAGAAGGAGCGGGAGCTTCTGGCGGACCCGGTGGCGCGGGCCGACATCGTCATCACGACGGCCCTCGTGCCGGGCAAGGAGGCCCCGGTCCTCGTGACCGACGCCATGGTCCGGCGGATGAAGCCCGGCTCGGCCATCGTGGACATCGCCATCGACCAGGGCGGCAACTGCGAGATCACGGCTCACGGAGAGGTCGTCGAACGTCACGGCGTCAGCATCGACGGGACCAAGAACATCCCGGGCATGGTCCCGGTCAGCTCGACCTGGCTGTTCGCGAACAACATGTACAACTACATCATGAACCTGATCCGGAACGGGCACGTCGCCGCCAACATGAACGACGACATCGTGGCCTCGTCGCTCGTGACGCGCGACGGCAAAATCGTGCACGCGGGCGCTTTGGAGGCGATGGCCAGGACGGGGGGGGCGCCGTGACCAACCTCCTTTTGATGCTGGCCGTCTTCGTCTGCGCCTTCGGCATCGGGTATCTCCTCATCTCACGGGTGCCGCAGATGCTGCATACGCCCCTGATGTCGATGACGAACGCGATATCCGCCGTCACGGTGATTGCCGCCCTGCTGCTCTTTGCGGGCGAGTTGAGCGCGCCCCGGAAGTGGCTCGCGGCCGTCGCGGTCGTCACGGCGGTCTTCAACGTGGTCGGCGGCTTCGTCATCACGGACCGCATGCTCGGCATGTTCAAGAAGAAGGACTCTGCTCCGTAGAGGATTGCCGTACCCATGGCTGACGCCGGACGCCTCGTCGTGGACTTGGCCATTATCCTGATCCTCATCCTGGGGATCTCGCAGTTTCGCAGCCCGCGCGGGGCAAGGCGGGGCAACCTGCTCGAGGCGCTTGCGCTGGTGCTCGCGGGCATCGCCGTCATGTACCGGGCGCGGATCACCGACTTGTCGGTGGTGATCCCTGCGCTGCTCGTCGGGGCCACGGCGGGCTGGGTCGTCGCCGTGCGGGTGAGCATGGTGCAGATCCCCGCGATGGTCGCGTTCCAGCACGGCGCGGGGGGAATCGCGGCCACGCTCGTCTCGATTGTCGAACTCACGCGGGTCGGCGGAGGCCCTCCGTCGGCGGTCGGCGTGGCTTCGGGCCTGTCGGGGCTGATCATCGGCGCGGCGACGTTCAGCGGCAGCATGATCGCGAGCGGCAAGTTGTCGGGCCGGCTGCGGCAGACGCCGACCCTGTTGCCCGCACACACGGCCGTCTTCTTCGCCCTGGCCGGGGCTACGATCATCCTGGCCGCCTTCGCGGGCCTGACCGGCCGACAGGAGAGTCGCGCACTGCTCATGCTGCTGGTTCTCGCTTCGGTCACGATGGGCATTGTCTTTGCGATTCGCGTCGGCGGCGCCGACATGCCCGTCCTGATCTCGTTCCTGAACGCGACGGCCGGGCTGGCGGCGGCGATGTGCGGCGTGACGATCGAGAACCGCCTGCTGATTGCGTGCGGGGCGACCGTGGCCGCGTCCGGGTCGATCCTGACTCACGTCATGTGCCGCGCGATGAGCCGCAGTCTCTTCGCCGTTTGCACCGGGATACAGCCGAAATCCGCGGAAGCCAAGCCGAACCGCCGCGTGCCGGCGGCGCCGGACGGTTCCCCGCCCCCCCACCCCGGGCACGAGGATCTCCGGCCGCAGGCGCAGCGGGACCCGCTGGCGCGGGCGGTCGAGGCGGCGCGGGCGGCACGCTCGGTCATCATTGTCCCCGGCTACGGCATGGCGCTCGCGGAGGCCCAGTTTGAGGTCGCCCGGTTGAGCAGAACGCTGGAGTCGATGGGCAAGCCGGTGCGGTTCGCGGTTCACCCTGTCGCGGGACGAATGCCCGGCCACATGCATGTGCTCCTGGCCGAGGCCGAAGTGGACTACGACAAGCTGTACGAACTCGACCGGATCAACCCCGACTTCAAGGATACGGACCTTGTCATCGTGGTGGGCGCCTGCGACGTCGTGAACCCCGCGGCCATCGAGGCCGAGGGCACGCCAATCTCGGGCATGCCCATTCTCATGGCCCATGAAGCGGGCTGCGTGGTGGTGTGCAATCTGGACGAGAAGCCCGGCTACTCGGGCGTCGCCAACCCGCTGTACCAGAACCCGAAGACCATCCTGCTGCTCGGCGATGCCAAGGTGAACGTGCAGCGATTCGTGGAGGGCCTTGGTTGAGCGACCGCGTCGTGGGCCGAATGAGCCGTCGCCGTGGCATCCGACGCGCCCTTCTCCTTTGTGTCTGGGCGGCGGCGTGGTGCCACGGATGCAGTTCCAGCAGACCGGCGAAAACGATCCTGTGGGAACTCGCCCAGCCTGTCGATCTTTCGAACTCGCCGCGGTGGTCCTTCCGGCTGGCGGAAGGTGCGAGCCTTCCGACGGACTTGGCGGAACCGCTCTGCGACGAGTTCGATTTCATCCATGTCCGCTCGGCCGCCCAGTGGTCCCGGCTCTGCGGGGCGGTGGCGTGGGACCCGCCGCCCAGTCAGCCTGATTTCCGACGGGGAAGCATCGTGGGGCTCGTAGCCCGTGTCGGCGAACCGGTCGGGGAGGAATGGCCTCTGAGGCTGGACGAGGTACGGCTTGACGGCGGTCGCGGGTGGGTCCGATTCCATTTTGCGGCGGGGCTGTACTACCCGGTTTCAGGAGCCCCCTTTTGCTCTCTTGCATACGTCCCCGGTTTGCATGTAACCAGTGTTGTCCAAGCGGGAAGACGAATATTCTTAATTCGCGACATGGAGACGCCTAAAAGTCGACATATCGCAACGCAATACAACCTGCTATGTTGTCTGATTGCAACACTCCCCATTGACTCGGGACGATAAAGCGGTATACGTTGTTCCCCGGCAACGCTCCTGAGCGGGTTTCGCCGTAGCTCGACAAGGGGTATCGGCCGGTTCTGCTGGAATCATGGCTCAGCCGCTGGATCACTCTGCCTCGTCGTCCCAGGATCAGGATTCCATCAGTTCCGGCGCAACCCCTCCTTCGGCATCGGGTCGCCAACCGATGACGCTGCGGGATGCGGCGGAAACGGTGTTCCATTCGTTGCCGTTGGGACTGGTCGTGTTTGACCGGCATCTCCGCATCACTCACGCCAATGAAGCGGCGTGGTTGCTGGCCCAGCCGGGCGAGTCGCTGGCGGACGCCCTGCGGCAACGGGCCGTCGAAAGCAAGTACGAGGACTGGGCGGCCGAACTGCGGGGGGCGCTGGAAGGGCAACTGCCCAGGCGCTTTGAGCACATTACATACCGCGCAGACGCAGGGCGTGAACTCATACTGAATCTTACGTGCAGTCCGCTGACGGGCGGATCGGCGCCGGAAGCAGTCGGCGGGCTTCTTATCGTCGAGGATGTCACCGCCAGCATCGGCATGGAGAAACGGCTGGCGGTCTCGGAGCGGATGGCGGCGCTGGGCAAGCTGGCGGCCCGCGTGGCCCACGAACTGAACAATCCCCTGGACGGGATCCTGCGCTACCTGGGGCTTGCCCGGCGTGTGATCGACGCCGGCGAGGCAGAGAAGGCGAAACGCTATCTGGAGGAATCGCGTTCCGGCCTTCTGCGGATGGCGCAGATCGTGACGGACCTCTTGGAGTTCTCTCGGAACGCGCACGTTTCGTACGAGGACACAAGCCTCAACACGATCGTCGAGGAGGCCGTGCGGGCGTTGGGCGATCAGGCGGCGGGGGCCCGCGTGGCGGTGGTTTGTTCGTTCGCCGGGGCGCTGCCGGTGGTGCGCGGAGGGGGGAACCTGTTCCAGGTCTTCTGCAACATCATCAAGAACGCGCTGGATGCCATGCCGGACGGCGGGACGCTGGCGATCCACAGTGCGATCAGCGGGCGCGAGGCCGTGATCCGGTTTGACGACACGGGGCCTGGGCTGCCGGAGCAGCCCGAACGGGTGTTCGAGCCGTTCTTCACGACGAAGCCGCCGGGCAAGGGCACGGGGCTCGGGCTGGCGATCTGCCGTGATATCGTCGAGAAGTACCGCGGCCGGCTGACGGCGGAGAACCGCGACCAGGGGGGCGCCCGGTTTGTCGTACGCATCCCGCTGGACAGTTGCGTGCCGCCGCCGGGAGGTGCATCCGATGGCTGATCCGAAGGAACGGATCCTCGTTGTCGACGACGACCGGATCATTCTTGAGTCGTTGACGGAGTTTCTGCGGCTCGAAGGATACGAGGCGGCGGGGGCATCATCATTCCAGACGGCGCTGACCGCGATGGAGCGGCAGCGGTTTCAGCTCGTGCTGACCGACATCAACATGCCCGACAACGACGGGTTCGAACTGCTCCGGGTGATCCGGCAGCGGTATCCGGACACGGTCGTGATCATGATCACGGGGTACGGGACGATCGAAAGCGCGGTGGAGGCGATCAAGCTCGGCGCGTACGACTACCTGACGAAGCCGATTATCGACGACCAGATCCGGCTCGTGGTCGAGCGGGCGCTGAAGCAGCAGTCGCTGATCCGTGAAAACCGCAGCCTCCGCGAGCAGCTGGGACTGCGGTACGGGCTCGACAACATCATCGGGCACGACTACAAGATGCTGAAGATCTTCGACCTGATCGAGACCGTGGCCGATTCAAAGGCGACGGTGCTGATGCAGGGCGATTCGGGCACGGGCAAGTCGCTGGTGGCGCGGGCGATCCACTACCGCAGCCAGCGGCGCGACAGACCGTTCGTCGAAGTGAGCTGCGGGGCAATCCCCGAGACGCTGCTGGAGAGCGAGCTGTTCGGCCACGTCCGCGGGGCGTTCACGGGCGCCGTCGGCGACAAGGAGGGGCGGTTCAAGGCGGCGGACGGCGGAACGATCTTCCTCGACGAGATCAACAGCGCCTCGCCAGCGCTGCAGGTGAAGCTCCTCCGGGTGCTGCAGGAGCGGCAGTTCGAGCCGGTCGGCAGCAACAAGACGCAGACGGTCGACGTGCGGGTCATTCTGGCAAGCAACCGGGACCTCTCCGACGAGGTCAAGGCGGGACGATTCCGGCAGGACCTCTACTACCGCATCAACGTCGTCACGATCAGCCTGCCGCGGCTTGTCGAGCGGATCGGCGACATCCCGCGGCTCGCGGAGCACTTCCTGAAGGTCTACTGCGCCCAGGCGAAGAAGGAGATCCTCGGCTTCACCGACGCGGCCATCCAGCAGATGCAGCGCTATTCGTGGCCGGGCAACGTCCGCGAGCTGGAGAACGTGGTCGAGCGGGCCGTGATCCTGACGAAGAACCGGACGCTTGACGTGGACGATCTTCCGGCGGTACTCCTCGAGGCCGCGAGCGCCCCCGCCGCCGCGAATGACGGCCAGTGGCGGCCGATGTCGCTCAAGCAGGCCCTCGAGGAACCGGAGAAGCGGATCATCGAGCAGGCGCTCCGCGCCAACAACTGGAACCGGCAGGTCACCGCCGACCTCCTCGAGATCAACCGCACGACGCTCTATAAGAAGATGAAGCGCTACGGTTTGGAAGTGGACCCGGCCCGCCGCGACGCCAGGGGGCGGGGAGGGTAGCCGGTCGCGTCGCAGACGGCGGCGACGACACACGACGGGGCCCCATCCTGCGCCTCAGCGAAGGGCGGCCACAACGCGGTTGAAGCAGGAGGGGCATGAAAGGCGAGAAGAGAAACACAAGGCGTGCGAACCTTCGGCGCGCCGCCGGCGCGCGGCCGCGAAAAACCGCCCTCCGCAATCTCATGCCGATCCCGTCCACCCGCCCGGAGTCAGCCCGGGGTCTTCAGTGTAACGGGACCGAGGAGGCCGGATTCCATCAGGGGCGAGTCCTTCTTGAACTTCTTGACGTTCGTCGTCGTCAGGCGTTTCTCGGGCGGCTGGTCGGCGTCGCCGATCAGGCGGTTGGGCCAGAGGTTGACCACGCCGATCTCCAGCCTGTTGCCGGCGGCCTGCACCGCCGCGGTGATTTCCACGCGCCATGGGGCCGTCCAGACAACGCCCAGGTCTTTGCCGTTCAGCCGGACCTCGGCGACGTTCTTGATCCGGCCCAGATCCAGGTACACCCGATGGCCCGGGCCTCGCAGCGACGGGGGCAGGTCGAACGTCTTCTCGTAGACGGCCTTGCCTGAGTAATAGCGGATCCCCGGCTCGGGGCGCTTCGTCCAGTCCTCCAGCCGTTCGAAGGTCGCCGACTCCGGCCCGCCCCACTTCGGGTCGAAGCGCACGGTCCACGGCCCGGCAATCTCGCCGGCCGTGACCAGGGCGGGCACGTTGGGCCTGCCGCCGTCCGGCCTGGCGTCGCCGATGGGCTTGCGGAACACGACGAACCACGACTGCCGCGGGGCGAACTCCAGCGGGACGACCGTACGGCCGGCGTCCTCGCGGAAATCGGTGGCGTCCCATCGCTCGCCGGTAACGGCATCCCAGATCTCCGGCGTGCGACCGGCCACGCGAAAGACGCACCGGGCCGACTGCGGCCGGTCGAGCTGGTTGCAGACGAAATAGATGTCCACGTCGCCCGCCCGCCGGTGGATCCAATCGACCGCTTTCGTATCAAGCCGCGTGCCCGCCGCCCACGCCTCGAAATCCGGCGGCAGGCCGTCGGCCGCAAGGATCTCCGGCAGCGCCTTGCCCCAGATGACCCGGCCGCGACCGGCCTTCTTCACGGTGATGTTCTTGCCGTCCGCGTCGCCCCACACCGCGTCGGCAATTCGGCGCACCTCGGCGTCGCAGCCCGGGAAGCCGCCCAGGCCGGGCGCCCGCTTGGGCTTGGGCCCGATCGCGGTCGCGCCGGCCTCGACCATCTCCTGGACCTTCCGCAGGATATGCGGCGACATCATCCGCCGGTCGGGCAGGACGAGGTAACGGTAGCTCATGCCGTCGGGCAGGACGAGGCGGCCGTCCTTCACGCTCAGGCGGGTCAGGAGGGCGTCGGCGTTGATTGTGTCACAGTCGTAGCCCTCGGGCAGGGCGGGGCGCATGAAGGTCTTGGCGGGGACGTAGTTGGGAGCGTCCTCACCGTAGAAGTAGCACAGGTCGGCGACAAAGAGGCCCTGCCGCAGCATGTACTGGCAGCGGCTGAGGTAGCGGAGCCAGGCGTGGATCTGGTTCCACCAGGTCACGTTGCGGTCGAAGTGCGTGCCGGCGGCCTCCCACTGGTAGCCGGGGAAGACGTCGAGCCTGCCCTGATGGACGTAGAAGCAGAGCACGTTGCGCGTGAGGCCGGCGCAGAAGGCCCGGTCGCCGATATCCTTCAGGTCGTAGAAGTCCTCCTCCCAATTGGGGCCCATTGAGGTGTACGCCTCGGCCTGGCAGACGGGCTTGCCGTAGATGTGGGCCGCCGACGCCGCCTGGCGCACCGTGTCGCAGATGCGGTAATTGCCGGCGTCGGCCCACGTGATCTTGCCGTCAGGCTTTTCGGGCACTCGCTTCCAGAACTCGCCCATGGGGATGTCGTTGATGCCTTCGAGCAGGAGGGCGTCGATGCACGGCCAGAACGGCCCGCCGGACTCCGGGTGCGTGCCGACGCCGCGCTGCCGTGCCAGCTCGTGCAGACGGCGGTAGTGGCCGTCGGCGAAGAGGTCGGCGATCGTCCGGCGGTAGTCCCAGAGGAAGCGGTTGGAAACACCGCGGCTGTCCACGACCTTGCCGGCAAGCACGGGGAGGTAGCGGAGCGGGTCATAGCCACGGCGGGCGCGGAACTCGTCGCGAAACGCGGGCGTCCAGTTGAGCTGGACGGGAAACGGATGGGTAACCTCGTAGCTGTCGTCGTGGACATACTGCAGCGTCTTGCCGGTCAGCGGGCCGGCGTCGTCGAGCATCTTCGCGCCGGTCTCGGCCCAGTGCGCATCCAGCGCCCTGGCGCTGAGGAAGTCGATCTCGAGCCCCTGCGTGTTCGGACTGGGGCAGCTCGTCCTGGCGCCGAGCAGCGTGTAGCCGAATCGCAGCACGGTCCACGTGCCGGCCGGGGCGTTCCACGTCAGCCGGCCGTTGGCGTCGAGCTTGTCCGACAGGTCGATGACCTGCCCGCCCTCGCAGTCGCGGTCGTTGGGCGTCTCGGGGATCTCCTCGTGGAGCGTTTCCGGCGGCGAGGCGAGGTAGACCCGCGCGGCTTTGACCTCCCAGTTCTTGAGCGGAGCGGCATTGGCCGGCCGGCCGGGGCCGGGGTAGGCGACGACGGCGATGTCGCGGTAATAGTCCTCCTTTACCTCGGGCTTCGGCAGGTCCCGGGCGACGGGGCCGGGGCCCTCAATCTCGGCGGTGGACCACACCAGGCGCTTGGCGGCGTGTTCCGGCACGACCCACGTGCCGCCGGCATTCCAGCCGCTGCAGATGTTCGCGCCGAGGACGATGCCGAGCCGGTCGGCCTCGCGAACGGCGTGCTTGAACAGCTCGCGCCACTCGGGGCCCATGAACTTCGGACCGACGGGCGAGCCCTTGCCCTCGCCGGCGTCGAAGACGAGCGCGCCGGCGATGCCCTGGCGCTTCATCTCCTCCAAATCTTTCGTGATGCCTTCCTTCGTCGCGTAGCTGTCGAGCCACCACCAGTAGGTCCAGGGTTTGCAGGCGTCGGCCGGGGCTGCAAAGCCGGCGGCGAGGTCGTCCGCCACGACCGGCGTGCCTGCGGCGAGAAAAAGGGTCAGCGATGCCATCGGCAGGACCGTTCGTGTCGTCATGGCCGGATTCTCCCGTTCGTGTGAGCGTTGCCGTGCCGGGCCGCGGCGGTGGACGCCACCGAAACGCCCCCTGGCACGATGCGGTTGACGATAACGCGCTCGCCGCAAACGAGCCAGTTCGTCTCTTAGCTGTCAGCTCTCAGCTTTCAGCTATCAGCCATGCACCTCGCCCACCCCACTTGACAGGTATGCATCGAAAGTGCATATTGATGCATATGAGAACAACGCTGCACATTGACGATGGGCTGCTGAAGCAGGCGGCGGCGCTTACGGGAATCCGAGAAAAGACGTCCCTCGTCCGGGCCGGGCTGGAGGCCCTCATCGCCCGCCAGAGCGCCCTGCGTCTGGCCTCGCTGGGCGGGACGGAGAAACGGCTGGCACCGATTCCTCGCAGGCGCAGTGCGACACGACGATGAACCTCGTGGATACGTCCGTCTGGGTGAACCACTTTCGCAGGTCCTCCGCGAAGCTGTCGCAGCTCCTGGCGGACGGCCAGGTCCTGTGTCACCCCTTCGTGATCGGCGAACTGGCATGCGGATCACTGCAGAACCGCGAGGAAGTGCTCCTGCTCCTCGCCTGGCTTCCCGTGGCAGAACCGGCGGACGACAACGAGGTCCTGGCGTTCATCGACCGACATCGTCTCTTTGGACGAGGGCTTGGCTGGATTGATATGCACCTGCTGGCCTCGGCTCTTCTGTCCGGCGCGGTGCTGTGGACCGACGACGCCCGCCTGCGGCGGGCCGCCCTGGACCTGGGCATTGCCTCGTAATCAGGGCATGGCGACCGGGCCTTTCGGCCCGATGTCTTCTTCCCATCGAACGGTGAACATCAATTCCGGTTCAGGCCGTTCACGCGTGACAGAAGGACGAGCTTCCAGTGCTGTTCACGCCTGCTGACCTCGTCATCGGTCATCTGGAAGTCCGCAATCTCCAGAATCGCGTACTGGAAATGCTGTGCGTACGATGATGCGTCCGATCAAGTCACTCTGATTGGGCAGGAGTTCCGTTCGATAGTAGAAGTGCTCTTTCGTCTTGCGCCGGATGCCGCGAACCTTATATACGCCTGCGAAGAGCCACGTGTCGGCACGCAAGTGGATCAGGCTGAGAACCATGCGGCACTCGAAGTTCTTGTTCCGCTGCTCTTCCTGCCATTCCTTGAACCTCCCGTCGCGGTAGGCCTCCAAGGGCGTAGGATTCGAGCCCGTTGCAAGATGGATCTTGTAATCCCGAAGCCGGACGTCGCTCAGATCGAGAAGATCGACAAGACGAATCATAGAATGCTACCTCCCTGGCTGTGCTCGTCGGCAGCCTGGCAATGGTCGCGTAGCCCTCGTCCTCCCGTGTTGCCGAACCGGGACAAAGGCGGCACAACGGAGGCTGCGGTCGATCACCATGTTCACCGCACGGGGGCCAGTCTACCAGAACGGCCAATGAAAAGCCCAAAACGACCCCAAGGGGAAACAGAAAGAACGGCCGGTCTTGCCCGCTTCGCGGGTTGTGACGCTGCCGTGCGTTGTGCCGACGCCTTCGTCGGCAGGGTTCGCGATGAGTGCGGGAGCAGCGTGTCATCGTCCTGCCGCTGAAGGCATCGGCTGTACGGGGCTGCTGGCCGGAGGCCCGCACCACGATGGCGGCCTGCGCCCGGGCGTGCGAGGGCAGGCTGGAAGCCGCAGCATAATGAGTTGACGCCGGTTCGGCTGCGGGGGTATAGTGCGCCCGGTCTTTCTTGAGGCGCCCCCGGACTACGCGGATGGAGGATCGGACGGACTGGTGCCGACCCGGGGGACAACCCTTGTGGTGCAGGCATCTTGCCTGCGTCCACCTACAGGCTGGGCTTCGGCGGCGAGTTCAGCCGGACCGAGCCCTGCACTCCAACCTGCGAGGATGAATCATGAGTCGTCAAGAGCGAATCACACGACGGGCATTGCTCAAGACAGGCGCTGCTGCCTCCGCGGCGATCGCGGCGCCGTACTTTGTGCCGAGCGGCGTGCTCGCGGCGCCGGGGCGGCCGGGGGCCAACGACCGCATCCTCCTGGGATTTATCGGGACCGGCGGGCGCGCCCGGCAGTTGATGGACCACGTGCCCAAGGACGGGGCGCGGATCGTCGCCATCTGCGACTGCTACCTCCAGCGGTGCAAGGAAACGCTCCAGCAGAAGAAGGCCGACTGGAAGGTCTACCAGTACCACAAGGAGATGCTCGAGAAGGAGAAGCTCGACGCCGTCGTCGTCGCGACGACCGACCATGCCCGCGTGCTGCCGTGCATCCATGCGTGCCAGGCGGGGCTCGACGTTTACGCGGAGAAGCCGCTGACGCTGACCATTGCCGAGGGGCGGGTGCTCGTCAATGTGGTCCGCAAGTACCAGCGGATCTTCCAGGTCGGCTCGCAGCAGCGGACGATGGAGATGAACCGCTTTGCGTGCGAGTTCATCCGCAAGGGCGGGCTGGGCAAGCTCAAGAAAGTGCGGGGCTGCAACTACCCCGGTCCGCGCGACTACGACGGTCTGCCGGAGCAGCCGATCCCCGAGGGCGACGACTGGGACATCTGGCAGGCGCAGACCGAGGCGCGGCCGTTCAACCACGCATTGCAGTTCGGGTGGATGGGCTGGCGGGAATACTCGGGCGGGCAGATGACGAACTGGGGCGCGCACGGCGTGGACCAGATCCAGTGGGCGCTGGGCAAGTGCACCACGGGGCCCGTCGAGATATGGCCGACGTCGCCGGGGCCGAACGGCAGCGTCTCCATGCGATACGCCGACGGGACGCAAGTTGATTTTGACCTGGACGACGGGCCGCTCGGCGGCGCCGTTTTCATCGGCACCGATGCGACGATGAGGCTCGACCGCAACGAGTTCAAGACGGACCCGCCGGGCTTCATCCGGAACCCGCCGGACCCGTCGGTCCGCCAGGCGTGGGAGGGGCCGGACTGGGTCTCGCGGCCGCACATCCAGAACTGGCTCGACTGCATCAAGAGCCGCACGCTGCCGAACGCCGACGTCGAGATCGGCCACCGCTCGATCACCGTCTGCCACCTGGCGAACATCGCCCGCCGTGTCGGACGCCGGCTCCGATGGGACCCGGACAAGGAGGTTTTCGTCGGCGATGACGAGGCGAACACGTATGTGGATCGGCCCCGGCGCAAAGGCTGGGAGCTGCCCGCGCTGTGATCGAACGGGAAAACCGAGCAAGAGGAGTCCGCCGTGATGACGATGCGCAACACACTTGTCGTGGCGTGGATCGCCGCGTTGCCGTTGCTGTCGAAGGCCCAGGACAACGCCCCCGCGTCGGGTCGGTTCCAGGCGCTCAAGTGCCCCACGCTGTCGCTTGGCCAGACCTGGGACATCCGCGACCGCGACGGGGCCAATCGCAAGGTGGAGCCGTACCTGTCCTCCCTGGCGCAGGGGGAATCGGGCGTCGGCATGATCAGCTCGCCGCCGTTTATCATCGACGTCGATGAGATCACCCTGACCGTCTGCGGTCACGACGGCGAGCGGGGCGGGCGGAACGAGAACTACGTCGCGCTTGTCGATGCCCGCAAGGGCGAGGTGCTGATCAAGGTGCCCGCGCCGCAGAATGACGCGATGCAGGAGCGCAAGATGAAGGTGAAGGGTCTGCGCGGCACGCAGGTCCGCATCGAGCTGCGCGACGGCAACGCCGGCGGCGCGTTCGCGTGGATGGGCGTCGGCCGGATCGACGCCGGGCCGGGCTTCCAGGTCGATTTCCGCCAGGGGATGCCGAAGGGCTGGGCGGAGGCCGAGCGCAGGACGGACGCGCGGTACGAAGTGCTCGCCGGGGGCGTGCCGTTCAAGCGGCTTGCGAACGCCTTCACGCTGATCCCGAAATCGGGGTCGGTGGAGATTCCCTGCGGGTTTTCCGCCGTCGGGCTGTACTTCCTCGGCGGCACGGCCAGCGGGGCCCGTCCGCTGGAGACGTACGGCGGGATCGAGATCCACTACAAGACGGGCTCGCCGGACGTGTTCCCGCTGATGTGCGGGTTCACGCTCGACGACTCGGGCAAGCTCCTGAGCCCGTCGAAGGCGCTGCGGCTCCACCCGTCGGCCGATCCGTACCAGCCGTACCTGGCGATCAGGCCGCGAACCGAGGAGATCAGCAGGATCCGGCTGGTCGCCAGCCCGGACGGCATCCTGCCGCGGATCACGGCCATCACGTGCGAGACGACGGCCAGGGCCGAGACGCTCATGCCGCTGCCCGCCACGACGATGGACCCGCAGGAGGCCGCGTGGATCGATGCCAACGCGGTCGCGGCCGACCGGCTGAATCTCAACGAGGTGATGGAGGCGATTCGCGCGGCACACAAGATGCCCGCACCGAAATCGCCGGTGGGATTCCGCAGGCATCGGCTGGACGCCGCGTTCCGGAGCGAGGGGCTGGCGACCGGCGACTTCAACGGCGACGGAAAGCTCGATATCGCCGCGGGGAACGTCTACTACGCCGGGCCGGACTGGAAGAGGGTCCCGATGCTCGGCGAGGCGAAGGAGTTCAACCGCTTCGGCTACAGCGATGCGTTTCTGTGCTTTGCCGACGACGTGAACCGCGACGGGAAGACGGACCTGATCGTCGTCGGCTTCCCCGGGAAGGACACGCGCTGGCTCGAGAACACCGGCGCGAACGGCGGCGCCTGGAAGACCCATCCGGCCGTCGCGCAGACGGGCAACGAAAACCCCGCGTACGTCGATGCCGACGGCGACGGGCGCCGCGAACTGGTGTTCATGGACGGCGACAAGTGCTCGTTCGCCCGGCCCGGTGAGGATCCGACGAAGCCGTGGACCGTGCAGGCCATCGGCAAGCCGGGCGATCCGGGGGCGGCCCACGGCCTCGGCGTCGGCGACGTGAACCGCGACGGCCGGCTCGATGTGGTGATCCCGGAGGGCTGGTGGGAGGGGCCGGCGTCGCCGGGACAGTTGCCGTGGGCATTCCATGCGGCGAAGTTCTACGGCGGCGCGCAGCTCTGCGTGGCCGACATCGACGGCGACGGCGATATGGACGTACTCGGCAGCAGCGCGCACGGCTACGGAATCGCCTGGTGTGAGCAGACGCCGGACGGATGGAAGACGCACGAGATCGACAAGGGCATCTCGCAGACACACGCGATCGTGGTGGCGGACATCAACGGCGACGGCCTGCCGGATTTCGTGACGGGCAAGCGGTTCTGGGCGCACAACGGCCACGACCCCGGCTCGTTCCAGCCGGCCGTGCTGTGCTGGTTCGAGCAGGGGCGGGTAAACGGCCGGCCGGAGTGGACGCGGCACATCATCGACGCCGAAAGCGGCGTCGGCCTGCAATTCGAGGTTATCGACATCAACGGCGACAAACGCCTGGACGTCGTGACGTCGAACAAGAAGGGCGTATTCTACTTCGAGCAGACGGCCGCCGACTGACGTCGTTTCCGGGGCGTGCGCGGGAGCCCGGGCGCAGAACAGGCGGGGTTCCGCCTGTGGATGGGTGAATATGATGCTTTGCTGGATGATCGTGGGATGGCTTTCGGGTCTTTCGCCGGCGGCGCCGGGCGATGGCGGACACCCTTCGCTCGTCCCTGTGCCGACGGAGGTCCGCTGGTCGGAGTCCGCTCCGGTTGAGCTGAAGGACGGGGCCGTGGCCATCGTGATCGGCGCCCGGGCGAGCGAGCCGGCGCGATGTGCCGCCGACCTGCTGCAACGGCGGGTCGAGAGGCGCTTCGGTCGAAGGTGGCCGGTGCTCTCGGAGGCCGACGACTGGAAGCGGCACGACGTTGTCCTGCTCCTGGGCGAGCGGGCGACGAACGCGTGGCTCGACCGTCTGTGCGCGGAGAAGCGGCTCGACCTGGGCGAGACGTCGCCCGGCCGTGACGGCTACGTGATCGACACGCTCGCCGCCGACGGCAAGACCATCGTCCTCGTCGGCGGAAGCGACGCCCGCGGGACGCTCTACGGGCAGGACACGCTCTACCAGCTTCTCACGAAGCGAGACGGCACGCTGACGCTGACGCCGGCGTCGGTCCGCGACCGGCCCGGCGTTCCCTGGCGGGGCCGTCCGCAGACGCAGGTCGCGCACCACCTCCAGCCGGGCATCTGGGACCTTTACGCCATCTCGCGCGTGAACTTCATCGACCTGCGCAACGGCACGTACGCCTTCGATGCCGGCTACGCCTTCACCGACAAGGACAGGGCGCAGATCGCCGAGGTGATCCGCGAGGCCCGCCGTCGCGACATCGTCGTCTTCGGCACGGTCAACAGCGGCGTGCCCCGCAAAGACCAGGGCGCGGTCCTTGACACGTTCCGGCAGTTCATCGCCATGGGCGTCGACGGGTTGTGGATCTCGTTCGACGACAAAGGCCCGGGCGAGGCGCCGGAGGAGATTGTCGCGAAGGTCCTCGAACTGGGCCGGCAGCACGGCATCGCCGGCAACCGCATCGCCACGACGCCGCCCAAGGGCTCGTACCAGGTCATCGCCGCGCCGTTCAACGGCAAGGTGATGAAGGTCGCGGGCATGGAAGAGGCGCTGTGGTTCTGGACGCCCGTGCCGACGCCGGAGGAACTGGCGACGGCCCGCGCGCTCGGCCTCAAGACGAAGCTGTCGTGGTGGCACAACTGGCCGCGGCCGACGAGCGGCTTCACGCACATCGAGGGCAACTCCACGCTGGGCGGTGGGCGGCGGGCGTACATCGAGCTGCCGTCGATGGCCGTCGGCTGGCACGAGCCGCGATACGAGGATCTCGCGCGGTGCGGCGAAAGCCTGCAGGCGGTCATGCCGTGGGGCGGCAACGCCTGGGAGCAGTACTGCGTCGTGCCCGTGATCAACTGGTGGGGCTGGGACGCGGAGAGGCACGACTGGCGGGCGACCCGCGCGAGGGTCTACGACACCGTATTCGGCCCGTCGGCGGTCGCCGCCGCGTTCGCGTTTGACGACACGCTGGCACAGGTGAAGCGGCTGTTCGTCTACCCCGCGCGGACGAGCGAGTGGAACCCGTTCGTCCCGCCCAGGCTTCGCCGCGCGGCCGACCGCGAGAAGGCAACGGCGATGTTCGCGAAGCTCGACGAAAATCTCCGCAGCATCGAACGGCACGCGGCGCAGGAAACCATGCTCGACCCCGAACGGCTACAGAAGGCCCTGCTCGATCCCATGCGGGCCGAGGTCGCGGTCGGCCGGGCGGCGGCGGAACTGGCTTACCCCGAATACTGGTGGGACGAGCACCAGCGGAAGATCCTGAACGCCGTTCACGACGGCGACCTGGCCCGCGCCGACGAACTGGCCGCGGCCGTCCGCGATCGCGTGACGCAGGAGGTCGGACAGGTCGCTAGGGCCCTCGCCGTGCTCCGGTCGGCGCCCGAGTACGCCGGATGGTGGCAGCGCCGGGCCGCGCTGGACGGCAAGGGCTGGAAGGCCCTCGTCGCCGAACGGCAGACTCTTCTGTCCAAGCGCATCGGCGAATACGGCTGGTTCGTCGTCGTCATCGGCAAGCTGCTCAAGGATCTGCCGAACGTCCCGCTCGACTGGGGCCGCGCCAAGGCCAACGCCAAGCTCCGCGTCCTGGCCACCGTGCTGCCGGAGGCGCGCGAGCAGTTCCGCGGCGACTGGATCGGCGGACCGTATCGCGAGGGCGTCCTGCAGGCGGCGGCGTTCGTTCTGAACCGCGACGGGTCGTGCACCGCCGGCGACTACGCCGAGTTGCCGGCGAAGCTTCCGGTTTCCGGCCCGCGCGATCGGCTGGCGCTGCTCGTCTACATGAACTGCCACACGAAGGATGCGTACGGCCTCGAGGAGGTTCCCCGCCGCTGGGCCGGGCATACCTGTGCGCAGGTCTTGTGGGGCGACAAGGTGCTCTGGGAAGGCGATGCGGGCCTGCCGCGCAATGGCTGCGAGTGGGACCTTGTGCGGCTGCCGCCGATCCCCGACACCGTGACCGAGTTGCCTCTCCGCGTGCGGGTCGTGGATAAGCGGGACTCCGACGGAACGCAGGCGATCGTCTTCGTCGGCCCGCTCCGGCTGGTGGAGATCCCTCCCGGCCAGGAGCCTATTCCATAACCGCACCCCGGCAGCAGGTCCTGCCCGCGCGGCGCGCCACGCCGTCGAACGGTACGAACGTCGGCGCGGCCGGATTGATCAAGACGTCTCCTGCAAGAACCTCGTTGCTGCTACGACGAAGGTCAACATGCTCGCGAAGGCCAGGACGGACAAGGCCTGCGTGACGAAGACGGTCAACTGATCGCCGCCGACGGCAAATTCAATGGCCGGTGGGTACCGGCCTCTGCAGCAGACGGCTGGTTCGTGCGGACAACTTCGCAATCCGCATTCACGGGGAGTACACAAGAGCTTGTCTCATTGCGGACGGTCCATTGGCAAGCAAACGATGAACTCGGCCCCACCTGCCGCATTGTTCCGTGCCGCGATCGAGCCGCCGTGGAGTTCGGCGATCCCCTTCGCAATTGACAGCCCGATGCCCGTGCCACGCGCGACCGGTTTCTCTTGAGAAGGGCTCGAAAACTGATCGAAAATGCGTGCCAGGAGCGCCGCCGGGATGCCGGGGCCGCAATCCCGGACCGAAATGCTCGCAATACGTTCTTCCACGCGCACGGTGATTTCGACGGCCCCGCCGTCGGGTGAGTGCCGAATCGCATTGCGGACGAGGTTGCCCACCATGGAGCCCAGCAGTTCCCCATCGCCGCGAATAACGGGCTCCGCATCGTCGGAGGAGGACCACGCAAGCGTGGGCACAAGGCGGATCTTGCGATCGACGGTCAAGGGCTGGCACCGTTGAACGGCGTCGGCCACGACCTCGTTCAGGGAAATCGGGGTGGTAAAGGAGATCGGGAACCCCGCCTTGGCTCGGGCCAGCATCAGCAGGCTGTCCACGACCTGTGCCAGCCGGCGCATCTCGTCCTGAACGCTGGAGGCGAATTGCGTGTACTCATCGACCGTGCGGTGCTGCCGGATCCGGACCTGGGCCTCGGCGAGCAGGACGGAAAGCGGGGTCTTGAGTTCGTGGGAGACATCGGCGATGAAGCGTTCCTGCGCCCGGAAGGCGGCTTCGAGTCGATCGAGCATCTCGTTGAACGTGGCGACGAGTTCGGAAACCTCATCGCGGCCGCGCGGGGTGGCGATGCGACGGTCGAGGTGGGCGGCCGTCAACTCGCGTGCCTGGCGGGCGAGCCGGCCGATCGGGTTCAACGAACGGCGGGCCATGACCCAGGAAGCGACGCCGGCCGCCAGGAAGCCGGCCGTGCCGAACACGAGGAACAGCCACCGCAGTTCGTCGAGGGCAGCGTGGACTCGCTCGAGGGTTGCGGCCACCTGCAGGCAATACTCGGGCTTGCCGGGATCCTGGTAGTACACGGTGAGCAGACGCAGTTGGCCTTCCGAGCCGAGCAATTGAGCGGCGACATCGCCGGAGAGCGTTTCCAGAAAAGGCTTTCGGGATGCACGCGCGGCGGCGGCGCGTTCGCTCAGCGGCAGCGTGAGTCCGTGAAGATTGCGGGACTTGTCGATGACATCGCCGGCCGCGGACCGGAGTTGGACGTAAACCCCCGGAAACCAGAATGGTTCAAGCCGAATCTGCGAACTCGTCGCCGAGGTGGGCCGCGAAGCAATGGAATCCGGCTCCCGCAGCTCAGCCATCATGTCGGTCGCCACGCTCTTGATCCAGGCGTCAAAGTCGGCCCGGCGGGATCGGACCCGCAGGGTCAGGATCACGATGCACACTGTGGCGAGGATGACGCCGAACAGGACGAGATTGAGGGCGGCGAGCTTGAAGCGAAGGGTCTGAAACTGTCGCCACATCAGGCCGTCTCTCAATCCGCCGACCGGCTCAGGCGTTCCAGTCTTCGGTGCTGAGGATGTAGCCCGCGCCGATGACGGTATGGATCAGTTGCTGGCCGGGGCCCTTGCCGATCTTCCGTCGGAGCGTGCTCACGTAGACGTCGATGACGTTGCTGTCGCTGTCGAAACTCATGTCCCACACATGTTCGCCGATCGAAGCCCGCGTCAGCACGCGGTTGGGGTTCCGCAGGAAGAACTCGAGCAACGCGAATTCCTTGGGCGTCAGCCGAATCCGCTCGCCGTCGCGGGTCACCTTGCGGGTCAGAAGGTCCATTTCGATCCCCCCGAACTTCAATACCGCCCCTTCCTGCGGCTGCCCGCGCCGCAGCAGCGCACGGATCCGGGCAACCAGTTCGTCCAGCTCGAACGGCTTCGTCAGGTAGTCGTCGGCCCCGGCGTCGAGGCCCGTGACCTTGTCGGCGGTCGTGGACAGCGCGGTCACCATCAGGATCGGGGTTTTCACCTGCCGCCGTCGCAGGTTCCGGCAGACCTGCACGCCGTCCAGATCGGGCAGCATCACGTCGAAGACGATCACGTCGTAGGGCTGTGCGCCCACCATCTCCTCGGCGAGATGGCCGCCCTCGGCAAGATCAACCGTATACCCCTGCCCCACCAGCCCTTCGCGGATCAGGTTGGCCATCTTGGGGTTGTCTTCGACGACAAGCAGCCGCATGAGCGAACCGTCCTCTGCCTGTACGAACAGTCCGGGTGACAATAATAAGGGACGCGACGGCGGCTCACAACTCCGCGGAGTCACCGGCCGTCGTGTGGGCAAGGCAGCGGCGGATGCGCGCGAGGCTGCGGAGCTTGCCCAGGAGCGCAAGGGTCTCGCCGATCGCCGGGCTGATGGTCCCTCCGCTGACGGCCACGCGGATCGGCTGAGCGACCTTGCCCATGCCGAGGCTCTGCTCCTCGCACAGGGCCTTGAGCATCGCCTCGATCGACTCCGCCGTCCAGGGCTCGTGCGATTCCAGCCGCGGCAGCAGGGTCTGGAGCATCCTGACGCCCTCCCCGTCGTTCTTGTGCAGGACCTTCCTGACGGCGTCCGGGTCGTACGCGATCGTGTCGTCGGAGCGGTAGATGAACCCGCTCTTGGTCACGATATCGGCGAACGTGCGGAAGCCCCTGTTCACGCGGAGCAGGTCGGTCAGCGTCGCGTCATCGAGGCCGGCAAACGGCGTGTCGTTCAACGCCACGTAGTCCTTCATCGCGGCGAGCAGCCGCTCGGGCGGGGCCGACGCGATCGCGTCCGTGTTGAACGCCAGCAGCTTCTCACGATCGAACTTTGCGTTCGTGCGGCCGACGCGGTCGATCGAGAAGAGCTTCACCATCTCGTCGAGCGTCATCTTCTCGCGGTCCTCGCCGGGCGACCAGCCGAGCAGGGCGATGAAGTTGACCATCGCTTCCGGCAGATAGCCGTGGACACGGAACGAGTGAACCTCGACGTCGCCGTCGCGTTTGCTGAGCTTTCGGCCCTTCATGTCCATGATGAGCGGCAGGTGGGCGTATGACGGCGTCGGATAGCCGAACGCCCGCTGCAGAGCGATGTGCCGCGGCGTCTGGGCGAGGAACTCCTGGCCGCGGAGGACGTGCGTGACCTTCATCAGCGAATCGTCCACGACGTTCGCAAGGTGGTACGTCGGCATGCCGTCGGCCTTGAGGATGATGAAGTCGTCGAGTTCATCGGCGTCGATGGTCACATCGCCCATGATCCGGTCGTGGACGGTGATGCTTTCGGCGGGCATTTTGAAGCGGACGACGACGGGACGGCCCTCGCCGCGGGCGCGTTCGGCGTCCGCCTCGCTCGGGAACGTCGCGGGCCGCGGGTAGCGAAACGCCCGCTTCTGCGCCTCGGCCTGCCTGCGCATGGTCTCCAGCTCGTCGGCCGTCTCGAAGGCGTAATAGGCGCGGCCCTCGTCGAGGAGCCGGCGGATGTGGCGGCGGTAGTGTTCGAGCCGCTGCGACTGGTGATACGGGCCGTAGGGCCCGCCGACGTCCGCGCCCTCATCCCATTGCAGGCCGAGCCAGCGGAGGTCGTCGAAGATCTTGCGGTCGGCATCAACGACGTTCCGGTCGGTGTCGGTGTCCTCGATGCGGAGGATGAACGTCCCGCCCGACTGCTTCGCCAGCAGGTAGTTGAACAGTGCCGTACGGGCCCCGCCGACATGCAGGTAGCCGGTCGGCGACGGTGCAAAGCGAACGCGCATGGTCACGTCTGTTGTCCCTTGTTTGCTGTCTGTTGGTCGCCGCCTCTATGCCGTCTTTTCCGTTCTCGCAGTCCCCGGTGCCGGGCCGGCGGCGGCCCCTTCCGGCATCGGCGCGGGCTTCCGCCACAGTTGCGTCAGCCGTCGGATCGGACCCGTCAGGGCGTAGAGGCAGAAGGCCGTCGCCATTGTGATCTCCGGATGGAAGATGAAAACGGCCAGGACGGCCATTGCCGCCATGACGTGGCCGACGGGCCTGCGTCCCCGGAGATAGGCGTTGACCATGTGCCGATAATCGAACCGGCTCACCATCAGCAGCGCCGCGACGAAAGTGACGAACGGCAGCGCGAACACGATCGCGTCGCCCACGGGCGTGATCGGCGTGGGGCCGAACTTGACATGCGAGAACGCGATATACTCCCGCAACAGGACGAGCGAGGCGACGACCCCCGCGGCGGCCGGGCTGGGCAGGCCCTTGAAGCCCCGGTGAGCCGATTCTTCCGTGCCCGTCTCCACGTTGAACCGCGCCAGGCGGATCGCCGCGCACGCGGCGTACACGGCGATCAGCAGCCAGCGGCCGCGGCCGATGCGATCCTCCGTCAGCGGGCTGACAACGGCGTCGTCCGTTTGCGGGGCGTCCGTCATGGCCACCGGCGCCGCGATGGTTCCGAGGGAAGCCGCAGAGGACCGCTGTGCGTGCGAGGCCTGGATCAGCAGCGTGATTGCCAGAATCGCCGGCGCTACGCCGAACGTGACGACGTCGGCAAGC
This sequence comes from uncultured Planctomycetales bacterium, assembly GCA_964617875.1. Lineage (GTDB taxonomy): Bacteria > Planctomycetota > Phycisphaerae > UBA1845 > PWPN01 > CAZMVY01. The sequence goes on along the minus strand of CAZUAI010000016.1, from coordinate 16,200 downwards.
GAATCGAGCTGCACGCCGAACTGGCTCGCCTTGCGGCTGAGCCTTGCGACGAAGCCGTCAAAGACATCGAACACCATTCCGAGGACAATGCACCATCCGGCGATCGCGAGGAAGGACGGCAGCAGCCGCTCGATGTGGTCGCTGTGCATCTTCGGGATGGCGAACGGATCGATGTTGCGCCCCACGCCGAAGGCGGTCCGCAGACAGAAGCACACGGCCGAAAACCCGCACAGCAGGTTTCCCAGCGTGAGCAGCGTCGGGAGGACGGGGACGTTCTTGAGCCGCCGTCGCTTGTGGTGTTCGGGCTGATCGTCGTCGGCCGACACCGGTTTCAGGAGTGCCATCCGCTCACCCGCCCTTTCGTCGCCGGGCCATGATCGTCACGCCCGCGCGCACAGGATCACCGACCTTCGTGCAGATCTCGACTTCGTCCGGGCGCGCCAGGACGAGGTCGGTCCGCGACCCGAACTTGATCATGCCGAAACGCTGGCCTGCCGCCAGCCGATCGCCCACGCCCGCAGCGCACACGATCCGCCGCGCGATCAGCCCCGCGATCTGCTTGACGACCACCGTCCCCAGGACCGGCCCCGCGTCGAGCACAAGCGCGCTGGACTCGTTCTCCGTCGCAGAGGCCGCGGAGCGGGCGTCGTGGAAGGCGCCGCGCCGGTACTCGACGCTCCGCACGACGCCGTCGCAGGGGCTGCGGTTCAGGTGAACGTTGAAGACGCTGAGGAAGATGCTGATCCGGACAGCCGGGCCGCCGATCCGCTCGTCGTGTGCCGACGTCGCGATGTCCGTCACGGTGCCGTCGGCCGGGGCGAGCCACGCGAGGTCGTCCCGCGGGACCACACGGGGCGGGTCGCGGAAGAACAGCAGTGCCGCAAGCCAGATCACGGCGACGACGACGACTGCCGGCCACCAGAGCCACGCCGCCAAAGCGGCCAGGACCGCCGCGCCGATCGTGATCATCGCGATCTCGCGCAGGCCGTACCGGGCCAGCGGCAGGATCCACGCGCCGGCGCGCGCGGCGTCTACGGGCGTTTGCGGTGAGGCACTCTGTGCCGGTCGCTCGTTCATCGAGGTGCGCAGTATACCACAGCTCGAGAGGGAAGCGGAAGCGTGGCACGGGTCGTGCCGCGCGGTGCGCGCAAAATGTGGGGCCCCAGCCTGTAGGAGGCAGCCAGGCCGGAGCCCCGATCCAGAGCAACCATGCGAGCCCCGGACGGCCGATGCCGTCACCTCCCGAACAACGGGGCTCCTGACCCGCCACCGTTCCCCTCCAAGGCTTCGGTGGAATGGGCGGGCTCTGCAATGCGGCGCCGGAGATCTCTCCCCAGAATCGCCGCCGGACGTCCGCACCGTCGCGGGACGTACGCATCAAACCTAGAATACGAACCGCCGGCGGTCAAAAACATGCAAAAGAACGCCGCGAACACGCAGTTTATCGGCCGGCGCGCGGGACAGGCAGTTGCTTCCAGTCGTCCTCACGCACCAGACGGTTCAGGACCGGTGTCGTACGGACGCGATCGAGCAGTGCGGGCTCGATCGTCAGGGCGCGTTTCATGGCGGCCTGCGCCTTTTCGCGTTCGCGGCGACGTGCGTGGCAGACGGCCTGGGCGAGCGCGATTTCAGCACGGTTTGGTGCAAGGCGGGCGGCCTCGTTGAGACGTTGCAGCGCCTCGTCCGTCTTGCCGAGGATCGCCAGGGCCACACCGGCGATCTCCCACGCCGGCGCGAAGTCGGGGACGATGGCCACGGCCTGATCGAAGAACGGCAGGGCCTTTTCGTCCTCGCGCTTCTGCAACCGGATCATCCCGCGCCAATAGGGGGCGTCGGGCATGCGCGGTTCGCGGACCGCGAGTTGCGCGAACTGCGAATCGGCCTCGTCGAGACGGCCCGTCTGCATCAACGCAAGACCGAACCAGAACCGGGCGAGGGAATCTTCAGGGTCAGCCGCGAGGGCCGGCTCGAGGGCCCGTAGCGCCGCAGCGTAGTCGCCTTGCCGGGCTGCCAGTTCGCCGCGCAGGACCTGGGCTCTGGCGTCGGTGCCCGAAAGCGGGCGGAGCTGCGCGGCCGCCTCCGTGAGATCGCCGCGGTCCATCGCCCGCCGCGCGAGCAGCCGCCGCGCCAGGGCCAGCAGCGCCTCCACCTCGGCGTCGGCCGATTCCCCGCGTGGAAGGGCCCGCTCCACGCGGGCTATGGCCGTCTTGATGCGGTCGCTCGACACGGCCGGCGCGGTCGTCGTCTCGTCGGTGGACAGCAGGGCCCGCAATGCGGTCACGAGGTCATCGAAACCGGGCTCGGCGGCGACGGGCGCCGTTGCGGGACTCGCCTTCCTCGTGGCAGGCCGCGTCGCCGGCTTCGTGGTAGCGCCGGAATAGGACCGGGTCGCCGCCGTTGTCGTGGTCAGTGCCGGGATCGGCGGTTTGCGTTGCGGCGTCTTCGCCTCGGCCTGCAGCCGCGCGATCTCCCGCCGGGCCGCCTCGAGTTCGCTTCGCACGTGTGCGAGCCGCCCCGTGACAACCACGACGACGGCGACGGCCGCCAGCGTGACCACGAAGACGATCGCCGCGCCGAAGACCACCAGGCGGATGAACCGCGTCTGAGACCACGGACTGGCTGAATCGCTCACGGGGTCACTTGTTGCGGGGCTCATGGTCTTGCTCGCCCGGGCTCTCCGGTTCATCCATGTCGTCCAGTGCCCCCTCGGGCAGGCGGTGCATGCTCCAGACGTCCTCGACCGGCGTCGGCCGTGACGGCGGACGCGTCAGCCCGGAACGATAGCTGCGGCTCCATGCCAGGAACACGTATACCGCAGCCACGAACCCGAGCGTCAGGCCGCTGCCGAGCAGCAGGATGCGAAGCGGCGTACGGACGCGCGCCCGCAACTCGGCCTTCCGTTCGGGGCTTAGCTGTGTTGCCGGCGGCGGCAGCCGCTTCTGTTCATACGAGATGTACGCGGCCGCGGCCAGCAGCACCAGCATCGTGCCGCCGAAGAGCAGCAGTATGCCGATTCGCCGACGGTCCGGGTCGCTGATCGACATCGTTCCTCTACCAACCGAGTCCCGCGCGCGGGTTCTCCCCGCCGCCGGCGCTCTGGAACCGCTCCATCAGTTCTCGTTGTTCGGGTGTCAGCTTCTTCGGCGGGACAATACGGACGACGGCGTACTGGTCGCCGCGTTCCTGGGTCCGGGCGTCCGCAACACCCTTGCCGCGGAGCCGCAGCTTGGCGCCGCTGGGCGTGCCCGCAGGAATGGTCAGCCGTGTCGGGCCATCGAGCGTCGGGATTTCCACCTTCGCCCCGAGCGTCGCCTCGGCAATCGTCAGGGGCACGTCGAGATACAGGTCGTTGCCCTGCCGGGCAAAGTACGGGTGCGGCTGCACGTGGCACACGATGTAAAGGTCGCCGGCCGCCGAGCCGTCCGCGGCCATGCGCCCCTTGCCGCGCAACCGGATGCGCTGCCCTTCGCTGACGCCGGCCGGGATACGGATCTTCAGCCGTTCGCGTACGCCGGTCCCTCGGTCCACGCCGATCTCCAGGGATGCGCCGCGCACGGCCTGCTCGAAGGTCAGTTGCAGATGATGTTCGAGGTCCTGAACCTCGCTCTCGGGTCGGATTCGCGAGGCGCGGGCCCTGCCGCCGGGCCGTCGGCGACCGAAGATCTGGTCGAAGATGCCGCCCGCCCCGACGCCTTCGCCCGCTCCGCCCCCGATGTTGAATGCGCCGAAGAGATCGCCGATATCCTCAATCGGGATTTCCGCCCCGCCGACGCTGCCCGGCCCGCCGGTCCATGTGTAGACCCGCTGCCCGCCGGGCCCTGAGTGCCATCCGCCAGTACCGGCCGGCCCCGCGCCGCCCCCGGCGAAACCGAACTGGTCGTACTGGGCCCGCTTCGACCGATCGCCGAGGACGTCGTAGGCCTCCTGGACCTCCTTGAACTTTGCCTCAGCCTTCGGGTTGTTGGGGTTGCGGTCCGGGTGGTGCTGTTTGGCGAGCTTGCGATACGCGCGCTTGATCTCATCCTCGCTCGCGTTGCGCGAGACGCCGAGCACCTCGTAGTAATCGCGCTTGGCCATCATATTCCTCGTGCGCAATTCTACGCGCCGGCAGGCGGGAGGAAAAGGGCGGCGGCGATACCCATCGCACCGCGTGCGTGCCGGATTCGGCCGGTTCTCTCCTGACCCGCACGGACGAAAGGCATGCCGCCAGGAAGACCGAACGCGGATCGCGCAGGGCGTCGCACGGCGAACGCATCGCCCTCGAGGAATCGCACTCCCAGGCTCCGAAAACCGCGGCCACGGCGGCCTCCGCCTGGTGTTGACAAAGTAATACAAACCGCTACGATGGCGGAATGAACGAGCTTATGAACGCCGGAAGGCACAGACGGATCCGCAGGCTGGCTGTCGGGGCCACTCTTGCCGCCGCCGCCGTTGTGCCGGGCTGCCGCCGGGACGCCGCCTCGACACGGCCCGCCGGCGAACTCAACCTTGTCTGCACGTTCCTTCCCGTCTATGTCTTCACGCGGAACGTGATTGACGGCGTGCCCGGCGTGCAGGCGGAACTGCTCGTCTCGAAGGACGCCGGCTGCCCGCACCACTACTCGCTGCGGCCGCTGGACCTGAAACGCGTGGCCCGCGCGGACCTCATCGTGGCGAACGGCCTGGGACTCGAGCCGTTTCTCGATGACGTGTCCAAAGCCGGCCCGCACGCCCGCGTGATCACGATTTCGGACGACTGCGACGTTCTGCACGCCGAAACGGAACCCGGCCACGACGAATCGCCCGGGCATGCCGAACACGGCCATGAGCATGCGCACGAACACGCGCACGCGCACGAACACTGCCGGCTGAACGCCCACGTCTGGGTCTCGCCGACCCAGGCCGCGCGACAGGTCGAGACGCTGGCCCGCAAGCTCGGCGAGGCCGACCCCGCCCATGCCGCTCAGTACGCGAGAAACGCCGAGGCATACATCGTGAAGCTTCGCGCGCTCGATCAGAAGATGCGCCAAGCCGCACAGGGCTTCGCGCGACGCCGCATCGCCACGCTGCACGATGCGTTTGCCTACCTCGCGCGAGACCTCGGCCTCGAGGTCGTGGCAACGCTCCAGGCCGAGCCGGGGCAGGAGCCCTCGGCAAGCGGGATGACCGCCATCATCGATGCCGTCAGGAAGGCCCAGGCCGTCGTTTTCTACGAGCCGGGCGCTTCGGACCGCGTCGCGCGGACTGTCGCGCGTGATGCCGGCGTGCCGGTCTTCCCGCTGAACCCGTTCAACACGTTCGAGGGCGAGCCGACGGCGTCTTCGTACGAGTCGGTGATGCTCTCGAATCTCGACGTGCTCCGGCAGGCACTGGGAGCCGCGCCATGATGGACGTCGCGGAGAAACCGGCCGGCGACTTCGCGCTCCGCCTGAGCAACGTTTCGGTGTCGCTCGGCGGCCGTGAGATCCTCTCCGGCGTGAGCTTCACGCCCGCCGTCGGCCGGCTGAACGCGATCATCGGGCCCAACGGTGCCGGCAAGACCACGCTCTTCCGGGCGATCCTGGGGCTCGTCCCGTATTCGGGCCGCATCGAGCGAGGCCGCACCCGCGACGGCCGCCTGCTCCGCCTCGGCTACGTCCCGCAGCGTCTCGATTTCGACCGCGGCATACCGCTCTCCGTGCTCGACTTCCTCTGCTGCGGCCTTCAGCGACGACCGCTGTGGCTCGGACATCGGCGCAAGGCCCGCCGCATCGCCGCCGAGTCGCTCGAGCGCGTCGGCGGCCGCGGCTGGGAAGGCCGCGCACTGGGCAAGCTCTCCGGCGGCGAGTTGCAGCGGGTGCTTCTGGCGGCGGCCCTGGCCCAGGAGCCGGACATCCTCCTGCTGGACGAGCCCGCGGCGGGCGTCGATGTCGTCGGCGAGGAACTGTTCTGCGACCTGCTCGGTTCGCTGCAGCGGGAGCGGGCGTACACAATGCTGCTGATCTCGCACGACCTGAGCATTGTGACGCAGCACGCGGAGTACACCGTGTGCCTGAACCAGAAGGTACACTGCCAGGGCGCCACGGTCGAGACGCTGACGGCCGAGAACCTCAAGACGCTCTACCGGCAGGATGTGGCCCTGCACGGGCACGCGCACGCACACGAAGGACACGAGCACCATCACGAACACTGAGGACCCCGCGCGGCAAGAGACATGAGCAGCGTGATGCAGGCTTTCGACTGGTGGACGCAGCAGGGCCTTCCCGCCCTGCACCACGCGATGCGCGCCGTCCTGCCCTTCGAGTGGGCCCGGTACGACTTTGCTCTCAACGCGCTGATCGAGTGCATCCTGCTCGCGCCGATCTGCGCCGTCATGGGCGTCAAGATCGTCAACTTCCGCATGGCGTTCTTTTCCGACGCCATTTCGCACTCGGCGTTCACGGGCGTGGCGATCGGGCTGCTGCTCGACGAACTGCTCGCCCGGGGCGGGCGGCACTTCGACCCGCGGATCGCGCTCGTGCTCTTCGGCCTCGTCGTCGGCTTCGGCATCGCGTTCGTCCGACGGCGGACCGACCTGTCCACCGACACGGTGATCGGCGTGTTCTTCAGCGCGGTTGTCGCCCTCGGCATCGCCATCGTCACGACCAGCGGCAGCCGCACGGCCGAGTTCCAGCGCTACCTGTACGGCGACATCCTCACGCTCGACGCGGCCGACCTGGGCCTTTCGGCGGTCCTCGCAGCGATCGTGGCCGTCTTCATGGTCGTCAGCTTCAATCCGCTGACGCTGATCGGCTTCAACGACGAACTGGCCCACAGCCGCGGCATCGCTGTCCGCGCCTACGACTACGCCTTCTCGCTTCTGCTCGCCCTGGTCGTCACGACGTCGATCCGCACCACCGGCATTCTGCTCGTGACGGCCATGCTCGTCGTCCCCGCGGCCACGGCCCGCAACCTCGCCCGCAGCGCCGGCGGCATGTTCTGGTGGGCGGTGGCGGCGGCGATGATCAGCAGCCTGGCCGGCACGCTCGCATCGTTCTCGCCCTTTCTGCAGAACGTCGGCACGGGCTCGGCGATCGTCATCGCGACGTCAGCCCTCTTCTGCATCAGCCTCATCAGCCGCCGCCGCTGACGCCCTTGCCCGGCCGACACCATCGGAACCGCCCGCGGAATCGCCGTCGCCGACCGGCCGGGGGTCGCGGTTTTCGACGCGGGGCGTTAGCATTCGCCCATGCCCACGATCGAACAACTGCAGAATCTCCTCGCCGCGGAGCCGGATGACGTGTTCCTCAATTTCGGCCTCGCGATGCAGCTCGCCCGGGCCGGGCGCCTGGACGACGCGGCACGGCAGTTCGAGCGGGTGATCCGACTCGACCCGAAGTACATCGCGGCGTACCTGCACTGGGGCAAGATGCTCATCGGCGCCGGGCGCCATGCCGACGCCCGCGAAATCCTGAGCCGCGGCGCCGCCGTCGCCGAGGCCGCCGGCGACCGTCACGCCCGCGACGAAATGCGCTCGCTCGCGCTGGCCATTCCCCCGTAACGGCGAGCGGGGCTTTGCGCACCCGACGCAGAGCCGTCCCGGCGTGCGCAGCAGCGGATCAACCGAGGGCCGTCAGCACGCCCGTTTCACGGTTAAACGCCTCGATGCGCCGATCCCACTCCCGGACCTGCGCAAAGGTCTGCGACCAGAAATCGGGATCCCACAGCCGGTGAAGTTCCTCGGACGTCCTGCCCTGCTGCTCGACCCACGTGAAGTACTTCAGGTTGTGCAGCGCCTTGCGGTCGCGGTAGGACAGCTCGCGCAGCCAGTCGGTGCCGATGCCCTCGAGATACCGCGCATAATGCCGGGCCGCATCGGGTTCGCCGTACGGGCCGTGCCGTTCGCGCTGCTCCCGCAGGCGGCTGCTGTAAAGGTCCATCGAGTCGGTCAGCGGGATGAAGATCACGTCCCGCGGCCCGAGGTCGAAGTACCGCGCCGTCTTGATCGCCCCGACCAGGTTGCAGATTCCCGAGATGCCGACGCTGTCCAGCTCCGCGCAGAGGCCGGCGGGCACGCCGCGGGCGGCGAGGAACTTCCGCCCGGCCTCCTCGTTGAACAGCCGCATCAGGGCCAGGCACTGCTCATCATCGACGGCGACAATCGCATCCGTGTTGCGGACGTTGTGAATCCACGGCACGTGCTTGTCGCCGATGCCCTCGATCTGGTGCGCCCCGAAGCCGCACTGCATGAGCGTCGGGCACTGCACGGCCTCGGCGGCGACGACGCGGACGGCGGGGAACCGCGTCCGCAGGCAGTCGCCCGCGGCGATCGTGCCGGCGGACCCCGTTGCGCAGACGAACGCGGCCAGGCGATCCTTCGGCCCGGCGATCCGACGGAAGACCTCTTCGAGGATCCCGCCGGTGACCTCGTAGTGCCACGCCGCGTTGCCGAATTCCTCGAACTGGTTGAAGATCACGCAGTCGGGCCGCGTCTTGCGGATCTCCCAGCACTTGTCGTAGATTTCCTTCACGTTGGACTCGGACCCCGGCGTGGCGATCACCTCCGCCCCGATCGCCCGCAGCCAGTCGAACCGTTCGCGGCTCATGCCCTCCGGCAGGATCGCCACCGCCTGGCACGCCAGCACGGCACAGTCAAACGCCCCGCCGCGGCAGTAGTTGCCCGTCGAGGGCCAGACCGCCTTCTGCGTCGTCGGGTCGAACTCGCCCGCCACCAGCCGCGGCACAAGGCAGCCGAACGCCGCCCCGACCTTGTGGGCGCCGATCGGAAAATGCCGGCCGACGAGCCCGACGATGCGGGCCTCGGTCTGCGTCAACGCCGGCGGAAACTCGAGCCAGTTGCCGTCGTTGAAGAGCCCGCCCTTCTCCTTCGGCTCGTTCTTCCACGTGATGCGGAAGAGGTTCCACGGCACAGCCTCCTGCATGCCGCACGCGGCCAGGCGCGTACGGATCGGCGGCGGGATCAGGCCGGGATCCCTGAGCTGGGCGAAAGTCGGGATGACGATCCCGCGTTCGCGGCAGCGTTGGATGGTCTTGGCGAGGACGGTGTCGCTGGATCGCATGGGTTCTCTTGGATCGAAGGCCCCGCATTCTGAATCTCAGACTGCAGATCCCGGATCTCGGACCCTGGATTTCATTTCGCGCGTTTCACTCGATCATGTCGCCCGCCGCCCGTTCTTCACCCGCGACCTTCGAGCGGTCAAGGGGCGGGGAAGCGGCCCTGCGTCTGGCCCTTGCCTTGGCCTCGTCGCCGCGTCGTGCCGCGCCCTGGCCCGGTGCCTTCCGCGCGGCCGAAGGCCCGTCGCCGTCCGCCTTCTTCCGTTTCGGCTGTGCGATCGGCACGCAGCCGAGCGCCCGGGCCATCTGCCGGAACGCCTGGCGCAGACGCTGTTCGTTCTCGACGAGGGCGATGCGGACGTAGCCCTCGCCGTTCTCGCCGAACGCACGGCCGGGCGCCAGCGCGACCTCCGCCTCGTCCATCAGCCGCATGCAGAGGTCGAGCGTGCCCTTGCCCTGCAGGTGTCCCGGGGCCACCTTCGCCCAGACGAACATGCTCGCGCGGCACACCTCCGCCTGCCAGCCGAGCCGCTCGCAGCCCTCGATCACCACGTCGCGGCGTCCCTGGTAGATCCGGGCCTGCCGACGGACGTCGGCGTCGCACTCGCGCATGGCGATGATCGACGCGATCTGCACCGGCTGGAAGATGCCGTAGTCGTAGTAGCCCTTGATCGTCGCCAGCGCGTTGACCATCGTCGCGTTGCCGGCGCAGAAGCCGATCCGCCAGCCGGCCATGTTGTACGGCTTGCTCATCGTGGTGAACTCGACGCCGACGTCCTTCGCCCCGACGCTCGTCAGGAAGCTCGGCGCCCTGTAATTGTCGAAGCACGTCTCGCCGTACGCGAAATCGTGGATGACGGCGACGCCGAACTGCTTCGCCATCGCGACCACGTGGTCGAAGAACGGCGCATCGACGGTCATGGCCGTCGGATTGTGCGGGTAGTTCAGGATCATCAGCTTCGGCCGCGGGAACAGGTGCTCGATCACGTACGCGATCCGGTCGAGGAACGCGTCGTCGTTGCCGAGCGGTACGCTGATGACGTTCGCCCCGGCCATCGCCACGCCGTAGACGTGGATCGGAAAGGCCGGGTCGCCGACGACGGCGGTATCGCCAGGGCCGAGCATCGCCAGGCACATGTGGCTGATGCCTTCCTTGCTGCCGATGCAGGCGACGACCTCGGTCTCCGGGTCGAGCGTGACGCCGTACTTCGCCTTGTACTTCCGGGCCACGTCGCGGCGGAGGTTGAAGATCCCGCGTGACATGCTGTACCGCTGGTTCCGCGGGTCACGGGCGGCCTCGCACAGCTTCTTGACGATCGGCTCGGGCGTCGGGTCGCTCGGATTGCCCATGCCAAGGTCGATGATGTCGATGCCCTGCTGACGCTTCTTGAGCTTCAGGGCGTTGATCTTGGCGAACAGATACGGCGGCAGCCGCTCCATCCGCTGCGAAGGACGGATTTCGAACGTACTCATTCCCGTATTCTACCTGATGGAGCCGATGTGCAAAACCGCCACGGAACGATAGTGGTCAAACCGTCGCATGCGGGGACGGCACCGAGTTTGCCGGGTGCGATCGCCGCCCCGGCTTGCACAGGACGCTGTAGGAGAAGGCCAGCGCGCCGGCGATCGCCGCGCCATTGAAGAGGTAAGCGGGCCAGGCGCCCGGGGTTGATGCCGGCGCATTGTCGGCGCTGGTGATGACCGGTTCGGGGGACACGATCACGGTGGGAAGCGGCTCGTCCAACTCTTCCGGCTTGAGGTCGGCCGGCTGAATCACCGCCGTGCACCCGCCCGGGTCCGCGGAGAGAAAGACCCCGCTTTCGGCCGGGATGATCAACTGGTAATGGCCCACTTCGTGCCCTGGGGGCTGGCGGAGCACAATCGCCGGCGAACGGAGGGCTGGGAAGTCTCGTGGCCTGAGTCGCAGCACCGAGGTGCTCAGGCCCGCGCGAGACGCCATCTCGCACAACTCGCCGATGCTGCAGCCCCGCGGATCCCTACACCCGGCCAGCAGGTCGTCCAGCGACGCCGGGCGGTTCAGATAGCGAAGCACGAGATAGATCGCCGCGGAGCCGCACGCTTGTGAGGGAAGGCGGTACACGGGCGCGGTCTCGGGTCCCCGGATAGGTCCGGAGTTCGCCAGTGTGCAAAGTATGATGCACAGCGTCATGTGGAGTCACACCGGACGTGCTGCGCCGCCGTTGGTGATTCGTCGCCTACGCTGGACGAGCCATGTGAAAGCCAGAATAAGAGGAACGCCCACGAGGGCCGGCATGGGCGTTCGCCACTCGGCGCCTGCTGTGCATGCCCCACGGGCGGTCCCTGCCGGTGCTCGGTCGCCTCGGCTCGGGCGCGTCGTGGGTCCTCCGGCCTCCGCAAGTTTCCGCGCCATTGCGCCAACCTGGCGGTCCAGGATGTCCCTTCCGTTCGGCTGGGCCGCCACCGTGTAACCTTGCCCGGAGCCGTAGTCGTACACACGCGCGCCCGGAGGGAAGTCCGCCACGAATTGGCTCTGGTCGGGCGGCCCAAGGCGGATGGACTGGGGATTGATGCGGAACGTCTCTCGGAACGCCACGTGGGGCTCTGGGGGACCCGGCCAGGTCGTCACAGCTTCGGTCAGCAGCCAAAGTTCCTCGTTCGCCCAGCGCACCGGGGTCCAGGTGAGTTCCCAGATGCGCCTCGGTTTGCCCCACTTGCGTATCTCACATCGGACCGGCAGGGCCCCAAGGGCCTCATCGAATCTCAGAAGCTTCTCGACCTCGAAGGTCCTTTCCTCGCCGTCCACCCTAGCCCAGAGATGCGAGTCGCGAAACGCGCTCGTGACGATGGTCTGCGGACCCTCCTCCCCCAAAGCGTGGGAGACGGGGGGCAAGCGCCCGACTTCGCGTCTGCTCTGGGCAACCCTCGCGGGATACCCGCCGAGGAGGGGCTCCTCGACCCAGTCCTCCGGCGTACACAGGCGCGCCGCTCGGGCGGGATCCATCGTCGCCCGGTGCCGGCGGCCCCGGGATTCGGATCGTGGGTCCACGTAGGCGTAAGGCGAACCGACGACTCCTTCCGCCAGGCCAAGCTCGCCCGACTCGGTGACGTAGAACGAACGCAGGCACTGGCCGTCGAAGGCGATCACGGTGCGGCCGGAAAACGGACGCCGGTTCCCCTGGTCAAAGGTCCGGCCGTGTTGCGCAAACTCCTGTCGATACATTCCGCGCCAGAAGACCTCGGTTCCCTCCACAACGTGCTTCTCATACGGTACCCCCGGGTGCTCGGGCACGAACTCGGTGACCTCGGTGAACTCGTAGGTAACCCCGCATTCCTGAAGGCGGTCCCAGCTTACGGTGATAAGCGCCTCCTTCTCGCGAAGGACGTCCAACGGATCTCTCGCACTCGCCGAGCTGGGTGGTAGGCTGGCGAGGGCCGCAATCATCGTGAAAGACCAGCGCATATCGCAAGGGCCCGCTCCACGAACACGACGCAGTCGCCTTCGCTTAGATCGAACCGGACCGCGAACAGGCGGAACGGCTGGCCGACGGCCTTGGTCGCGTAGTGCCCCACCTCGTCCGCGGGCGTCGGGCGCTGTGGATCGCCGTCAAGACGCTTGGCCCGCAACCGCAGGTAGTCAGCCAAGTCGACATTCTTCAAAGCCTGTAGGGGCTTGACCCGCAACTCGTCGTGGCGGGCCTGTTCTTCGGGCGTCAGCGGTGCGGCTGTCGCGGCGGGGAGCACCCATCCGGCGACAAGCACGCCGGTGAACCAGCGAGCCGCCGCACGCCCGCTGGCACGGCAGGCAAGGAACCTCGGCTCCCGTTGGGAAAACCGGTTGGCGTCCTGCGCCGGCATGTGTCACCTCCCGTTCGCCAGCCTCGAACTCATGTGACCCAGCCGCGCCCATCCGCAGCCGGACCGGCAACGCACGTATTGTAACGCCCCCCCCAAAGTCAAGCACAAACCCCCCCTGAAACGGGGGGCGACTGATTCCTTCGGCGCCAGTCCGTATCTTACGCGGAGCCAACGAGTTGCGCGTCTGTACGAACCGCCTGCCAGCCCGTCCGTCGTAGGGCGCCCTCGCAAAACCGCGTCAACCGCGGGAGCCGATCGCTCGTAGATCGCGCATCACCGGATCGGCGTAACGGCCGAAATGCTCGCTCAGTCGGCGGTAGTTCTTGTACATCGCCGCGTAGACCTTGTGCGCGGCGGCGTTCGGGCGGTAACGCTCGGCGGGCCTGGCGACCATTCGGCGGACGGCCTCCGCCACGGTCGCACACCCGCCTGCGGCCGGGCCCGCCGCCACGGCGCCGAGGACCGCTGCGCCCAGCGACGACGCGTTCGAGCTGGCCGCGACATCAATTGGCCGGCCCGTCACGTCGGCGTAGATCTGCATAAGCAGCGGGTTCTTCTTCGCGATGCCGCCGCAGGCGACCAGCGACTTCGTCGTCACACCCGCCGACTCGAACGCCTCGATCACCCGCATCGTGCCGAACGCCGTCGCCTCGATCAGCGCGCGGTAGATCTCTGCCGGCCGCGTGCCGAGCGTCAGCCCGACGATCAGGCCCGACAGGTTCGCATCGACGAACGGCGTACGGTTGCCGTTCCACCAGTCCAGCGCGATAAGGCGGTTCTGCCCCGGCTTCATCACCGCCGCCTGCTGCGAAAGCAGGTTGTGTACGCTCATCTTCCGCTTCGCCGCCTCCGCCGTGACGTACGCCGGGGCGCAGTGGTCGACGTACCACGCGAAGATGTCGCCAACGGCCACCTGCCCCGCCTCGTAGCCGAACAGCCCGGGCAGGATCCCGTCCTCGACGACGCCGCAGATGCCCCTGGCGAGCTTCTCCTTCCGGTCCATCAGCATGTGGCACGTGCTCGTGCCCATGACCATGCACATCACGCCCGGCCCGGACACGCCCGCCCCGGGCACGCCGCTGTGCGCGTCGATGATCGACGACGACACGTGGATGCCCGGCCGCAGGCCGAGCTTCCTCGCCCACGCGGCGGTCAGACGGCCGGCGGGCTCGCCCGGCGCGATCCGCGGCCCGCGCATCTTCTCGGCGGGCAGCTTCGGCAGTTCGGGGTGGACGGCCCGCAGGTACGACGCCGACGGGAAGCCCTCGCGCTTGTGCCAGCACTGCTTGTAGCCGCCGTGGCACGTGCTGCGGACCAGGTTGCCGGTCAGTTGCCACGCAAGCCACTCGCCGGCCTCGATGTAGACGTCAGCGGCCTTCCACACGGCGGGGTCTTCGACGAGCGCCTGCATCGCCTTCGGGAAGAACCACTCGCTGCTGATGATCCCGCCGTAGCGGGCAAGCCACTCCTCGCCGCGCCGGCGGGCGACGGCGTTCATCCGATCCGCCTGCGGCTGGGAGGCGTGGTGCTTCCAGAGCTTGCACCAGGCGTTCGGGCGTTTGCGGAAGGCATCGAGCCAGGCGAGCGGCGTGCCGTCGGCCCGCGTTGGGAGCATCGTGCAGGCGGTAAAGCTGATCCCGATGCCGCAGACGCGGTCCGCCGCGACGCGGCCGGCCTTCATCGCCGCCTTGACGGCCCGCACCATGTCGTCAAGGTAGTCCTCGGACGCCTGCAAGGCCCACTCATGCCCCAGCCGGACGTTCCCATCCGGGAGCTTCTCGGTGATGACGCCGTGGCGGTACGGCACGACCGCGTCGCCGAGCGTCCGCCCCGTCCGCGTCTCGACAAAGACCGCGCGGACGGATTCCGTGCCGTAGTCCAGACCCAATGCGATGGAAGACGCTTTCATCATGAACCCTCGTCGCGTTTGATTGCTGCCGGAGGTAATCCTATTGATGCAGGAGGACGTGTCAACCGCACACTGAGCCGGGCGTACAGCAAGGCAACCACCGAGTACAGCCCGGACAGGCCGGGGGCGGCGGGCAGTACCGTCTGCCTGCACCAGCCGCGCGTGGTCTCCAGTCCCAGGTAGGCGCGCAGTCCCTGGAAGGTCGTCTCGATCGACCATCGGCCGGGAAAGGTCTCGACGATCGTCTTTGCCGTCGTCGCGGGATCGGTGGCGAAGAAATACTCGTCCCGGCGCGGGCCGTCGCGGTCGTGAGCGAACGCCCGGCGGACAGGAACCAGAACCGCCTCGTAAACGGGAACTTCACCAGGATGGCGAGCACCGCCCATTTGTGTCCCCAGCGGCAGGCGGTGAAGGAATGCGTCGAGCGGACCGCATCGCGGTGACAGGCCTTGCCATGGACCTTCTGGCCCCGGTGCTCGTCCACCGTATCGTCGCCGCAGAGCAGGACCGGGCCTTCGGAAACGAAGTGGCGAAGGATGAACCCGGCCAACACCCGGGCCAGCCGCCACGACAACCGGCGTCCCGGGGAAGACACCCGGTGATAGCTGGATGGATGTCCCGGCGCCAGAGTCTGTACGGTCCGAAGCAGGTTGGTAACCGTTCGGCGCCCCGTGGTAAGGATGGGGTCGAACAGCCGAACGGCAAAGCGTCGCCATGTCGGCCGTGGAAACGCGCCGTACAGTTCCTTCGCCGGCCGGAGGGCGTCCATGACGTTGTCGAGCTCGCGGGCGACCGTGCCGTCGGCGTTGCGGCAGTACTGCTCGCCGTAGACCCAATGTGTCCGCTACACAAACCACACCCCCTGAAGTTCATGGACGACGGCCGAGTGGAACGCGGCGTGCGGGGGTTCGTGCGTCTTCAGCTGGGCTCGGAAGCAGACGACGGCGTGGCGCAGACATTTTGAGCGGCCTTCCAGCGGTCGGGCAGCCAGTCGTCGATCCGGCAGCTCGGCGCTTCCTGGAAGCTCTTCAGCAGTTGGGTCAGGTACACTTGGGGGTTAATGCCGTGGCGTCGGCAGACGCTGGTGATCGTGCTGAGGATGGCGGCCATCTCGCCGCCGCGGGCGGTGCCGACGCGTCGGGCCTGCCGGACCGGGAGGCGTGGCGTCGGAGTTGGCATCCGGTCGATTGGCAAAAGCAGTTGCGACGCCGGGGGAGAAGGTGCAGGTCTCCCGGCTTCGGCGGAGCACGCACACAGGGCGGCCGTTGGCATCAGAGATGCTCCCGAGTAAACTGGAGCATACGATCGGCCGTCGCCTCCGCCCGCTGCCGGTGGGCCGGCTGTGGAAGAAGGTTACGAAGGACCCGGCCGGAAAGCGATACGTAGGTTGACCCCCAAGTTGCATAATCCGCACCTCGCACGAGCGAAGATCGTACGGATGG
>CAZUAI010000015.1:0-84043 GCA_964617875.1 uncultured Planctomycetales bacterium | reverse complement strand
CCCGCCCCAGGGCGGCCGCAAGCACCCCGAGCAGCAGTACATCCAGATGGACACGACACATATCCTCTTCATCTGTGGCGGGACATTCGTCGGGCTCGACGAGATCATCGAGCGGCGGCTGGGCAAGTCCACGATCGGCTTCGCGAGCGAGATGCAGCCCACGGACCGCGTTCAGCAGCTCGACAACATCCTGCACCACGTGACGCCCGACGACCTGATCGAGTTCGGCATGATTCCCGAGCTGATCGGCCGTCTTCCGGCAATCAGCACGCTGGGGCCGCTCGACCTTGACGCGATGGTGAGGATCCTGACGGAGCCGAAGAACGCACTCGTGCGGCAGTACCAGCGGTTCTTCGAGATGGAAGGCTGCGAGATCGAGTTCACCCCGGGCGCCCTGCGGATGATCGCAAAGAAGGCCCTGGAGCGGGACACCGGCGCCCGCGCCCTGCGTGCGGTCGTCGAGGAAATCATGCTCGACGTGATGTTCAACCTGCCCGAGATGAAGGACAGCGGCCGGTACTGCCTGAACGAGGCCGTGATCCGCGGCGAGGAGAACCTCTTCGCGGCGGCGAAGGCACGGCGGCGAAAAGAATCCGCATAGAGGCAAGAGGCAGGATCAACACACGGGCATCGTCTCGCACGCAATGGTTCGTCTGCGTTCGACTCTTCCGTATCGAGGATGGCGCCAAGGCAGCGTCGCCGCCTTCCATACGGAACGGCCTGCGTTCTTCTCCTTCGCCCGAGCTTCTGCGCCAATCAGCCTGAGCTGCGGGCGGCCTTGCGTCTGCGGCGCGGTCTACCAGCAGGTTCAAATCGCGTGTCGGTCGTCGAAGCGCCACAGTCCTGCCGTGATGGCGGCCCCACGGGCGGCCTGAAGTTCCTCCGGCGTCGGGCGGCGGTCGATCTCGGGGAACCCGACGCCGGCCGTTGACCGGCCGGACCGCGTTTTCCTGCCTACCTCGTTGTCCGGGTGGTACTGGGCCATGATGTTCACGAACGTATCGGGCGAGACCGATTCCGCCAGCCAACGGAAGATCGCCGCCGTCTCGTCCATCAGGCCGGGCATCACGAGGTGGCGGACCAGCACGCCACGGCGGGCGAGTCCGTCCGGGCCGAAACGCAGGACGCCGACCTGCCGGTGCATCTCGGCGACCGCCTCGCGAGCCCGGTCAGGGTAGTCGGTTGCCTTCAGATACCGCTTCGCGCTCGCTCGCGTCCACACCTTGAAATCCGGCATGTAGATGTCGACGAGCCCGTCCAGCAGCCGCAACGAGTCGAGCGAATCGTACGCGCTCGTATTGTAGACGATGGGCAGCCACAGGCCGCGATCCACGGCGGCGGCGATCGCCTCGATCACCTGCGGCACGACGTGCTCGGGGGTCACGAAATTGATGTTGTGGCAGCCGCGGCTCTGCAACTCGAGGGCGAGGTCGGCGATCCGCCCGGCGTCCATCTCCTCGCCGGCAGGGTTCTGGCTGATATCCCAGTTCTGACAGAAGACGCACCGCAGGTTGCACATCGAGAAGAAGATCGTCCCGCTGCCGGCCCAGCCGCTGAGGCAACTCTCCTCCCCGTGGTGCGGGTTGGCCGAACTGACGCGGGCGTAGCGACCCGTGCGGCAGAAGAGGGTTTCGTCAGCGGCCCGGTTGACCTCGCACCGCCGCGGACACGCCCGGCAGCAACGCAGCTCCTGCATCGCCGCGGCAACCGCGAGGTCAAGCCGCGCCCGATTGTCCGGGCGCAGGTAGGCCGGCTCGAAGGGATCGATCACGAATCGCGGGTCGATGGCCGGCATGGCCGTATTATGCCGCGCCGAGGGCCGTCTGACACCCGCGTCACGCACCACCGCCGCCGTCGCCCGGCTTCCCTCGCGGGCGAGCGTGGGATAGAATACTCGTGTGGGAGCGTTTAGTTCGCCCGGTGTCGGCCGCGATCGCCGACTCGCACATTTCGGCAACGGCGCAGGAGGCGTCGGCCATGCATGCAACGCGAGGCTTCACGCTGATCGAGGTTCTTGTGGTGGTCGCCATCCTCGTGCTCCTCGCGGCGATCCTGGCGCCGGCGATGGGTTCGGCACGCGAGGCGGGTCGGGCAACCGTGTGCCTGTCCAACCTCAACCAGATCGGCCAGGCCCTCCAGATGTACACGCAGGACAACGCCTCGTTCCTGCCGGGCCCCACAGGGCCCATGCTCTTCCGCACCAACACCGACCTCCGCCGGGTGGACCCGCGTGTGCGGGAGTGGGCCCAGCGCAACCTCTCCTACCGGCTGATTCCGTACGCCGGTATCGCCAACCAACGGGCGAACGCCTTCGATGCCATCTCCGTCTGCCCGAGTTCCGACCGTGTCCCCCTCGTTCCCGTCAACGGCGGACTGCTGCCTCCGATGAACCGGCGCTGCTACTACATCGCCAACACGGCCGGCGTTGAGCACGAGATCAGCAATCCCCTGGTCAGGCCCTGGTACGCCACAAACCCTGTCAACTACTTCGGCTACCTGCGGTACAGCGACGACCCCGACCGCTGGCCCGAGTTCGAGCGAAAACGCCGTATGCCGAAGAACATTCTCCGCATCCGCGACCACTCGCGGGAGTGGGCGATCGCTGACGTGTGGCACTGGACCGTCAGCGAGGCCCGCCGCAGCCTGCACAACGTGGGCACGTGGTCCTTTCCGGTGGCCGGCGTGTTCGCGCCGAGCATCTGCAACACCGTCCCTGACTACGACGTACCCTGCCAGCCGTTTCACAACACGCTGCGCCGCTTCGACCCGCGCGGCACCGACCGCCAGCCCGGCTCGCCGCGACTGCTCGCCGGCAAGACGAACGCCGTCTACCTCGACGGCCACGCCGAGGCGGTCCGCGACTGGAAGGGAAGCGTCAACCCCTGCTTCCAGTTCGACATCAACTGCGGGGACTGCGTGAAGGGGTTGTGACAGGAGGCGCGCAGCGCCCGTCAGAGCCGCGAGCGCAACTTCCAGGCTCGCCCAATCACCAGGCCAAGACTGTCACAACATAGACAATGGCCCAAATGGGTTGCGGCGGGCGTGTTGCTCGCGCTGCTCGCCATGTACGACGCCACTGCCTTCATGTGGGCAGGCTGGCGCGCGGGGAAGTCGGAGATTGCGGTCGGCCGTACCCTGCGAGACTCAGGAGCCGTTCCCGAACATCCGGCGGAAGTCACGATAGCCGTAAACCACGCGGACAACGGCCAACGAGGCACTTTACTACCGGTACGCGATGACGCAGCCGTACCTGGATTCCCGCGTTCGCGGGAATGACGGAGTAACGGACTGACATCAGCCGGCACACCCCCTACACCCACGAGCTGTGGAACACGCCCGGCTTGTCCGTCCGCTCGTATGTGTGCGCGCCGAAGTAGTCCCGCTGCGCCTGGATCAGGTTCGCCGGCAACCGTGCACGGCGGTAGCTGTCGTAGTACGCGATCGCCGACGAAAACGCCGGAGCCGGGATGCCGCGATCGACCGCCGTCGCGACCACGCGACGCCAGTTGAGCTGCGAACGCTGGATGATCTCCTTGAAATAGGGGTCCAGCAGCAGGTTCGGCAACGCCGGGTTCCGGTCATACGCCTCCTTGATGCGGTTCAGGAAGTGCGCCCGAATGATGCACCCCCCGCGCCAGATCATCGCAATGTCGCCGTAGCGGAGGTTCCACCTGTTCTCCTCGCTCGCGGCCTTCATGAGCTGAAAGCCCTGGGCGTACGAGCAGATCTTCGAGGCGTACAGGGCGTCGTGGACCTGCTGGATAAACTTCTCCCGCGTGCCCCGGTACTTCGTCGGCGGGCCCTTGAGCTGTTTGGCCGCGGCGACGCGCTCGTCCTTGATCGCCGAGATGCACCGCGCGAAGACGGCCTCGGCGATCGTCATCGCCGGGATGCCCAGATCGAGCGCTGAAACGCTCGTCCACTTGCCCGTGCCCTTCTGTCCGGCCTTGTCCAGCACCAGATCGACCAGCGGCTTGCCCGTTTCCTCGTCCACGCGCTTGAAGATGTCCGCGGTGATCTGGATCAGATAGCTGTTCAGGTCGCCCTGGTTCCACTGGCTGAAGACCTCGTGCAGCTCCGCCGCGTTCAGCCCGAGGCAGTAGTGCAGCAGCGAGTACGCCTCGGCGATGAGCTGCATGTCACCGTACTCGATCCCGTTGTGGACCATCTTGACGTAGTGCCCGGCGCCATCCGGGCCGATGTATGTGCAACACGGGTCGCCGTTGACCTTCGCCGAGATGTCGAGCAGCACGGGCTTGATCAGTTCGTACGCCTCGGGCTGCCCGCCGGGCATGATGCTCGGGCCCTTGAGCGCCCCTTCCTCGCCGCCGGAAACACCGGTGCCGATGTAGAGAAGGCCCTTCTCGGTCAGGTACTTGTTCCGGCGGATCGTGTCGGGGAAGTGGCTGTTGCCCGCGTCGATGAGCAGATCGCCCTTCTCGACCAGCGGCAGCAGCTTCTCAATGAACTCATCGACGGCCGCCCCGGCTTTGACCATCAGGATGATCCGGCGGGGCCGTTCGAGGACCGCCACAAACTGCTCCAACGTCTCATAACCAAAGAGGTTCTTGCCCTTCGCCCGCCCCTCGACGAGGTTCTTCGTCTTCTCGTACGTCCGGTTATAGACGGCAATCGAGTAGCCCCGGCTCTCGATGTTCAAAGCGAGGTTCTCCCCCATTACGGCCAGACCGATCAACCCAACCTGTTGCTGTCCCATTACTTACAAGCTCCTGTATGTACTGCCGCGATCCCCGTGAATCGCGAATCCGCCATTGTATCCGCCCGGGCGGCCCGTGCAAATCGTCGCGAACGGGCTGCAACGCCGACGTCAATCGACCCAGCCGCGGCTGTCGCCCTTCTCTCGCTCGGGCGTGGTGGCCGGGCGCGGTTCCGGATGGACGGTAACGTCGGCACCGGGCACAACCGTCTCGATCGCCCGTTCGACAACCTCGGTCAGGTCGTGGACGATCTCGAGCGTTTCGGTCCCTTCCACGAGGACATGGACGTCCACGAAGACGTACGGGCCGGACGTGCGGACCCGGATACGGTGGCAGTCCGTCACGCCGGGCACGGCCTCGGCGGCGTGCTTGATCCGCCTGGAAAGCCCTACCGGGGCCGTGTCCAGAAGGCCGTGCAGCGTCCGCCGCCCCAGTCGGAGGCACACGACCACAACAATCAGGGCCACCCCGAGGGCCGCGACGCAGTCCGCCTTGCTGAGCCAGCTCGCATGTGCCGGAAAGTACGCGCCGGCCCGGACACCCATCAGGCCGACCAGCACCACGAGCGAACTCCAGATGTCCGTGCTGAAGTGCAGGGCGTCGGCCTCGAGGGCCTGGCTGTTGTACTTCTTCGCCGCCCGCATCAGGGCCCGCGACCGCCAGTAATCCACACCGATCGAACCCACCACGACGGCAAACGCCCAGACGGAGGCGTCGACGTCGGCGTGCTTGACGATCAACCGCTCAATGCCCTCGTAAATGATCCACGCGCACGTGGCCAGCAGCAGCAGGGTCTCGAACAGCGCGGACAGGTTCTCCACCTTCCCGTGGCCGTAGAGGTGGTCGTCATCCGGGGGTTTGTCCGAGTACCGCACGGCAAAGAGGGTCACAAGGGCCGCCACCAGGTCCAGGCCGGAGTGGGCGGCCTCGGACAGGATGCCAAGGCTGTTCGTCATCAGCCCGACGATCAGCTTCGCTCCGGTCAGGCCGACGGCGGCCAGCACCGAGATCGCAGCCACCCAGCGTTTCTCGCGCCGGCTGTCGTTCCGCTCGTGAATCGTCGTCGCTTCTGACATCAAAGACCGCGTCCGAAACGGAACAGTATCATGACGCCGAGTCCGCAAGGCAACCCTCCTCATTGCGTACCGTCGGCGATCCCGGTACCATACCACGACTTTGACCCGGCAACAGGAATCACGGCAGTGCTGAAAGCGACATGAGCACCCCGCACACGCAGATCGACGACCGGCGAGTCAAGCTGGCGAAGCTCCGCGAACTCGGCGTTGACCCGTACGGAGCGAAGTTCGACGGCATTGCGCCCGTGACGGCGGTGCGTTCCCGTGCGGAGGCCCTGGGCATCTCGCCCGAGCAGATGTGGACCGCCGAACGGTTTCGCGTGGCCGGCCGGATCGTTCTCCTGCGGGCCTTCGGCAACCTCGTCTTCCTCACGCTCCGCGACGACACCGGCGACCTGCAGGTCGGTCTCTCGAAAAAGGCCCTCGGCGAAGGCTGGCCTGTCACGAAGCAACTCGACCTCGGCGACATCATCGGCGTAGACGGCTGTCTCGGCACCACAAAGACGGCGGAGGTCACGCTCTGGGGCGACAGGCTGACAATGCTCACGAAGGCCCTCCGCCCGCCGCCCGAGAAGTGGCACGGCCTGACCGATGTCGAGCTTCGCTACCGTCGTCGCTACGTCGATCTCTTCGCCAACCCCGAGGTCCGCGACGTCTTCAAGGCCCGCAGCCGGATCATCCAGGCCGTCCGGACGTGCCTGACGGGGTTCGGGTTCCTCGAGGTCGAGACCCCCATGCTCCAGGGGCAGTACGGCGGCGCGGCGGCGCGGCCGTTCATCACGCACCACAACACGCTCGACATGGACCTCTACCTGCGGATCAGCCCGGAGCTGTACCTCAAGCGGCTGCTCGTCGGCGGCCTGTCCCGCGTCTTTGAGATCAACCGCAACTTCCGCAACGAAGGCATCAGCACGAAGCACAACCCCGAGTTCACCATGCTCGAGGCGTATCAGGCGTTCGGCGACCGCTCGGACATGATGCACCTCGTCGAACAGGTATTTGCGTCGGCGATCGAGGCCCTCGACGGGAAATATCAGCGGCCCTTCGGCGAATACACCATTGACTACACGCTCCCGTGGCGTCGGGCGACGTACGCCGAGTTGCTCCGGGAACACGCGGGCGTGTCCATGACGGACATGAAGGGGGTACGCGAGAAGGCGTACTCGATGGGCATCGACCAGGCGGGCATGGACGACGCCGTGGTCATCAACGAGGTCTTCGAGCGGACCGTCGAGCACAAGCTGGTGCAGCCGACGTTCGTACTCGACTATCCGGCCCCGCTCTGTCCGCTGACGCGGCGAAAGGCGGACGACCCGAACATCGCGCTGCGGTTCGAGGGCTACGTCGCCTCGATGGAAATCGCCAACGCCTACACGGAACTGAACGACCCGGACGTGCAGCGCGAGACGTTCAGCGCCCAGCTGCGCGGCGAGGGCGACGAGACGATGCGGGTCATGGACGAGGACTTCGTCACGGCCCTGGAGTACGGCATGCCGCCCGCCGGCGGCCTCGGCGTCGGGATCGACCGGATGATCATGCTCCTGACGAACAGCACGAGCATCCGCGACGTCATCCTGTTCCCGTTGCAGCGGCCCCACGCGAAGCGTGCTCCCAACGGAACAACGGACCCGCCGGGCAACCGGGCAACCGAGTAACGGACGAACGGACCAACGGACGAACGGACAACAAACCAGTTCCCCACATGTATAAACTCTTCCTCTGCCTCCGTTACCTCCGTAAGCGCCGCATCGCGTTTTTTGCGATCGCCGCCGTGTGGCTTTGCTCGGCGATGGTGCTGATCGTCGTCAGCGTGATGGGCGGCTTTCTCGATATGGTCAAGGCGCGGTCGCGCGGCCTGCTCGGCGACCTCGTGATGGAAAACGGCGCCCTGCAGGGCTTTCCGTTCTATCAGGAGTTCATCGACGAGGTGAAGAAGGCGATGCCCGACCGGATCGAGGAGGCCACGCCCGTGATCGTCAACTATGGCCTCCTGCGCTTCCCCACGAACACGATCACAAAGCCCGTGCAGGTCGTCGGCATCCGCCTGGATGAGACCTGCCGTGTGAACGACTTCCGGAATGGGCTGTTCCTCGATCGCTACTACCCCGGCACGACGACGCTCAAACCGCAGCGTGTGCCCGTGCTGGGCCGGACTCCGTCCGGCGAGATCCGACTGCCGCCGGAGTTCGAGGCCGCCCGCTCCCGGTGGCTTGCCACGGCCACGCCGGAGGAAAAGAAGCAGGCCGAGCGCCACCGCTTCCCTGGAAGCCTTCATGACGGCCCGGGCCTGTTCTACCCCGCGACCTACTTCGAGGGCGAATCCATCGAACCCGGCTGGCTCGGCGACGAAGAGCCCGGCCTCATCGTCGGGATCGACGTCTGCGCCCGTCGTATGCCCAACGGCGAGTACGAGCGGTACTACCAGCGCGGCTACAAGCTCCTGCTCACGCTCTTCCCGCTCACGCCCAAGGGGACCCTCGCCGGCGCCGGCACCAGCGCCCCGACGATGGCCTTCCGCCTCGCCGACGATTCCTGCACCGGCGTGTACGACATCGATTCCGTCAGCGTCTACGCCGACTTCGAAACGATCCAGAACGCCCTCCTCATGAACGAGCGGACGCGCGAGGACGGCACGCGCGTGCCGCCGCGGGCGACGCAGATCCAGATGAAGGTGCGCGCCGGCCAGGACGCCTACAGGGTGCGAGACCAGCTCCGCGAACACTGGGAACGATTCCTGCGGACCCGCATCCACGAAACCACCGAGCCTTCGCTGCTCGCCGAGGTCGAGATCAAGACGTGGGAAGAGAAGCAGGCCAAGTTCATCATGGCCGTCGAGAAGGAGAAGGTTCTCGTCACGATCCTCTTCTGCATCATCAGCCTCGTGGCCGTGCTGCTCGTGGGCTGCATCTTCTACATGATCGTCCAGCAGAAAACGCGCGACATCGGCATCGTCAAGAGCGTCGGGGCGACGTACTGGGGCGTCGCCAGCATCTTCCTGGCCTATGGCGCCGCCGTGGGCATCGTGGGCGGCATCCTCGGCCTTGTCTGCGGCGCGGTGTTCGTCCACTACATCAACGACATCCAGGATCTGCTCACGAAGCTCAACCCGAACCTGCAGGTCTGGAGCCCCGAGGTCTACACCTTCTCGCGGATTCCCAACCGCGTGAAGCCCCTCGACGTCGCGGTGATCTACCTCGTGGCCATTCTCGCGTCGATGACCGGCTCGCTCATCGCCGCGGTCAAGGCGGCCCGCGTCTGGCCGGTGGAGGCGCTCCGCTATGAGTGACCGCAACGCCCTCGTCCGTGCGCAGAACCTCCACAAGACCTACCTGCTCGGCCGGTTCCAGCTCCACGTCCTGCGCGGCTGCTCCATCACGCTCGGCGACGGCGAGTTCGTCGCCATCATGGGCGCCTCCGGCAGCGGCAAAAGCACCCTGCTCCATATCATGGGCGCCCTCGACACCCCCGACAAAGGCAAGGTCTTTTTCGAAGACCAGGATGTCTTCGCCGGCTCGGCCGCCGCGCGCGACGGCCTCCGCAACCGCGCCTTCGGCTTCGTCTTCCAGTTCTACCACCTGCTCCCGGAGCTGAATGTCCTCGAGAATGTCCTGCTTCCCGCAATGGTCGGGAGCACCATCAGCGCCTGGCCGTCCCGCAAGGCCGCCGCCCGCGCCTACGCCGAGCAGGTCCTCGCCCAAGTCGGCCTCACCGAACGCGTCCGCCATCGGCCCAACGAGCTGTCCGGCGGCGAGCGCCAGCGGGTGGCCATCGCCCGCGCCCTCATCAACCGCCCCCGGGTATTGCTCGCCGACGAGCCAACGGGTAATCTGGACACGGCGACGGGTCGGGAAATCCTGTCGCTGCTGACGCGGCTCAACCGGGAAGGCCAGACGGTCGTCATGGTGACACATGACGCCGAGGTGGCTGCCGCCGCGCATCGTACGGTTACGCTCGTGGATGGCCAGATACGCTCGAAGGGGGCCCAGTAATGCCTGCCGACAACCCGTTTGCCCCGAAGCCCGACCTGAAGATCTACCTGGACGGCCGGATCGTGCCCGTGGCCGAGGCCAGGATCAGCGTCTTCGACCACGGCCTGCTCTATGGCGACGGCGTCTTCGAAGGTCTGCGGACCTACGGCGGGAAGGTCTTCAAGCTCGACGCCCACATCCGCCGTCTGTTCGAATCGGCCCGGGCGATCCGCCTGACCATCCCCATGACCCACCAGCAGTTGGCCGAGGCGACGAACCAGACCGTCAAGGCCAACGGCGTCTCGGACGGCTATGTGCGGCTGGTCGTCACCCGCGGGGTAGGCTACCTGGGCCTCAGCCCGACACGGACGGCGAACCCTTCCGTATTCATCATCGCCGACCAGATCGAGCTGTATCCGCCCGAGATGTACGAGAAGGGCATGGCGGTCATCACCAGCAGTGTGGTCCGGAACCACCCGAATGCCGTCTCGCCGCGGATCAAGAGCCTCAACTACCTGAACAACATCCTCGCCAAGATCGAGGCGATGGACGCCGGCGTGCCCGAGGCGATCATGTTCAACCACATGGGCTTCGTGGCCGAATGCACCGGCGACAACATCTTCCTCATCCGCAACGGCGAGGTTCTCACGCCCCCGATCAACGACGGCATGCTCGAAGGCATCACCCGGAGCGTCGCCATCGAACTCGTCCGCAAGCGCTCCACGCCCTTCCGCGAGGTGGGGCTGACGCGGCACGACCTGTACATCGCCGACGAGTGCTTCCTCACGGGCAGCGCGGCCGAGGTCGTCCCGGTGACGAAGATCGACGGCCGCGTGATCGGCGACGGCAGCGTCGGCCGCCTCACGCGCCAGATCATGAGCGACTTCCACGCGTACGTCCGCGCGAACGCGGGGTAAAAACGCACCACAGCATGCACGAGGCGAACCCGGCGGCCGGACCGACGGCTTCGAGACCCGGGGTCTGCAACGCCGCAACCGGCCACAGGGCGTTTACTCATTCCGCGACTCGAGGTCAGGACCGTACTGAACCGCCATTGCCCCGGCCTCCTGTTGCTCACGCCCCACAAGATGCATGAGCACATCCGGCAATACGAGAAACCACCAGAACGCCTCGGCGTACACCCGCCTCATCGTAAGACCGCCGGCCAGATAGACCACAAGGGACACGCGAAACGCGAATGCGAGCAACTGCAGGTCATGTGCGCCGATCGATCTCGCGATTCGGTGCGCACGGCCCAGTGTACGCCATG
This sequence comes from uncultured Planctomycetales bacterium, assembly GCA_964617875.1. Taxonomy (GTDB): domain Bacteria; phylum Planctomycetota; class Phycisphaerae; order UBA1845; family PWPN01; genus CAZMVY01. The sequence continues at coordinate 73,011 of CAZUAI010000015.1, read as the reverse complement.
CGTGAAGCAGAATCACGGCCAGGACCGCCGCACCCTGGATGCCCAGCTCCGTGTAGCACGTGACGTACGTGCTGTGCGAGTCGCGAACGTCCGCCTCGTCTTTCAGGTAGTTCCTTACCCCGTCCTCGAAATTGCCGATGCCCACGCCAAGAGGATGGTCGCGCAAGACATCGCCGGAGGCGCGCCAGACGACCATTCGTCCCGTGGCGGACCGGTCCTGTTCATGCTCCTCGATAGTTTTCATGCGTTCCCAGAAACCACGATCCGCGAGCACAAAGAACCCCGCAACCCCGAGCAAGGCGGCGCCGACCAGCGGAATGCGGTACTTTCGCGGCGAGTACAGCAAGGCGGCCACCAATCCGGCAGCCATCGCGAGGAACCCGGATCGGGACCTCCCCTGAATCGCCGTATTGACGGTCAGGACGACCATCGCGAGCACCAGGCCGCGCTGCCACAGTCTGCGAAAACGAAGCAGGAGGACGGCGGCGAGCGGGAGAGTCGCGGCAAGATGTATGGTCAGGCCGTTGATACCGGAGAAATCCCCGCCGCCTATCGACTCGAGTCTGCCCTGCCGGTAGGAAGAATCCGAAGCGGTGAATGCCTGCCAGGCCATGTAGAGGCCGCTCAGAACAAGGCACCAGATGCAGGCATCCAGCGCCTCCAGCGACGTCACAATCCGCCGCAAGATCAACAGGAACAGAAGGAACTTGGTCACCTTCTCCAGCTCGTACCAGCCCTCCGCCTTCATTGGCAGGCCGACGACTGCCGACAGCCACACCGTAGCCAGAAAGGTCAGCAGGAGGACATCCGGCCATCCGAACCGAGGCGAATGTCGGGCGAGTCGCGTCCAGTTCAGCAGGAATCCTGTCGCTACGGACACCGCCAGGATGAGGGACAACCGCGACACCGGCACGAACGCCACCCACCACTGCGAGTGGACATCGATCAGGTACACGGCCATATAGCCCAGGACTCCGAGCAGGGGCCACCGCAGCGCCCCAAGGCAGGACACGGCGAACCCGGCGATGAAGACGATGCTCTTGAAGGGCATGTGGTTCTTATGCCCTTCCAGACGGGCGGTGTCAAGCAAACCGAACTCGCGCGACGACGCGGCCGCGCGGCCCCGGCGCATGCTGCGTCGGCGTGACCGCCATATAATGAGATCGAGTACCGAGAAAGGTGCGATTATGTCTTCGCAGGATTCCGGATCGCTGTGCTGGCTTCGACGTGCAACATGCATCCTCGTGATCGGTTCACTACTCGGTGCGGGAGTGTGTTACCGCTCCTACCGGAGCGATCAGGCCCGACTCCGGGCGGTTGCGGAGCAGGTCTCCGCAAACGCCCCAACCCCCTCTGCGCGAGCACTCGCGCTGCTGCACTGGGTCCACCACAATCAGGGGTTCGGGATGAACCGCCGATATTTCCTTCTTCCAAAGTTTCGCGCCACACCCATGCAGGTGCTGGAAAGCGGCGGCGATTGCGCGGACAAGTCACGCCTGCTGACCGCCATGCTGCGCGAAGTCGCGATACCGTCGACGATGGCAATGTGCTTCCATCCGCGGACCGGTCAGCCCACGCACACCGTCGTCGAGGCGAGGGTGGAGACCGGCTACATGGTCCTGGATCCGACCTGGGACCTCTGTTTCCCGCGCGAAGGCGAGGTCGGCTACTACGGTCTGCTCGATCTCCGACGGGATCCCAACATCCTGTTTCGTCGGCTGGCCCGGTTGACCCCCGCTGCACCACCGACGGACAAGATCCATCACTACAACCGCGAAGATGACGTATACGATGCCGTCAGCACGTTCAACTGGCACAAGAATCGATGCACATGCCTGCTCTTCGTCGTCCTGCGATCAATCTGGGCTGACGAGGTGTATCGTCTCTCCCGCCCAACGTGGATCGAGGAACCCAAATTGACGGTGGCGGTCATTGCTCTTGTCCCGGGTCTCCTCGCGTCCGGCCTTTTTCTCGTAGTCACGATCCTCTCCCGCCGTCGTCGCCGGCTTCGCTCGCAGATGCAGACGACCGACACGCCGACCTGATGCGCCCGCCCGTGACGCGGCTGAGATCCGCGTCCGTGCGATCCAACACCGAAACACGCCGGGGCCGCCCGGCACCATTATCCGGTCCCGCCGCCGGGAACGGCCGCCTTTCCCACGGCCAGGGACCACACCCGCGTTGCCGTCTCCCGAAACCGGAGGCAGAGCATCGCACAGAAGGGAATAGCGCCGACGAACAGAAAGTCCACCGGCGAGTGGTATCGGGACGTACCGTATTCGGCTGCGCACGACACGCATGCGTTATACAGGTGCACCGCCAGAACGACGGCCAGCGTTGTGTCGGCGACGGTCCACGGCAGGCGGTGCTCGCCCAGGCGCGCAACGATGAACCGGGCCGTCATCCACAACAAAAGCCCCACGCAGAAGAGAGCCAGGCCGGCGAAGTGAAAGGCCGCACAGATGAACGGATCGACGTCGTTGCGGACAATGCGGGGGAAGCCCGCCGGTTCGGGAAGGACATACTGCGCGAAAGCACGTCCGCATTCACGCAGATAGGACATCGGTCTGTGTACCACCAGGTACGCAACCAGCCGACTCATGCGGCGAGACAGCTCAATCTCGTTCATCGCACCCGATGCGATGATCTCGCGCCTCGCCCGGAGCACCGAGGTGATGCCGAAGTTGTTTTCCACGTTCATCTCCGCCGTCCGATGGCGCAGCCAGACCGTCGTGATGTCGTGGAACCTCGGCGGGGCCGCCTCGATGACATAAGTGACGCGGTTTGCCAGCGAATACGGCCCCCGAAGGCTCAACCCGAAGAACCCGGACGTCGCCAGATTCCGGCACGCCCAGAGCGTCGGCAACACAAGCGCCGGCACGACGAATGCGACGAGGACACGCACCGCCGTGCGCCCGGCCCGCCCCGTCCTCCGATACCACGCCAACCCCAGCACCATAGCCAGCGGCAGCCAGAGGAACTGAAATGCAGGGCGCGTCAGCGTGGCCACGCCCAGCGCAACACCGCTCGCCGCCGCGAGGCCCCAGGATCGGCGCTCGCCTGCGCGGATCAGAAACAGCACGGCGAGGGCAACGCCGAACGCCGCGCTCGCCTCGCTCAGCACTGCGGCATCCATCCATGCATACATCGGCAGAATCGCATAGGCCAGCCCGCAGAGGGCCGATGGAACGACGCGGCCGCACAACTGCAAGCTCAGCCAGTAGCACACGCCGACGACAAAGACCCCCATCAGCGACTGGATGGCCACAACGGCTTCAAACATCCGGCCGGGGGCGATCCAGCCGCACGCCGCGAGCAATAGCGGATACGCCGGCGTCCGCTCGGACATGAGTCCGAACGAGCCTGTCCGCAACAGACGCTCCGCCGGCTCCGCATAGGTTCCCGAGTCCGGAAAGATTTGTGGGCCAAGCGACAGCCACCAGTGCGCGCGAACCACCAGCGCAAGCCCCAGCACGACGAAAAACCCTGCCGCACGCCACGGTACTTGCGCCGGTTCGACGACCCGTGCGGAACCGGTTCTATCCATCGCGATGCCCGAGCAAGGCGAACCGCCGCTCGCCGCCCTTGAATACCCCCGCGGAGCGACAACGAGGATATGCACCTATTCCTACCAGGATCGTGAGACCTTGTACAGCCCGGGTTGCCACAACGCCAGCAGGTTCGCATAGAGGCAACGAGCCTGGTCCTGCAGGGTGCCCTGCATCGCGTCATAGCGGTCGAGCATCTCCGCGCAGCCGGGCATTTGCGCAAACCACCGGCCGATCATCGCTCGCGTCGCCTCGATGTGAAACTGAAAGCCGTACGCATTGCGAAAGCGAAACGCCTGGTGCGGGCAGGCCGGCGACGTCGCCAGAAGGCTGGCCCCCTGGGGGATCTCGAACATATCCTCGTGCCACTGAAGGACGACAAACGCCCGCGGCAAGCCCCGAAACAGGGCATCTCGGATGCCGTCCTCTGTCAGCGAAACCGTGGACCAACCGACCTCCTTCTCCGGCGAGCGGCCCACGCGGGCGCCGCAGGCCTTGGCGATCATCTGGGCGCCGAGGCAGATGCCCAGAACCGGCATGTCGGCGTGGACGGCCGTACGCAGAAAGTCGGTCTCCTCGCGGAGGAAAGGGTAGCGACCCTCCTCATAGACGTTCATCGGGCCGCCCATCGACACGACCGCGTCGAACGCGCACGGGTCTCGCGGCACGTCGTCCCCCGCGTACAGCCGCACCGTGCAGAGGCTGGCACCTGCCGACAGCAGGAACTCGCCCAGCGTGCCCGGCCCTTCGGACTCCACGTGCTCAAAAATCAGTACCCGCATCGCCGCCCCATCATGGGCCGATTGCCACCATCCCCGTCTCGCCGGTTCGGATCTGGATGCAGTCATCCATCGGCAGGACAAAGAGCTTTCCGTCGCCTGTCGCGCCGGTTTCGCCGGTCCGGGCCGCCCGGACGATCGCCTCCACCGTCGCTTCGACGAACGCGTCGTTCACCGCGATCTCCAGCTTCAGCTTCGGCAGCAGACGCACCACGTGCTCCTGCCCGCGATAAACCTCCGCAAAGCCCCGCTGCCGGCCGCAGCCCCGGACGTCGCTCACGGTCATCAGGTAGACGTCGCTCTCCGCCAGCGCCTTCTGGACCGCCTCGAGTTTCTCCTCGCGGATGATTGCGATAATCAGTTTCATGTCGCTGCTCCGTTCGAAACCACACCGCCTAGACGCTCGACGCCGCCACGCGATCCCCGGCGGCCCGCTGCTCACCCATCTCGATTTCCGCCCGCACCGTCGGCGACAACGGCTGGAACAGGCTCTCGAGGTCCCGCCGCAGTTGCTCCTTGTCGCCGCCGCGGAAGCGGAACTTCGACCCCCGGATCGTGCTCACATGCGAGTACACCCGCTTGAACGCGTCCGACGGCGGCGTGCCGCGGTCCTGACACAATTCGCGCCAATGCCGCCCCATGCGATCGGCGTCGATCCCGTCAAGCACAACCGTGAAACGCCCGCCCATGCGCGGCGGCACGGCCGCCGGCCGCGGTTCTTTGAGCCCCACGAACGCAACCAGTTCTCCGCCGCCCAATGCGTAGGCACGTTCGCTGTGCTGCGACAGGTCCATCCCCACGATCTCCTCCTCCTCGCCGGCGCGAATCCGGGTCACCGCGTTCACCACGACGAGGAGAATCAGCGTCCCGACGCCACAGAACAGGTACGTGGCAACGACGCCGATCAACTGCTTCAGCAGCAACAACGGTTGCCCGGACAGCAACCCCCCGCTCAGGCCCAGTGTCAGGCTCGGAATCGCCGAGTTGACGGCCGCCGTCGCGAACACGCCGGTCAGGAGCGCGCCGATCGTGCCCCCGACCATGTGTACACCCACTACGTCCAGGGCATCATCGTACCCCAGCTTCGGCTTCACGATCGAACAGGCCGCGTAGCAGCACACGCCCGCAAGCACGCCGATGAGGATCGAGGCCATCGGGGTTACGAACCCCGCCGCAGGCGTAATCCCCACGAGCCCCGCAACCGCGCCGGAAGCCGCCCCGAGCAGCGTCGGCTTGCCCGCCCGGAGCCATTCCGCGAGGAGCCAGCCCAGCGCAGCGGCCGCCGCGGCCGTGTTCGTGTTCACGAACGCGATCGACGCCAGCTCGTTCGACCCCAGCGCACTGCCCGCGTTGAAGCCGAACCAGCCGACCCACAGCAGCGCCGCCCCCATCACGGTCAGCGGCAGGCTGTGCGGCGGCATCGGCTCCCGTCCGTGCCCGAAGCGTTTGCCCAGATACAGGGCAGTCACCAGCGCCGAGATCCCGCTCGAGATGTGCACCACCGTGCCGCCGGCGAAATCCAGCGCGCCCACCTTCGTCGCGATCCAGCCCCCGCCCCACACCCAGTGGCACAGAGGCGTGTAGATCAGCGTTGACCACAACAGCATGAACAGGGCAAACGCCGGAAACCGCATCCGCTCGGCGAACGTCCCCGAAATCAGTGCCGGTGTGATGATCGCGAACGTAGCCTGATACGCCACAAACAGCATCGCCGGAATCGTCGGCGCGAGCGCGTTCGTGCTTCCGGCGACACCCTTCAGCCCGAGAAACGACAGACCGCCGATGAATCCGCCCCGGTCCGGGCCGAACGCCAGCGTGTATCCGTAGAGCACCCACGTCACGCTGATGAGCCCCGCGCAGAAGAAACTGTGCATCAGCGTCGAAAGCACGTTCTTCGAACGCACCAGGCCGCCGTAGAACAAGGCGAGCCCCGGAATCGTCATCATCAGCACGAACGCCGTGCTCGTCAGCATCCACGCCGTGTCCCCCGTGTCGAGCGTCGGTGTCCCGCCGTCGGCCGCCAGCAGCAACCGCGGTCCTGCGAACAGGACCGAACCCGCCGCGATGACAGCCGCCCACGTCCCTGGCATCCGCATCATTGCACCTCATGTCTCAATCCGCCGCACCCGCGTGCAGCTACGAAGCGGGCTTAGCAACCAACGTGCCAGGCCCCCTCCCAATCCCGCAGCAGCTATACCTCGTTGTCAAACAGAGAGTTATGCGCTAGAACCCGGCCGTATGACGGCCCGCACGCCGCCCGCAAGACCCTACATTTCTGTAGGACGCGATGGTAGAACCTACGCCCGCGTAGGACGAACCGATGCCGCCGCGATCCCGGAATTGCGCGTCATGATGATCCTCGCCGCCTTCTTCGGATGGGCCCTTCCGTCGGGGCGAAGCTGGACGTTACGTTCCGCAAGCCGGCGAACGATTCGGGCCATTAAAGCACGCCTGAAAAGTGGCGAAATCGTCGAGATCCGTGTCCCCGTCGCCGTCGAAGTCGGCGACGTGGCAGCCCGGATCGCGCAACGGGCGATTCGGACCATTCATACAGAATTGGAAGCCGACGAAGTCGCCGAGATCGACGTCCCCGTCGTTGTCGAAGTCGGCATCCGGCATCGGCACAAGGACATAGTTCCGGCCCGTCGAAAAGTCATACACGATGGCGTGGGCCGGCAGATCGCCTGAGCCGGCATCGGATGCGGCGCACACCTCGGCCAGGCTGGCGTACGGGTTTCGCATCGAGCCCTTGATCCGCGTCGGATCCGGCGTCCAGCCAGGGTCAACGAAGACGCGGCCCATCCGGTGCATGTAGGCATCGCCCTTTGCGTTGATGGAGGCGCGGCTGTACGAACCGTCGAAAAGACCCGAGGCGTAGACCCGTGTCGTGCTGATCCACCAGAACCAGCGAACCACCTTGAAGCGGTCCGCGTTCGCATTGAGCCACGCAAACACCGTGTTGATGAACTCGACCTGCGTCGAATCATCGGTCGTGAAGGCGCAGATCTCGCTGATGCTGATGGGCGCGTCCGGCAGCCCGGCGTTGTCGAGATATTGCCGCATGGCGACGATGTTGTTGATCGACTTCTGCCCGGGGCTGGTACCGCCCGAGTCGTCGCCGGCGTCGTACGGGTGAATGTCCCAGATGTCCACCGGCGGCGGCGTGCCGTAGGCGCTCTGGTAGGCGGCGCGGAACTGGTCGATCCAGCTCCACCACGGGATCCCGGCATACGTCGGCCCTGTGTAGTGATTCGAAACCAGCAGCCCGCCGGTGACCACCTTTGCAGTCGGATCCAGCCCCCTGATGAACGTCGAATAGAGGTGGAACTGCAGGGCGTAGTCCGCGGGAGTAAACAGCGGCGCCCAGTTCGGCTCGTTGGCCACCGACCACGTGTTCCCGAGGTGGTCGGCGGAGTACCGGATCGTCTGCTCGATGAACGGCGTTTCGGCGTTGAAGATGTCCGTGATCACCGCGGCGTTGGGCGTGTAGGTTCCGGGATACGGCAATGCGAGTACAACATTATCGGGACCGCCCCTCATCGTCGTCGGCCGGTAGTCCATCTTGCCGACCGTCCACATCTTGTGCGGCATGCCCACGCGGGAGGGATACTTGACGTAACAGCCGTCCCACTCGCGATACCACTGGATGCCGGTTTCGGGGGCGTACGTCCCCCCGCCCCCGCAGGCGTAGCGGCTTTCCAGATCCCGAGGGGTTGCGGGACGCAGGGACGCAGACCGCGACCAACCGGGCAGAATCGCGATCAACAGAGGAACGAGCCGCCACGAGAGGCCGCGGCGGACGAATTCGCGAGGCCCCCGCGATTCCCCGGTCATTGTCTTGAGATCCATGGCCGAACCCGCATTCGCCCCGCCGCCGTGCCGTGTGATGTTAAGCCCCGCCGCCACACACAGAATACCAGGCCGCGAATACCGACTCAAGGCTGCGTGGTCCATTCCTCATTCCTCGGGGTGAAGCCTTTGCTGAGGGCTCAGCTCGGAGCCGTACCTTGGAATCACCCGGATCCGTCTCGTACAATGCCGCCATGGCGTTACCCGTTGTGGCCGTCGTCGGCCGTCCGAACGTGGGGAAGAGTTCCTTGCTGAACTGTCTCGCGCAGAAGCGCATCAGCATCGTGGACCCCATGGCGGGCGTCACGCGCGACCGTGTGAGCGCGGTCCTCGAGGTGGACGACCTCTATTTCGAGGTCGTCGACACGGGCGGCTACGGCATCGAGGACCGCGACGGACTGACCGACCACGTCGAAGCACAGATCCAGTACGCCGTGGCGGCGGCGGCGCTCGTCGTGTTCGTTGTCGATGCCCGCGAGGGCGTCACGCCCCTGGATCGGCAGGTCGCCGAACTCCTCCGCCGTCAGAAGGTCCGCGCCCTGCTCGTCGCCAACAAGATCGACGTGCCCCACGACAGCAGACTCCTGGGCGAACTGCACCGGCTCGGGTTCGGCGAGCCGGTGCCCATGTCGGCCCTTCACGGCCGCGGACGGACCGAACTGCTGAGTCTCATCCTCGAGCGGATCCGGCCCCTGGCGGGCGAGCGCCCGAGCGACCCGGTCCTGAAACTCGCGATCGTGGGGCGACGGAACGTCGGCAAGAGCACGTTCATCAACTGCCTGGCGGGCGAGGAGCGCGTGATCGTCAGCGAGGTCCCGGGAACGACGCGCGACTCGGTGGACGTGCGGTTCGAGAAGGACGGCCAGACGTACATGGCGATCGACACCGCCGGCGTCCGCAAGCACACCCGCATCGCCGACAGCGTCGAGTTCTACAGCTTCACCCGCGCCTCGCGGTCGGTCCGCCGGGCCGATGTCGTGCTCTTCTTCATCGACGCGACCACGCCCGTCGGCGAGGTGGACAAGCGGATGGCCGGCTTCATCGCCGAGGAGCACAAGCCGTGCATCCTCGTCATCAACAAGTGGGACCTCGCCAAAGACAGGGCCGACACGGAAGCCTACGGCGAATACCTCACCAGGATGCTGCCGACCCTTGACTACGCCCCCGTCTCGTTTGTCACCGCCAGGGACTCGCGGAACGTGCAGTCCACGCTCGATCTGGCCAAGTCGCTGCACAAACAGGCGAACACCCGCGTGGCAACCGCCCGGCTCAACGAGGTGCTGAACGAGGCCCTGGAGCAGCGGCTGCCCTCCTCCAAACGAGGGGCCGGCCGGCCGAAGATCTTCTACGGCACTCAGGTGGGCACCTGCCCGCCGACGATCGTGTTGTTCGTCAACAACCCCTCGTTCATCCGCACGGACTACCAGCGGTTTCTGGTCAATCGCCTGCGCGAACGCTTGCCCTTCGCCGAAGTGCCGATACGATTACTATTGAGGGCGCGCCACGGGCGGACGCGACCGGACGGAACCACCGGGCGGGATGTGGAACGGCCCGCCCCGCGTCGCTCCCGCCGCGGCCCATGACCTGCAGGCAGGGTCCGACTCATGAGCATTGAATTCCACTGCGACCATTGCTCGAAGCTCATCCGCGCCCCGCGCGAGGCCGCCGGTCGCCGCGGGAAGTGCCCCTATTGCCAGCAAAGCGTCTACATCCCCACGCCGACCGACGAGATCGACGAGATCCCCCTCGCGCCCGTCGATCTTCAGGACGCGCGCGAGCAGGAGCGGCTCGACGAAGAGCGGCGGCGGACGGATCGCGAACTGCTGAGCGACCGCCGGCCCCCGTCGGACAAGAGCGTTCCCGTCGCCTCCGCCGAGTCGGCCATGCCCTCGATGATTCCCGGCGCGGAGGACGACGTTCAGGACAGGGTCGTCGATTACCTCCTCCTGATGCGCAACACCCAACTCGTCGAGGCGGAAGAGGTGCTTGCCGACCTCCGCCGCAACAAGGCCGCCGCCATTCGCGTCATCGATCGCCTCGCGGCCGACGCGATCCCGCCCGAGGCCCTGGCAGGCGTGCCGCCCCGGTTGTACCTGGGTTTTCTGAAGAACCTGCGCGGAGAGCTTCGGTAGGCCGTCGCGGGGCTATTCCAGCCGCTCAACGACGGACCGGCAGAGGTCCACCGGCTGGCTGACCTCCCGGTACACGACGGCGAGCAACTCCGCATCCGCCGCCCGGAAATCCACATCGCGAACCGTAACCACCAGGCCGGCCATATCCATCACGCCCGGGCTGAAGAGCCGCTGGCCGTCGCCGTCCGCGAAGAAACACCGGGGCCGATGGACCGCGCGGGGGAAGACCGTGACGTGCCATTCCTCGCCGCGATGGACAGCGAGCAGATTCACCAGCGGCTCCCCGCCGTCGCTGCCCGGCGGCAGCCCGTCGATGATCCCCTTGACGGCAGCGGCCACGTCGTCCGCGGAGCGCCCGTCCACGAGGATCACGCACCGCGTTCGCCGTTCCTCCGCCAGCGCATCCGTCATGATCGACACGCGAGCGCCCGACCCCAGCCGCTTCTCCAGCACGCACACGCCCCGCGAGACCTCGCGTTCCAGCGGCGTCTGCCCGGCGTGAGCCGCCTGGAAATGCATGTGGTCCGGTGCGGACGCACCGCACCTCGGGCCGTTATAGAAGAACGTCCACCCGTCGCCGAACTGCCTCGCCAGCATCAGCAGCGAGCCCACGTTCGGGCCGATCGCCTGCGCAACATGCTGCTGATGCACGATCGTGAGATGCCCCCGCACGATGGGGGCCGGGTTCGTCAGGACCATGTAGTCCCCGACGCGGAGTCCCTCCTGCTCCGGCGGGCAATTGGCGGCGCAAAGGAAGCACGGACGCCGGGCGATCGAGGCCGCATCGACCTTGGCCAGGCTGCTCACGGCACGGCCCGGATTGAACTGCACGACCACGGGCCAGGCGTTCAACTCGACGCGTTTCGTCTCGACCTGCACGAGCGAGTCCACCCCCTGCGCCAGACGCGGCCAGGCGTCCCGTTGCTGCGCGAGCAGCGCCACGCACTGATCGGGCAGCGTGTGCAGGCGCCCGTGCGTCGCGAACGGGCGCAGCCTTCCCGGATCGATGACTCGGCTATCCCACATGCTGATTCATCCGCTGGCGGCTCAGGATCTCGAACGTCCGCAGCCGGTCCTTGTACGTGTCGTAGCGGTTCGCCACGTCGATCGCGAGCGCCGCATCCGTGTTGCCTTCCCATCGCCGGCAGAGATAGATCGGCTCGTAGATCCGCCCCAATTCGTATTGGCGCGTGATCCGCATCGCGAGCCCATAATCCTCGCCGTAGCTCACGTTCGGCATCTGGATCGACCGGAACACGGCGGTGTCGAACGCCCGCGGGGCGCCCACGCCGTTCACCCGCAGGAGGTTGTTCCGCCCGTTGTCCCGCGACCATTCGCGATGGTCGATCACGCCCGGGGGCATCTCCTCGAGATTGAAGTTCACCATCCGGTACGCGCCGACCACCATCGCGTACGGGCCGTCACGCAGAACGTCCACGATCTGCTTGAGCGTACTCGGCGAGGAGTACAGGTCGTCCGAGTCCAGTTGCACGGCATACCGGCCGCAGTTCTCATGGAGCACGCCGTAATTCCAGCAGCCGCCGATGCCGAGGTCGTGGCGATTCGGGACAACGTGATGCACGTTCGGGTGCTTCGCCGCCAGATCGCTCAGGATCTTCGCCGTGCCGTCCGTCGAGTGGTTGTCCACGACGATCAGGTTGAACGGGAAGTCCGTCTTCTGCTCCATCACCGAACGGGCCGCATCGCCGATCGTCTTCACGCGGTTTCGCACGGGTATGATCACGCTGGCCGTCACCGGAAACGACATTTTCGGCTCCGGCACGGGCGCGAACACCGGCTCAAGGTACGCGCCGATCCGCCGCAGATGGTCGGTCACCACCTTCTCCATTTCGCGCTGCACATCGTGGTTCCGCGGATCCACATAGTCGAACTGCTTCTCGCCCGTCGTCCGCGTGTCAGGGTGGTCGATTGTGTAGAGCGGCTCGGGAATCCGCACCGGGAACTGCGCCACCGACATCTTGAGGCGAAGCTCGTAAAACCCGCCCCAGTGCGTCCGGCTCAAGGGCCCCCACTTCTCCAGAGCCTCAAAGGCGGCCCGACGATTCATGGCAACCACGGAGCCGAAGTCGAACGTGTCGCGCACGCTCCCAAGCTGATAGTCGATCGTCGGATGCTCGGCCGTGCGACCGCTTCGCTTCTCGCGATAGTCGGAGTAGACCCAGGCGGCCCCCGCCTCTCCAAGCACGGCGGCAAATCGGTTCAGCCAACCGACGCCAAACTCGATCTCGGCGTCAGGACTGATCCAAACGATATAATCGGTACGCACGGCGGCCAGGGCGAGCATCACGGCTTCACCGGCCAGCGGCCGTTCGCCCGAAAGGATATGGATCCTCGGATCCGGTGACGTAACGGCCCCCGGGCATATCACGATGACCCTCTCCACCAACGGATGATGGAGAACCTGATCGATCGCTTTATCAACCGAGAAACGACTGCGTGGCCACACAACGGAAAACATAGGCATCTCAACCGCAACCTCTTCGGGCAATCCATCCCGAGAATTATATAATACCGTATTCACCGGCAAATGCAAGCACGATCAGGCCCTTGAAAAAAAAGGGGGGCGCGATTCTCATAGCCGCAAGCTCCATCATCGGTCGGCCGGCGCGCAACGGCGACGCCCCGTTCGCGATCCGATCTGGCCGGATTGTTGTAGGCCAACACAGAATGAAACACAAACGGCCGACTGCCACTCAGGAGACCGATGTGCAGAAGCGGGAAACGATCGCCGGAATCGTGCTCTGCGCCGGACAGGGCTCGCGGATGGGAAACACGCCTCGGCACAAGGTGTGCCTGCCGATCGACGGCCGACCCGCCATCGTGCGTCTGATCGACACGCTGCGCGCCGACGGCGTGGATCCGCTGATCGTGGTCGTCGGCCATCGGGCCGGCGACGTGGTCGAGACCATCGGCGCAGCCCATCCGCACGTAACGTTCGTCTACCAGCGCGACCGTCTCGGGACCGGCCACGCGGCGCGGATCGGCATGCAGGCGCTTCGCCGTGCCGGTTATGCGGGCCCCGTGCTGATCACCATGGGCGACAAGTGGTTCGAGCCGGGCCTGATCCGCAACGCCATGCACCGCTACCGCAAGGCCGGCGCCACGCTGCTCGTCGTCGGCACGCCCAAGCGGGAGGGCAGTTCCGCCGGGCGACTGGTCCACGCGCCGGGCAGGGGAATTGTGGGCAACGTCGAGCGGCGGGACATCGAACGTGCCCGCGTGCTGCGCGACTGGCTCGGGATGGCATCGCGACAGAGCGTCCTTTCGCGTGCCGCCCTCCAGCATGCCGGGCTTGCCCGCATCCGCCCGGCCCGCAAGCTGTGGCGTGCGCTCGGCACGCTCGCCCGGTTCTCGCGCGGCACCGGTACCGTACGTGCCTCCGAACTTGCCCAGGCCATCCGAGAGGCCGGCACGACAATTCGCGTCGGCGGCGTCCCGCTCAGCCCGGAGCAGGTCGAACGCAGAAGCCGGACCGTGAACCAGTCCGTCTACATCGGCGATGCCGACGCACTCGATGCCGCCCTCTGCCGTGTCGGCCGGGCCAACGCACAGGACGAGTACTACCTCACCGACGTGATCGAAATCGTCGCCGGCGGTGCGGCATCCGCCGCAGGCGGTGTTCCGGCGAAGGTCGTGGAATACCGCCTGCGACACGCCGACGACGTCATGGCCTTCAATACGCGGCAGGAACTGGAGCGCATCGAGGAGCGCGTGCGGCGCGAGGCTCGCCGACAGCGCCGCGGAGCGGCCGGCGACCAGGCACTCACCCGCGTCACGCGGACCGCCGAGCAGTGGTTGCGTCTGCTGCGGCCGGCGTCCGCACGCGCCCGGCGCCTTGTCGAGCGAACCTACGGCGCCGGCGGCCCCCTGGTGCCCGAGCGGCTTCGGGCCATTCGCAAGGTGCTTCGCCTGTTCGCGCGGACGTACGGATACGAGCGAGGGTGCTTCCTCGTCCGCGCCCCCGGCCGTGTCAACCTCATGGGCCGCCACATCGACCATCAGGGCGGCTTCGTCCACGCGATGGCGCTCGACCGCGAGATCATCATGGCGGTCGCTCCGCGGCGGGACGACGTCATCCGCCTGGTGAACTGCGACGCGGTAGCCTTCCCCCGCCGCGAGCTGGTGCTCAGCGACTGGGCCGGGGCCCTCGCCGGAACGGACTGGCTGAACTTCGTGGACGGCGACGCCGTTCGCACGCACCTCGCTTCAACCGCCGGCGACTGGAGCAACTACGTGCTCGCCTCCGCCCTGTACCAGCAACACCGGAGCGCGAGTGGGCGGATCCGGGGGATGGACGTCGCCGTCAACGGGAACATCCCGATGGCCGCCGGCCTGTCGAGCAGTTCGGCGATGGTCGTCGCGGCCATGGAGGCGACGGCCGCCGTCAACGGCGTCCGCGCCGCCCCCGCCGATATCGTGGACTGGTCCGGGCAGGCCGAGTGGTTCGTCGGATCGCGAGGCGGGAGTTCCGACCAGGCCGCCATCCGGCTCGGGCGCGCGGCCCACGCGGCGCGGATGGGCTTCCACCCGTTCCGGCTGTCCGGCTACGTGCGGATCCCGGCGGACGCCTCCGTCCTCATCGCCTACAGCGGCCAGCACGCTGTCAAGAGCGCGGGCGCGCGGGACCGCTTCAACGAGCGCGTCGCGTGCTATCGCCTCGGGCTGCTGCTGCTCCAGCGGAAGTACCCGCGGTGGGCGCAGCGTCTTGAGTACGTTCGCGACCTTTCGCCGTCGCGGCTCGGCATCAAGCCCGCCGACGTCTGGGCCATCCTCCGCGGCGTCCCGGAGCGGATCACGCGGCGGGGGATCCTGCGGCAGCTCGGGCCGTCGCTGGCGGAGCGTGCGCAGCGCATCTTCGCCTCGCATACCGAGCCGCAGGGCGGCTACACGATCCGCGACGTCATGTCGTTCGGCATCGGCGAGTTTGAGCGCAGCCGCGTGGCCGCGGGATACCTGGAACGGAAGGACCTCGCCGAGTTCGGGGCCCTCATGCTGCTCTCGCACGACGGCGACCGAGTGAACGGCAAACCGGCGTTCAACGTCCCGGCCTTCGGGGACTCGACGCCGCTCTATCGCTTGCCTGGAGCGTACGCCTGCAGCACGGAGAACATCGACCGTATGGTGGACATTGCCCGTGCCGTGCCCGGCGTCTACGGAGCCCAGCTTGCCGGCGCGGGCCTCGGCGGGTGCGTGATGATCCTCACCCGGCGAGCCGCCGTAAACCGCGTCAAGGCCGCCCTGGCGAACGAGTACTACCGCCCGCTCGGCATGACACCCGCCGTGTGGGAAGTCCGTTCTGTCTCCGGCGGCGGCGTGATACGGCCGTAAGCCGCAGGGCACGGTCGCAGCCCGCGCAAGCGGGCAAGACCTGCCGCTTCGAGATCAACGGGGCTCACTGCCGCGCAAACTTGTCCTTCGCACCGGCGGCTTCGTAGATCGACGCGATTCTCGAGAGCCCCTCGGCCTTTCCACCAACGACCCGCAACGGGCGCGGGGCCAGCATGCCAAGGGTATCCGGGATATCACACACGCGGAGGACGTTCAGGAACTGCGGTGCCGCCGGATCCATGTGGCTCACCATCGGTTCGATTGCCGTCACGCCGGCGATATCCGGTTCCCAGAGGGCCGCGTACGCGCCCAGGATCGCCCCCGCACCTTTGCCGGTGACCTCCACGGGTACACGGCCCTGTGCCTCGGTGCGAAGGTACCGGGCTGCAGCGGCGACATCCCGGACCCGGCCGGTGTCGGCCGTCTGCCCCAGCAGGGGAAGCGATCGCTCAACGTAGTTCGGCGGGTTCTTTCGCGTCCAGCGCGTGCCGCCCACCCCGCGCGGCTCGCAGACGTAGACGGCGTCGTCCGGCTCGACGACCGTCTTCGCCCACGCGGGCAGCCCGGCGGCATCGCCGTCGTTGGCGACGATGAGCACGATTCGCTTCGCCTTCGATATCGATGTGTCGCTGGCCGGGGCAACGGAGAACGTGATACCCGGCTCCGACGTCAGTCGCACCCTGTCCGACGACAGGCTCTCCACCGGCTTCGCCTCGGGAATCCGCTCCGGGAAGCCGCCGAAGCTCACCCGCCGAAGTTCGGCGACGAGCCCCTGCTTCCAGGATTCGAACTCGCCGATCGCCGGCGCCTTCACCTCCGCCATTGCAACAAAGTGCTGGTCGATTCGGGTGTTGAGTTCATCGCCGGGGATATCCGAGTCCTGCGGGAACACCCGCAACTGCTCCGGCGGAACGGGGTACTTCTCGTCCTCGTCCTCGTCCTCATCCTTCACCAGGTCCACCTCGCTGTCCGTAACGACCGCCGGATCGTTCTTGAGATGCGTGTTGATGAAACGAAACGCGGCCTGGCGAATATCTTTCCGATAGGCATGGCCGCCGATGCTGACGACGGCATCGACCACGTCTCCCGTCCCAAACAGGCTGTACAACCGCTCGAGCCGACAGATGATGCGGTCGTTGGCATCCATTGGGAAGATTGGGTCGCGGTCGCTGTTGACAAAGAGCATCGGTCGCGGGGCGATCAGCGCGGCGATCTGCGTCCACGGCCAGCGGAAGGCGTTGTAGAGGAACATGCAGTCGCAGTGGCCGTTGACCGTCCGGTTCGGCACATAGGACATCAGGTCGGCCATGCCGCTGACGGGCACGGCGACCTTTACGCGGTCGTCCGCGGCGGCCACCCAGTACGTCGCCGCCCCCCCACCGCTGATGCCCGTGACGGCGATCCGCTCGGGGTCCACATCCGGCCGGCTGATGAGGTAGTCGATGCCGCGGACGCCGTTCCAGCACTCGACGCCTGCCGGCGTGTAGCCCCGCGAGTGCCACCACCAGCGGCCCTCGCGGTACGTACCGTGGTGAATCGCCCGGATCTCGCCGAGCTGGAGCGAATCGACCACGAGGCAGACGTAGCCGTGCCGGGCGAACCAGATCCCGTGCGACTGGTAGGCGGTCTTGTTTCCGTTGCGGCCCTTGTTGGAGTGGCCGCACACATAGAGGACCGCCGGCAACCGCTGCCCCGCGGCGGCCGACGCCGGGCGGTACAGGTTGCCGGTGACGTAGAGGTGCGGTCGGCTCTGGTAATGCACCATGTCCACAACGAACCCGTCACCGGGCCTCGACCGGGTAATGACCGGCTGGAGCGGCGTCCGCCCGGGCAACGGCCAGAGTCCCAGCATGTAGAAGTACTCCTCCTTCAGCCGCGGGCGGTTCTTCATCCACGCCTCGGCGGTTTTGGTGCCTTCGAGGAAACGGGCGTCGATCCTCTCGGCCTCGGCCCGGAGATAAGCCTGGATCATCTCATCGCCCGGCTGGCCGCGATCGTGGGGGCTGTGAAGCTGGCCTCGCGCGGAGCCGACAACGACGCACACGAGAGCGGATGCGAACGTGATGAAGGACACAGATGGGAATCGCACGGATAACCTCCTCAAAGCCTGTTCGACAGATCACGGCACCGGCGCCGTGCCGGCAAGGCACGGACCGGAGGCCCGTGCCACGAAGGCTACCGTACCGGCGCAGGCAACGCGCGGCAACCCACATGCTCGAATCATCCGGGCCACGCCCCCGCGACTCCCCCGCCCCTTGCCTGTTCGCCTTCCCTGCTTTGCAGTCCGCCGGGCCGGGCTATAGGCTGAATGCCGATGCCCGTGATCGGTCACGCATTTGTCGGGCTGGCCGCTGCCGTGTGTACGACGCCTCCGAAGAAGAGGGCCGTCGCGCTTGCTTTGTGGGCGCCGGCCATCGCCGGCGTTGCCTACCTGCCGGACGTGACGAGGCAGGTGCTCGTCTGGGCCGGACTGGTGACGCACTGGGGCATCGCCCATTCGCTGCTCTTCAACATCGTCGCCGCAGCCGTCGTCGCCGCGGGTCTCGCACGGCTGTCCGGCCGGCGATGGCTGAGCGTCTACGGCATCTGCCTCCTTCTGGTCATCAGCCACATCCTCATGGATTCGCTGCAGGGCAGCGACCGCCGGCTGCTCTGGCCGTGGAGCGACTCCCGCATCCACCTCACGCCGGACGTGATCCCCCACGACACGCGGCGCGAAGCGATCTTTTTCGGAACGCTCTTTGCGGTATTCATGCTCGGATGGTGGATCGGCCGCCGCCGCGCCGCCGGAAAACCCGAACCGGTTGCCCGGCCACGCCAACTGTTCTTTCTGGGCATCGGCTATGGCCTCACCACGCTGATCCTCCTGGCGGCCGCCACCACGCATTACCTCCGGAGCGTCCGGCAGCGGCAACTCGACAGGGCCGACGGCCTCACCCGCCGTGGCCAACATGCCGCCGCCCTTGCCGTGCTGGACGAAGCCGATCGCTGGCCATATCCCGTGCCGCGGGCGCGGATAGACTACCTCCGAGCAGAGGCGTACACGGGGCTGCGGGATCGGGCGCGGGCCGAGCCGTGCTACCTTCGGGCGGTGCAGACCGATCCGTCCTACTTCTGGGCTGTGGCCGACCTTGCCAACTTCTACGCATCCGGCCCCGAACCCCCCGCCGAACGGCGGCAACGCGTGCAGCCGTATCTGGACCTGCTGCGGAAGCGCTTCCCCGATCACCCGTCGGCGGCGCACTATGTGCAACAGATCGACCGGAAGCTCCAGGCCCCCCCGACGTCGCGGCCGACGTCCGAGAGGGCCGGGTCAGCCCCGCGGAGACAGTAGCCGACATGGATGCCGAAACGCCGCGTGCCGACCACCCCCGCTGCCTGTGGTGCGAATACGACCTGTTCGGCCTGCCGGCCGAGGACGACATTGTCCGTTGCCCGGAGTGCGGGAACCGGTCGGACCTGCGGCTGGCAAGCATTCCGCCGAAGGAGCGGGCGAGACGCGTTCGCGGGATGGAGAGCCTGCCGGCGATCAGCGCGGTTTCGGCGCTGTTCGGCGCGTATTTCGCGATCCTCGCGTTCCTTGAACGACCTTGGCGACCGACATTAACCGACGTCTTGCACGCGTTCATCGCCTGTGCCGTCCTCGGCGCGGCAGTATGGCTTGTGAGCACGTTCTGCTACGTTCACCGCTATCGCTTCGTGTTGCGCGCCCGCGAGATGCTCGTCCTCTTCCACCTCTGCGCTGCGCTTTTCTTCGTAAGCATCCCGCTGGGATATGGCGGTCTTACCCAGCTCCTGTCGCCCTCGACGGGATACTCGCTCTCTGCCCTTGCAGCGGCCCTTGGCGGAGCGGGGGCCCTCGCGCTCGGCGTATGGCTCTACAGGCGAGCGCGACGCATCCTGAGGCACATGCACGACCAGCTCGCCGGCCGCAAAGGCAACTGAAACCGATGCGGAATTGCGACGTGCCGATCACCCCTGCCGCCGGGAATGCGAGGACGGCCTTGTCGGCCTGCCAACCGAAGGGAACGGGGCCCGGTGTCCCCAGCCGGGCGGAGGCGGAACCCATCCGCACTACCGGGACAACTCAGTCGCCGGCCGCCGGGGTTGGTCGAAAAACCACACGACCATCGGCAGTTCGACGGGGACCTCGTCCGCGTCGTCCAGTTCGACGACCACCTCCTGCACCTTCATGTCCACCTTCTCCGTGGGGCTGTTGGTGCGGAAGTTCTTGCGGCCGAGCGTCGGCTCGATGTGAAGAACACGGCCCGCAAACCGCTTGTCGCCGTAGGCCGGGGCCGTGGCACAGATCCGCTGGCCGACGCGCACCTGCGTCACGTCGAGTTCGTCCACGTCGACACGGACGCGCAGGCGGCTGCGATCGCCGACGGACAGAATCGGGCTCGGCACGTCCGTGAAGACGGCCTCGCCCGGCTCGCGATAGCGGTAGATCACGATGCCGTCGAGCGGGCTCCGGATGCGGGTCTTCTCGAGAAGGGCCACGGCGGCATCGAGCGATGCCCTGGCCTCATCGACGGCGGCGACGGCCCGGGCAACGTCCTCGGCTCGCGGCCCCGCCTCGGACAGTTCCCACTGTTTCCTGGCCCCATCGCGGCGTGCCTGGGCCAGCGCCAGCCCGATCCGTGCGCTCTCGATCTCCTTCGTCGAGATGGCGTCCTGCTGGACCATCTTCTGGGCCCGCTGCCACTCGAACTCGGCGAGCCGCAGCGACGCCTCGGCCTCGTCGAGCTTGGACTTGATGATCGCCCGCTCCTCGGGCCGCTCGCCGTTCCGCAGCCGCAACAATTCCGCCTCGGCCCGTGCCAGGGTCGCGCGGGCAAGATCGACACCCGCCTTCTGAATACTGTCGTGAAGCTCGGCGAGCACCTGCCCCTTCTTCACGGGATCGCCCGCCCGGACATGGACCGCCCGAATCGTGCCGCCCAGCTCGCTCACGATACTGACGGTCTTCGACTGGGGTTCCGTGACGCCCGGAGCGCTGAACAGCAGATCCGGCGCATCCTGCAACGGCCGCACGGGCGCCGGTCCGCCGGCAATCGCCGCGTGTCCCCCCGAATGCACCAGGAGAAGATACGCCGCGCCGCCGACGCCGACGGCCGCCACAACGGCCAGAAATCCGCTCAATCGCTTCATAAGCATGCCTCATCCGTGTCTGCCGTGATCCGTCCGTCCTCGATCCGAACCACGCGATCGGCCAGCGGCTCCAGCCGCGGATCGTGCGTCACGACGACGACCGCGCGGCCCTCCTCGTGAGCCAGACGCCGCAGCAGGTCCACCACGCATCGCGACGTTTCGCCGTCGAGGTTCCCCGTCGGCTCGTCCGCGAGCATGATGCCCGCCGGCGAAGCGAGCGCCCTCGCCACGCCCACGCGCTGCTTCTCGCCGCCGCTGAGTTCCGCCGGCCAGTGGTCCGCACGGTCCGACAGCCCCACGCGGTCGAGAAGATCGAGTGACTGCCTCCTTGCCTGTCTTCCCCGGACCCCCTGCAGCTCGATCGCCACCTGCACGTTCTCCGCCGCCGTCAGCGAGCCCAGGAGGTTGAATGCCTGAAACACGAAGCTGACGTGCCGCCGCCGGAGCGAAGGCAGTTCGGCCTCCGTCAGGCCGCTCACGTCCCGGCCCTCGATCTCGACGGTGCCCCCCGTGGGGCGCTGCAGCAGCCCCATGATCGTCAGCAGCGTCGTCTTGCCCGAGCCCGACGGCCCCATGAGCAGCATCAACCGGCCGCTCCGTACGTCGAGGTCGATCCCGTGCAGGACCTCGATCATCCTCGTCGGCCGGCCGAACGACTTCGCAATCCCGCGCAGCCGCATCGCCGCGGCCGTTGCGGGCCTTGAATCGCCTGACGCCGGTTCGATTGCGTGTGCGACCATGTCTCCGCCGTCACCCGTGGAACACGCTGGCCGGCGAAAGCCGGAACACTTTGTTCACGCTCGTCAGACTCGACGCCGCACAGATCAGCACCGTCACCGCAAGAACCGCCGCATAAAGCCACGGCGGGATCGTGACCGAGAGGTTCCACTCGGGCATCCTCCGGCTCAGCAGGGCCGCCATCGCCGCCCCCAGGCCGTAGCCCAGGAACCCGATGAGCAGCGACTGCCGCAGGATGATGAAACCAAGCGTCCGATTGCTCATGCCCAGCGCCTTGAGCGTGCCGTACTCGCCGAGCCGGTCGAGCGTCGCCGCGTAGATCGTCTGGCTCACGATCGCGCTGCCGACGATCAGCCCCAGCGTTGCCGCGAAGATGATGCCCACGCCGACACCCGTGTTGAACAGCCAGTACTGGCGGCTCAATCGCGAAAGCTCGCCCGCCGTCAGCACATCGACATCCGGCATGCGTGCCGCGAGCCGCTGTTGCAGCGCGCTCACATCAACGCCGGGGGCGGCCTTCACGACGACGAACTTCGTCTGTCCCTCGGCGATCGGCGTGCTCCGCTCGGCCTGCGAGCGCGTGGTGAAGACGTACGGGATCGTCGTCACGCTCCCCACGCCGCGAGAAAATCCGGCAACACGCGCCCGGGTATTGAAGATCTCCACCCGGTCTCCGAGTTCGAGCCGGCGGGTGCCGGAGCCGAACCGCTGCCGCTCGCGTTCGTCGATGATGACGCCGCTGTCGTGGCGGATGTACGAGCGCTTGCCGTCGGCCATGCCCCAGGGAAGATTCAGCATGGAGTTCGGCTCGATGCCGACGACCTCCGCGATCTCCTGACGCCCGTCGGGGAGCTTCCACTGCGAGAACTGCACGAGCAGCGGCTCGGCCCAGAGCACGCCTCGCGTCGCAAGGGCCTGGTACAGTCGGCGGATGCTGATCGGCTCGGAAAGGTCCACCGCCCGCGTGCCCGGCGCCGCGATCCACAGGTCGGCGCCGGCGTTGTCCACGAGCCCCGAGGCATTCTGGCTCGCGCCGACGTAAAGCCCGCCCAGGCACGTCACGAGCAGCACGGAGAAGACCACGCCCGCCAGCGCCGTGGCGAGCTTGATCTTGTCGTGAAACAGGTTTCGTCGCGCAATCGGAACCATAGCCCGGCTCTGGAGGCCGCACACACCCGGCCTGCTCCGCAGGACGGCCTGCACACCGCCTCCGCCTCAGCCGAATCCCGCGGCAACGTGCCGCGCCGCCCGCAGTTCAAGCGTCGCCAGGCCCGAAAATCCGCAAGGGGCCGGCGTAAACCGTCCGAACATGAGCGTTTCGCACCCCGCAGAATCCCCCGGCGCCCCGAACCGCCCCACCGGACGAAGCGTGCCGCAAATGCAGTACCCCCGCCGCGCCGGGCACAGTAGAGTACCAGAGACTCTCATGACATGCAAGGTACTGCGTCCCTCTCCGCTTGCGCCCTTTCCCCCGGTTCCGCCTGCGTACCACCGGCGGGAGCGCAGGCACACCACATCGCCGCCCGGTTGGGTGATCGGCCCAAGCCGGGTATACTGCCGACACGTGCCGCGTCGGCCGGCACGGGTTTTCTACCGCGAGGATCGGATATGAGCCTGCTGCTCGGAATAGACATTGGCACATCGGCCACCAAGACGCTGCTCTGCAACGCGAAGGGCAAGGTGCTGGCGACCGCCAGCGCGGAATACCCCGTCCACGTGCCGAAGCCGGGCTGGTCGGAACAGGACCCGAACGACTGGTGGCGGGCGGTCATCCGCGGCATCAGCGAGGTGTGCAGGAAGGCCCGCGTGAGTGCGGCGAAGATCACGGGCGTCGGCCTCAGCGGCCAGATGCACGGCAGCGTCTTCGTGGACCGCGCCGGGCAGTCGCTCCGCCGTGCGCTGTTGTGGAACGACCAGCGGACGGCCGCCGAATGCGAAGAGATCGAGCGCCTCGCCGGTGGTCGCGGCAAGCTGATCGGCATGGTCAACAACGTGGCCCTGACCGGCTTTACGGCGCCGAAGATCCTGTGGGTCCGCCGTCACGACCCGCGGGTCTACGAGCAGACGCACAAGGTGCTCCTGCCGAAGGATTACATCCGTCTTCGCCTGACCGGCGAATACGCCTCGGAGGTCAGCGACGCCGCCGGGACGCTCCTGCTCGACGTGAAAGCGCGCAACTGGCACCGCGGCCTGCTCGGCAAACTGCGGATCAACGTTGATCTGCTCCCGCCTGTGTACGAGTCCACGGTCGTCAGCGGCCGGATCACCCGGACCGCGGCGAAGGCGACGGGGCTTGCCGTCGGCACGCCCGTCGTCGGCGGCGCGGGCGACCAGCCGGCCGGCGCGGTCGGCAACGGCATCGTGCGGTCGGGCGTCGTTTCGGCGACGATGGGAACGAGCGGCGTCGTCTTCGCCCACGCCGACAAGCCCGTGCCGAACAAGGACGGCAACCTGCAATCGTTCTGCCACGCGGTGCCGGGCAAGTGGTGCGTCTTCGGATGCATGCTGGCCGCCGGCGGCAGCTTTCAGTGGCTGCGAAACGCCTTGTACGCGGAAGAGGTCGCGGCCCTGCGGAAGGCCCGGAAGGATCCCGGGGCGATCTACAGCCAGCTCATCAAGCTGGCCGAGAAGGCCCCGCCGGGCGCCGAGGGGCTGTTCTTCCTGCCGTACCTGACGGGCGAACGTTGCCCGCACCCGGACCCGAACGCCCGCGGCGGCTGGGTCGGCCTCACGGTGCGGCACGACAAGGCGGCGATGGTCCGCGCCGTCCTCGAGGGCATCACGTTCGGCATGCGCGACCAGATCGAGATCATGCGGGCCGGGGGACTGAAGATCACCGAGGTGCGGGCCGGCGGCGGCGGGGCCGTCAGCACGTGGTGGCGGCAGCTCCAGGCCGACATCTACGACGCGAACGTCACGACGATCAACACGCAGGAAGGCGCGGCGTACGGCGTGGCGATCCTGGCGGCCGTCGGCACGGGCGTCTTCAAGTCGGTTCCCGAGGCATGCGAGGCGTTCATCCGCATCACCGACACACGCGAGCCGAACGCGGCACACCGCAAGACCTACGACGCCGCCTACGGACAATACCACCGCCTGTACCCGGCGTTGAGGGGCGAATTCGAACGGATCGCCGCACTGTCCCAATGAGCGAAAGCACGACCGACATACTGGCTCACGCGATCGAATGGGCACGCGCCGGCGGAACCCTCGCGCGGGAACGGCTCGGCTCCACAACCGTGTCGCAGAAGGTCGACCGCACGCCGGTCACCGACGCGGACCACGCGGTCCAGGCCCTGATCGTGGACGCGATCGCACGGCACTACCCCGGCCATGCCGTACTGACCGAGGAGACGCTCGAGCGACCCGAACGGCACGTCCCCGCCGACGTCGCGCGGTGGTGCTGGGTGATCGACCCGATCGACGGCACGCGGAATTACGCCCGCGGGCTCGCGCCGTTCGCGACGTGCGTCGCGGTGCTGTGCGAAGGAGCGCCCGAGATCGGCGTCGTGTACGACGTGATGAGCGACCGCACGTACTGGGCCCAAGCCGGCGGCGGCGCCTGGTGTGATCGTGTGCGGCTCCGCACGGCGGACAACCCGCCGTCGGGCGATACGCTCGTCGGCGCCCCGGCGGGCAACGGCAATCCGTTGCCCCGCCTTATCCACAACTGGCTCGACCAGACGACGATGCGGAACCTCGGCACGACGGCCCTGCACCTGGCCATGGTGGCAAGCGGGGCGATGGATGCCTCGATCTGCTACGGATCGAACCTCTGGGACGTGGCCGCCGGGGCGCTGCTGGTGATGGAAGCGGGCGGCGTCGTCACCGACTTGCGGGGCCAACCGATTTTCCCGGTCCCGCCGGACCGCCGCGTGCACCCGGTCAAGACTCCCTACCTCGCCGCAGGCCCCAACCTGCACGCCGCACTGCTCCAGTCGGTTCAAGCCTGACCACGCGCACATCGGCTCGGTTGATCGGTCCCGGCGTTGGGCATATTGTGGGGCGGATGGTGTCTGGAGTCCCGCGGTCTTTCCAAAGCCCTCAGGGCAAAGGCGGCCACATGAGTCCCGTTGTTTGCCGAATGGCGACGTGTCTGATGGCAGTA
The DNA here is from genome assembly GCA_964617875.1 of uncultured Planctomycetales bacterium. Lineage (GTDB taxonomy): Bacteria > Planctomycetota > Phycisphaerae > UBA1845 > PWPN01 > CAZMVY01. The sequence goes on along the minus strand of CAZUAI010000015.1, from coordinate 47,354 downwards.
TCGTTCTGGGCCTGCACAATGGTGCAGCCGGCCCGCGCGTCGGCGGAGCCCGCCGGTGCGACGGACTCCGCCAATGTGCCGCTACCCCCCGCCGATGGAGGCCTCGGCATCGGCAACCTGGCCGTGCTGACGCCGGGGCGCGTGGCGGCACAGAACGGCCTGTGGCTCGAGACGCCGATCGCCGGGCGATTCAACAATCTGAAGACCGTCGTCGTGGCCGACATCCCGGGGCCGGCCGCCATCACGATGATCCACTTCGCCCTGCCGCAGAGCCAGTTTCTCCAGCCGCCGAAGCCGCTCGGCCGCGACCTGCTCATCCGCATGTACTGGGACGGCGAGACGACGCCGAGCGTCGATTGCCCGCTGGTCGATTTCTTCTGCGACCCGGCGGGACTCCGCGAGGACGTCAACACGGCCATCGTCAACAAGCGGCGCGGGTGGAACGCCTACTTCCCGATGCCGTTCCACAAGTCGGCGCGGATCGAACTGGTGTACGACGGGCCGCTGTCGCCGGGCGACGAGCTGTGGTCGCGGATGCCGTGTTACAGCTATGTGATGTACCGCACGGCGGATCGGATCCCGGCGGACATGGGCCGCTTCCACGCCTGCTGGCGGCAGGAGCATCTGCTGCTCGGCGAGCGCGACTATTTCGTCATGGAGGCCAGGGGCAAGGGCAAGTTCGTCGGCTGGAACGTGACCGTCCGCGGTCCCGGGCGCGGCTACCCCGTGGACGAGAACGAGAAGTTTTACATCGACGGCGAGGCGGAGCCGTCGGTCGAGTTCCAGGGGATCGAGGACTCGTTCGGCTTCAGCTGGGGCTATCCGGAGACGGAGAACTTCTTCCCCTACACGGGCTATTTCCCGTTCCTGAAGGGCGGGGCGGCGGCGTACCGGTTCTTCGTGAACGACGCGATCAGCTTCCAGAAGTCGCTCCGCGTGATGATCGGCTTCGGCAAGAACGAGGACCCGATGTTCCGGCGCGATTTCAGCAAGCGAGGCAGCACGCTCCAGCTCTCGAGCACCTGCTACTGGTACCAAACGGAGCCGCACGCGCCGCTCCCGCCGATGCCCCCGTGCGCCGAACGGGCGGCGGCGCCGGACGACCCCTTCTGGCCGGAGAAGGAGAACCTGCCCTCGGCGGACGACCTCCGGAAGCGCGGCGTGAAACTGCTCATGCTCTGCGGACGACCGGAGAAGGAAGTGATCTTCGCCGAGCCGGGGTTCGGCGCCGTCGCCCGGAGCGGATTCGCGTACGGCAACTGGCCGATGCCGGTCTATCACTGCCGTGCGGCCGACCAGGGTTCCGTGCAGATCGAGCTGAGCGTGCCGAAGGGCTCGAAAGGAACGGTCCGCGTGTACGTGATCGACCCGGACAATTTCGGCGGCGGCCGGAAGGTGAAGCTCACGATCGCGGGCAAGTCCGCGGGCGTGATCGAGCAGTTCCAGCAGGGGCGATGGGTCGAGCGTGCCGTCGGCCCGGACGAGACCGCCGAGGGCAGAGTGCTGGTCGAAGCCGCCAATGCCCATGACAAGGGCAACGCGGTCATCTCGATCGTCGAATGGGTCGCGGAGAAGTAGGCCCCGGCGTTGCGGCACGCGAGGCCGGGGATGTGGGAAGATGGGAAAGCCGAAACGTGAGAAAGGCACCCGCGGCGGGTGTCGCCGCCGCAGCCGGCCGGGGAGTTGTCCGGTGCTTGCGCGAAGACGCTCGGCGTGCGCCGCCGGCTTCGCGACGGTCCTGGCCGTCGCGGTCGGAACGGGATGTCTCGCGCCTGCGGGACCGATGGCCGGGCCGGTGATCGAGCGAGGCGGGGGGCAGTTCATCGCGGCGGACGCGCGTGAGGCGGCTTACGTGCCCTCGCCCTCATGGGATCCGTGGTTCGGGCGGATGGGCGGCTACCTGCGGAACCGGCACGCCGAACTGGGCGAGGCGGTCGCGTCGGAACCGATCTGGACCGAGACATTCGATTCGTTTCGTCCTGACGCCCCCCCACCGTGGGAGGTGATCGGCGAGCCGGGCCTGCGCGTACTCACCGAAGCCGGCCGCGGCAACTGTCTTCAGATCGACGCCCCACCGGGCCCCGGTCTGCACGGGATCCAGCGGGAGGTCGCGGCCGACCGCGTGCGGGGGCGTCTGGTCCGCGTTCGCGTGCGGACGCGGCAGACGAGCGCGGCACGGGCGCGCAACCTCGGCACGCCGCAGATGCGATGGCTCGTGGCCACCGGCGACGGGCAGAAGCATATCGCCTCGCTTCCACTGATCGGGCGCGCCTCACCGGGATGGGAGGCCCAGGAGTTCGTCACGTATTTCGAGCCCGCGGCGAAGCGCGTCTGGCTGCAGCTTGTCCACGTCAACACGAGCTGCCCGTTCGACTTCGACGACGTCGTGGTCGAGCGGGTTTCGTCGGATTCGTTTGCGCGGCCGGTCACCGCCGATGGCGAAAGCCCGGGGCCCGGCGTTGACCGTGTGCCGACGGCCGCTCCCAACCTTGTCCCGAACGGCAACTTCGAGGTCGGACCGAAGGGTTTCTCGGTCTGGTCGCGCCGGGAATGGCCCGGGCGCGGACGCTACGCGGCCCCGCAGTACTGGTACTTCGACAGCGACGCGATGGTCGGGCAGGTGTCGCTGGCCGTCCCGCTCACCGGCGTGGAGGCCAACGTCTGCCTGGGGCCGTTCGGTCTGACGGCGGCCGGCGGCCGCGAACGCCCCGCGGAGCGATACCACCTGAGCTTCTATGCGAAGGCGTCGGACGCCATCGACATCGAGGTGGACTGGCGGATTGCCGGCCTGCCGGCAAGCACCGCGCGGTTCCGCGTAGGGACGGAGTGGACGCGGCAGCGGCACCTGTACCTGACGCCGGTGACCGTCCTCGACGGCGACGCCGGAACGGCCGCCGAACTGACCTTCCGCGTCCCGGCGACGACCGAGGCGGACCACCGGATGCTCTGGCTCGACGGCGTGGCCTTCGGGGCGAGCCGGACGTCGGAGACGTTTGCGCCGCCGGCCGCTGTCGAGATCGGCCTGTTCGGCCCCGCTCCGGACCCTACCGATGTCGGCGAGCTGCTCCAACTGGGCGAACCGGCGGCGTTCGCGGTACGGCTCGCGAACTACGCGGACCGGCCGTACGGGGGCACGGTGGCGATCGATCTGCTCGACGCTTTCGACCGGCCCGTCTGGACGAAAACGACGCAGCCGCAGGCCGCCGCAGAGAGCACGTGGAATGACCAGGTCGTGCTGAGGCTGCCGCGCGGCTACTACCGCGCGAAGGCCACCGCCTGGTCCGGCTCGATCGGCGTATCGTCCATTCTGTCGCGGGATGAGCGGGCGATGGCGGTCATCGACCTGGCCGACCCGGTGCCGCGAACGGGGTTTTTCGGAATGGCGGCCGACGCCGGGAGCCTGTCGGCGCGAACGACGCAGATCGGCACGGGCTGGGTGACGATGCCGCTGAACGCGGCATGGTGCGCCGGCGGCGCGGGCCGGTCGCCGTTCGGCGGCTGGACGGCAGCGACCGAGCACTGCGGCGCGCAGGATCTCAACGTCGTGGCCCGCCTGAGCAATCTGCCGCGCGACGCCGCCCGCCGCCGGACGTTCTGCGCGGAATGGCTCGCGGCATCCGGGTCCGACGTCGCCGCCGTACACGTCGATCGCGACGAGGCATCCGAGGCACGCGCGGACAAGCCGACGCGACTGCCGGCCGCGATCCGGCGATGGCTGGGCACGGCAAGCTCGCGCCCTGCCGTCGTCGTGGGCGTCTCGGCCGACGACTGGCCCCCGACGACGACCGCGCCGCTCTCGCAGCCCGCGACGAGCGCCGCACGCGTGCCGGCCTCCCGCCCGACAAGCGCGCCGACTTCCATGTCCACGATGCGAGCGGACGGATTCGCCATCCGGTGCCTCGCCCTGCCGATGATGCCGGAAGACGCTGAAACGCAGCTCGACGCCTGGGGGCGCAGGAGACCGCTCGCCGCAACGGCCAGCTGGTGGGATCTCAGCGTCGTCGGGTGCGCCGGGTCGGCGTACAGCCGGCGCGCCGCCGTCACGACGAACCCCGGCTCGCCCGTCTGCGTGCAGACGGAAGGCGCGGACCCGCTGCGCAGCGCCTCCTGCCTCGTCCGCGGCATGCTGATCCGGCACCTGGCCAACGTGGATTTCGCGTGCAGCACGGTATCTGCGTTCCGCCCCATCGAGACGCTCGCCGAGCCGCCGCCGAGCGGGGCGATGACCGAATACGACCATTCGCCCCGGCCGGCACTGGCGGCGTGGGACTGGATGACCGTGCTCATGAACAATGCGACGCCGATCCGCTGGTTCGACAAGCCGTCCGATGTGCGCGGCATCGCCTTCGAACGGGATGACGGCCAGACGGTCGTCGCCGTGTGGCGACCGTTCGGGCGCACGCAACAGCGGCTGGTGCTGCCCGGGTTTGCGGGGCGTGCGGTGGTGTACGACCTCTTCGGACGTCCTGAGCCGGACGCGAAGGCCGGCGCGGACCTCGTCGTCCGGATCGACGAGCTTGTGCGCTACGTCGTCTCAGCCCCCGAGGCCCGGGAGGCGTTGCCGGCGGCGGTGGCGGCGGCCGAGCCCCTCGTCGGTCCCTGACCGAGCCGGCAATCGACGATCAGCTTCGACGATCCACGATCGAGAGACGGCACGCGACCGCGCCGACGACGACCAGGGCACACGCCAGCCACAGGCCCGCACCCGCGCGCACACCCAGATAGGCGCAACTGATGGCCGTCGAGATCAACGGGATGAAGAAGGAAAGGCTGTTGACCAGCACCACGTGGCCTTTGCGCATGGCCGCATCCCAGCAGACGTAGGCCAGCAGCGTCGGGAACAGGCTGAGGTAGAGCAGTTCCGCGACGCCGCGTGCGGTCCACGGGTGGCGCACCGTGATGCCCTCGGCCCACCACAGCACGGCCAGCACGAGCCCCGTGGCCAGTAGAAACAGGGGTACGGGGTTCTCGCCGACGTCGGCGGCCCACCGGCTCGACAGGTTCGAGTACAGCGCCCACAGCAAGGCCGCGGCGAAGGCCATCGCATACGGCCACGGGTTGGCGGCGAGGTTCCGGCCGAACGAGTGCCACGAAACCCCGCGCCCGTTCGACATGCCCAGGCAGACGCCGATGAGGGCGAGCAGCAGCGCCGGCCCGAGCAACGGCCGCGCCCGCTTGTTCAGGACGACCACCGAGAGCGCCAGCGACATCGCGGGCCAGAGGTAGTTGACCAGCGCGACCTCGACGGCCTGCTCGCGCGTGGCGGCCCAGTGCATCGCCAGGTAGAGCGGCGGGCAGTACAGCACGAACAGCGTCCCGCAGCCGAAGAGGTACGCCCGCGGCAACCGCCGGAGCCGGCCCCGCCGCCGGGGGCTGGCGAGGACGATCGCGCACGCCACGCCACCCGCAATCAGGTTCGCGCACGCCCCCGCGCCGAGAGCGCCCAGTTGCTCCACGACGGCGCGAATCGCAGCGATCGTGCTGCCCCAGAGCAGGATCGCCAGGATGCCCAGCAGCGTGCCCGACCCGTGTCCCCGTGCGGCGAACGTCACTCGGTTCGGCTCCGTTTCATCGTGGCGGCGAATCGTACACGACAGAGGGGGAAGTGTCAGCAATCAGCCGCGGGGCCGCACTGCATGCGGAAGGCTGCGGCAACAAGCGCCCGAGGGCGACGACGGTGGGCGGTGCGGCGATGTCCGATGCAGTTCGCATACAAGACATGAGGTATCCCATTGCGGTGGGTTCGTTTGGTCGCCAGCACTTGCTTCCAAGCAGGCCAGGCCGGGACCGGCGACGGCCTAACCTATGCGATATGAGGAGGTTGCGCCCGTTTTTCGGCGGTGGCTTCGTTTCGCCAGGCAACTATGAGGTTGTCAAAGAACCGGCCTTCCGGCGGTCCGTAGTGCCGGGTGCTTCGTCGCGAAACAACGGCTTGGATTGCGGCGAGGTGTCGGCACGTGCGCGGCGCGATCGGTGTATCCCGGCGGTGCGGCCCGTTCGAGGCCCCTGCCATGCAAACACCGCCTCCGCTCCAGAAAGAGCTTTCCCGCTTTCGCGGGGATGACGTGACTCTCCATGACACCACTACAGCAGATTCGCCGCCAGCTCGGCGAGTTCGCTTCGTTCGCCCTTGCTCAGCTCGACGTGGGCGGCGATGGACTCGGGGCGGAACTTGTTCACCACGTAGTTGAAGCCATTGCTGCCGGAATCGACATAGGGGTTGTCGATCTGGTAGGGGTCGCCGGTCATCACGACCTTCGTGCGGTGGCCGACGCGGGTGATGATCGTCTTGACCTCGAGCGGCGTAAGGTTCTGCACCTCGTCGACGACCATGTAATGGTTCGCGATGCTCCGGCCGCGGATGTAGGCGAGCGGCTGAACCTCGATGACGTCGCTCCGCCAGAGGTCGCGGAGAGAACTCCGGCCGCCGATCGCCTTGGCCGAGTCGAGCAGGAACTCGAGCGTGTCGCTGATCGGCTGCATCCAGGGATAGAGCTTTCGTTCGACGCCGCCGGGCAGGAATCCGATGTCGCGGCCGACCGCGAACGTCGGGCGCGAGACGAGCATGCCCTTGTAGCGTTTGCGGACGACGACCTCGTGGAGGCCGGCGGCGACCGCCAGGAGCGTCTTGCCCGTGCCGGCCTTGCCCATGATCGTCACGAGCTTGATCTCGTCGTTCAGCAGGGCGTCGAGGGCGAAGTGCTGTTCCTTGTTCCGCGGGCGGATGCCGCAGATGCCGGCGTTCATATCGGGGATGGGCACCAGCTCGGCGGCGCCGCGATCCACCCTCGCCAGGGCGGTGTTCTTCGAGCCGTCGTCCGGGCGGACGAGGACGAACTCGTTCGGGTAGACGGCCTTGCCGTTGTGCCAGGGCACGCGGTGGCCCTGGCGCAGGGCGGCGACGTCGGCCGCGGGGATAAATGCCTCGATCTGGCCCGTGTAAAGGTCGGCGAGGCCGATGCGGTCGGATTCGTAGTCCTCGGCCCGCACGCCAATCGCGTCGGCGCGGATCCGCAGGTTGATGTCCTTCGAGACGATGATGACGGGCGTGTCGGGCTCACTCTGCTGCACCTGAACGGCGATGCGGAGGATGTTCGTGTCGGCCTGGCCGGCGTGGCGGCGGTCGAGGTCCTCGATGCCGCCGCAGTAGACGCGGAGAGCGCCGCCGTTCGGCAGGGCAACGCCGTCGGCGAGGCTCCGCTGCTGCCGGAGGGCATCCAGCTCGCGCGAGACGGCGCGGGCGTTCTGGCCGCGGTCGGAGAGTTCCTTCTTGAACTGGTCGATTTCCTGGATGACGTCGATGGGGATAATGACGGTGTTGTCGGCGAACCGGAAGATGGACTTCGGGTCGTGGAGCAGGACGTTCGTATCCAGGACGTAGTTCTTCTTCATCCCGCGACCACTCTAAGACGGGCAGAGTCGGAAGGCAAGGACGCCCGCGTCGCGCAAGCCGAAGGCGGCAGGTTTCGCCCGGATCCTCCGATGGTGACGCAGGCACTCATTGGGCAGCGCGCCACCGTACTGTGCATTTCACGCAACCCAACGCGCAGTACGGTGGCGCGGGCCATCGCCTTCGGCAGAAATGCCCGCCAACACCCGACCGGCGATCATGCGACAGATGCAGACCGGAATCGCGCGACTGCTTTCGGCCCGAACCGCCGATTGACGCAAGGCATCGCCGCCGTTATCAGCATCGGGCAGGAGGACGCTTATGGACGTGTCGCGGGAACTGACCGGCAGGCGGGTGATGGTCATGGGACTCGGCCGGTTCGGCGGAGGGATCGGCGTTACGCGATGGCTCGTCGGCCAGGGGGCCCTCGTGACCGTCACCGACGCCGACACCGAGGCGAACCTGGCCGACTCGATGAGACAGCTCGACGGCCTGCCGGTGCGGTTCCGGCTCGGCGGGCACGACGAGCGCGACCTCGACGGAATCGAGCTGCTGGTCGTCAGCCCGGCGGTGGACAAGGCCCGGTCGGCGTTCTTCCAGGCGGCGGCCGCCCGCGGGATCCCCTGGACGAGCGAAAACAACCTCTTCTTCGAGCGGTGCGCGGGACAGATCGTCGGCATCACCGGGAGCATCGGCAAGAGCACGACGACGGCGATGATCGGGGAGGTACTCTCCGCGGGGCTGGCCGAGCGGCCCGACCCGCCGCGCGTGCTGGTCGGCGGGAACATCGGCCGGAGCCTGCTCGACGAGCTGCCGAACATCCGGCGGCAGGACGTCGTCGTGCTCGAGCTGTCGAGCTTCCAGCTCGAGGATCTCGCCGTGGTGCGCCGCGGGCCGGCCCACGCCGTGCTGACCAACATCCGCGAGAACCACCTCGACCGCCACGGCACGATGGACGCCTACATCGACGCCAAGATGAACATCGTCCGCTTCCTCCGCGAGCACGGCTCGATCGTCTTCAACGCCGACGACCCGGCGCTCCGCGCGGCCCTCAACCGCGTCCGGCCCGAGATTCCCGACGCGGGCTACAAGCGGCCCGTCAGTTACGACAATCTCGACGCGTGGGTACACGTCGAGGGCGACGTGATCATGGTCTACCGGGAGATGAGCGAGCTGCCGCCGGGCCGCCACTCCGTGGACCGCGTCGGCGCGTTCGAACCGCTGATGCGGACCGGCGAACTCGGCGCCCCCGGACGGCACAACGTGTACAACGCGATGATCGCGATCAACGTCGGCCTGCTCTTCGACGCAAGCGGCACGGCCATCGTGCGGGCGTTGCGCGGCTTTCGCGGGCTGCCGCACCGGCTGGAGTTCGTCGCCGAGATCGACGGCGTGCGGTACTACAACGACTCGAAGGCGACGACACCGGACGCGGCCATTACCGCGCTCGAGGCGTTCGACTGCCCGATCGTGATGATCGTCGGCGGCTACGACAAGCACATTTCGTTTGAGGCGATGGCGCGGAAGCTCGCCGAGCGGGCGGCCGCGGTCGTCTGCCTCGGGGACACGCGGGAGAAGATCGCATCCGACCTGTCGCGCTGCCGCGCCCCCGGCGGCGGGCCGGCCGTGCGGATCGCCGACGGGTTCGACGAGGCCGTGCGGACGGCCCGCGACCTGGCGCGGCCGGGCCACGTCGTTCTTCTTTCGCCGGCCTGCGCGAGCTACGACATGTTCACGAACTACGAGGAGCGGGGCGAACGGTTCCAGCAGATCGTGCGATCGTGGCAGACGTGAGCGACGCCATTCCCAACCGCCCGAAGATCCCGAAGGACGTCAGCGATCCGGCACGCCAACGGCGTGTGTACGTGACACCACGCGGGCTCCGGGCGCGTTCGACGGGCGGACGGAGAGCCCTCCGGATTGCCGGAATCGGCTGCGATCACGAACTCACAGCGCGGCCGGTGAAGCATCGGCCCCGCAACCACCGGGATTTCTACTGCGCGGGGGCCGCCCCGGAAGAGCCTTCCTTCACGAAGACGTAGTACAACTGGCCTTCGGAGAACGTTCGCCCGGCCAGCTCGCCCACGGAGCCCTTGTCGTCGTCCGTGCCCATGAAGATGTCGCAGCGCCCGGCCATGCGGATACCGCCGCCGGTGTCCTGATCCATCGCAAACCCGCCGTAGGGCTGCGTCTGGATCTCGTCGCCCACGCGCATCGGCAACTGGGTCACGAAGTACGCCGGGCACGCACGCGGATAGATCGACTTGTCCGTCGCGATCGAGCGGTAGGGAGTGACCACCTCGTTGAGGCTGCCCCACGGGCCGCCCGCGCGCTCCTGGAAGAAGATGTACCGGCGGTTCAGGGGCAGGTAGCGGTCCATCTGGTCCGGGTGGTTGTGGAAGTAGTCGATCAGCGTCCGCAGCGAGAGCTGGTCAATGGAGATGGCTCCATCCTTGATGAGCGCCTGCGCGACCGAGGTGTAGGGATACCCGTTGTTGGCCGCGTAGCCGACCTCGTAATAGGAGCCGTCGGCCAGGCGGAGCTTGCCGGAGCCCTGGACCGTGACGATGTAGGCCTCGAACCGGTCCTTGAGCCAGCAAAGCTCGTTGCCCTTGAGGGGGGAATCCGCGGCGTCGATCTGGGACCGCGTCCAGCAGGGAATGACCTCGCCGCTGGTGGTCTTCATGCCGAGCGTGTTGCCGTCCTTGTCCTTGACGAGGTTGGGGGGCGCCTTGTAGAGCGGGTACTTGAACTGGGCGTCCGGCTGCCTGCGGGCGTCGAAGATCGGGCGGTAGTAGCCGGTGAAGAGGACGGTGCCGTGATCGTCGCAGCCGACGGACTGGTAGACCTCGAAGCGCTGACGGATGATCGCGTCGAATTCGGCGGGCGACTTGGCCTGCTGAAGGACGTCGAGCATGGCACGGCAGCTCGCGACGGCCCGCTGGTGAGTGACGTCGAGGTAGGGGAAGAACTGCCTGCTCGACGGCTTGCCCAGATAGCTGAGGCTGTTGCGGATCGCCTGCTCGAGCCCCGGCTTGTTCACGAAGCCGGAGCTGAAGTCGGGATACCGGCTGGGATCGATCTTGCGGAGGGCCTTGGCTCCCGGCGGCAACTGCGCGCCGTAGTCCTTCCTGGGCTCCTCCAGGGGTTTCGGCTCGGGCTTCGGCGGGCAGCCCGTGCAAACAGCAAGTACCAGAATCCCGACCAGCCAGCCCCGACGTGTTATGACGTTCACGATCAATCCTCCATGATGCTCGGGCAGGAAGCCTGCCTTTCCAGAATGCGGCAGCCCCGGGAAAGGATTATACAGGCCCCGGCGGGAGGGGCAAGGGGGCCGGCGGGCGCATCTCCGATCTCGCGGGGACGCGGCCGCCGAGAACCGCCCGCCTACCTTGCGACGACGGCCTCCGCGTCGATTTCGAAGAGCAGTTCCTCACGACAGACGTCGGCCTCGACCCAGACCGCGGGAAAGGACGCCAGACCGCCCTCGGCCAGGATCTCCTGCACGGCCCCGGCGGCGTTGCCGTTCTTCAAGAAGACCGTCGCCGCGCAGATGTCGCCCAACGAGCCACCGGCCCGCTCCAGCAGGGCCGCCATTTTCTCCAGCGTGCAGCGGGCCTGCGCGCGGATGTCGCCGGGGTACAGGCTGCGGCCCTTCTCGTCGATCGCGGCGGTGCCCGAGACTTCGATCAGATCCACGCCGTCGCCGTGCACAACGGCGCAGCGAGAGAAGGCGGAGCCATAGCAGAACGCTTCCTGCTGCCGCGGGTTCCTCACGAACCCGACCCGCGTGCCGCCGGTCTTCGCGGCATCGGCGTCTGTGCCGCCGGCCTCCGGGTCGATCACCGCCAGCAGGTCGAGCGAGCACGCCCCGCCGCCGGACGGGGCGGCCCGGATTCCGGTGCTCGCCGGGAGCCGCCATTGTTCCTCGCCGGGGCGAGGCATAAGCCCGAACTCGTTGTACTTCTCGTTGCGGGCCCGGTTGAACTCGCCGTACCACGCGAGAATGTCGGAGAGGTAGAACCACGTGCGGGCGGTATCGTGATAGCTGCCCCCCTGTTCGCGGAGGATGCGATCGGCCTGCTCCATCGCACGGCGGGCCTGGGCGGGCCGCTGGGCGTCGTCGCCGGGCCGCTCGGGCAAGCCCTGGAAGCCCTGCAGGATCACGAGCGTCGCGCCGTCGGCCTTCCACGCACGCCCGCACGCGCGGCCGCCGTCGGTGATCGTACGCACGTCGCGGCCGATCACGGCACGGACGATCACGCCCGCAAAGCCCTCGCCCCAGGTCGGCCGCCCGTCGATGTACGTCAACGCCCCGTCGCCGCGAATGCCCCGCGCCTCGAGCGATTCTTTCCTGGCGGCCCTCACCGCGAGCTGGACGCTCAAACTGCCGAAGACCCGCTCCTGAACGATCTCCGCCTGCGCACCGCTGAGCACCTGGGCGATTCCGGCGTACGCCTCGGCCGCCGCCGCACCGGGATCCCGGCCCTCGCCGACGGACGCCACGAGGAACAGGTCGCCGGCCGGCGTGCGGCAAACGTGTAACGCCGGACTCGGGGCTTTTGAAGGCATTCCATGATTCATTTCGCGAAATATCTCCTCTCCGCCGCCCCCGCTATTCGGTCGCCTTGCCCGACTTGCGGGGCCTGGGTTCCTGTCGGTCCCTCTGCGTAACGCCACGCTCGGCGGCCACCGGGCCTGAACCCGCCGCGACGATCTCAAACGCCACGGCCGGCAACGTGCCGATCGCGGTGCGTCCCTTCGCCCCCTTCGAGTTGGCGGGCTGCGTCGCCGCGGGCCTCTCGGCGAAGACGTTCACGATCAGGTTGCCCTTGAGGCCCGGCCTGACCCTGGCGGCGTCGCACTGCAGCACGATCTCGGTATCCGGCCCGGCGGCGACGACCTCGCGGATCGCGACCCCGTCCGGCGGATCGCTCAATTCGACCTGCACCTTGCCCATGAACGTATTCATCGGCATCGCGACGCGCACGCGAGCGACGCCTCCCGCCGGGATCCTGACGGGCATGGCGCTGAGGATTTTCACCGGCCGCCTCTGCACAAAGCGGCCGGAGACGGCCGCGAGCAGTTCCTGCGCGGGTACGAGGTGCCGGTAGGCGAACGCCTGCATCATGTCCTCCGCGGGCACGGCAGGCCGCGTCACCACGCGCCCCTGGATCTTTGCGCGGCCCTGCAGCGACAGGCTGACGGGCTCATCGAAGGGCCCGGGCGGGGCCGTCAGCGTGACGCGCACCTGGTCCTGCCCCGCCGCCACGCGGCCGCCGGCGAGCATGAAGCCGGCCGGGGCGCCGTTCAGCGTCAGATCGATCTCGCCCGAAAACCCGTCCTTGCGAAGCACGTACACGGTCAGCGGCACCGTCGCCCCGCCGCGGACGCTGATGCCCGACGGCACGACGCGAAGCTCGAAGTCCGGCCGTGGCGGCCCGATCCGCAACCGATAGGCATATTCGGGCCCGCCCTTGCGCTGGGCATCGTAGAGTTGCAGGCAATACCTGCCCGAGGCGGGCAGCTTGACGCGCAGCGAGGCGTCCGCGTGATGCGTGATCAGGCCCGACGCCCTGTCCTCCCGGTCATCGCCGAACGCCAGCTGCCTGCCCGCGGCATCGGTGAGCACGAGTACGGAATCGAGCGGCGAATCGAGCCGGCGGGCGCAGACCTCCGCCACGACGTCGTCGCCCGCGGCTCCCTCGAAACAAAAGACATCCCGATCGCCCGGCTTGTCGATCCGGCCGTTGACGATGATCGGAAGCGTAACGGGCTGGGCGCCGTCGGGGGGATTGGGCTCCTTCTCCACGCACTCCGGCAGCACGTCCAGCGCGAACGGCACGCTGTTGGAAAGGAGGCTTCCCTGTCGCGCGGTCAGCCGGGTGATGCCCGGCGGCTTGTCGGTCGCGTCTTCAATCAGAGTGACCGCCGAAAGGTTCCACCCCCTGGCCTCGACGGTCGTCTTATCGCCCGCCCTGCCGCCCAGCGGGAAGATGCTCGTCACAAACGGCAGCGAACCCACTGAAATGCGATAGACGAAGTCCTCGCGGCCGCGGTAAATCGCGTCGCGGACCTCGATGACGTATTCGCCCTCGCGCGGGATGCGGTAGACGAGCACCGGGTCCGGGTGGAAGCGGTAGTCGTCGTCGTAGGCGAGTTCCTTTCCCTTGTCGTCATACAGGGCGAGCGTGGCCTGGAACCAGCCGGGCACGGCGTCGGGGATGTACGGCACCAGCGCCCGCGCCTTGCAGGCGACCACCAGTCGCGTTCCGGACCGCGCCTTGAACCGAAACCGGTCAACGCCGCCCTGGAGGATCTGGCCGTTCACGGTCGCCGGCAGCGTGATGTCGGTCTCGGTGGGCGCGACAGCCTCCTGCTCGCCCCGGTTTCGAAAGCCCCCGGCGAAGGGCGGCCCCTCGCCGCGCGACGGCTCCTTCCTGCGGAACTCCGGCAGCTGGCCGACGCAGAAGACGAGCGGGTTGGTCAGCCCGGCGGGCGTCCTGAGCCGCAAGTCGCGATCGCCGGGCTCGGCGTCGCGTGCGATCGTGATGTTCAGCGTGACCCTCTCGGCGATCGCAGGGTTGAGCTGCCGCCTGGGCGGGTTGGCGAGTTTCTTGCGGATCTCGGCGAGCGCCTTCTCATCGTCGTCGGTCCAGGCGGTCCTCTTCTTCTCGAGCAACTCCTTCATCTTCTCCCGCAGCATGTTGAACTGCTGCGGCGACATCGGCTTGATGTGCTCGACGACCTCGGCCTTCACGCCCGCGCCCGATACCCGCGCTTCGCGGACGGCCTCCAGACTCTGACCGCCGACGGTCACCTGGAACGTCGTGCCCTGCCGCCCCCCCGCCGGGTAGACGTAGCCGATGTGCGGCGCCGCCGGCTGCGCCGACACGACGGACGCAAAGGCCAGAAATGCCGTCAACGCCCGAAGGAGCAGGCCGGGCGGTTCTCCGCAGGCGCGTACCGGCGACTGCGAAGGTCCGCCCGCCTGTCGATCCCCGCCGGATCGCGTTGATTCCGCGGAGGCGAACCCAACCGATGGGCAAACCCCGGAGGCCTCGCGTACGCGGTCTCCCAGAACCGCCCGCCCTGCTGCCCGCCGCCGGAATGAATCCGCGAAACCATTCATGGTCTACATGATCTCTCTCAAACGGCCGCCCATCGGGACGCCGTCCGCCGCCGAGGGCATCAGGCGAACGAGCTGGCCCTGCGGGTGGCGGAGCGTCGCGTCCGGGTCGATTCCGAGCAACTCGTACACGCTGGCGATGAGGTCGCACGGGTACACGGGGCGCGACTTCACCGTCTCGCCCCTGGCGTCCGAGGCCCCGACCACGTGGCCGCCCCTGAACCCGCCGCCGGCGACCACCGCGGAGAAGACCGCGCCGAAGTGTCCCCGCCCGCCGTTCCACGGCGGCTCCCACTGGACCTTCGGCGTTCGCCCGAACTCGCCGCTCCACCAGACGATCGTGCTCTCCAGCAGCCCGCGGTCGGACAGTTCGCGCAACAGCGCCGCCATTCCCTTGTCCATCTCGGGCAGCTTCCGCCGCATTGTCTGGAAGTGCTGCTTGTGCGTGTCCCAGCCCTTGTAGTTGATCGTGACGTACGGCACGCCGGACTCGACGAGCCGCCGCGCCATCAGGCACGACTGACCGAAGGTGTTCCGGCCGTACGCCTCGCGCACGTCGTCCTTCTCCTGCGAGAGATCGAAGACCTTGCCGGCATCGCCGAGGATCAGGTCATAGGCATCGTTCTCGGCCTTGTCCATCGACGCGACCTGCGCATCGCTCCTGATCATGCGGCCGAGCGTGTCGAGGTTGTGCAGGAGTTCGCGCCGCGACCGCTGCCGCTGGTCGGTGATGCCCTGGGCGACGACGCCCTCGACAGCGAAGCGGGGCTGGCCCGGATCGCCGCCCGTGGCAAACGGCTTGTACCGCGACGGCAGAAAGCCGTTCTCCGAGAAGCGCCCCTGCAACTCGGTCAGCACGATGTACGGGGGAATCAGGCCCTTGTATCCGGCGTCGTAGCCCCTGAACATCGACACGACGGCGCCGACCCCCGGATAGACCAGCCCCGTGCCGGCCTTCCACCCCGTCTGCACCTGGTAGGCCGCCGTCTCGTGCCCGTTGATCCCGTGGGTCATGCTCCGGATGATGGAGTACTTGTCCGCCTGCTTCGCGAGAAGGGGCAGCAGCTCGCCGATCTGGATGCCGCTGACGTTCGTGGCGATCGGGTGATTCAGCGGCCCGCAGTAATCGTTGCCCGCGTCGGGCTTGGGGTCGAACGTGTCCAGGTGCGACGGGCCGCCCCACATCCAGATCTGAATGACCGACCTGGCCCTGGCCCTGACCCTGGCCGAGGTCGGCCGCGTCGCGACCTGGGCGGGCACGCGCAGCGCATCGGCGAGCACGAGCCCCGCGGCGCCGAGCAGGCCGCGGCGCATCGCCTCGCGACGGGAGATCCGCCGGCACGTTGCTCTCCGCTTCATCCGCATGGTCCGTCCGTTTCCGGTCATCGGTCGCCCCGCGTCAATGCCGATAGAGGAACTCGACACTGTTGACCAGCGCCCACGCAAGATCCACCAGGGCCTCACGTCCTCCTTTGCCCGCGGACCGGGCGTACGCCCCCACGGCCGCCAGTTCGTCCGCCGTCGGGAAGCGCGAGAGGATCGTCAGGTACAGCGTATCGACCGCCTCGCGCGGCCGGTTCGGCGAAAACTTCAGCGATCGGAGCAACTGGCCCTGCTCCAGCTTCTTCTGCACGTGGCTCGAATTGAGCAGGTGCAGCCGCTGGGCCGCGTTGATGCGGTTGTTGCGCTCCGACTCGAGCCCCGTGTCGCGGGCCGGACGGCCGAACAGATCGAGGAACGAGCTGGTGATGCTGCCGTCCGGCAGACTGATCGACCGCACATCCTCCGGGATGAACGTGAACGGTTCCGGGATCGCGCTGGAATAGTTCTCGTGCGTGCCGGTGATCTGGCACAGGGCGTCGATGAGCACCTCGGCGTCCAGCCGCCGGAGCGGGTAGTACGCGAAGCCGGCCTCGGCCTCGGCCCTCGTGGTCCGCGGGATGCACGACAGCTGGTACGTCTTCGAGTTCAGGATGAGCCGGTAGATGTGCTTGAGGTCGTAGCGTGACGTGTGCAGCTCCCGCTCGAGCAGCGCCAGCAGCTCGGGGTTCTTCGGCGGGTTGTCCGGCCGGATGTCGTCCGGCTCGTGGATGATTCCGCGTCCCAGCAGCCAGAACCAGACGCGATTGACGATGTTTCTGGCGAACCAGGGATTCCTCGGTCCGATCAGCCAGTTGGCGAAGACCTCGCGCGGATCCTGGCCGTCGGACAGCGTCACCGTCGTGCCGTCGGGGAAGACGGCCGTCCGGCCGGCGCCGCCGGCGGCCTTGCCGGGGTCGAAGAAGACGATCTCCTCCTTCCACTCCGCCGTGGGCTTGTAGCCGATCTGCGCGAAAAACACGGCCATCCCGGCCAGCCGCTCCTTCGGCCAGTTCTCCGCCCGCGTGCCCATGAACGTCAGCGCCACGGCCCGCGCGACGGCCTGCGGCTCGCGGCCCTGGATCGCCCGGTAGAAGTTCACCTCCGGCACGCGGAAGTTGCTGCCGCTCGAGGTGAGCATCTCGCGGACGAACCGGTCGTACGGCTTGTTCTCGCGGAGGCTCGCCCGGATCCAACGATGGTAGGCCTGCGCGGCGTTCGGCCAGAGATTAATCGGGAACTCGGCCTTCACGCGAAGCAGGTCGCTCCACTTCATCGCCCAGTAGTCGGCGAACTCGTCGCGCTCGAGCAACCGGTCGATCAGCGCGCGGCGTTTGCCGGGGTCGGCGTCGAGCAGGAAGTCACGCACCTCCCGGGCCGTCGGCAGTGTTCCGATAACATCCAGATACACACGGCGGACAAAGACGGCGTCGGAGCACGGGTTGGCCGGCTGAATTCCCGCCCGCCGGAGCTTCGTAAGAACAAGACCGTCGATCGAGTTCCCGGGGACCGGTTCGCCGGCAGCCTCATACGGATTCGACGACGACCGGGGCCCCGCGTCGGGCGCCGCCCCGGCCGTCGAACCGGGGACGGCCCGTGGCCCGCGCCGGGGGGCCGCCGCCCCGCACGCAGCCGCCAGGAAGAGAACCGTCAGAACGACGATCTCGTTTGCTCGATGTCCGCAGAACGTCATATCTGCCTTGAGTATACCCGAAACGCAGGCCCGCCGGGCGAGGATCACCGCGGGTACCGCCGCGATTCCCGACACATTGTCATCGACTCGGCGCAACGATACCCCGCCCGGAGGCATAACGGCGGGCGCTGCGGGACTATTGCATCCGTGACGGGGATGTAGATACCCGGACGCAATTCGGCGATACTTGCTGCGTTTCACAGGGGGTGCGGATGGCGGCCGGATCTACGGAACGAGGTGTCGGCATGGGTCTGCGAGGATCGCGTGGCCGAGGGGGCCGGCTTGTCACGTACAGCGTGTTGTCGCTGGTCTGCATCGCGATCCCGGCTGCGTCGGGGCAGACGGCCAGCCGGCCCGAACGGCCGCCGAACGTCGTCATCCTGATGACCGACCAGCAGTCCTACGGCGTCCTCGGCTGTGCCGGGAACCCGCTCGTGAAGACGCCGAATCTGGATCGGCTCGCCGCCGAGGGGGCACGGATCACGTCGGCCGTCTGCGCAACACCCTTCTGCACTCCCACACGTGCTTCCATCCGCACGGGGCAATGGCCGCACACGCACGGGCTCGTCTACAACGTCGCGCCGGACCCGCGAAAGGAACGCCGACAGGCCCGCCGCGAACGACCGGGCCGCAAGTCGGGCCTGACCGAGTCCCCGGCCGTGCTCGACAACCTGCTTTTCGATCACGGCTATCGCGTGGAGTACCTCGGCAAGTGGCACCTCGGCCCGCTCGCCGACCTGCACTGCTTCCGCGACAAGGCGTCGCAAGAACCCGACCGGGTCGCCTACAACAAGTGGTTCGCCAGGCAGGGCGACTCAGTGATCACGCGAAGCGCCCGCCCGGGCGAAACGTTCGTCGACGAGGCCGGCGGCGTATTCGTCAGCGCGGCGATGAGCCGGACGCAGGGCGTGCTTTCCGACGAACCCGAAGAGGGCGGCAGGGAAACGAGGGCGATCGGCCGATCGGCCGTCGAACCGCGGGCGCAATTCGAAACGTGGCTCGCCGACCAGGCCATCGCCTGGATCGAGAAGAACGCCGGCCGGCCGTTCCTGCTGACGTTTTCCGTCTCGCCGCCGCACGCACCGTGGATCGCCCCGGACCCGTACTACAGCCTGTACGACCCGGCGAAGATGCCTCTGCCCGCCTCGTTCACCGACCGGCCCGCCGCCTACCGCAGCTCCCAGGCCGTCCGCATGGGCGCCGCCGCCGGTGAGCCCGGCCTCCGCGAGATGCTCCGTTGCTACTACGCCCAGGTCACGTTTGTCGATGGGCAGATCGGCCGCGTGCTCGCAAAGCTGCGTGAACTCAACCTCGAGCGCAACACGCTCGTGATTTTCACCAGCGACCACGGCGACATGCAGGGCGCCCACGGCTGCATGGGCAAGTCGATCCACGGCTTCTACGAGGAGAACGTCCGCGTCCCGCTGATCGTTCGCTACCCGGGGACGATCCGCCCGGGACAGGTCCTCGACATGCACACCGACTCCGTGGACCTCATGCCGACGATCCTGGACTACGCCGGCGTACCCGTCCCTGCGGG
The DNA here is from genome assembly GCA_964617875.1 of uncultured Planctomycetales bacterium. GTDB lineage: Bacteria > Planctomycetota > Phycisphaerae > UBA1845 > PWPN01 > CAZMVY01. Next base: position 28,243 of record CAZUAI010000015.1, on the reverse strand, counting down.
CGCGCAGGGGCGCAGCCTTCGGCCGGTCCTCGACGGCCGGGAGAAACCCGACGGCCGCCCCGGCTTCTGCGAGCGCGGCCTCGACGGCCGCACGGCCATGCGGATGATCCGAACGAAGGAATGGAAGCTCTGCGTTTACGGCGACGGCCGGCGCGAACTCTTCCACCTGACCGACGACCCCGCCGAAGTGCGCAACCTCGCCGGTGACCCGGACTTCCGCACGCAGCGGAGGGGCCTCGAGCGCCAGCTCCGCGAGTGGATGCAGCAAACGAACGACCCCGCCCTCGACGACCTCCTTGCCTCTGGCCGGTAAGCACCGTTTTACGGTATAATGCGTACGGAAGGAGCGACACCCGGTCTCGTTCGCGTCTGGGGTGCAATCAGGAAAGGAAGGTCTCACGCCATGTTTCGAAAACACCTGCTCTGGTGCGTTGCTGTCTGCGTCGTCTGCGTTTCGGCGACGGATTCCACACAAGCCGCCATTTCGCTGAACCGCGTCAGTCACTGGGGCGGACCGGTCTACTGGGCCGCCGTGGAGGGCGGTCAGGCGTACATCAGCGGCGGCGCCCGGTTCTTCGTGCTCGACATCACGGACCCGGCCGACCCCGTCCTGCTCGGATCATCGCCCATGCTCTGGGACATCGTCGTGGCCGTCGCCGCTTCGGGGGACTACGCGTATGCCGTCTTCGGCAACGGCCTGGGCGTCTATGACGTCCGCGATCCCTCCAACATCATGCAGACCGGAATCGTGCTGTTCGAGGGCTACGCGGCGGGGATCTGTCTTGCCGACGGTCTGGCATATGTCGCCTGCTCCGAGCGGGGTCTGCGCATCATCGACGTCTCGGATCCGTTCTCACCCACGCTGCTATCGACGATCGACACGCCCGGCAACGCACGTGCCGTGACGGTCAACGGCAATTTCGCCTATGTGGCGGACGCCGGCAACGGTCTGGTTGTCGTCGATGTCTCCGATCCGTCATCGCCGTCCGTGTCGGGCACGTGCTCGTGGTCGGGCACGGCGGTCGGCGTGGCCGTCTCCGGGCAGTACGCCTACGCGGCCGGCGAATCCGGCGGCCTGTTCATCGTGGACGTCTCGGACCCGGAGCACCCGACGCTGAAAGGCCATTGTGAGATCGACGGGTTCGGCCTCGGTGTAGCCGTCGAAGGCGACTACGCCTTCCTTGCCGCCGGCTGGTCGGGCCTGCACGTGGTGGACGTATCCGATCGGGAGCACCCCAACCCCGTCGGCTCCGCCAACGGCGGGGGCTGGTCGCGCCAGGTCGTCATGGCGGCCGGCACCGCGTACGTGGCGGCGGAGAACCACGGGTTGCAGGTCTTCGACGTCTCGTCGCCGCCCGACATCGCCAGGATCGGTGAGTATCGCGAGAATATCAGCGGGTACGTGTCCGACGTCACCGCCGACGCGGACCTGCTGTACCTCTCGACCGGCTTTGTGAACGGCGGGCTGGAGATCCTCTCGGGGGCCGACATGTCGAATCCGCAGTTGCTCGGCCACCTCGACGGATTCGAGTTCGCATGGGGCCTGACGAGGGCCGGCGCCCAGGTCTACCTCGCGGACGGGTGCGCGGGGCTCGAGGTCGTCAACGTCCAGGACCCGGCCAACCCGACACGGACTGCCAACAACAACACCGGATGCGCCGCACGTGAGGTCGTGGTCGATGGGGGTTACGCCTACGTCGCGGACGACCATCAGGGACTGCTGATCTTCGACGTGTCGGATCCCTACGTCACGCCCTCGCTGGTTGGGCACTGGCAGGACCCGCCGACGACCTCCTACGCCCTCGGTCTGGCCAAGCAAGGCGACTTCGTGTACCTGGCCAGCACGGGAAGGGGCTGGGAAACGCCGATCATCCCTCCGGGCCTGGACATCATCGACGTTTCAAACCCCGCGGCGCCCTCGCGAGTCGGCCGCTATGATACAGCCGGACCGGCCAGCGACGTCGCCGTCCGCGGCGGCCTCGCCTATGTCGCAGCCGACGGCGGCGGCCTCGAGATCGTCAACGTCTCCACCCCCGCCAGCCCCGTCTTCGCGGGCCGCTGCAGCACCGTCGAGGCGCAGGGCGTGACGTTGCAGGGCCGATACGCCCTGGTGGCCGGCGCCCCGGGCCTCTTCGTGGTTGACGTGTCCGACTCCGCCAACCCGGTCCAGGTCGCGTTCGACCCGTTCCCCGGCGGGGCCCGCCGGGTCGCGCTGTCCGGCCCGTACGCCCTGGCCGCCGCCGCCGAAAACGGACTCGTCATCTTCGAGGTGGACGGGCTCGTCAGCGACTACGCCTGGACCAATTCCAACGGCGGCAGTTTCGCCACGCCGACCAACTGGACTCCCGCCGGCCCGCCGGGCCTGTTCGACCGCGCGGTGTTCGCGCTGCCCGGCGCGTACGAGGTGACCATGCCGCACGACGCCGATACGACGAACGGCCAGTTGCTCGTCAACGACGGCCATGTGACGATCGACCTGAACGGACGGGCCTACGCGTTGCAGCACACGTGGGACCTCGTGCCGTCCGTGTCCGTGGCCGACGACCCGGCCAATCCGGCCACCGCGACCCTGACCGTTCGCGATTCGATCGGCGGCGGCGGGATCGTCGCCCATGAACTCGAACTCGGGCGCTGGCCGGACAACGACGGCAGCCTGACGATGACCAACACGTCGTGGAACGCCGCCGACCACTTCTTCACGATCGGCGTCTACGGCGTTGGAACGGTCGCGCTGAACCGCAGCGCGGCCGCCCATCGCTACGGATGGCTCGGGTTCCATCCCGACAGCCGGGGCAGTCTGTTTCTCGACGCGAGCCTCTGGAACCTCGGGGTCGATCAGGATCTGATCGTCGGACGTGCGGGGCAGGGCACGATGCTCCTGCAGAATGGAAGCGAAACCGTCTGCGGCCGGCTGGTTGTCGCAAGGATGAACTCGAGCGTCGGCGACCTGAAGATCGAGAGCGAATCGTCCGTCACGGCCCACGGCCCGATGGTCGTCGCCCAGGAGGGCGGCCAGGCCACGGTTGAAGTCAGCGACCAGGGCAGCCTCACGGTCAACGGTCGCGGCGCGGGAGATCCCCAGGACCTCGTCGGCCTCGTGCTCGTCCAGATGGGCGGGTCCGCGCAACTCAAGGTTCTGAGCGGCGGTTCGGTCGTCTCGCGCTACATCTGCACCATCGGCGGCTGGGTCCCTCCGACGGCCGCCCCGTCGCTCCTCCGCGCGACCACGTGCGATGCCGAACTGATCGTAGACGGCGCCTCTTCGACGCTGCGGTCCGATCACTCGCTCGAGGTCGGTCGCGACACCGCGGGCTGCGCGACCATTTCGAACGGCGGCGGTGTGATCGTCACCACGGACATGGCGTCCGGAAGCGTCTTCATCGGGCTCCGGGCGGCGGGACGGGCTAAGGTCCGCGACACCGGTTCCTACCTTACGGCGGGCGGCATCCTGCGGATCGGCGGCGAAGGCGGAGCGTACGGCCGGCTCAGCGTGGCCGACGGCGGCCGCGTCACCAGCAACCGTCAGATCCAGGTGGGCTACTCCGGCGAGGGGATCGTCGATGTGACCGGCGGGGCCATCCTGGAGTCGTACAAGAGCGACTCCCCCGCCGGCACCAGCGCCATCATCGCGTGGCAGGCGGGCGGCGTCGGCACGGCGACGATCGGCAGCGGATCGACGTGGACGCAGGATGGATCGATGAGCGTCGGGTGGTTTGGGAACGGCACGCTCCTCGTCGATGGCGGTGGGCAAGTCACCTCCGCCGCGGGAGTCATCGCCCGCATGGCCGGCTCCACGGGCGCGGCCACGGTGACCGGCACCGGCTCGAAGTGGTCGATCACGGGTCCGCTGAGCGTCGGCGGATTGATGACCGACGCCGGCGGCACGGGCACGCTGGACGTAAACGACGAAGGGCTCGTCGCGGTCGGAACGGAATTGCGAATCTGGCCGGGCGGCACCGTCGCCCTGAGCGGAAACGGGCGCGTGTTTGTGGGAAGCGGACCGATCGTCCCGGCGCCCGACAGCGTCGTGCTGCACGGGGGCAGCAGGCTCTCCGGCGGCGGAACCGTTGCCGGAAATGTGCTGAGCCTCGGCGGGACCGTCGCCCCGGGCACGTCCGTCGGCACACTGTCCGTCAGCGGCGGCTACATCCAACAACCGGCCGCGACGCTCGACGTCGAGATCGCGGGCCCCGGCCAGTGCGACCGCCTTGCCGTGACGGGCAGCGCATCGCTCGCCGGCACGCTCCAGCTCAGCCTGGCGACCGGCTACAGCCCCGCCATCGGCGACACGTTCACGATCCTCACGTGCGCCGCGCGGACCGGCGAATTCACCACGGTCCACGGCACGTCGATCGGCGGCAAGCGACTGACGGTCGCTTACCAGGCCAACAGCGTGACCGTGTCCGTGGCGAGCACGCCCGACTTCGACGCCGACGGCGACGTGGACCTGGAGGACTTCCTGAGCTTCTCCCGCTGTTTCAACGGTCCGAACCGTGCCCCGGCGCGCCCGGGCTGCGAGGGCGCGGACCTCGACACAGACGGCGACGTGGACCTGGACGACTTCCTGACCTTCGCCCGCTGCTTCAACGGCCCGAACCGCCCCCCGGCGTGCGAATGACCGCCCAGGCGCAGTCGGCGAGCAACGAGCTGACCCGGGTGGCGAGCCGGCTGAAGGAACTGGTTGAAGCCTTCAAGGTCTGAGCGAGGATCACGACCGACATCGACCGCGATGGCGACGTGGGCCTGCCCCCGTCACTTCCGTTGACGTCACCCGCCGGGTGCTCATAGAATCCGACGAAAAGGCCGACGCGCGGCGCGGCCGGACACGCGGGTACAGACGGGGCGGTGCCGTATCCATCGTATATTTGGAGTTGCGGTGACGGTGTTGTGGCTGGCGGCCATGGGGGCGCTCTTCTACCGGGAGATCTGGCCCGCGTGGACCGCCCAGTCGCCCCCCCGGCTCGCCACCGCCGGCGGCAAGAATGACGTCTTCTGGAACCAGCATGGCATCTTCGACGCGGAGAACCACCGCATCGGCACCGCCTGGTCGCAGCTCTCCCAGGTGGGCACCCTGCTTCGCCACGAAAGCGACGTCGCCCTCGAAGGTCTGCCCATGCTGCCGCCCGTCCTGATCGAAACGGATGTGTACACCACCGCCGATGGTGCCGTCGATAATTTCAGTCTCGACGTCCGCGGCATCATCGACGCCCGGCACAAGCCCGTTGTCATCCACATGAGCGGTGAGAACTACGGGAAGTACATCCCCTGCACCGTGCAGGTCGGCGCATTCCGTCGTACGTTCAAGCTCGACGCCGCCGCCAGCCGCCTGATCGGCGACGGCATCCGCCCCTTCGACACGCTGCGCGACCTCAAGGTCGGCCAGTCGTGGCGGATGCAGATGCTCGACCCCCTCTCCGCCATGCTCTATCAGCAGGCGAAGATCACGTCCGTCATCGCCCGCGTGGAGCGGACGGAGACGATCGAGCACGGCGGAGCGAAGGTCGAGTGCTTCGTCGTCGTGGCGGGGCGGTCGCGTGCCTGGGTCGCCCCGGACGGCCGCGTGCTCGTGCAGGAGGCCGACATACCCGGCTTCGGGCGGGTGACCATCCGCGACGAAGGCCCCGACAAGGGCGCCCGGACAGCCACCCGGACGCGCATCGTCGGCGGGTCGGAGGGAAACGAGAGCACGATCGAACGGACACGCGAGAGGAGTGCCGTACGCCGTGGACGCAGTCCGGATTGAACACGTGACCAAGCGGTTCGGCGACAAGGTCGCCGTCAACGACCTCTCGCTGTGCGTGCGGGCGGGCGAGCTGTTCGCGTTTCTCGGCCCGAACGGCGCGGGCAAGACGACGACGATCAAGATGATCGCCGGCCTCCTGGCGCCGGACGAGGGATCGATCGCGGTCTGCGGCCACCCGATGGCCCGCGACGGGCAGGAGGCCAAGGCGCAACTCGCCTACGTGCCCGACCTGCCGTTCCTCTACGACAAGCTGACCGGCCGCGAATTCATCGACTTCGTGGGCGAGATGTACGGCCTGGCCCGCCGGGACATCGACGCACGGCGGGAGCGGCTCGCCCGCCGGCTCGGCATGACCGACTTTCTCGGGCAGCTCACCGACACCTACTCGCACGGCATGAAGCAGAAGACGGTCCTCGCGGCGGCCCTGCTGCACGAGCCGAAGGTCCTGGTGATCGACGAGCCGCTCGTCGGCCTCGACCCGCGGACGGTCCGCACGGTCAAGGACCTCTTCGTCGAGCTGAAGAACGCGGGCGCGGCGGTCTTCATGAGCACGCACACGCTCGAGGTGGCCGAGGCCGTCGCCGACCGTATCGGGATCATTCATCGGGGGCGTCTCGTGGCCTGCGGCACGCTTGCCGAGATCCGCGCCGAGGCGGCCCGCAGCGGATCGCTCGAGGAGATCTTCCTGGCCCTGACCGCCGACCCGGAGGACGCGCACGCGGAGACGATCCCGGTCTAGGCCGGCATACACCGCGGCACAGCGAACGAAGGACGAGGCCGAAACCGTCAAGAAGAAGCGCCGATGGCGATTGGTACGCGGACCGGAGGTTTCGATGGCGAAACAGGACGACATCGCGAAGCTGACGTTCGAGCAGGCCCTGGCCCGGCTGGAGGCCCTCGTGCAATCGATCGAACAGGGCAAGATCGGCCTCCAGGACGCGATCCAGCGCTACGAGGAGGGAACCAGACTCGTCCACCGCTGCCGCACGATCCTCCGTGACGCGGAGCAGAAGATCCAGACCCTCCAGTTGTCCGCCGACGGCCAACTGACGACCGCACCCTTCGCCCCTCCGTCATCGGGCGAGCCGGAGAATTCGTGAACCCAGGCGACCGGGTTGTGCGCCGTCCGTTGCTTCCCTTGCCTGCCGGTACGGGCAAACGCTTGACGGGACTGCGGCCGCCTGTCATCCTAACGCCTGCATGATCAGCCTTGTCATTCCGCTCAAGGACGAGGAAGCCACGATCGAGCGGCTCTGCGCCGAGATACTCGAGGTCGTCGATCGCGAGCATCTGGCCGCCGAGCTGGTCTTCGTCGACGACGGGAGCACCGACGGCTCGTGGCGCCGGGTGGTCGCCCTGGCCGAACGCGACCCGCGAGTCCGCGGCATCCGGCTGCGGCGGAGCGCCGGCAAGGCCGCGGCCCTGTCGGCCGGTTTCGCCGAGGTCCGCGGCGAGATCGTCTTCACGCTCGACGCCGACCTTCAGGACGACCCGCACGAGATCCCCGGCTTCCTCCACCGGCTCGAGCAGGGTTGGGACATGGTCAGCGGCTGGAAGAAGACCCGCCACGACCCCTGGCACAAGGTGTGGCCCAGCCGCGTGTTCAACCGCATGATCGGCGCGATGACCGGCCTCCACCTGCACGACCACGTGTGCGGCTTCAAGTGCTGCCGGGCCGCCGTCGTGCGGGAAGTCGACCTCTACGGCGAGATGCACCGGTTCTTCGCCGTACGCGCGTTCGCCCAGGGCTTCCGGGTCACCGAAATGGAGGTCCACCACCGCCCGCGCGAACACGGCCGGTCCAAGTACGGCGTGGAGCGATTCGTCAAGGGCTTCCTCGACCTGCTCACGGTGTGGTTCACGATGCGGTTCGGCCGGCGGCCGATGCACTTCTTCGGCGGGATCGGCGTGGTCTTCCTCGTGATCGGCCTGCTGACGGGGCTGATCGGACGGTGCTTCTGGACGGCGGCGATCGTGGCGATGTTCGGCCTGCAGTGGTTCGCCGTCGGCCTGCTGGCGGAGTTGCGACTGGCGACGGCGCCGGGACGGCCGCGGCCGTACAACGTCGCGGAGCGCGTCGGCTTCGACGACTCGGCTCGCCCGCCGAACGCGGAGGTCGCCCGCGATGGCTGACGTGGAACTCACACCGCAGCCGCCCGTGAGCGGCCCCGCCGAGCCGCCCTCGCCGACACCGGACGGGACGATCTCCATGCGGCCGGCGTTCGCCGTTGCACTGGCCGCCGTGCTCTCGGGGGCCTTTACCTGCGGACTCATCCTCCAGACGCCGCCGTACATCAGCCCGAACGAGACCTCGCGATGGAACGCCGTCGCGGCGATCGTCAAGACCGGACGATGCTCCTGGGTGGGTCACGAATACTGGTGGACGATCGACCGCTGCACCTACGACCCGATCGATACCTCGGATCCCGCGAAGAAGAAGGCCGACATGGCCCGGGCGCGGTGGTATTCGAGCAAACCGTACTTCATGCAGGTCCTGCTGGCCGGCATCGCCTGGCCGATCTGCCGCATCGGCCATCTGGACATCAAGGAGCACCTCTGGATCGTCGGCCGTGCCGGCATCATCGTGTTCAACGCCCTGCCCTTCGCGCTGCTGGTGGCGTTCTTCGGAAAGCTGATGCTGAAGATGGGCGTCCGGGGGTTCGCCTTCGCGTATTGCCTCGTGGCAGCGACGGCAGGAACATATCTGACGGCATGGTGCGTGACGCTGAACAACCACCTGCCGGCGGCGTGGTGCGTCTTCTTCGCGATGTATGCGGCGTTCCGCATCGCCGCCGAACCCGCCGCCGGCCGGCGCTGGTACGCGATGGCGGGACTTTTCGGCGGGCTGGCGGCGGCATTCGAGACGCAGGCGGCGGCCGTGCCGGGGCTGGTCGGCGTCTGGCTGGCGTATCGGTCCTGGGTGGACCGCAAACCGGCCGCGTGGGCGTTCGTCCCGGCGGCGATCATCCCCATCGCCGGCTTCTTCGTAACGAACTACGTGTGCACGGGGCAGTGGCTGCCGTTCCAGTGGCGTTTTCCGCAGCACTATGACCCATACTGGCAGACGCCCACCGGGCTGGATGCGCTGCACGAACCCAAGCACATCTACCTCATGCACCTGACGATCGGGCACCACGGCTTCTTCTCGCTGACGCCGATCTTCGTCATCAGCCTGCTTGGCGCGATCCGCCTTCTCAGCGACGGGAAGAGCCCGTGGCGGCCGCTGGCCGCCATCGTGCTCGTCGCCACGGCCGCGGTCATCGCCTTCGAAACGGTCAAGACCAGCAACTACGGCGGCACCTGTCAAGGCGCGCGGTGGCTGTTCTGGCTCGTCTCGATGTGGCTCCTGATGCTTCCGGCAGGCATCGACCTGCTCGCACGCGCGGCCTCCGGCCGTGCCCTGGCGCTCGCGCTGCTGGCCGTCTCGACATTCTCGATGGCGTACGCGATCCGCATCCCGTGGTCGCGCTCGTGGCTCCACGAGTTATGTACCCTGGCGGGGATCGTCAACTATTAGACCGGCGCGCCTCGTCTACTTCGCCATTCCGGGGTCGATGCGGAAGAGGCTGTGGCAGGCGTTGCACGTCGCCTGCACGCGCTCCAGCGAGCGTCCCGTGGCCGCGTAGTCGCCACCCTTGGCCGTCGCGGACAGCTCCCGCGCCTGCTCACCGAGCTTGTCGGCCAGCTTCAGGAACACGGCGCGGTCCGTCTCCGCGAGTTGCACACTCCCGACGGCATCGGGAATGCTCCTGGCGGCCTCGGCCATGGCCGCGGCCACGTCGGCCGCCTCGCGCATCTGCCGTTCCCGCTCCGAGGCGCTGTCGGTCTCCTGCGGCATCGGGTCAAAACGGAGACGCGCCATGATGTCGCGCAAGCGCTCGCTCTGAACCGAGTGCAGGGCCGGCTTGCCCGTGCTGGCGAGCCGCCTGTGGTATCGCTGCTCCGAGGTCGAGCACGACGACAGACCGACGGCCAGCAGTCCGAGGGCGGCGGCAGCCGTTCCGATAACGATGCGGCCAAGACCCGAGCGATTGCGTGCGGACGTGAAGATCGCGGACATTATGGGCACCTCCAAGGTTATTGGAACCGTCCAAGAGCCGGGATGATCTTGTGCGGCGGGCGCGGGCTTGTCAAGAACGGCCGGCCCGCGTTTCCGCCCCTCCGGCGTACGAGGAGGGGGTCAGGAAGCTTTCCGCCCGAGGCCAAGCCCGTCAGGGCGTCCGCTTCCCGTGAACACGGTGTTCCGCCTGCCCGGCGACGGCTCCTGCCCCCCGTTCGCCCATACGGCCATGCACCCTGCCGCGTGCGCCCCACATGCGGCGGCCGACGGCCGTGCATTGCGGAATGCGGCGCCAGTGCCGCCGCCTCGGATTCGGCCTCAGGCGGCACCGGCGCGGCGTTGGCTCGACGCCGAGCGTCCCGGTGCCTGCCCGGCCGCCGCACGCCGCGGTCCGTCAACGGGTTTCTGCCGGGCGGCGGAAGCGCCAGACGGGGGAGAAGAGGGCCACGCCGATCTGACGGGCCACCTGCGAATCCTTCACGAGCGCGATCCGCAGCGAGTCGCAGGTGAACCGGGCGGTGCGGTTGCTCTCCACGCTGCGGCCCATGCCCTCCAGAATGAGCAGGTCGGCGTCGCGGGCGGCGGCGGCACAGGCATCGGTAATGTCCGTCAGATCAATCAGTGGGGCCTTGCATCCCGATGCCACAGTCGTCAGGCGGCCAGCCGTCATGGCGGCATCGAGCGGCGGGTCGAGCGGCCGCAACCGATCGAGGGCCTCGTCGAGTTCGCCGATGGTGATGTCGTTCAGGGCGGGTTCGGTATTGGCCGCGAGCGTCACGCTCGCCCCGAGCAGCGTCAGTTCGCGTGCCAGCGGCAGACAGCCGAGGATGACATCCGCCCCCGCATTGTCCACGAAGAACAGGACCCGCCGGTAGCCCGGCCGTCGTTCGACGGCCCGGGCACACCAGGCGTCGAGGTCGTCCTCGGGCCAGGGACGCGGCGGCAGCCGGCGGGCGGCCTCGGCGAAGTCGTGACCGTCGCTGTGGTAGCGTTCGGTCGTCTCCGTGCATCCGAGGTCGAACTCGTTGCCGGCGAAGATGCCCCGGGCGATCAGCTCCATACGCTCACGCGGGCCCAGGCCCTCAAGCCCGGCAACGACTTCCGGGTACAGCTCGATCGCCCTGGCCGTCTCCTCGGCCTTGATCCGGGCGAAGGGATCGAAGAACCCATGCCGCTTCTGCACGTCCTGACGGTAGATGGTGAGCTTCAGAACGGTCAGGCTCCCTCCCCAGGCGCCGGGGTCCTCATCGAGGATTCGCAACCCGTCAAGGTAGTCCGCGAGAAACGCATCCACCCGGGCGTCGATTGCAGGCCCACCTTCACGACGGATCATATCCGTGATCGAGTAAATGTGCGTGCGGAAGAGGTTGAGCCAGTACGCCCGGTGAGGGGCATCGGTTGCCAGCTCCCACTCGCACGCCCGATAATGCTGCGGGTCTGCGATCAGCGGCAGTATCGCCAAGACGGACCTCCTGCGAGTTCGCGAACCCCGGCGGCGGCGTCATTGCGACCGGCCGGGCGAAATGTTATATGCGAAGTAGGGCGATTCGCATACACGGGTGAGGGCGGCGATGGCGTATCTGCGGTTCCACGGGGCGGCGAGAGAAGTCACCGGGTCCATGCATCTGCTCGAGTGGAACGGGCACCACGTGGCGCTCGACTGTGGGCTCTTCCAGGGCCGTCGGGCCGAGGCCAGGGAAAAGAACATCACCTATCCCTGTTCGCCACGGGAGATGACCGCCGTCATCCTCAGCCACGCGCACATCGACCACAGCGGGAAACTGCCGCGGCTCGTGCGGGACGGCTTCGAGGGACCGATCTACGCGACGCCGGCGACGAAGGACCTCGCCGAGGTGATGCTGGCCGACTCGGCCCACATCCAATCGGAAGACGCGGTCTACTTCAACAAGAAGCGAGCGAAACACGGGGAGCCGCCGATCGAACCGCTCTACAGCCCGGAGGACGCGGAAAAGGCCGTGGCGCTCATGCGGGCGGTGCCGTACGACCAGCCGTTCGAGGCGGCCCCGGGCGTGACGGCCACGTTTCACGACGCCGGGCACCTGCTGGGCTCGGCGGGCGTGAAGCTGGAGCTGTCCGGGGGCAACGGACAGCCGACGAGCGTCGTGTACACGGGCGACCTGGGCCGGTTTAACATGCCGATCCTCCGCGACCCCGCGCCGCTGCCGGAGTGCGACTACCTGATCACCGAGAGCACCTACGGCGGGCGGCGGACGGGCGAGCCGGCAGACCTGAAGGCAAGACTGACGAAGGTGCTGAACGAGACGTTCGACCGCGGCGGGAAGGTGATCGTGCCGGCCTTCGCCGTCGGCCGGACGCAGGCGCTGGTCTATACGTTCCACCAGCTGATCGAGGAAGGCGCGTTGCACACCCGCGCGCCGCTGTTCATCGACAGCCCGCTGGCCGTGAACACGACCGGCGTGTTCCGCCGGCATACGGAGTGCTACGACGCGGAGGCGGCGGCGTTCAACTCGCACAACGGCGGCATGCTGGACTGCGACCGCTGCCATTACGTCATGAGCCTCGACGAGAGCAAGGCGCTGCACGAGCGCCGCGGGCCGCTGATGGTGCTTTCGGCGAGCGGGATGTGCGAGATCGGGCGCATCCTGCACCACCTGAAGAACAACTGCGAAGACCCGAAGAACACGATCCTTATCGTGGGGTTCCAGGCGGCGCACACGCTCGGCCGGCGGATCGTCGAGAAGGCGAAGCAGATCAAGATCTTCGGCGAGATGTACCGCGTCCGCGCCCGCGTCGAGGTCCTCAACGGCTTCAGCTCGCACGCCGACGCGGACGAGCTGCGCAAGATCACCGCCCCGCTGGCCGGGCGCTGCCGCCACGCCTTCCTCGTCCACGGCGAATACGATCAGAGCGAAGCGCTCCGACAGTGGATGCAGCAGGCGGGCTTCGCCGGGACGAGCATCCCGGTCGCCGGCGAACGGGTGGAGCTGTAGAAACGGCGTCAGCGGCCGGCCCTCACGTGCTCGACAATCATCGCGGCGATCCGATCGCACAACACGGGAGCGAGCAGGTGACCCATCTCGGGAATGACGGCCAGGCGTGCGCCCGGGATGGCCCCGGCCAGCGCGATGCCGTGCTCGACGGGCAGGCAGGGGTCCTGCTCGCCGTGGATGACGAGGGTTGGGACGGCGATCTCGCCGAGCCGGTCGGCCCGCAACGGCCCGGCGGCGACGGCGGCGAAGTGCCGCAGGGCGGCGGCGGGGTTCTCGGTCCGCTGCCGCATCCGCACCTCCAGACGCCGGGCGGCATCCGCATCAAACGGGACCCGGTCGCCGTTGCAGAGCCGCCAGCCCTCGACGGCGTGCTCAATCTGCTCCTCGTCCGTCCGCGGCGGGGCCAGGCGGGTCTTGCGCATGTGGACGAGCAGAGGCGGCGCGGGCGGCGGGAGGGTGAATCCGCTCGTGTCCTGCCCGCGGGCGGCCGCGATGTACACGCTCTCATCCGGCGAACTCATCAGCAGCGTCAACGTGCGCACGCGGCGGGGAGCATCGAGCGCCATCCCCTGCGCGATCAGGCCACCCATCGACATCCCCACGACGTGGGCCCTGTCGATGCCGTAGCCATCGAGGACGGCGACGGCATCACCAGCCATATCGCGAAGGTTGTAGGGATGCCGCCGGTAATTGACCGTCGATGACCGCCCGGTGTCGCGATGGTCGTAACGGATCACGTGAAGCCCGCTTCGGGCGATCGCGGCGCAGAACGGATCGGGCCAGGCGATGCCCTGGCTGGTCGCCCCGACGATCAGAAGCACGGCCGGGTCGGCCGGATCGCCGAAGCCCTCGGTCCAGAGCCGCAGGTGCCCCGAGGGAACGAAACGCTCCATGGTGCGCATCATGCCGGGCGGAGCATACCGGGGCACATGACTGCTTTGCAATCGGAGAGCGGAACCCGAAGCGCACGCGAACGTCCCTCGGCGTCAGGCGCACGTGCGGCCGTTGATCTGCTCGCGGGTCCAGCGGAGAGCGGAGCGAACCTCGTCCAGCGAAGCGTCGGGGGCGGTGCCGCAGCTTTGCACGATGCAGCCGGTCATCGGGGCCGCGGACAATCGCGGCAGGACGTACTCGGCGTAGTGCTCGCGATAGTGGCCCGCATAGGAGCCGCCGCGCGCGACGTCGTTGACGTCGATGAACATGGCGACCTTCCGCCGTGCGCGGTTGAAGGGGTCGTCCGCGTCGGCCGTCGCCGGGAGCGGAAACTCGCCCGGGCCGGCGTGGACCTGAATCGAGCGGACGTTGGCGACCTTCAGCAGACTGTCGAGGTTGTGGCGGTAGTCGCCGCAGGAGTGAATGTGCAGGCCGCCGACGGCCTCGCCGACGCGGGAGTTGTAAGGCAGGGCAAACTCCTCGTACATCGCCGGGCCGAGCATGATCAGCGGCGTATCGTCCGCCATGCACAGGCCGATGTTCTCCTCGACGCAGGGGAAGTTCGCCCCCGGGAAACCCGGGTGCTCGATCCGCGCGAGCCAGGTCTGCGTCAGCTCGATGACGTAGTCGGTGATCATGCCGCACAGGTGATGCACGGCCTTCGGGTTCGTGATGCAGGCGGCCAGCAGCTCTTCCGGCTCGACGATCTGGGCGGCGATGCTGAACGGGCACTGGATGTCCGGCGTCCACATCGGCACGGCGGTGCCCAGCTTCCGCTGGACGTGATCGATGTAGTCGAGGTTGCGGCGGATCATCGGCGATTCGCCGATCCGCACGGGTTTGAGGTGCCAGACCTTCGCGATGTCGCCGATCGCGTGCTTCGCCCAGGGGCTCTGACCGGGCAGGAAGACGACCTCGCAGCCGAAGGCCTCCGGCACCATGACGACGGTGCAGTAGCCGAGAATGACGGGCGTCCAGTCGTTGACGTCCGCGGTCGCCGCCAGGGCGTTGGCCCAGGCGACGGCCGTGTCGAGCATCCGGTCGAGGTCCTCGACGTTCTCCTTCACGGACAGCAGGCAGGGGCCGACGCCGGGCTCGACGACGGGCACGGCCGCCCCGGGCCGCCGTTCGTACGCAGCGAGGAGCCGCCGACGGGCACGGGTGATCGAGTCAGACTGCGGATCGAAGTTCAGTTCCGCCCGGTCGCCCACAACGCCACCCCCCTACCTGGCCGGCTGCGTCGCCGGGACGTACAGGAGCCGCTCGGGTTGCGTCGGCGCGTAGGCATTGCGTCGCGGGATCGCGAGGCGGTCGAACGGTTTGTAGTCCCGGATCGCGCCCACGCGGCCGATGCGTACGCTCTTGCGCAGCAGGCCACGGCCGTTGTTGCAGTCGCTGAATCTGCCCTGGCCATAGCCGACGCCCCTGGTCCCGGACAGGTTCGAGGAGAAGTACTTCATGCCGACGATCTTCTTCTGCTCGTCGCGAAGCCAGTCGATGAAAACGACCGAGTGGCCGCCGGGAGGCGTCGTGCTGTAGCTCAGGAAGTCTCCGGGCCGGGCGTCTTCCAGTTCGGTGATGGCCCGGCCGAGGCCGTACGACACGATGCCCCGCTGCTCGCAGTCGCCCTCGCCTTCGATGTACCAGAGCTGGAGCATGTTGAAGAGGTCGTGGAACGTCATGCCGTTGAAGCCGTCGGGGTCGAGGCCCTTCTGAACGTTGCGCAGCTTCATGGCGCGGAAGAAGATCTCGAATGTCAGGCCGCAGCAGTAGCTGCATCGCGAGCCGTCGGGGTAGGCCTTCGCGACAACCTGGCCCTGGAACCAGAGATCCTGCGTGACGCCGTTGTAGATGTCGTACTCGCGCGGCTTCCACGAGCAGTGATACGGGTAGCTGCCATCCAGCGGATAGGCGGAGATCACCTTCATGACATACGGATTGAGCGAGCCCTCGGCGTCGTCGGCGATGATCTCCTCGCGTGCAAAGGCCTTCGCCAGCGCCTTGTCCACGGGCGAGAAGCCGCGTTCATCCACCGGATAGACGCGCGGCACATAGGTGTGGCGTCTGGCCTTGCGCTCGTCGTCGCCGGGCCTCGTCGCGACAGGCTGCGACGAGGCCTTCGGCGGCGTCTGGCAGCCGACGCCGGCCAGCAGACCCACGACCAGAATCAATCCGGAACAACACAAACCGCTTCGAAACACCATGAACGATCTCCCGCACCGCACGTCTTGCGAATCCTCGCCCATCGCGTCCCCCCCCACCGCCTTCGCGGCCCCGCCGCTCTGCCGCTCGAACCGCGGCGAAGGCGGCTCACGGCTCCGTCGCATCCAGCCGACGATAGTTCACATCCATCACGTCCAGCCGTTTCAGGTGGTCGCGGAGACGGCCCACAAACTTCTTGTAGTCCCGCGGACCGCGCGGCGACCAGACGACCTCGGCCAGGGCCGCGGCCCGGGGAAACGCCATGTACTCGACATGCCGCGGGTCGGGCATGTACTCGCCCCACAACTGGCCCTGTGAACCGAGGATACGCCGGGCCTGCTCGTCGTTCAACGCCTTCGGGATCGGCTCGTATTCGTACACCTTGCGCAGCGGCAGGTCCTCGTCGAAGGCCATCGGCTCCGTCGATCGCGGCCCCTGGTAGTAGTCGAAGTACGTCCAGAACCGCGGCGTCATGACGACGTCGTGGCCGGCCCTGGCGGCGGCGATGCCGCCCTCTTCGCCCGTCCATGACATGACGACGGCCCCCGGCGCAAGCCCGCCCTGCAGGATCTCGTCCCAGCCGACGAGCCGCCGGCCGTGCCCGGCGAGGAACGTGTCCATCTGCCGGACAAACCAGCTCTGCAGCTCCTCCTCGTTCTTCAGGCCCAGCTCGCGGATGCGGGCCTGGATCGCCGGGACCGCCTTCCACTGGTCCTTGATCGCCTCGTCGCCGCCGATGTGGATGAACCGGCCGGGGAACAGTTCCATCGTCTCCGCAAGGACGTCCTGCAGGAACGAGATCGTCGAATCGAACGGGTTGAAGATGTCCTCGCAGATTCCCCACCGCGTCCAGGGCCGAAGCCGCCTCTCGGGGTAGCAGCCCAGCTCCGGGTAGGCGGCGATGGCCGCGCGGGCGTGGCCCGGCATCTCGATCTCGGGCACGACGTCGATGTGGCGGTCGGCGGCGTAGCGGACGATCTCGCGGAGGTCGTCCTGCGTGTAGAAGCCGCCGTGCGGACGGCCGTCGTACCGGAGCGTCCCGCCGCGGTCCACATGGCCGATCACGGTCTCGTCCCGCCAGGCGCCGACCTCGGTGAGCCTGGGGTACTTGCGAATCTCGATCCGCCAGCCCTGGTCGTCCGTCAGGTGCAGGTGCAGCACGTTGAACTTGTGCAGCGCCATCGCGTCGATGAACTTCAGGATGAACGACCGGGGCAGGAAGTGATAGACCGTTTCAAGCATCATGCCGCGCCAGGCGAATCGCGGCTGATCCACGACTTCGACGCAGGGCACAACCCAGGCGACGCCCGGCACGGGGGCCTGCCGGAAGACGGCCGGGGGCAAAAGCTGCCGGAGCGTCTGGATGCCGTAGAAGAGGCCGGCGGGTTTCGGCGCGGCGATGGCGACGCGCTGCCGCGTCACCGTCAGGCGGTAGCCCTCGCCGCCGAGCTTCGCGAGCGAGTCGTCGATGCGGAGGGTGATCGCGCCGTCGCGCGGCTCCGCTCCATCGGCCAGCGGAAGCTCGAATCCCATCGCCGGAGCGAGATACCCGCGGAGCAAGCGGGCCTCGGCCAGCGCCGGACCGCGGGCGATCAACTCGGTCTTCGGCGTGATCGCAAACGAACCGGACGACGCCCTCCTCTCCACGGGCTTCGGAATCAACGAAACGGCGGCCGCGGGCACATCGTCCGCAACCGTCGGCGACGCGGTTGGCACGAGAACCGTCGCGATCCATAAGAGCGCATGCCGCATTGGATCATCCTCCGCCCCGGCGTTTCGCCGCAAACATCCGGTCGTCAACGGGATTGTACCCGTCCGTCGCGTGACCTGCACGAACAGCGCAACAGGTGGGCGAACCTCCTGCGCCGCGAGTACGCGGCTCCGGAGAACCGCCCACCCTACTCTCTACCGCAGGTTGGCCTGGATCGACTCGAGCAGCCGCGGTATTGCGCTCTGCATTCGGTCGATGACCGACGGACCGGACGTCGGCAGCGAACGAATGGCATCCTTCGCCTCCGCCGCCGCGGGGCCCAGGCGATCGAGCGCGTTCAGAGCGAAGATCGAGACGTAGACCCCCTGCTTCCGCACATCGGCGAGCCTGAGCAACTCCGACAACGCCGCTTTGCCATCGGCACCCGCGCCGAACCGGCCCAGCGCCTCGGCCGCGACGGCGCGGACGTAGGGCGAGTCGTCCGTCAGCGCCTTCCGCAACTCCGCCGCATTCGCCTCAACGCACGGCCTGCCGCGCATCAGCAGGCCCAGGGCACCCCAGTACCGCACGGCCGAATCACGGTCTTCCCGCATCGCCGTCCGGAGTGCGGGCACCGCTTCGGGGGCGAGCGACGACGCCGTCTCCGCCGTAAGCAGGATCCGCTCCAGCGGATACGCCTGATCGTCATGCCCCATCTCGTAAGGCGAGGAGTCCTTCGAGCGGCTGTGGATCTCCCCCTCCGGCAGGAAACCGACATCCCGCACGGCCAGCAGTTGTTCGCGGAGAACGCCGCGCATCCGACGGAGGATCTCCTCGTGCTCCGGCGACCGCGCCAGGTTCTTCACCTCGTCCGGATCGCCCTGGAGGTCGTAGAGTTCCTCCGGCGGCTTCGGCCCCCAGAAGGCCGCCTGCGCGGGCGTGAGCCTGCCTTCGTCGAAGAGCCGCTTCCAGACGCGGGTCGTCGGCGTCTCGAACATGTAGGCATTGTGCTGGCCGGCGGGCAGGTGCGGCATGTAGTTGCGGACGTACACGTACCGGCGATCACGCACGCTCCGCACGAGGTCGTATCGCTCATCCATCCGCCCGCGGAAGCCGAACAGGTACGACGGCCCCGCGGCCGCGTGCGGGCCGAGGAACGCCCGGCCCTGCATCCACTCCGGCGGCCGCACGCCGGCGAGGCTCAGCAGCGTGGGGGCCAGATCGACGAAGCCCACGAGCCGATCGCTCTTCCCGCCGGCCACATAGTCGCGGCCGGCGAGTTCGCGATACTTCGGCGGGACGTAGACGATCAGCGCCACGTGCAGGCCGGAGTCGCACGGCGAACGCTTGCACCGGGGCATGCCCGGCCCGTGGTCGCCGTAGAAGAAGACCACGGTGTCGTCGGCCAGACCCGCCGCGTCCAGCTCGCGCAGGTTCTCGCCGGCCAGCGCGTCCATCTCGGTAATGCAGTCGTAGTACTGGGCCCAGTCCTCACGGACCTCGGGGGCATCGGGGTGGTAGGCGGGGACGCGCACCTTCGCCGGATCGTGCTGCCACGTGTGAGGGCGTTTGCGGATCTGGCTCTCGTGCGTGACGAGGTGATTGAAGACGGCGAAGAACGGCTGGCCGGGCCTGCGGTTCCGCCAATGGGCCTTGCGCGACGACTCGTCCCACACGGCCCCGGGCTTCTCGACGTTGTAGTCCTCCTTGCTGTTGTTGGTGCAGTAGTAGCCGGCCTCGCGGAGGAACTGCGGATACATTCGCATGTGACCCGGCAGCCGCGTCATCGAACGCATATGCTCGGCGCCGGTGGAGGTCGGATAGACCCCGGTCACAATCGCCGTCCGCGCCGGGGCACAGACGGGCGCGTTGGACCACACGGTGCGGTAGATCATCCCCTTCGCCGCGAGCGCGTCCAGGTTCGGCGTGCGGGAACAGGCGTCGCCGTAGCAGCCGAGCTGCGGCCCTGTGTCTTCACAGGTGATCCACAGGATGTTGGGGCGGCGAACAACTTCACCCCGGGCCGTCGAGACGACTCCCGCCAACGTAAACACGAGAAGCAGAGGGATGCGCATGGTCACCCGTACCTTTCCGCCGTGCGACGCGAACACACGCGGACGGTACCCGGCCCCCGCCGGTGCGTCAATCGCACGGGCCTGCAAGTCGAGCCGGCGACCCGGCTTGACCGATGCGAACCGCCCCGTAGGATTCGTTTGTCGGCGAAAAACAGCGGGATGCCGTCGGACCGCCGATCACGGGAGTCACGCATGAATCGAATATGCCTGACAGTGCTTCTGGCTCTTGTCCGTCCGGCGTTCCCGGCGGCGGCCGCCGAACCGAAAGGGCGTACGAACGCCCCCGGCCGACCGGTCAAGGTCGCGGCGATCGCCATCGGCTTCGGCGGCGAGCACGACGCCAAGCTGAAGCTCGCCATCGACCACCTGGAAACCGCGGGGCGCGAGGGCGCGGACATCGCATGCCTGCCCGAGGAGTTCGCCGGCACGAACGCCGAGCCGATCCCCGGACCGACCACGTCCGCCGTGGCGGAACCGGCGAAGACACACCGCATGTACGTCATCTGCCCGATCCGCGAGCAGGCCGCCGACGGCAGGCAATACAACACCGCCGTGCTGATCGACCGCGAGGGCAAGGTCGCGGGACGCTACCGGAAGGCCTTCGTCTTCTGGGGCGAGGATCTGAATCTCAGCGACGAGGGCGTCAAGGTCTTCGACACGGACTTCGGCCGCATCGGCATCCTCACGTGCTTCGACATCAACTTCCCCGAGCTGTGGCTCGAGGCCGAACGGCGTGGCGCCGAAATCGTCTTCTGGCCCAGCGCATATGCCGGCGGCATGCCGCTCAAAGGATACGCGATGTGCCACAACTACCGCATCGTCGCCGTGGGCAAGGGAAACATGATCGACATCACCGGCGCAACCATCGAGCCGGACCGCAGGCCGCGCGCGGACCAGTTCATCGCGACGCTCGATCTCGACCGCACGCTGATCCACTACAACTTCAACGAGGAAAAGGTCGCCAGGCTCCTCAAGGAGAACAAGGGCGCGGTGGAAATGGAGGCGGACTATCCCCTGGAGTCGTGGTATCTCCTGCGAGCGACGCGGCCGGGCGTGCGGGTGCGGGACCTGTGCGGACGGTACGACATCGAGCCCCTGCGCGACTACCGCAACCGCAGCCGGGACCGGATCAACCAGGCCCGCAGGGAAGGCCGGAAGTTCTGACCCGGCGACGACGCAGCAGAGCCCGCGATCAACACACTCCGCCGCAAGGCGGCCGAATCGTCAGCGGGAACGGCCGAACTCGTTCTGGACGCGCTTCTCGAGGTGCGGGATCTGCTCGCGGAGGACCTTCCCCTGGGGCGATTCGGGATAGAGGCGCACGACGTCGCGGGCGAGGGCGAGGGCCTCGGAAAAGCGGTGCTCGTCGATGTACGACTTGTACTGCGCCTCCATCTGGCGGCGGTGCTCGATCTCGGCGTTGGTCTTGAGCGTGTTCATCTGGCCGCGGAGCGTCTCGGCCTCCATCGAATCGGGGTAGGCCGCGATCAGCTGCTCGGCGGCCGACAGCGCCGCTCGCCACTCGCGGCTGGACGTGTGACGCTGGATCTCGAGGAAGAGCCGGTTGCGGTGCTCCTGCTGGTGGACCTGCTTCTCGCGCTGGACGCGGGCGAGCAACTGCCGGGCCGGCAGCGAGTTCGGGTGCCGGTCGATGAGATCCTCGGCCGTCTTCATGGCCCGGTCCCAGCTGGTGAGGCTCATCAGATCCTCGCAGTGCTTTGCGGCGGCGGCGACGTCCTCCTCCTCGGCCTGGCGGGCGGCATTCTCGATGAACTCGGCGATCTGGCGGGTGTCCTCATCGCCGCCGACACGACGTTCAAACTCGAGCAGGAGTTGCCGCGCCTGGTGGAACTGGCCCGCCTCGACGGCACGCTGGATGTGCACCGTCCGCTCGCGGCGTTCCATGGCCACCAGCCGCTGATGCTTCGTGCGGCGTTCCTCCTCCGTCAGAAGGACGTTGTCGCGGATCTCCTCGAGGAGCCTCTGAAGCGCGTCGAGCTGCGTCTTGTCGAAGACCGGCGGCGGTGGCGCCGCGACCGGCGGGACCGGCGCCGAATCGACCCGCGGCGGCGGGGACGCGCCGCGATCCATCCGCTCCAAGGCCGCGCCGGCCCGGTCGAGGTGACGGACCATCTCCGCAAGACCCACGAGGGCCGCGGCGGCCGCCAGCCCGACCACCAGCGCCGCGATGGCCACGAAAATCAGGCGTCCGGCCCCCGGCATCCCATCCGGAAGCCGGGACACATCCGCCAGCCCGACGAAGAAGGCGACGATCGTGATCACCGCGACCGCGACGGCAAACGCCTGAAGCACGTAGCACACAACCGGCGGCGTGCGGGGCGCCGAGTCGCCGGGAACGTCCGTGCTCATCGCATGGCCTCCTGCAGGGCGAGGATCGAGTACGCGCTGACGAGGTCCGGGTTGCCCTCCATCCACCGGTCCGCCTGATTGACCCAACTGCCGTCGGGCTTCTGGAGATCGATCAGCTTGCGGCAGAGGTCCGCGCGCCAGTCGTGCCTGTTGTCTTCCGCGTCGGTCAGGATCGGCTCGCCCCAGGCCCGCAGCGCCTTGGCGAACACATGGTAGTAATAATAGAGCCCTTCGAGCGACTGCTTGCCGGGCATGTTCGGATTGCTGTCGAGCGTGTAGTTCGACCGGATCCACCGCCAGGCGAGCTGGACGCGTTTGTCTTCGCGATCGACGCCGGCGTAGAGCATGCTCTTGAACCCGGCGTACGTCATGGAACCGTAAGAACGCAGGATCCGGTCATCGCCGCGGGTCACGGTGCCGGCCTTGCTCTCGCCGCCGTTGGCGGGCGAGTAGATGAACCCGCCGTCGCGGGCCCTGGCGGCAAAGGGCTGGTCGTTCGTGTCGCTGCACATCTGGCACCGCTGGATGAACACCAGCGCCCGCTTGTAGACGGGGTCGGTCTCCGGCAGGCCGCTCTGGTGGAGGGCCTCGAGCATCATCTGCGTGTTGGAGAGGTCCGGGCGTTTGCCGTGGCCGTAGCCCGCGCCGCCATACCACGGATGCGACCTGTCGATCGTCCTGCCGGCGTCGTCCTTCTTGTCCTCGGCCCACTGGAGATCCTTGAGGAACTTCTGCTGGGCCGCGATCTCGTCCTTGAGGGCCGGGTCGCCGAGGGCGCTGAGGAACATGAGCGCGACGCTGCCGGAGTAGCTCTTGACGCCGGCGTCGCCGTAGATCCCGCCGTCCTTCTGCCTGGCGGCGAGGACTCGCTTCAGCGCCTTCTGCACGACCGGGTGCTTCGGCCCGTGCGCGGCATCCTGCACGAAGCAGAGCCCGACCATGCTGGTAATGGCCGGATCGGTGGTCCCTTCGAAGCCCTTCCAGCCGCCGTCGGGCTGTTGCGTTTCCGCCAGTCGCTTGAGACTCCGGGCGACGGCGGCTTCGGCCCTGGCCCGCAGGTCGGCCGGGATCGTGGGAGCCTGGGCCGCCCGGCTCGCCACAGGGGTATCGGCCGCCGGGGCAGGCCACGCGGCGAACGAGACAGCAAGGATTACGACCAGGGTGACGACACACACAGAACGCATGATACACTCCTTCGGTACGCCGTACGCACGAGTACGACCGGCGGCGTATTATACGGGCTCACCAACCGACCGGGAACCTCCCCGGGGGCAGGCACCTGCACCCGCGGGGGCGATCTCGCTCTACCGCTTCGCCGCCGCCGCGCCGTTCCGGCACGGCGGGCTTGACACGCCCGCGCGGACGGCGTAGCGTATGCGGGTATCCCGGAAACAGGTTCAGGAACGGCCTGCACCCCGCGATACGCAGCGTGGCCCCGATCTTTATGTGCACAGGGCGGCAATGGACTTCGGCAGACTCGGACATACGTGCGTGGTCGGTTTGCATTGGGGGGACGAGGGCAAGGGCAAGATCGTCGACGTGCTGACGGAGCATTTCGACATCGTCGGCCGGTACAACGGCGGCGCAAACGCCGGTCACACGGTCCGCGTGGGCGGCGAACGGTTCGCCTTCCACCTGATGCCGAGCGGCGTCCTGCGAAAGGGCGTCATCGGCGTCATCGGGCCGGGCGTCGTGGTCGATCCGGAGGTGCTCTGCAACGAGATCGACGAACTGGCCCGACGGAACCTGCCCATCACGGACAACCTCCGCATCAGCGACCGTGCCCACGTCATCATGCCGTGGCACAAGAAGCAGGACCGCCTCTCCGAGCAGGCCCTCGCGTCGGGGACCCGGATCGGCACGACGTCCCGCGGGATCGGACCGTGCTACGCGGACAAGATGCAGCGATCGACCGCCGTCCGGATGTGCGATCTCCTGTCGCTTGCGGCGGCGCGGCCGCGGATCGAAGCGATCTGCGACCAGCGGAACAGGACGTTCGCCGCCGTCTACGGCGACCGCGAACCGATGGACCCCAAGGCGATCGTCGATACGTACGCGAAGCTCGCCGAGCGGCTCCGGCCGTTCGTGTGCGACACGACGACGTTCTACGCCGGCGCGATCCGGGCCGGAAAGCGGCTGCTGTTCGAGGGCGCCAACGGGACGCTGCTGGACGTCGATCACGGGACGTACCCGTTCGTAACGAGCAGCGCGACGGGACCGGGGGGCGTGGCCGGCGGATCGGGCGTGCCGGCGAAGACCGTCAAGACCAGCATCGGCGTGGTGAAGGCCTACACGACGCGGGTCGGCGCGGGGCCGTTCCCGACGGAGCAGGACAACGAAACCGGGCATTACATCCGCGAGCGCGGCCACGAGTACGGCACGACGACCGGCCGGCCCCGGCGCTGCGGCTGGTTCGACGCCGCCGCCGCCCGGTACAGCGCGGCGATCAACGGCATCGACCACGTGGCCGTGATGCACCTCGACACGCTCGGCGGCCTGAAGGAGGTCAACATCTGCACCGGCTACCGCCTGGACGGCCGGACCGTGGAGGGCATCCCGGCGAGCGCCGAGGCCTATGCCCGCGTCGAGCCGGTGATGGAGACGATGCCGGGCTGGCCGGGCGAACTGCCGGCCGTCGATTCGTTCGAGGGGCTGCCGGACGGCGCGAAGCGGTACATCGAGCGGCTCGACGCGCTGATCGGCGCGCCGGTCTCGATCATCAGCATCGGCCCCGAGCGGTCGCAGACAATCTACCGGATATGAAAGAACAACCCCTGGATCCGCGCGTCGTTCTCGGGCTGGCCCCGGAGCAGCTCCCCCGGCACATCGCCATCATCATGGACGGCAACGGGCGCTGGGCCCGGCAGCACGGCCTGCCGCGGGTCAGCGGGCACGCCGAAGGGGCGAAGACGGTCCGGGCGATCGTCACCGACTGCGCCCGGCTGGGGATCGGCTACCTCACGCTGTACAGCTTCAGCACGGAGAACTGGAAACGCCCGCGCGAAGAGGTCGATGCGCTCATGGCGATGTACGCCGAGTATCTCGTGGCCGAGCGCGAGACGATCCTGTCGAACGATGTGCGGCTCGTGCAGGTCGGTCGCCGCGAAGGGCTGCCGGATGTCGTGCTGCGCGAACTCGACACGACGGCGTCGATGAGCGCGGCGAACACGGGGCTGACGCTCTGTCTGGCGCTGAACTACGGCTCGCGGGGCGAGATCGTCGATGCCGTCCGCCGGCTGGCGCGCGAGGTCGCCGACGGGCGGCGGCGTCCCGAGGACATCGACGAGGCGGCGATCAGCGGCGCGCTCTACACGGCGGGGATGCCCGACCCCGACCTGCTCATCCGCACGGCGAACGAACACCGGATCAGCAACTTCCTGCTCTGGCAGATCAGCTACGCCGAGCTGCACATCACGCCGGTCCTCTGGCCCGATTTCCGTCCCGAGCACCTTCGCGAGGCGATCCGCGACTACGCCGCCCGCCAGCGCCGCTACGGGGGCCTGGCGTAGGGCAGGCGGTTCTCCGAGGCCGCGCACCCGTGGCCGCGAAGGTTCGCCTGCCGGTCGCCTGGCCGCACGCGCGCTTGTTCCGTCCGGAATCGCACGGTAGACTGGCTTCTGCCGTGTCGAGGGGAATGCCGGGCTGCCGGCCGACCCGGCCGCCACCGCGTATGGAATCGCTCACGCACATTCTTCTCGTCGGGATCGCTGCCGCCGCCGCATGGGCCGCCGCGATCTGGATCAACCGCCGGGGCGTTCGGCGTTGCGACAATACCGGCGACCCGCAACGCGGAATCGTCCTCTTCGTCGAACCGGTACGCTGGCTGTTCATCATCTGGGGCTTCCGCGCGGTCTGCCGCGCCCTTCGCGAGGGGGGATTCGAGGGCAATCTGCGCCTGTTCCGGTGGAGCCGCGCGGGCGGGAGCCTGTTCGTTCTTCCCGATCTGATGCGCCGCCGCCGCCTCGACGCCAAGGCCGCGAGGCTGGCCCGGCTCCTGGACCGGCTTGCTCACACGCATCCCGACTCCACGATTCACCTCGTCGGGTACTCAACGGGAGTCTATGTCGCGTTCGAGGCGGTGAAGAAAGCCTCCCCCGCAACGCGGATCGGTCAGGTCGTGGCGCTGCACGGCACGGTGTCGCCGGCGTACGACCTTGCCGGCGTGGCGAAGCGGGCGGCGGGCGTGCTGAACGTATACGGCCGGACGGACTGGCTCATCAACGGGCTCGGACCGCTGCTGTTCGGCACGAACGACCGCGTTCACTCGGCCGCGTGCGGCATGATCGGGTTGCGGCACCCGGCGGCCGGCGTGGAGCAGCGCGCGTGGCGGCGGCGCGACGCGCGGCTGGGCTATTTCGGCGGGCATTTCACCGTCATGTCGATCGCGTGGCTGCGGGCGCACATCACACCGCGGCTGGTCTTCCGCTGACCGCGCCGGAGGCCCGTGTCGAACCGGTCGACGGGCAGGGTTCTCCGCGCCGCCCTCGCGCCGCCGCATCGGAAACCGCTGCGTCGGGAATCCCCTCCGAACGCAATGCCGCGCGGGGTTCCCATCCCGCGGACGCCACGCGGGCACCGGGCGTCGGGATTCGCCGGCGCCGGGGTTGGAGAAGGGATTCTCGAAGCCCGTTCCCCGCCGCTACACCACTCTCGGCGCGGCGACGGTTCCGTGCGTGTCGATCGTGTACTCCTGGAGCGTCTTGACGCCCGCGTCGGCCTGCTTCATCTGCTTGAGGGCCTCGGCGGTGGCGATCGCGCCCTGGATCGTGGTGACGATCGGCACCTGGCGGGCCCACGCCGTGCTGCGGATCGCGATCTCGTCCTGCCGCGGGCTCTTGCCGCTGGGGGTGTTGATCACGAGGGCGATGCCGCCGTCGATGATCCGGTCCACGATGTGCGGCCGGCCCTCGCGGACCTTGTTGATCCGCTCGCATTCCAGCCCGTTCCGCCGCAGGAAGGCCGCCGTGCCCTCCGTCGCGAGGAGCTTGAAGCCCAGGTCGGCCATCGTCCGCGCCGCCTGCACCGCCAGCAGGTTCTGGTCGCGGCTCATCAGGCTGAAGAACACGACGCCCTGCTTCGGCAGATTCTGCCCGGCGGCCAGCTGCGACTTCGCGAAGGCCATGCCGAAGTTGTCGGCGATACCCATGACCTCGCCCGTGGACTTCATCTCCGGCCCGAGCTGCGTGTCGATGCCGGGGAACCGGGCGAACGGGAAGACGGCCTCCTTGACCGCCACATGGCCGACCTCGACCTCCTTCGTGAAGCCGAGTTCCTCGAGCGTGTGGCCGAGCATGACCTTCGTCGCCAGCTGCGCGAGCGGCACGCCCGTTGCCTTCGAGACGAAGGGAATCGTGCGCGACGCGCGGGGGTTGACCTCGAGCACGTAGATCTGGTCGTTCTGGACGGCAAACTGCACGTTCATCAGGCCGACGACCTTCAGCGCCGCCGCGAGGGCCTTCGCCTGCCGGGCGATCTCCGCGCAGACGGCCTTCGAGAGCGTCTGCGGCGGGATCGCACAGGCGCTGTCGCCGCTGTGCACGCCCGCCTGTTCGATGTGCTCCATGATCGCGCCGATGACGGTCGTCCGGCCGTCGCTGATGGCGTCCACGTCCACCTCGGTCGCGTCGTCGAGGAACTTGTCGATCAGCACCGGCCGCTCCGGCGAGGCGATCACGGCCTCCGTCATGTAGTGCTGGAGGTCGCGGTCGTCGTAGACGATCTGCATCGCCCGCCCGCCGAGGACGTACGACGGCCGCACGAGCACGGGGTAGCCGATCTCCTTCACGACGGCCAGCGCCCCTTCGCAGGACGTCGCCGTCCCGCTCGGGGCCTGCTTCAGGCCGAGGGTCTCGAGCAGTTCGCGGAACAGCTTGCGGTCCTCGGCCAAGTCGATGCTCCGCGGGCTCGTCCCGAGGATCGGCACGCCGTTCTTCTCCAGCGCGGCCGACAGGTTGAGCGGCGTCTGCCCGCCGAACTGGAGGATCACGCCGAAGGGCTTCTCGGCCTCGACGACGTTGAGGACATCCTCCGCCGTCATCGGCTCGAAGTAGAGCCGGTCCGACGTGTCGTAGTCGGTGCTGACGGTCTCGGGGTTGCAGTTGACCATGATGGCCTCGAACCCCTCGTCGCGGACGGTCATGGCCGCGTGGACGCAGCAGTAGTCGAACTCGATGCCCTGGCCGATGCGGTTCGGCCCGC
>CAZUAI010000014.1:39979-84851 GCA_964617875.1 uncultured Planctomycetales bacterium | reverse complement strand
GCCACTCGCCGAACACTCCGAAATCAAGCCCTCCCAATGCTCCCGGCGGCTCCGCTCGACCGCCCGGCTCTCGATCCGTCGCACCATCGCGCGCCTCCGCGCCTCAATGCTGATATCGGCATTCAAGGAGGTTTTGGGATAGGCTCTTATCGGCCACCGGCTCGAACGCCAGGCGGATCTCGGCGAGCGTCAGCTCGGCCATCGTGGTGGTGATCGCGGCGTAACGGTCCTGCCAACTCGTTTGCGGCAGCGGCAGGTACGGCAGCGGCGCGCAGGCCGGCCTCTTCAGTTCATTCGTTTTCTCCATAGACATGAGTTTCTCGCACTGTTCCGCCGGCCTTGCAGACCGGCGGGTTAACCGTAAAATCACGTGATCTGCGTGGCTGCAACGAGCGGCTCGTCAGAACCGGAATGCCCACGTGCAGGCGCTCTTGCTCCGGCATCCGTATTATACCAAAAAATACGGGTATCGGCAAGTAAAAAACGGGCGCCGCGGGTATGATTTGCTGGCCGGCCCGCGCCGCCGGGCCGATATCAGGGTGCAGGGAGTATCCGGCATGCCGAGAGGACCGCAGGATTGGGCCACCGACGTTCGGCGGGTCAAGCAGCTCTTGTACGGGCACCTGGGCGAATGCAAGACGTCCAGGAAGCCGGTCGTGGAGATGCTCAAGCTGCTGGAGAGGCTGGACGACGAACTCCGCTCGGCGTCAGCCGCAAGTGAGACCACACTGTCCGGGCAGGCGACGCCCCAGCATCGTCGGAACAAGCCGAAGCGTTACCGGATTGAGCGGCACGGCAACGCGGACTTCCTGGCCGAGCATCGCGAGGGGGGCCGGCAACCGTACCTCTGCCCCGAGGACGTGTACGACGCGTTCGCCGCGGTGATGGCCAAGATCGCCGAGCCAGCCCATTTCGAGGTGTTGCTGCAAGCCGTCACGGACCGAACGGGCCGACCGCCGCCCGACTACCTTCTCCGCACCTGCGTCCGTTTCTGGATGCGCTGCGAGCCGGCGCTGGTCGAGAAGGTTCGGACTCGCTACCGTCCCATTCGCCCGTCCAGATTCGTTCAGGAGGCACGCCGGTCATGGCGCCGGCTCGCCCACGTGGATAAGGAGTGAATCCGGCTGCTCTCAGGCAGGCGCCGCGTACTCTATCATCGTACGTTGAGAGTGGCCGTCGAAGGCGCGTAATTGCGACCAGCAGTCTGTGATGCGGGTGCTCGCTGTGACGGACTGCAAAAACCGCCGCGATCCTCGCTCCTGACCTCCAAACCGCGTTTTTCATGTTGCCAGCGCGCCCCAAGGTGACCCAAGAGCGCCCCAGATACCCCGTCGAGTTGTACCCGGGTGTACCGAAAGACCCGCGTCACGGACAAAGAATCCGTTCCCCCATCGTGATCACATAACGTCTCGCACTAAGGTAAGCGCGCCGGCAGAAGTGTGGGCTCGATGTTCGCTTGCTCGCCCGGGAGCGGCACCGCTGCCCATCGTAGGGGCATGCACCGGTAGTAAGCTACCACGGATCGTCGGCCGGAGAACCCCTGCCCGTCACGGCGAAACCTACTGTGTCGCAAGTCCTTTGCTGGACGCTGGTAGCGAGCGCTGCACGCAACCGGTACAATCGATCTGGGCGTTGCAGAATACGCTCCGCCGCTTGGGCCAAGGCGGGCAGAATACCCGTGGGTCGGCTGGGCGTACGAACATGACCGGCGGTTCGCCATCAGGCTGTCGGGCAAGGGGACTTCGTGCTGAGGCTCGTCGTAGATGCCGACGCGCCCGTCCGGATCTTCTTCGCGATGGAGATCCCCTGGGGTCAGGTTGACCGAGCGTGCCATGAGTGTCGTCACCATTATCTGGTCCATGACTGCCGCCGCGAGCCTGATGCTCGCGGTCGTGTACCTGCTTATCTGGATCGGTCAGCGGAAACAGGTTGCCCATCTCGCCTTTTCCATGATTGCCGTCGGCGTGGCGGCGTTTGCGGGTTGTGAACTGGCCATGATGCACGCCGGCATGCCGGCTCGATACGCGGCCATCGTACGCTGGATGCACGTTCCCACCTGGGTCATGATTGTCTCCTTTGTCTGGTTCACCCGTACCTACTTGCATGCGGGCCGACCCTGGGTCGGATGGACCGTCATCGGACTGCGCACCCTCTCGCTGCTCATTAATTTCTCACTTCCAGGGAGCATCAACTTCCGGCAGATCACGGCGATCAAGCAGGTGTCGTTTCTCGGTGAGCCGGTCTGTATCGCAGTGGGTGTTCCGAATCCATGGATGCTGCTGGCACACGCCAGTGTGCTATTACTCCTTGTCTTCCTGGTAGACGCCAGCATCAGCGTCTGGCGACGTGGCGAGCGACGCACTGCCCTGATCGTGGGCGGGAGCATGGTGTTCTTCCTCTCTTACAGCTTCGCGCAGGTCGTTCTGGTGCTCTGGGGGATCGTTGCCGCCCCGTTGCGCGTCAGTGTGGGTTACCTGATCATGCTGATCGCGATGGCATGGGAACTCAGTCGGGATATTGAAGAGGGGAAGCGCGCCGATGAGAGATTTCACCTGACCATCGAAGCGTCTCCGAGTGCGGTTGTGGTCGTCGATCGCCGCGGGCAGATTGTGCTGGCGAACAAGAAGGCCGAGGAACTCTTCGGCTATGCGCAGCACGAGCTACTTGGGCGAGACGTCAAGATGCTCGTCTCGCAGCCGGAGCAGGAGGCTCATGCAGGGCACCGGGAGAGCTTTGTTGACGCGCTGCACGCGCGCGCGACGGGTGGCTGGCGCGACCTGTACGCACGGCGAAAGGACGGGACGGCGTTCCCTGCCGAGGTGCGACTCAACCGGATCACTACGCAGGAGACCGGACAGCCGCAACTTCCTCAACGCCGTCTGCAACGATTCGTTCATGTGCGGTGCTCCTCGGTAAATGCCGCGTGGACCAGGTCCCCGTAGTCCGACAGGGACCTCCCGGCCCAGGTACTCTGGCGGGACGGAGTAGTAGGCCTTGGCCACCTCGACGTGGCCGTCGCGATTGACCTTCCGTCGGCCCTCATTGAAGGATGGGAATCGATCCGGCGGCAGCGGCAGCAAGGCCGGCCGTTCCACCTCCTCAAAGCACTTCCTGACCTGCTGCTGGGTCGTGCCGTGGATCCGCTGGTCGGCAACCGCCTTCTCCCATTCGAGCAGGTGCCGGTTCTCGGCGGCCAGGTTCTCGAACGTTCGGCCCTTGAGGGCGTTGTTCTTCGCGTACCCCACGTTGCGCTCGATCTTGCCCTTGTGCCGGGGCGTTCTCGGCCGGGTGGGCAGGATCAGCGTTCCGTAGTGTTCGCAGAACGACTGAATCTTCGGCGTCAGCTCGGGGTCGAACCAATCCGCCCGGCTCACGGCCGCCTTGAGGTTGTCGATCACCAGCGTCCGGGGCACGCCGCTGAAGTACCAGAAGGCATTCTCGAGGCAGCGGGTGAACTGCTCGGCCGTCTGGTGGTAAACCGCCTCGCTGTACGCCTTGCGGGAATGACTCAGGACGATCCGGAAGACGTGCGTTCCGCGGCGGCGGGTCTTGATCCCCGGCGGCAACGGCTGACCCTCCGGGATGATCGCCGGTGATCACTTGGGCCGATTCTGATGGATCCGACGACTCCGACCCGGTGATCACTTTGGCCGGTTTTGACGGCGAGCCCCGCGCCAACGCCAAGTACCGGGCCACCGTCTCGCGGTGAATCCCCAGCTCGCGGGCAATCCGACGGTAAGACCAGCCCCGCTCTCGAAGAACTCGTATCGCGTGAACCTTCGCCATCTTGAGCTGATTCGCCATTCCGGCCTCCTCCAGCCCACCACGGGCCGAAGCAGCCATGACCGCGAATCAACACCTCCGCAAGATGGCCGGTTTTCAGAGACTGTAGCATCATTACAGAGTGATCCCGTGGTATTCCGGCCGGCTTTCGCGTATTCCGCGTGTTTCGCGGTTCGATTCTGTTTGGGGACCGCGAAATACGCGAACCACGCGAAAAGCGGCTCGATATCCGCCGATCGCGACGGCGAGAACTCTGTAATGTTGCTACACTCTCGGTTTTCAGGTGATATTCAGTGGCCGGTTCTGGGCGATAAGCGACATGCAGCCCGCTGCGGGCTGTGCAGAAGGACTACATCCTCGACACGGAGGAATTTGATGACGCGGTGCCTGTCCCAACCATTCAATGAGCACATCTCAGGCGGGTGGTCTGCCCGGATCGATGGTGCGTTGGGACAGTATTCGGACAGTCGGCCCGAGATGACGAAACCACCAAGCCGAAAGTGCTTGGCGTTTCATGCGTTACGAAGATCGATCGAAAAACAACGGAGAGGGGGGGATTCGAACCCCCGGTACAGGTTTTATCCCGTACAACGGTTTAGCAAACCGTCGCTTTAAGCCACTCAGCCACCTCTCCAAAGCCCTTCATTTGCAAGGACTTATGATATTTTCGCCTATTCTCATTTTAGTGTCGGCGGCAATGCGGATGACGGAGTACTGGCAGTATAAGATGAACGCGGTAGCATCGTCGCCATGCCTGATACGACTTACCGCCATAGGAGCTACCGCCATGCGTAAACCCAAGATCGTCACCCGAGCAGGCCTGAGGCCCGAGAGTCACCGCAGCCGAACGCGATACTACTCCAACGAGCGCGATCCTGTCAACGGCAAACGAGCTAGACGGATCTGGGAACAGGGCAATCGCATCAAATCCTGCGGCAAAGGCCCCTGAGCAAGTAGTCCTGGCCCATGCAGGCTTCCATTCGTTTGACCTTGGCCCCGACCGTGCAGCCCTTCTCCCGCCGAAGCAGGCTCAGGCCAGCCGCCGGATTCGGGAGAAGTTCTCGGCGGGGTGTCCAACCCGGTTCCGTAGCGTGTCTTCGCGGAAGGTCACGTCCAATGCCCCATGCCACTTGTTCTCAATGCCCCAGTGCCCGCGGACGTGATCCAGCATCGCTCGTACGTACGCAAGCCGTCCCCGCGTCATTGGAGGAGCATCGACCCGAGGCGGCGGCAACTACGACGCAGGCACGGGGTTCATGTGGAACGCGATCTTCCGGCGAACGGCGTCGCGATCGGCGTCGGATTTGCGGTGGAGGTACTGATTGCCGCTGATGCGCCGTAACGGAGCCATGGTCGCCATCCAGGGATAGGCAGCTACACCCGCCGGATGAAGAGTCGAACGCAGTACGTTCGCGAGGAATCGACGGCGGAAAGCCGCCGACAAATCGCCAGCCACAAGCGGTTCAAACGCCTGATTGACCAATGGATCGACCTGAGCATCGAGCACTCACGCCTGACCATACAGACGAGGAACCCATACGCCACTCGATAGGCCGGAACTCGGCACTCTCGAGTTACTGGAAGTAAGCTTTTAATACATACTGCTGCACCATGCGTTGCGTATTGAAGAACGAGCCGTTCAGCGCGATGCAGTGCAGCATGAGGTTCATGTAGCTGCCCCGGTCTTTGTAGAACAAGGGCAGGATCTTTCGCTCCAGTTTCTCATAGAGGGATGCCGCGTCATTGGAGCGGTCGCTCACCTGTTCGACCAGCCTGCCGTTCGCGCCGATGGCCCAGCCGGTCACGCCTTCGATATGTCCCTCGATCCACCAGCCGTCGAGGACGCTGAGCGATGGAACGCCGTTGAGCGCCGCCTTCATGCCACTCGTACCCGATGCTTCCAGGGGCGGTTGCGGCGTGTTCACCCAGAGGTCGACGCCAGCGGTCATCATCCGGCCCACCGCCATGTCGTAGTTCGGCAGGTACACGACGCGGATGCTGCGGCGAAGCACATCGCGGATCTGGTGGATCCGCTTGATGAGGTCCTTGCCGGCCTCGTCCCGCGGGTGGGCCTTGCCGGCATAGAGGATCTGGAACTGGCCTGCCCTGGCGGCGATCGCCTTGAGGCGCTCGGGATCCTGCAGGAGCAGGTCGGCCCGCTTGTACGTGGCCGCCCGGCGGGCGAAACCGATTGTCATGACGTCGATGTCCATGCCCGCGTTGGTCTCGCGGTTGACGTATTCGATGAGGCGGCGCTTGGCGTCCATGTGCGCGCCCCACATCTCGAGGGCGGGGATGCTCAACGCGTATCGCAGGCTGAAGTTGTCGCTTCGCCAGCCGGGGATGTACTGGTCAAAGAGGTTCTGCATGGCAGGGGCCGTCCAGGTGGCCGCGTGGACGCCGTTCGTGATCGAGTCGATCTGATATGCCGCGAACATGTGCTGCGAGACCTCGCCGTGGCTCTTGGCCACGCCATTGACGTAGTGGCTGAGGTGCAGGGCGAGGTAGGTCATGTTGAAGCGGTCGTCACACTCGAACATCTCCTTGATGGCGAGGACCGGGCGCTGGCCGAGAACGCTCATGACCATATCCATCGGGAACTGGTCGTGACCGGCGGGGACGGGCGTGTGGGTAGTGAAGACGCACATGTCCTGCACGGCGTCGACGTCTTCGCGGGTGATCGTGTCGCGGCCGGCCTGCTTCATGTGCTCGGTCAGCAGTTCGAACGTGAGCAGGCTGGCGTGGCCCTCGTTCATGTGGAATCGCTGGATCGCGTTGTGCCCCAGGGCCCGGAGGATCCGCACGCCGCCGATGCCGAGGATGACCTCCTGGCAGAGGCGGTAGCGCAGATCGCCTCCGTAGAGCGAGTCCGTCAGCGCGCGGTCCTGCTCTGCGTTCTCGGGGAGGTCCGCGTCGAGGAAGTAGACGGGAATGCTCCCGCCGGTGACGCCGATCACCTGATAACGCCAAGCGCGGAGATGGACGGTGCGGCCTTCGATGACGACGGTGGCACGGGCCTGGGTCTCGTCGAGGTAGTCGGACACGACCCATTCGACGGGTTCTTCGGTCTGCTGGCCGGCCGCGTCGAGCCGTTGGTAGAAATAACCCTTGCGGTGGATGAGGGTGACGGCCACCATCGGGACCTTGAGGTCGGCCGCCGAGCGGATCGTATCGCCCGCCAGCACGCCGAGGCCGCCGCTGTACGTGGCCATGCCCGCATCCAGGGCGATCTCCATCGAGAAGTACGCGATCGTCCGTTCGCCGTTCATGAATTGCACCTCCGTGAGTGCCCGCCGGACGCGGGCACGGCCCCTTGCCGTCGTTCTTGTTCACACCGGGATAATCGACGGAACGCAGAAGGTCAACACGGTGCCGGGTGCCGCAGGGCGCATCCGCAAAGCGCCTACCCCGGCTGAAACGTCGCAGCGACGCGCGGGAACGGACAGGATCATATGGGGGTGCCGAACGCCAGCCAGCCGATCGGCTCGCCGCAGCCGTCAATCAGCGACGAAACTTCGAACGAGGCTTGCTCATCATCGCCGGCAGGCGCGGCGCCGGGCGGCGTCCCGGCCTTCTCGGCGATCCGCGCGGCTGCGGAGCGCATGCCGGCTCCGTCGTACCGGTCGCGGGCCGTCCGGTTCGCGTAAACGATCTCCCCACGGCGGTTCGCGATCCACACCGGTGCCGGCCACAGGTCCCACAAGTCCCGCAGGTTCGATTCGAGGTGTCGGCGAAGGCCGTCCGCCGAATCCCGCGCGGACGACGAAATCCCCTCACGCTGAGCAACGACGGTGCTCACAACTCACTCCTGACACTGGAAACAACGCTTGCTGACCACGCCAGACAGCGCTGCAGATTCTATCGACCGCACGCCGTCAATCCGATGAGCCGTTTTCAGGCCGTTCGTCGTACACGCGCCGCCTCCCGTTCGCCTTCCGAACGCGACACGAATACAATCCGCACCATCGCCGGAGGACTAATGTCATGGCTGTTGTTTTCGAGCTGGGCTGCATCGGCGCGGGGAACATGGCGGAGGGAATCGTTGCGGGCGTCCTTCGCCAAAAGCTGCTGGCACCAACGCAGATCCTTGTGTCGGACCCTGTGGAGCACCGGCGGCGGCTTTTCGCCGAACACCTCGGTGTGGCGGCGGCCGAGGACAACCGCCGTGTCGTGGCCGAGTCCCGGTGTGTCATGCTGGCCGTCAAGCCGCAGAGCTTCGATGACGTGGTTCGGCCCATCGCCGACGCCTTCACGTCCGACCACCTCGTCGTGTCGATCATGGCTGGGCTCAGCACACGGCGGATTGCCGAGGCGATCGGCAAGCCGCGGCTTCGCATCGTTCGCGTGATGCCCAACCTGCCCATTCGCGTCGGCGCGGGCATGGCAGGCCTCTGCGGCGGCGAATACGCGACGCCGGAAGACGTCGGGTTCGTCTGCCGGCTCTTCGAGGCCGGCGGTCGGAGCGTGGTGCTTGAAGATGAATCGCTCATCGACGCCGTGACGGCGGTGGCCGGTTCCGGGCCTGCGTATTTCTACTACGTCGTCGAGGCAATCGCCGCGGGCGGCATCGAAGCGGGCCTGCCGCCGGCCGACGCCCTGGCGCTCGCCGAGCACACGTGCCTGGGCGCCGCCCGGATGATGATCGAGACGAACGAGCCGCCGGCCGAACTCCGGCAGAAGGTCACCAGCAAGGGCGGCACCACGCAAGCCGCCATCGAGCACATGGACAGGGCCGGCGTTGCCGAGGACATCAAGCAGGCCGTCCTGGCCGCCTTCCGCCGGGCGCGGGAACTGGGGAATTGACGCCCGCGGGCGACGATACGACGCGGTAACGACCGGCGCACGACGAAGCGACGAAGTCGCTGACGGCGGAAGGCCGTATCGCAGGACAGGATCGCCGCGCGCAAGCGGGCAAGACCTGCCGCTCGTTTGCCGTCCGCGGTTTGTTGTCCGTGGTTCGTTGCTCGGTGACTCGGTTACTCGGTTATCGTCATCCCCGTGGAAGCGGGGATCCAGAATCCGCCGGTTTCTCTCCGGCCCCTCGTTTTTCCCGCTTTCGCGGGAACGGGCGCAGGGACCGCTGCGTCGTTTTCTGCCCCCCCTGTTCGCCCGCATCAGAAACGGCTACCATACTGAACCGTGAGGTCGGCCGTGCCGGCCGTGGACGCCGGGCGGCCGCATCGACAATCTGTGGAGGATGACTGCTGTGACCCGCTATCTGAGAAAAGTGTCGTTGATCGCCGCCCTGTCGCTCGCCGCCGCCGGTGCCGTCACCGCCGCGGAGAAAGAAGAAAAGACCGAGAAGCCCGCGCGGGCCGCCGGCGCTCGCGGCCAGCGCAACGCCGCGTCGCGACCGGTGTTCCTCGACAAGGAGCACGCCCCGAAGGTGAGAGAAGGCTGGAAGCGCCTCTTCAACGGCAAGGACCTCGAGGGCTGGAAGTCCTTCCCCAAGGACCGGCCCAATTCGTGGAAGGTCGAGCCCGGCCGCGTGCTCGCCAGCATCGTCAAGCCCGGCGAGCACGGCACCAACATCTTCACCGAGGAGAACTTCGGCGACTTCGAGATCTATTACGAGTTCCTCGTGCCGAAGAACGGCAACAGCGGCGTGTTCCTGCGCGGGCAATATGAGATCCAGGTGCAGGACGACTACGGCGAGCAACCCGGCGCCAAGGACTGGGGCAACGGCGGGATCTACAACCAGAAGAAGCCGTCCAAGAACGCCAGCAAGCCGCAGGGGGAATGGCAGTCGGTGTATGCGACGATGATCGGCAAGAAGATCAACGTGTGGCTCAACGGCGAGAAGATCATCGACAACTACGAGCCGCCGCGCCCGACACACCTGTACGGCGACCTGAAGGTCAAAGAAGGCGACCCCGAAGGCCCGATCGTCCTCCAGGGCGACCACACGGCCATCCGGTATCGCCTGCTCTTCATCAAGCCGATCAAGAAGTGATCGGCGGAAGGGGGCGACGGTTTGTTCGTTCCGTGAGTCGGTCACTCGGTGACCCGGTGACTCGGACACCGTCATCCCCGCGAAAGCGGGGATCGAGTCTGTGTTCCCGTTGGTTCGTTAGTCCGTCACGCGGCGGCCCGGCGACTCGGTTGCCCGGTTGCTCTGCGCGTCTTTGCAAGGTTGAAGGAGTCGCCAGGGTGAGCCGGTTGGCTCGTTCCGTCCCCCTCCCTTGAAGGGAGGTACGTGTTTAGCGTGGTGGCAGGGCGGGAAGCAAAGTGGTAACGATTCCGTTGGCGACGCGGGATTTCGAGCTGGCGTTGCGGCTTCTGGTGGGCGAGGAGGCGTCGCTGTCGCCGAGCACGATCAGCCGGCTGCCCCGGGAGTTCAAGGAGCAATACGAGGCGTTCGACGCCCAGGATCTGAGCGATCGTCCGTTCGTGTACATCTGGGCGGACGGGATCTGTCTGAAGGCGGGCCCGGGGACGGTGAAGGCGTGTCTGATGGTGCTGATCGCAGCGGATACGGCGGGCCAGAAGCACTTGATCGCCCTTTGGAAAGGCTATCGCGAGGGCGCGGAGAGATGGGGCGACCTGATCCGGGACTGGCGGCAGCGCGGCCTGAACGAGCCGGCGTGCTGGATCGCGGAAGGGCCGCTCAGTTCAACTCAGGGAACAGCCAGCCGGTCGGCGGCGGCGGTCGGCGCATGCGTCGGGGACGCGGAGGCTTTTCAGGCGGCGAGGTTGGGGCGGGCGGGGGCGACACCGCGTCGAAGGAATCGAGCGGAAACAGGGTTTTCTGGGTCCATGGCTCGGGCGGCAACGGGACGACGGGGGATGACGGCGCGGGGCCGTCGGCGGCGAACAGGTCGGTGCCGTCTTCCTCGTATCCGCAGTTCGGGCAGAACGCCCGGGCGTGCGCACGGTCCATCGCGGAACCGCAGATGATGCACTCGAGAGAAGCGTCCATCCTGGACATCCCGGCAGTGACCTTGTGCCGTCGGCCACGCACGCAACCGCCGGATCGTAACCGAACCGCGCCCGAAAGCAACCGCCTCCATGCCGACAGGGCGCAGCCGGCGGCGATTGGGCGATTCGACGGGCGGCCCCACGGGTGATCAGCCTGCTTCCATCGTCCTTGACGAAGTTTCGCGGCGATGTTGTCGGTTCACGACGTCTTGTCGTCGGACAGGCCGTAGCGGTGGAACTTGTTGTAGAGCGTGCGGCGGGTGATTCCGAGACGCCGGGCGAGTTCTTCGTGGGTTCCCGTCGAGGCGGCGGCGGCCTCGCGGATGGCGAGGCTCTCAAACTGATCGAGCATCTGCTGGAGCGTCCAACGGCCGTCACGGATCATCCAGCAGACGGCCGAGGCGAGCGCCGCGTAAATGCGGTCGGATTGCGCCGCCGGGTTCGTCCGGCTCTCGATCACGTGGATCGGCACGTCGGCCAGGTCGAGGCGGTGCCCCCCGGTTTTGAACGCGAGCATCTGGCGCACCGTGTTCTCCAACTCGCGGACGTTGCCTGAGCCGATCGACCGGGCCAGGACTTCGAAGACCCGCGGGTCGATCTCACGAATGCCCGGCGGGTAATAGCTGGCGTACTTCCGCACAAAGAACTGCACGAGCAGCGGCACATCCTCGGGACGGTCCCGCAGTGGCGGGACGGAGAGGCTGATCACGTTGAGCCGCTGGTAGAGGTCGAGGCGGAACTCGCCGTTCTCGACGAGGGCGGGCAGCGGCCGGTTCGATGCCGCGATCACCCGTGCCGATACGGCCACTTCGGCATCGGAACCGACGGGCAGAACCCGGCCTTCCTGCAGGACGCGGAGCAGCTTGGGCTGGAGCGATCGGTCCAGCTCGCTGATCTCATCAAGCAACAGCGTGCCGTTCCCGGCGGCGCGGAAGTACCCCTGCCGGGCCTCGGTGGCCCCGGTGTAGGCCCCTTTGGCATGGCCGAAGAGGGCGCTCTCGGCGAGGGTACCGTGGATCGCCGCGCAATTCACGGAAAGGAACGGGTGTGTCTTCCGCTTGGGGTCAAGCCGGTGAATGGCCTCCGCGATCAGCTGTTTGCCGGTGCCGCTTTCGCCGTGGATCAGGACCGGGGCGTCGGAGATCATGGCGGCGCGGCGCGCCTGCAGGAGCAGGTCGGCCATGAGCCGGCTCTGGCCGGCGATGCCGGTTTCATCGAAGATGTGGCCGCGATGAAGCTCGTTGCACTGTTCGAGCGTCGCCGCGTAGCGTTCCAGCGCTTGCTGGACTCGTTCGAGGAGGGTTGCATCGGCTCGTGCATCGTTCCAGTCGACGAACCCGCAAACGCCGAGGGTCACGGCGTGGCAACACAGGTCCAGGCCGGTCCGTGGCCCGACGAGAGCCACAACGCGTGTAGCGGGCGATACGCGGCGAATCGTACGGAGCAACTCGATCGAGTCGCCCCATGCCGATTCGCCACGTTCGCCGTCCGAGCCGCCCGCCGACGGTGTCCGGCCTGATAACAACGGCGAACCGTCCGGCTCGGCGTGCCCATGGCGTAACCCTGAACTCGCGGCGATACCTGCGTGAATACCTTGTGGCTTGGAGGGCCGGGACGGGTCGTGCAATAAGAGAGGGCGTTCGGCGTTGGATTTCGTGTGCGCGAGATCAACGACGGCGACAGCGTAACTGCGGCTACGTAGCGAGGCAATACATCCACTGGCAGTAGACGTCGTCGTGACATCCACGCCACTGGCTCGAACTACGTCCGAAAGCCGCTGCGCCAGCGATGCGACTGGATGAAATACCAGCGCACCTGCACTACTGGACTGGCTATCCCGCAAGCTTTCTCTCTCCCGCCGACCACGGACCGACCGCTCTCCCAAAACGAATCGGCCCGTCCTCCCGCTAGAGAAGGGCAGCCTACTCGTCTGAGTATACCGCGTATGGGGGACCGATTGCAAGATGTTTTCCGCTTCTCACGCGCTTTTTTTGCGCGGCTTTCTTCGGGCTTGTCGCTCGCATCATGCTACGTTTGAGAAAAACAAGCCGTTGCGATTGCCGTACGTTGCAGTTGACGGTCAATCCACAAGAGGCGGCAGGGAAGCCGGCCGCACCGGGCGA
This sequence comes from uncultured Planctomycetales bacterium, assembly GCA_964617875.1. Lineage (GTDB taxonomy): Bacteria > Planctomycetota > Phycisphaerae > UBA1845 > PWPN01 > CAZMVY01. Next base: position 72,027 of record CAZUAI010000014.1, on the reverse strand, counting down.
ATAGCGGCGGCGGTGGGGTCTTGGGTGGTGACCAAGACGTGAAAACGGAATGAGAAGATCTTAAGGATCGCGAACAACCGGCGCCGTGAGCCGTCTGCAAGGGGCGGCTTGCGGCTGCTCGTCGAGCCGTCGCGGCTCGCCCCGCTGCGGGCCAGGGCGTTTGGGGGCCTTCGCTATGCCGCAGCCCGGTCGCTCGCTGGTTCTGGCGTTCGGACGCTGACCGACGGAAAGGCGGCCGGATGATGACCGGGCAAAACAGGCCGACAGACTGTTGTAAGTTGTTTATACTGCTACGGTTGGGTTTCGGCGGAGGTGCTGCAACGCCCTTGCGGATGCATGTAGCTCAACATGTCCGTACAGGACGTACGGACGGCACGGACCGCGCAGGGCTTACGGCATGCACGGTTCGCATTTCCGAGTCGCCGGTGACCCGGCGGATGCACGCGATGCCGCCTTTTATGGGGCCCGCGAGTTCGGAGCGTCCTCATATCGGATGGCAAGAACGCCCCATATTGAGGGGGCAGAATGGCATCGGGCTTGCTTTAAATCCCCGCGGAGAGCGAGGAGGAGGAGGGTCGCACAGGTATGGGACGAATGGGGACGTGCTTGGCAACGATGAGTCTGGCGTTCGCCGTCGGTTGTGCCGGCGGAGAGCGGAGCCGACTCGAGCGGAGCCCAGGGGCCTGTCTGCACCTCGCCGGGGCGGGCCGCCCGACGTCCAGCCTGTTGTTCGACCGGGCCACCGGCCCAGCCCTCCAGCCAGGTATACGACCCATTACAGCCGAGGACTTCGCCTGCCGGAGTTTGTGGCCCAGCACGTCGGGCTATTACTCCGGGGGCGAGGTCGTGTTCTTCCGGGAGCGTTACTACGACCATCAGGACGGCGGGACGAAGCCGACGAACTATGTGGACCGCCATTTCGAGTCGTACCGGACTGGCATGAGCTTCCGATAGAGCGCTGGAACGAATCGCCCGTCGTCGCCGTTGGCGGGGGCGGACGCCACGATATTACACCCCTTTCGGTTTAAGCGGGCCGGCCTGAGGAGGTACCGGCCCGCCGTTTTGCGCACTCGGCGTCGGCCGAACGGCAATCAGAGGGCCTGGAAGAACCGCGCATCCGTGCCGCCCGGCCCGACTTTGATGTTCACCGGGCGGAGGCACTTCGGACACCGCCCGTCGTACGCCGTGCCTTCCGCATTGCGGTAGATCCGGGTGTAGGCCCCGCAACAGTCAAAGCGGATTCCGATCCACCGTCGGCCCTGCACCGGGCTCGGACCTGCCGGATCCGGTTCTTCGACGCCCTCAATCTCCACGTGATAGGCAGGCTCGTCTGCCATGACCGGTATTGTATCGGCCGTGACTATGCCCGGGTCTTCTGGATCTGCTTCTCCAGCAGCGCCGGGATCTGGTCAGATGTGACCTTGGCGTGGACCTCGTCGTTGATCATCACGACGGGGGCCAAGCCGCAGGTACCCAGGCAGCGGGCTTCCTCCAGAGAAAACAGGCCGTCCGTTGTCGTTTCGCCGAACTGAATGCCGAGTTCCTCCTGGAGCCGCGCGGCGACCTTGTCAGCGCCCTTGACGTAGCAGGCCGTTCCCATGCATACGCTGATGAGGAACTTGCCCCGCGGTTGAAGGCGGAAGAAGTGGTAAAACGTGGCGACGCCGCTGACCTTCGCCGCCGGCACCTGCAAGAGCTGGGCAACCGCATCAAGCTGCTCGTTGCCCAAATAGCCAAAGTGTCCCTGTACTTTGTGCAGCACCGAGATCAGCTGGCTCTCCGGATGCGGGCGTTTGCGGCAGTCCGCGATGAACTGCACAATGTGCTCCGGCAGGGCCTGCTTGCTGACGGCTTCAACATCTGGCCAGTTGTCTGTATTCGCGATTGCGCGTGTCGTGCTCATGGTCTTTGCCGTGCTATTTGATGCCTCGCGGCAGTCGCGCCGCATAATGCGTGTGCAACAGGTGGTGGGCCTTCTCGCCACCGACCTCGCCAAGCCACTCCTGATACAGCTTCTTGATGGCCGGGTTCTCGTGCGACCGGCGCAACTCCTTGGACTCGTCGATGCGATAGAGCGCGGAGGCACGGAGCCGCAGCAACTCCGGGTCGAGCACCTTCATGCCGCGCGGCGGGTACGGCTGGCCGCCGCCGCCGATGCAGCCGCCAGGGCAGGCCATGACCTCGATGATGTGAAAGTCCTTCTCCTTGCGGACGACCTTGTCGAGGACCTTCTTGGCGTTGTTGATGCCGTTGGCGACGGCGACGTTGACCGTCTGGCCGGCCAGATTGAAGGACGCCTCGCGGAGCCCCTCGACGGCGCGGACTTCGGTGAACTCGAGCTTCTCCACGGGCTTGCCGGTGAGCTTCTCGACGGCCGTGCGCAGGGTGGCCTCCATGACGCCGCCCGTCGCGCCGAAGATGTCGCCGGCGCCGGTGGCGACGCCCATCGGGTCGTCGAACTCCTCGCTGGGGAGGTTCCAGAACTCGATGTTCGGCATCGTCCAGTAGTCGATGCCCCACGACTTGATCATCCAGATCAATTCGCGGGTCGTGAGCACGGCGTCGGTGAGCGGGATCCCATCGGCGAGGTAGTGCTCGGGCCGGCGGGCCTCGAATTTCTTGGCGGAGCAGGGCATGACGGCGACGACGTAGATGTCCTTCGGGTCGATGCCCGTTTTTTCGGCGTAGAAGGTCTTCAGCAGGGCGGACATCATGGTCATCGGCGAGCGGCACGTGGAGGCGTGCGGGATCAGCTCAGGGTAGAACTTCTCGAGGAAACTGACCCAGCCGGGCGAGCAGGAGGTCAGCATCGGCAGGGGGCCCTTGTTCTTGAGCCGCTCGAGGAATTCGTTGGACTCCTCGACGATCGTGAGGTCGGCGGTGAAATCGGTGTCGAAGACGGCCTTGAAGCCGAGGTGCCGCAGCGCGGCGACCATCTTGCCGGTCGTCGGCGTTCCGGGCGGGAGGCCGAAGCCTTCGCCGATGGCGGCGCGGATCGACGGGGCCGTCTGGACGACGACGTGCTTTTTCGGGTCGCTGAGGGCGGCCCAGACCGCGTCGGTGCTGTCCTTCTCGAGGAAGGCGGCCGTCGGGCAGACGTTGATGCACTGGCCGCACTGGATGCAGACGGACTCGTCCATCTTGACGCCGTGTGCGGGCGTGACGACGGTGTGGAAGCCGCGGCCGTGCTGGCTCAGGTTGTTGACGCCCTGGATCTCGGCGCAGACGCGGACGCAGCGCCCGCAGAGAATGCACTTGTTGGCCTCGCGGACGACGGAGCGGCCGGAATCCTCGATGGCGAAGCTCTTGCGCTCACCTTCGAAGAGCCGCTCGCGCACGCCCATCGAATAAGCGAGGTTCTGGAGTTCGCAGTTGCCGTCGCGCTCGCAGGTCTGGCACTCCTTGGGGTGGTTGTCCAGCAGCAGCTCGACGATGTCCCGCCGGGCCTGGCGGATCTCCGGCGAGTTTGTGCGGACGTCCATGCCCTCCCACACCTTCACGGAGCAGGCGGCCATGTAGTAGCCCATGTCCTTGACGTCCACGATGCACACGCGGCAGGAGCCGGCGAGGCTGAGATCCGGGTGGTAGCAGAGCCGCGGGATGCGGACGCCGAATTTCTCGGCCGCCTCCATGATGGTCATGCCGGCGTCCACCGTGACCTGCTGGCCGTCGAGCGTGAATGTCACCTTCTTCGTATCGTTCATCATGCACCTGTGTGCGGGTCGGTTCCTCGCGACTACATCTTCACTACGGCGTTGAAACGGCAGACCTGGAAGCACCGGCCGCATTTCACGCACTTCGCCTGGTCGATCACGTGGGGCTTCTTTGCCGAGCCGGCGATGCACGCCACGGGGCAGTTCCGCATGCATGCCGTGCAGCCGACGCACTTCTCGGCGTTGATCTCGTAGTGAATCAGGGCCGTACAGCGCTTGGCCGGGCACCGCCGTTCGTTCACATGTGCTTCGTACTCGGCGCGGAAGTAGCGGAGCGTGCTCAGTACGGGATTCGGCGCCGCACGGCCGAGGCCGCACAACGACGACTTCCGCACGAGGTCGCCCAGCCGTTCGAGCCGGCCCAGGTCCTCCGGCCGGCCGTTGCCGCTCGTGATGCGCTCGATGATCTCGAGCATTCGCTTCGTCCCCTCGCGGCAGGGCGTGCATTTCCCGCAGGACTCGTCCTGGGAGAAGGTGAGGAAGAACTTGGCGATATCGACCATGCAGTCGTCTTCGTCCATGACGATCATGCCGCCCGAGCCCATGATCGAGCCGAGCGACGTCAGGCTGTCGAAATCGACGATCGTGTCGAGATACTGTGCCGGAATGCACCCGCCGGCCGGGCCGCCCGTCTGGATCGCCTTGAGCTGCCTGTTCTGGGGCGGTCCGCCGCCGATGTCGTAGACGATCTCGCGGAGCGTGGTGCCCATGGGGACTTCGACGAGGCCGGTGTGCTGCACCTTGCCGGCGAGGGCGAAGACCTTCGTGCCGCCGCTTCGGGGGGTGCCGATCTGACGGACCCACTCGGCGCCGTAGGAGAGGACGACCGGCACGTTGGCGAACGTCTCGACGTTGTTGATGATTGTGGGCTTTCCCCAGAGGCCGCTCTCGGCGGGGAACGGCGGGCGGACGCGCGGCTGGCCGCGCTCGCCCTCGATCGAGTGGATGAGGGCCGTCTCTTCGCCGCACACGAACGCCCCGGCGCCGAGGCGGATCTCGAGATCGAAGTCGAAGCCGGACCCGAGAATGTTCCTGCCGAGCAGGCCGTGCTCGCGGCACTGCACGAGGGCCTTCTCGATCCGCTCGATCGCCAGGGGGTATTCGGCCCGGACGTAGAAGTAGCCGCTGCCGGCGCCGATGGCGAAGCCGCCGATCGTCATGCCCTCGATGACCGAGAACGGGTCGCCCTCCAGCATGCTGCGGTCCATGAATGCCCCGGGGTCGCCCTCGTCGGCATTGCAGATGATGTACTTGGTGTCGCCGGGCTGGACCCGCGCACTGGCCCACTTGAGGCCGGTGGGGTATCCGCCGCCGCCGCGGCCTCGGAGGTTCGAGGCCTTGATTTCGTCGATGACCCACTGGGGGTCGTTCTTCTCGAGGGCGCGGGCGAGCGCCTCGAACCCGCCCGCCTGGACATATTCGTCGAGGCTCTCAGGGTCGATGATGCCGCTGTTGCGCAAGGCCAGGCGCGTCTGCTTGTTGAAAAACGAAACGTCGCCGTAGATATCGAAGAACCGCTGGCTGACCGACCGGTCCGAGACGCACAGTCGCCGCACGATCCGGTGTTCGAGGACGTGCGAGTGGATGATCTCGTCGAGGTCGGCCTCGTTCTGCACGCGGTAGATGACCTTGTTCGGCCGGACGAGGATGTGGACGGCGGAGCCGAGGTTGTCGGTGCGGCAGAGGCCGAAGCAGTTGGCCGGGAGCACGCGGGCGTGCCGCTCGTCGATGCCGGCGACGAGAAGCTTGTCCTTCAGGATCTGCCGGTAGTCCTTGCCTTCGGTGTTCCGGCAGCGATCGGCGCCGCAGACCATGAACTCGTAGATCTGCAAGCCGCCGGACGAGTCGAGCATGAGGTCGAACAGCGGCTGGCCGCCGAGGATGTGCGAGGTGAAGATCTTGTGAACCATCTCGCGGTCCACGCGCTGATACTTGGTGGGCATCAGCCCGGGGATCAGCACGCCGACGATCGGTTCGCAACTGCATCGGCCCGTACATCCGGTCCGCCGGAGCACGATGTCGGTGCGGCCGGACGAGGCCACGTGCTTGCGGAACTCGTCAAACACGTCGTTCGCCCCGGCGGCGTTTTCGCACGTCGCGGCGCCGATCTGGATGCGGATCTTGCCCGACTCGTTGCGGGCGGCGATACGCTGGTGCGTCTCCGCGCAGAGACGCTGGTATTGCATCATTGCTTCGGTTGTCATGTCAGCTCCTGCCGACAGCCGCGCCGACCATCAGCACGGTGGGTGGGTCCAAGACTTGGCACTCTAATCAAAACGCCATCCGCCGTCAAGCCCCCGCGTCAGTTTCGGGTATCTGCCCCAGGGATACGCCCACGAGGACCGTCCCGATAACACCGGACGCCGTCGCACGACGGGCCCGGGCCGGCAGTCGTCTTCTCGCGGAGGCACCGGTATAATCCCCGCCCCATGGAGCAGGACATCGCGCGCGTTCTGATTGCCCGGGAGCAGATCGCCCGGCGGGTCAGCGAGATGGGCGAGGCGATCGCCCGCGTCTACCGCGATCCGCAGGAAGGCCTGACGCTGGTGGCGATCCTGTCGGGGTCGCTGATCTTTCTGGCCGACCTCATCCGGTGCCTGCCGATGCGGATGAAACTCGGCCTGATCACGGTCTCGAGCTACGGCGGGGCCACCACAACGAGCCGCGGCGCCAAGATGCTCGCCGAACTGAACGCCGACGTGCGCGGCCGACACGTGCTGGTCGTGGACGACATCCTCGATACGGGCAATACGCTCCGGCTGGTACTGGACCGGTTGGGGAGCCAGTCGCCGGCGAGCCTCCGGACGTGCGTCCTGCTGCGAAAACCGGCGAAAGCGCCTCCGGATCTCAAGGCGGATTTCGTCGGGTTCGATATTGAGGATGTCTTCGTGGTCGGGTACGGGCTCGACTATGACGATCACTATCGCAACTATCCGCATATCGGCGTGCTGCGGCCGGAGCTGTATGCGGGGGCGTGAGCGGTGATGATGGCGAACCGCGAGGCAGGCAGAACGCAGGAACCCGGGGCGATCGCCGGAACGCCGCCGCCGGCGCTGCGGCGCGCCGACAGGGCCGCCGCTGCCGTTTCGCCTCGACAGCACCCGCGGCAGGTGCCTTTGCCGCGTTCCCGCTTTTCCGTTCCTTCGCTTCCCCGGCGTTACGATGCGCAACGCTGGAGAGCGTCCATCTCCACGACCGATTCCGGCGGCCGTCTGGCGGCGGCCAGCCAGTCGGAACAGCCGAAGGTGGTGCTGGCCGCGGACCTGGTGCCGGCGCATCTGTTGGACGGCGGCGAGGTGGTGCTGTTCGCCATCAAGCCGTCGCTCTGGTTCGTGCTGTTTGCGTCCGTGCGCTGGCTGGTCGTCCTGGCCGCGGCGATTGGCATGGCCCCCTGGCTGGCGACGGCCTCCGGCTGGACGAGCGGTTCACTGATCGCCAAGGCGGCGCTGGCGCTGGCGGCGGCGCGGGTCGGCTTCGCGGTCCTGGAGTGGGCGTCGCGGTTGTACGTGCTGACGAACCGGCGGGTCATGCGCATCCGCGGGATCTTCAACATTCATCTCTTCGAGTGCTCGCTGCTGAAGATCGAGAACACGGGCGTGCTGCTGACCTGGTACCAGCGGCTGTTCGGACTGGGCACCGTCTCGTTCGCGACGGCGGGCACCGGTCCCTACGCGGCGACGTGGGAGCACGTGGCCCACCCGCTCGAGGTTCACGAGCAGATCCGGGCCGCCATCGGCCGGGCGCGGGGTTCGCGCGGTTGAGCGCCGTGCCGGATGGCGTCGGAGCCCGCCGGGGCGGTATAATACGGAGTTCGGTGTTCGACCCCTGTAATCGTGTGGCGAGCGTGTTGACCCGCGATGTCCGCATCGTACCGGCGCATCATTTTGAAACCGGCCAACTGCGGCGACCTGGAGCAGTTCAGGGGCAGACTGGCTGCGGCGGTCGAGCTTCAGAACGCCCTTGCCTCGCGATCGGCCCACGTGCTGCAGTTCATCGGTGAGCTTCAGGAAACCGATTCTGCATTCTCGATCGAACATGAGCCCGCGACGGCGTACGCACCGACGTCCCTCTTCGACCGCGAGGCCGAGAAGCTCGACGCCGCGGCGCTCCTCCGGGTCACGTCGGCCCTCTTCGATGCATTGCGGGTCGTGCATCAGGTGCCGCATACCGCGAACGTGCTGAACGTACACGGGGGCGTTTGCCCGGGCGTGCTCCTGACCACGACGGAGGGGGGGATCACGAAGGTATCGGACTTCGGGTTCGCATCCGCGGTCTGCAAGACATTCGGCCCCGAGGCCTATCAGAACCTCGCTCTTCGGCCGCGCGGCGGCGAGGGCGACGATATCGTCACGGGGGTTTGGGAGGTCCTCTCCCCCGACGTGTACGATCGGGACGACCGCATCTGCGCGTTCATCGATCCGTGGAAGTACGACCGCGAGCGAAAGCAGCTTGGTACGTTCGAGTGGCCGTCGGACATTGTCGCGGCCGGGTTCGTTCTGTTTCTGCTGGCCGAACACTATCACCCGTACTTCTTTGATTACCCCGAGGCGGTCAGGATCGTCGATGTGGCGCAGCAAATGCCACAGATCGTTCGCCGGCCTTTGATGCGGAGGGAACTCCGTGAGTCGCCTGTCGCGGGCATGAAAGAGTGGTGCGAGCTTGTGCGGGGCATGATCGGCGACGTCCCGAAGGATCGGCCGACGGCGGACGGGGTCTTGAGCAAGCTGGCGTCGTTCGGGATCGTGCCCGTCGATCTCGCAGACATCGTACGGCAGCGCCTCGACGCGTGCTTCCGCCTGCTGGAGGAGAACCCGTACGAATCGGTCCCGTGGGCCGACGTCGCCCGCCGTGCCGAGCGAATCGCTGCCACGGGGACCGCCCCCGTGGACGTGACTCAGAAGGGCAAGGCCCTGTGGACGTTGGCGCAGGCCGTCGAACGGATGCAGGGCGAGGACTGGCAGGAGGCCGTCGAGTTGCTCGAGGGGTTCCCGGCGGCGGCCGGCCTGCCGTCCGCCGTGTTGGCGGCGGGCGCGCGCGCTCGCGAGATTCTGGATCACAACAACGATTTCGCACACAAACGGCTCGATCACATCGAATCCACGCTGAACCGGCTGAAGGGGGTTACGCGGCGGGAATTGATGCGTACCGTCAAGACGCAACAGTCGATGCTCGAGCATCTGCTGGACGACCCGATGCTGCTTCCCCCAGTCCGCCGCCGCGCGGAGGCGTTGCTGAAGGAATGGGCCGAGGCCGAGGAGAGCATCGCGGGCGAGGCCCGGGCGATGGAGAAGGCCGCTCGCGAGCGGGCCGACCAGGCACGGACGGCGTTGGAAAGGGAGGATTGGGAGGCGCTGCGGAGCCTCCTGGCGCCACCGCTCGATGTGCCCGAATGGCTGGGTGATGTCGCGGCGCGGATCAGCGAGGCCAAGGACCGCTTGCGGCGGCATGATGAGGAGGAAGAACGGAAGAAACAGTACCGCCTCCATCTCGAGGACCTGCTTCAGCAGGCAGGAACGTGCTTCGATCACGGTGATCTCGCAGGTGCCGAAGAGGCGGCGAAGCCGGTGGCCGCGCAGGACGTGCATGCCGATCTGGCCGTCATCGGCCGGCAGATGCTGCAACGGATCGAGCACGAGCGGCAGCAGCGCGCGGAGGCGGAGCGGCGGCGGCAGGAGGCGATTGCGCGGGCGGAACAACTCCTGGCGTCCGCCACCGAAGATCTGGAAACCAATGACGACGACAGTCTTCGCCGGGCGTCTGCGTCGGTCCAGGCCGTTCTGGGTACACAGGGGATTCCTGATGAGCATCGCGAGCGTGCCCAAACCCTGCGCGACCAGATCGATGCGGCAAGACGGGGTCTGGTCGAAAGAGCCAAGAAAGGCATCGAGGATCTGAAGAAGGCGGAAGCGGCTCTCCAGAACGTGCAGAGACTTCTGGACGAAGGAAAGCTTCGAGACGCCGACGCAGAGGTCCGGCCGTTGCTCACAAGCCGGCATTCGAGCATCTCGGAGCAAGCGAAGGGGCTTTCCGAGAGGATTGCGCGGGAGTTCGAGGAGCGCCGGGCGCTGCTTCGCGAGCTTCTCGATACGGCGGCGAAGCACGTTGCGGCGGACGAGTTCGAGGAGGCGGCCGAGGTTGCGGGCCGCACGGCAGACGACCCGTACGCCGACGACGAGATTCGCAGCAAGGCTTGCGGGCTGCGCGAGACGGCGCGACGCGGGAAGGAGAATGCACGTCTCCGGTCGATCGCCGACCGCGACCAGGCGATTGCGGCGCTGCGCGATGCAGGGCTCGACACGGCGCGGCGCCACGCCGAAGGCGTCCTGGCCAATCGCCATGCCGAGCCGAGCGTGCGGGCCGATGCGGAGCGCGTGCTGGAGCGGCTGCCCGGACTCGAATCGGCCATGGCATCGATGGACGCCAAGGACTTCGAGGCGGCGATCCGCACGCTGGCGGAGTTCGTGCAGCGGGAGACGGCGCCGGACGCGGTCTCCCAGGCGGCGTTGTCCGCCGCCGGCGTGTTGCGGCAACGGGCCGTGAACCTGCGGCGTTCGATGCTGGCCGGCAGCATCGAACGCTATCTCGAGGGCCTTGCGGATCGCGAGGCAGGGGAACCGAGCAGCGTCATCCTGCCGCCGGAGGAGGACCTCACCGGCCCGCTCCCGCCGTGGGTGCGGACGACGCTCCACACGTTCCGCACGTTTCTGACCGACTGCGCCGAGGCGGCGTCGCCGGCGGCGCCGGCGGAGATGCTCCCGCCGGGCTACCGGCTGGGCGACAAGTACGAGATCCTCCGGCCGCTCGGCAGCGGCGGAATGGGGCAGGTCTATCTGGCGCTGGACCGGATGCTCAACCGCAAGGTCGCCCTGAAGGTCGCGCCGCCCGTGGCAGACAGCGCGGCCCTGGCCGGTGCGCTCCAGGAAGAGGCACAGGTCATCGCCCACCTGGAGAAGCACTCGCACATCCTCCATATCAACGGTTTCAGCATCATCGAAGACCGGCCCTGTTTCGATACCGAATACGAAGAGGGGCGCGACCTGGCCGAGCACATCCGGCAGAACGCCCTCGACCCGCGCCAGATCGCGGAGATTCTGATCCCGGTCGCGGACGCGCTCGCCTATGCGCACGAGAAGGGCGTGCTGCACGGCGACATCAAGCCGCAGAACATCTACCTGGCGACCGAGTCGGGGAAGGGGCCCTGGCTGATCGACTTCGGCCTGGCCCGGGTGCGGACGATCTGCAACCGGCGGGAGCGCACGGGGCTGAGCGGCACGCCGGGCTACATCGCGCCCGAGGTCATCGCCTCGATGGGGGAATACGTGGACGCCCGGGCGGACATCTTCGCGCTCGGGTGCGTCCTGTACGAAATGCTGGCCGGGCGGCCGCCGTTCCGCGCCGCCGCGAAGGGCGTCGCCGGAGGCGCCCGCGAACGAACGTCCCGTGCGGGGCAGGACGCCGCGTCCCCGACGGCGGGCGGATGGTCCGTCTCGCGGACGCTGCTGAACACGTTGCGTTCGCCGTATCCGCCCGTGTCGAACGTGGCGCCGAAGGCACACCCGGCCTTGTGCGAGATCTGCGATCGGGCCATGGCCCCCGAGCCGAAGGACCGCTATCCCGATGCGCGGGAGATCGCCCAGGCGCTGCGGGCCTTCCTTGTGCGTCTCGATCACGAGGCGGCCGAGGCGAAGCTGAACGAGGCGCAGGCCTGCTACGACTCCCGGCGGCGCGACGAGCCGGCGGAACTGGAGGATCTGGCGAGGGCCCGGAATCTCGCCGAGCGGGCGCGGCACGGCGCCGGCGACGAGACGAAGGGGCGCATCGCGACGCTGATCGAGGAGATTGACCGCCTCAGCGGGGCCATTCGCGAATCACAGGCCCAGGCGCAGGCCGCTTTGCCGCAGGCGGAGGGCGACCTGACCGCCGGCCGTCTCAGGCCGGCGCGTGCGATAGCCCGAGCCGTCCGGGCCAACCCGTACGTGCCGGAACTGCACGCCGAGGCGGAGCGGATCATCGAGGAAGCGGCCCGGCAGAATCGCGTAAAATGACGACCGGTCTGGCAGCGTATCGCCCTTGTCATGATCGTGCTCCTCGTCGCGGCGCTTGTGGCACCGGGGGTCAGGCGTGCAACGGCGCCGTACCCGCCACGGATTGTGAGTCAGCCGCAAAAGGTTCAAGCAACCGAAGGTACCCGGGCGGTGTTCAAAGTAGAGGCGCGAGGGAAACCGGCGCCCCGTTACCAGTGGCGGGTGAAGCATCCCAACGACAAGGAGTTTCACGACACTGAGGGTGGCGTCGCGGCTATCGCGGGGGTGTACGAGATCTCACAGGTGAAATCGGACGACGCCGGGCAGTACTACTGCGACGTGGTCAACACGATCGACGGTAAGGAATACCGTGTGTCAAGCGACGTTGTTGAACTGAGGGTCAACCACCCGCCCAGGATTCGCGAGCAAGGTCCGCTGACGCTCGACGCCGCTCGCGGGGAACACATTGAGTTGAACGCAACGGATGAGGACAAGGAGGACGAAGGCCAACTGACTTGGGGACTGGTTGTCACGAAAGAGCCTTCTCAGGGAACGGTGAAGTTTGACGCCAAACCGGATGGGCATGTTCGAGTTCGCTACACGCCTAACGAAAACGCCAGGGGCCAAGACTCCTTCGTGGTCCAGGTGAGCGATCCGCTCGGTGTGGGCGACAGTGTTCTCGTCAACGTGTCGCTTGCCGAGAAGAAAGAAGCGCAGGTGACGAGCAGGTCCGAGCCCTTGCACGAAAGACAACCTGAGTCACCGAATCCGTCGCCCCCCGACCTCACACTTCAACCATCGAACAAGTTGGTCTGCCCCGGGACGTCCGTCGATTTCCGGGTGGAACCTGCCAGGGAGGATTGGTCCTACCAGTGGTGGAGGCTGGACGAGGCCGGCAAGGCTTACCCGCTCAACGACCGGGACGGGCAGTACAGGAACACGCAGAGCGCGACCCTGACCGTGGTGCGAGCCGAAGGGGCGACCAAGGGTGCTTACTACTGCGTCGTGAGCGACAAGGCGAACGAGGCCGCGAAGACGCAAACGAATCGCGCCGCTCTGGAACTGAAGCCGGCTACGGTCGTTACCGCGCGTCCTCCGGACAAGGCTTGTCCTGGGGACAGGGTGACGTTCGCCGTGGAGGCCACCGGCTCCGGAGAACTGTCCTATCAGTGGGAAAAGGACGGCATCGACCTCAAGGACGTTGCAGGCAAGGTGGCGGGGGTCAAGACCCCCAAGCTGGAAATTGAGAACGTCGGCAACCAGGACGTCGGTCAGTATCGCTGCCGCGTCAGGGCGGATTGCGAGACGGTCTTCTCCAGTCCGACATCGCTGACCCTCAAGATGGCAACGCAGGTTGAGGATCTCGAGCCGCAAAAGGTGATCGTGGGCGATACCGCCGCGTTCCGCGTCGAGGCCACAGGCGAGGGGACGCTTCAGTACCAATGGCACAAGGACGGTAAGCCGCTTGAGCCAGGCACGCGTTGCGAGGGCGTGAAGGGGGAAACGCTGCGAATCAAGGACGTCATGGCGAACGACGCGGGGGACTATCGCTGTGAAGTCCGCGGCGGGTGCGGCGAGCCCGTCTTCGCCGCGGCCAGGCTGACGGTCATCACGAAGACAAAGATCGCGAAGCCCCCGACAACGCAGAAGGTCAAGCCGGGGGGTATGGCCGAGTTCAAGGTCGAGGCAACTGGCGAGGGGCTGAAGTTCGAATGGCAGAAGGATGGAAAGCGCCTTGAGATGGCCCCACCGTACTCCGTTTCCGAGGATGGAAGGGTACTGAGGATCGACCCAGTGGATTCCGACGCGCATGCGGGGACGTACGTATGCAAGGTGGCGGGCGAGGGCGGCGAGGCGATATCTCCAGGGGCCGACTTGGTGGTGGAGCCGCTGGAAGATCGTTGGCAAACGGAGCGCAAGAACGCAGAGGATTGGTTGGATGACTGGTTAAGGAATACGGGCGGCACGGAACAGATGCCCGTCAAGATGCCAGCGAAGGACGCAGGCAGGTATTTGTATGAGGTGTCACGGATCAAGTGGTCGTTGGAGGAAAGTGCCGCGAGTAAGCCGGACGCGGAGAAACACTTTGCCGACCGGAAGAAGGTGGTGCAGGATACGCTGTTCGATCGCACCAGAAGAACGGGCATCGATGGGAAGCTTGAAGAAAGGGGGGTTCGGCCCAATCGGTTCGTCGAGTATTTCTGGGGCCCGCGCAATGTTCATGCCGTGTTCTGGCTCGCCGAAGAGCCGGACGCGTGGTACGTTCGAATCGGCCCCTCGAAGGATCTGTTGAGTCAGGTTTGGCCGGCAACACCAGACTTTCTCAGACCCCCCGGCACTGCGGCGTCCGCGTCAGCAGGCAAAGGGCTTGGAAGTCGGTTGCTCGGTGAGATTGCCAAGTACGATACGTTCTTTTCCTCCACCAAGATGCTGCCGGGGGACGCCGGAGCCGAGCTTTCCTGGGGGATTGTCATTGCCCCCGACGGACCGCTTTACCTCATTGACTGGGCGGGGTTGCGGCTTGATTCTTCGATTTCGGTGAGCATCTCGGTCTACGATCTCGACGCGAATCTGACAGCACCCGGCAACCGCACAATCGCCGAGAGCATCACCTGTCTGCGCGAGCTATGTACCGGCGAGGTGGCGAGTCCTTCCGGCGACAAAGCCAAGGTCGATTGCCGAACGTGTGCAACCGGCATCTGGGTGATGACAAGTATGGGAATGGGCGAGCCGATGGACCCCGTCACGCCGCCGTGGGGTGTTTGGCCGTCGCAACTTGGTGTAAACTTGGCTGGTCTTGACACCTTCTCGGGGCGGACTGGGATGGCAACGGTCTTTATCGGATCACAGATATCCGGGACTTCCGGTTGGCCCCCACGCAGACCTACCTCAAGACCAGGTTCCCGGAAAGGTATGAAGCCCTCTTCACCGTCCGGATCGGCAATGAGGTGAAGAGACTCTTCGCGGAGCGGCCCGCCGATATGGCTGCGGCCCCTTCTCCGGCGACGATGGGTTATGGACAACGGGGTTTGGGGATGGCCTGCCAGGAGCTTCTGCTGCCGGGCAGTCGCTCCGCGACGTTCTTCCCGGATATCCGGGTCTGGACGATCCTGTATGCGTGGCGTATGCCGGGCTTCGATATCGATGGCAATGGCTTTGTCGGCACTCCCCTCAACCCGGACTCGGAAGACCAGGCCCACAAGTTCGCCAGTGCGAGCTTGTGGCCGGATGGCCAGATCGAGGTGGATGTTCCGGAGGCATGCGGCAGTTTTGGCCTGCTGTTCGGATTCGCGATGCCGTTGGGGCTGTTGCTCATGATGGTCGTGCCCCGCTGGCGCCGTCATCGCTGAAAGGTCGGAGGCATTGTTTCGGGCGATCGGGTTTGCACCGTGTGGTTTACCGGTTCCCAGCACGGTGTTTGTACGCGGCGCGGCAGATGGAGGCGGTTGCTGCCGGCCGTGCTGTTGATTGCCGGTTGCGTGGCGCCGCCGCCGGCGCGGGATGACCAGGTTGGCGTAAAGCATCGCGGTCCGGCGACGCGTTGTTCGGTGGCCGGCGGCGACGGGATGCCGGGCCGGCCGGCGGACATGGCAGCGGAGGACGCCGCACGGATGGAACGTCCGAAGCCCCGCCGGCCGTCGCCGGTCAAGGAACCGATTGAGGGCCCGCAGCGGCCCCTGTTGGACCAGCCGCGGTTTGTGCGATAAGGGGCGGCCGCGCGTCTCGGTGCGTCGGGCGGGCTTCCGTGTCTTGACGCACGCACCGGACCGCTCCAGAATCCGCCGTTGTCATGATTCCGCTGGGAAAGACCTCCGAGGCGACGATTCCGCCCTCATACGGGTTGCCGCCGGCGTCCGTTTCGGCACTGGCCGAAGCGGCGGCGGCGATCACATCGACGCTCGACCTGGATGTCGTCCTGCAGAAGATCGCGCGTCTGGCCTGCGAGGTGGCCCGGGCGGAGGCGAGCAGTGTGTTCTCGCTCGACGGCTCGGCCGGCAGGCTCGTGTGCGTGGCCGCAGCAGGCGGGCGGCGCGAGGCGATCCTCGGGCGCGAGTTCAACGCCTCGCTGGGCATCCCCGGTCAGGTCGTCCGGCGGGGCTCGCCGATCCACGTGCCTGACGTCCGGTCCCACGCCAAGTACTGCAAGGATATCGACAACATCGGCACGTGGCCGACGCGAACGCTGCTTGCCGCCCCCATGATTCACCGGTCCGAGGTCATCGGTGTCATCGAGGTCGTGAACCGGCTGGACGGGAAGGATTTCACGCCCGGCGATCTGAAGGTCTTGCAGATCTTCGCGACGCTGGCGGCCAGCGCCACGCAGAACGCGCGGGCGCACCTGGATCTCCAGCAGCGATACGAGGGCCTTCGCGATTCGGTCAGCAAGGGCCCGTCGATCATCGGGGAGTCCGCCGCCATCCGGAAAGTGCTGGAATTGTGCGACCGTGTCGCCCCGAGTCACGCGACCGTACTCCTTCTCGGCGAAACCGGCACGGGCAAGGAACTCTGTGCCCGGCACATCCACAACGCGTCGCGGCGCCGGGGCGAGACGTTTGTCGCCATCAACTGCGCCGCGTTGCCGGAGACGCTCCTCGAAAGCGAGCTGTTCGGCCACGAGAAGGGGTCATTCACCGGTGCGCACACGCAGCGCCGCGGCTGGTTCGAACTGGCGAACCGCGGCACGCTGTTCCTGGACGAGATCGGCGACATCAGCCGATCGACGCAGGCGAAGCTGCTCCGCGTGCTCCAGGAGAAGGAGTTCGTGCGCGTCGGCGGCGGCAAGCCGATCCCGTGCGACGTCCGCATCATCGCCGCCACGAACCGCCAGCTGAAGAACATGATGATCGACGGCGTCTTCCGCGAGGACCTTTATTACCGCCTCAGCGTGTTCCCGATTCAGGTCCCCGCGCTTCGCGACCGGCGCGAGGACATCCCCGCGCTGGTCAGCCATTTCGTCGACCGGGCCGTCCGTCAATTCGGCATCCCGAAGATCCAGGTTGCCCGCGAAGCGATGGACATTCTGTGCCGTTACGACTGGCCGGGCAACATCCGCGAACTCGAGAACGTGGTCGAGCGCTCGGTGCTGATGTGCGACGACACGAGCCTCCGGCCGCGCCACCTGCCGTCGGACATCGAGGCCGCGGCAATGCCGGACGCGGAGGACGAAGAGGGCCGGACGCTGCACGGGCAGGAGCGTGTGTTGATTCTGAAGGCCCTTCAGTTGCACGGCTGGAACCAGTCGCAGGCGGCGCGTGCCCTGGGCATCGGCCGGGACTACCTGCGCCATCGCGTCAAGAAATACGGCATTCAGAAGCCCCTCCCGCAGGCTGCCGGCGAGGTGTCACCGGCGGCGGAGTCCGCCGTGAAGCCTACTACGGAGGCCGGAGGCGCTGTTGGCGGCACGGCGGCGCGCGTCTAAGCTGAAGGCGTGGACCTCGACAGGCTTTTCGAGCACCAGGTCGACGTGACCGGCGACCCGGCCGAGTGGGCCAGGACACTGCCGGGCGGCGGCGGCGTGTATCTCCTGACGGACGAGCAGGACCGGGTCGTGCTTCTGGCCGGCGGCGAGGGCCTGCGCCGGGCCGTTGCGTATCGCCTGGCCCCGCCGCCGGAGGCATCGAAGAAACGTGCCGACCTGAAGGCCGTCGTGCGTCGCGTGCGGTGGCGGAGAACCCATTCGGCGTTCGAGACGGCCTACGAATATCACCGCATCGCCCGCATCCTCACGCCCGGACGCTACCTCGATGCCTGCGCGTTCGGGCCGGCGTGGTTCGTGCTGGTCGATCCCGCCGCCCGGTTGCCGAGAATTACGGTGGCGAAGTACCTGACGCAACGCCGGTTGCGCGACGCAGGCGGCCAGGGCGGTGACTCCGGCCCGCTTTCCGGCGATGCAGGCACTTCGCCCGCATCCCCCCGTAGCCCGGAACCCTGCGCCACATCAGGCCGGGGCGCGCCGCCGATAACGGCACTCGGGCCGTTCCCGACGCGGACGGCGGCCGAGCGATTCATTGAAATCCTACAGGACCTCTTCGACCTGTGCCGCTACCATCACATCCTCGAGCAGGCCCCGCACGGCCAGCCGTGCGCGTACTTCGAGATGGGCAAGTGCCCGGCCCCGTGCAGCGGCGCGATCACTCTGGAGCGATATCGCGAGATGGTCGCGGAGGCGGCATTGTTCGGCGCCGGCGGTTGGCGCCGCGAAGTGCCGCGGTGGCAGGAGGCCATGCGTGCGATGGCCGGGCGTCAGGAGTTTGAGCAGGCCGGCCGGCTGAAGCAGCGGCTCCAGCGGGCGGAACTGCTCGGCGGCCGCGACTATCGCTTCGTACGGCGGGTCGAGGAGCTGGATTACCTGATTCTTCAGCGCGGCGAAGGGACAACGCACGTACAGCCGTTCCTGATGCGCGGGGGCTGGATCGAGCGCGGCGGGAGCGTGCCGCGGAAGGGCCTTGCAGCAGCGGCGGCCGGCTGGGTGCAGGCGATGGCGGCTGCGCCATCGGCGCCCGCAGGGCCGGAACCTGACCCCGGCGACGGCCGGTCCGGCGGCGCGGGCCCGGGTGACTTGCGGAGTGAATGGGTCTGGCTCGTCAGCCACTACCTGTTCAAGGGCGACGAGGCGCCGGGCCTCTTCCTGGGGCCGGATGAATGGCCGCGAGTCGAGGCGTGGCTGCCGCGGGTGGCCGAAAAGGTCCTTCGCGTGCGCCCGCCGGCGTCGTCCGAGGCGGATGTGGAGGCGGAGCATCACGCCTGCCCCGGGTCTTCCGAGGGCGGCGTGGCATCATCGTAGCAGGTGAGGTGTTCAGCCGTGCCGCGTGCCCGCATCCTCTATGTGATCACCGACCTGAACGTCGGCGGCACGCCGCTGGATGTGTTGCGGCTGGCGACGTCGCTGCCGCGCGACCGGTTCCGGCCGTTGGTGGTCTCGCTGGCCGATGTGGGGCCGATCGGCCGGCGGTTGCAGGCCGCGGGCGTCGCGGTGGAGGCATGCGGGGCACGGGGAGTCCGCGACGTGCGGGCACTGTGGCGGTTGCGCCGGATCATCCGTGCCTTCCGGCCGGACGTGGTTCATTCGCTGCTGTTCCACGCCAACATCGCCGTGCGGATCGTCGGGCCGATGGCGGGTGTGCCGGCGGATCGAATCGTGTGCAGCATCCTGACGGTCGAGACGGAACGCCACTGGCATTTGCGCGTGGAGAACCTGACCTGCCGGGCGTGTCGGTTCGTGATCGGCAATTCCCGCTCGGTCGTGGACCATCTGCATCGGGCGGGCCGTGTTCCCCGGTCTCGGCTGCGTTGGATGCCGGGGGGGATTGACGTTGACGGCGTGGCGGGGGCCGCGCCGCTCGACCGGCAAGCGCTGGACATTCCGGCGGGTATTCCGATCGTGCTGTGGGTGGGCCGTCTCGATCCGGTGAAAGGGCTTGACGAACTCGTGGAGGCCGCCGTGCTGCTGCGTCGTCGGACGGCGGCTCAGTTTCTTCTTGTGGGCGAAGGAAGCTACGAGGCGGCGGTTCGGCAGCGTGTCGCGCGGGCTGGCGCAGGCGAATGCGTGCGGCTCCTGGGCCGGCGGGACGACGTTCCCTCGCTGCTGGCGGCGGCGGACGTGTTCGTGTTCCCGTCTCGTGCCGAGGGTCTGCCGAATGCGTTGATCGAGGCGATGGCAGCGGCGAAGGCGATCGTGGCGACGGATGCCCCGGGATGCCGCGACCTGATACGCCACGAGCAGTCCGGCCTGCTGGTTCCCGTTGGCGACCCCGCGGCTCTGGCGGCGGGCGTGGAGAGGCTGCTGCGCGACGCGGATCTGCGCTTACGGCTGGGGACGGCGGCATCCGCGTGGGCCCGCGCCCACTGCGACTGGACGGTGATCCGGCGGGACTGGGCTGCCCTGTACGAGCGCGTGGCGTCGGATGCGGGCCGCTCCGGCAATCAAGGAACCGACCAGACACCAAGTGAACGGAGCAACGGGGCGACCTACGTGACCTTGAGCCGGTAGTCGCGGCTCTTGAGCACCGTCTGGCTCGCGGTCAGGGCGTTGAGGAGGACGATTTCCTCGACGCGATCGACCTTTCGCCGCAGGATTCGGAAGGGCCCCTTGCGTTCTTCCATGAACGTGTGCATGTGTCCGCCGACGATGACCGTCGTATTGGGCAGGATGCGGTCGGCGATGTAGAGGAACGGCGGCTCTTCGGGCGTAGCGGCGTTGAGCATGGCCTCCTTCTGCGCGAGCAGCTCCTGCACGCCGGCGTCGATCTGGTCGGCTTCGTACATGAGTTCCGTGGCACGCTCCCGCTGTGCGGGCATCAGACGCTTAAGCTGCGCCATCAGGGGTTGAACGGCCTGGCGGATCCTGGCGGAGGCTTCCTTGCGTTTGGCGACCTGTTCGTCGATCTCGTGGCACTTGTCGAACACGATCGGATCGATGCCGATGGCGATCTGCGTCTTGACGCCGCCGTCGCTGCCAAGCGTCCGAATGTCGCCGCCGCATCGGGCGTAGGCGCAGCCGCCGATCAGGGACCCGCGTGGCATGCGGAGGAAGCCGAGCGTGTGAAGCTGGCTGTTGATGGACTCCCTGGCGATGACGATGTCACGGCCGGCGCGGATCGTACACTCGTTGCAGAATCGGGCCATCACGTCGCCCTGGGCTTCGATCTGGGCCCGGCCCTTGCCCGCGATGCCGCCCGCGACGTGGATGTCGCCGCCGGCCCTGATCTCGCAGGCGCCGACGGCCCCCCCGACGGTGATGTTCTTCTCGCTGCGGACATGAAACCCGTCCAGCACATCACGGCGGACGATGACGTCGGCCGGCGACTCGACGGACCCGGACTCGAAATCGACATCGCCCTTGATCTCGATCGCCGGCCCCACGGAGAGGCGGCGTTGGGAGTAGTTCAGCCGGCCGGCCGTGGCGGCCCGCACCGTGCGGCCGTCTGCGTCCACGACGACGTTCGCCCCGATCAGGATGTCCGCCGCCTTGCGCCGCGGAGGAATCGGCTTGCCGCGGACGTCGGTGCCGCCCTTTCCGGGGATGGGGGGCTTGATCTGTCCGAGGATCTGGCCCTCGGCGACCGACCGGATCTTCGTCAGTGCGTAGAAGTCAATCCGGCCCAGGCCGCTGTTGTTGTCGTGCTCTCCGGCGGGTTCGCCGTCCTCGGGCGTGGCGTCTGTTGCCGTGTCGGCGAAGACGAAATCAGCGTCTTCGGGGTCGGTCGGCGGGACGCCTTCGGCGAGAATGAACTCCTCCTTCGGGATCGTTCCGGCCTTCAGAAGGTCCAGTAGCGCGTGGACCCGTGACCGGACGCGGTCATCGACAGGGATGCCCTCGACTCGCAGGGCCTCGAGAATGTCGGTATCGGAAAGGCTGGAGTAGTCCTCGTCCGGCGTGAGACGCAGCCAGGCACGCATCTGCGCCCCATCGGTGAGGATCTTCAGTTCCCGTTGTAGCGATGCCGTGGCCACAAGAAACCCTCGATTGCCTCAGCCCGGCGCCCGCCACATCGCCGCGCGGCGTACCGCTGCGTCAGGCTCAGGCCGTTGCCGCCGGTTGTGGTGCCGCGGCACCTCCGGCGACCTTTGCCATCGTCTGTTCGATCTTCTCGCTCAGGGTCTGCGCGGTGAACGGCTTGACGACATAGTTGTTCACGCCGGCCTTGATGGCTTCGATCACGCGGCTCTTCTCCGCTTCCGTCGTCACCATGATCAACGGCAGCGCCGTGTCCGTCTGCCGCACCGTCCGGACCAGCGTGATGCCGTCCATGTTCGGCATGTTCCAGTCCACGAGGACCAGGTCCGGACGCTGGTTCTTGATTGCCGCGAGGGCCTCGACGCCGTCGGACGCCTCCATGATGTCCGTGTGCCCAAGCTGGGCGAGGACGTTCTTCTGAATGTTGCGAATCGTGCGCGAATCATCGACCAACAGGATCTTCATGTCGAAGCTCCTCACTGCTAAACAACGGCGGCCAACGGACGCGTTCCGGTCGGCTGCCCGGGCTTCTCCACCACAACCGCCACTTCCACCTCGAAGCCTCCGAAGGCCGTCTCACAGGGGATCACCAGCCGCGGAGCGGCCTTCGAGCCCGACACCGTGTGGTTCTTGCCGATGATGACGCTCGGCAGCGAAATGGACACACGCATGCCGGTGAAGTCCTTCTTCGCGTTCCCCGCGACCATGTTGGCCAACTCGCCGATGGCATCGGAGAAGTCCGGGTGCTTCTCGTCGATCGGCGTGCCGGCGAACGCGGATGCCGCCTTGCACGCCACCTCCGTCGGGAAGCTCAGCACCACGCAGCCGCTGGCGTCGCCGGAAAAGCCGATCACGCCGGAGATGTCAGCCCGCGTGCCCGCTTCGGTCATCACGTAGGGCTTGCCCACCCTGACGTCCGTGTTGACCATGGTCTTGAAGACGGCCGAGATGGCTGACACAAACGGATTGATGAACCGTACGTCCATGTTGCACTCCTGCCGTTCAGCAGGCAACCGCAAGCCCCCGACGGTACGGGCGTACCGTGACGGTCTGCTCGCCTGCCCGTCCGCGGGTCGTATCGGCTTTGCTCCGGGCGACGGTGAGCTTTCCGTCGTCAGCTGGGCCAGAAACCGGCCGCGGGCTGGTTATCGGACGCGGAGGATGCGAGGGAACGCCGAACGTGCGCGAGCCGGCGACTCGCCCGCCCGCCGATGACGCTACTTGAGTTCGACGCTCCAGTACGCGTGATCGAGGAACTGCTGCCAGCAGCGGTACTTGTCGCTGCCAAGCCGCAGGTTGATCACGGGGGACCGCCGGGGCTTCCGCGGCGGTGTGATGAGTGTCATGCCCGCCTGTTCCGGGGTGTGGCCGCCCTTGCGGATGTTGCACTGAAGGCACGCGCAGACCACGTTGTCCCAGGTCGTCTTCCCGCCTTGCGAGCGCGGGATGACGTGGTCAATGCTCAATTCGGTCGTCGCAAACTTCCGGCCGCAGTACTGGCAGCGGTTGTTGTCGCGGGCGTAGATGTTGCGGCGGTTGAACTTCACCTCCTGGCGAGGCAGGCGGTCATAGACCAGCAGGCGGATGATCCGTGGCACCGCGATCTGGAACCGAACGGTGCGGATCCAGTCGTGCCCGTCCGGCTCGAACTGCCGCTTGAGGTCGCTGAGTTCGCGCCAGCCCTCGAAATCGTACGCGAGGTACTTCCCATCCTCGACGTGGACAACTTCGGCCAGTTCGCGCACGAGCAGCGAGAACGCGCGCTTGACCCCCACGACCCGAATCGCCATGTAATGACGATTCAGGACCAGGACATTGCACGCCAGGGGCGAACCCGGCGGGATTGACGGATTTGCATACGCTCCAACGGCGAAGATGGCCCTCCTGAGCCACTCGGCCCTGTCAGACAACCTTATTGTATCGGGAAGGCCGGCCTGTCGGCAAACCCCCGGTCACGGCGGCCCGGCCCGCTCGGTTCGGCGATGGATTCGGATTTGACTTCGCGATCGCGGGGCATAGAGTTTGAGTGGATGTCGCGTGTGGCGTGACCGGTCTTTCCCATACCGTTGTTTCGGCATCATAATACGTTGTTCATACCCCGGTCCGCCCGCCCCTGGGTCGCCTGGCCGGCCCGCGTTTTGTGTTTCCTGACCCGTGCTCCGCGTCGTCGCGCCCTGACGACGATCTCGGCCCGCGCGAAAGGGGTCCCTTGATGCCCGCGTGCCCCGTTGTCGGAGCGGCGGGGCACGCCCGTGTTGGAGTTTTCACGCGGCGGCGATCAGTTCGCAAGGGTTTGCGGCGGCGATGGTCCGGTTTCTCCGCCTTCGCCCTCGTCGGCAGGCTTGGGGGCATCGGCCAGGCTCAGGACCTGAGACAGGACCCCGAACGTCAGCAGGCCCGCGCAGAGGGCCACGCGCAGCGACCATCCTCGAGGGCCCTGGCGCAGGCGGAACTCGATCGGCCGGTTGTTGGGCAGCTTGCCGACTTCCATTCGGCCGGACCGGGCCGCCCATCGCATGTATCCGATCAGGCCGCCCGGGGGATACGACCTCCGCAGGTTCTCCTGCAGGCGGGCGGGGAGGGCATCGATCTGCTGCGCGGCTTCGGCGTCAATCGTCCGGAATGTGTTCCACACGAAGGTGCGCACATCGCTCGTCAGGTTGTGGTATTCAAACGCCATGGCCACCAGCCACGTCCACAGAACGGTGAGCAGCCCCACCACCAGCAGCGACGAACGGGCGAGCGGGGCGACCGGCCTGGCGATGCGGAACTCGACGGCCCCGATGAGCAGACCGAACAGGGCGAAGAAGAACAGCCCCAGGTAGAACACGAGCATGGCCGCGTGCGCGAGCAGCCAGCCCATCGGCACGGCGACGGCGGCCCCGGCGGCCGTCGCGGCAAGCAGACGCGGCGGAAAGCCGCGGGTCACAGGCGCCGCTGCGGGTGTGTCGCCCGACAGCGGCGTCGGCACGGGCGGCGACGAAGGGGCCTCGTGGTCTCCATGGGTGTCCTGGCTCATGGGGGTATGGTAGGGCGTTGCGGCGCACACGTCCAGAATGCGCATGGCCGTGCCGTGGCGATCAAGTGACATCACGACTCCGCAGGCGTCCCCGTTTCCAGGCAGGCGTGCCGGGACCGGACAGAGATCACTTGTCGGCTGTGTTCCGGACTGGGGAAAGCCCGTTTCGAGCTTCCTGCTCGCTGCGGAGTGTCAGGGTGAAGCGCTCGAGCAAGTGGGTGCGGAGCAGGCGCTGGGCCTCGGCCACGTCGCTCGCAAGCACGGCGGAGAGGATCGCCTGGTGTTCGTGCAGCGTGTCCCTTGCCGCCCTCGCGAGCCACTGTTCGTGGCTGAACATCCGTGGATACACAATGGGTAGTGGGGCGCGGAGATACAGCATGGTGAGGCGCCGGTTGGCCGCCGCCTCAATAAGGGCCTCGTGGAACCGCCGGTCTGCCTCGGCGACACCGAGCAGGTAGCCCTCGCGGAGCAGATGCTCGAAATCGTCGCACGCCTTCTGCATGCCCGCGAGGTGCTCCGGGGTATTCAGCCCCATCTGGCAGATGCGGAGAATCGCACCGCCTTCGAGCATAATGCGGACTTCCATGATTTCGAAGATGTCGTCCGGCGCGAGGCGCGGGACGAAATACCCGCCTCTTTTCGGACGTAGCTCCAGCACGCCCTCCGCGGCCAGCCGGGCAAACGCCTCGCGTAACGCTGTACGATTCACGCCCAGTCTTGCCGCCCATTCCGATTCGCGGAGCCGTTCGCCTTCGGAGACCTGCTGAAGGATGAGCAGCCGGCGCATCCCCGTGTAGGCCTGATCGCGCTGGAAACCGTTGTCGGTGGTATGCATTGACGGCAACTGCATTGTCGGCTAGAGTCTCCCTGTTTTGGCTCTTATGCGTTAGTTTACCAGGATGACCCGTCCTTGTCAACAAGGCGGGCAAAGATGGGTGGAAAACGGCAGGGGTTTCATAACAGATTGAAAGGCGGCAACGGCTGTGCGACCGAGCGTCATCAAAGCGAAACTGGCCCGCAACGAACCGGTACTGCTTACACAGCTTCATCTTACGGATGCGTCGGTGTTCGAGCTGACGAGCCTGATGGGGTTCGACGGGATCTGGATGGATCTCGAACACCACTTCTACAGTCTGGAGACGGCGGCGGAGATGATGCGGGCGGCTCGGGTGGGGGGCTGCGATATTCTGGCCCGCGCGGCGAAGGGTGAGTTCATGCGGTTCGGCCGGCTGTTGGAGGCCGGGGCGCACGGGATCATGTACCCTCGTTGCGATGACGCGGCCGAGGCGCGGGAGGTCGTTCGGTGGACGAAGTTCGCGCCGATGGGCAAGCGGGGCTTTGACGGCGGGAACGCGGACATGCCGTATTGCACCATGACGATGGCGGACTATATCCGCGAGGCGAACAAGCAGACCTTCGTCCTGATCCAGCTCGAGGAGCAGCACGCCGTTGCCCAGGCGCGGGAGATCGCCGAGGTGGAGGGCGTGGACGTGGTGTTTTTCGGACCGGGCGATTTCTCGGTGCTCAGCGGGATTCCCGGGCAGTTCGACAACCCGCTGGTGTGGAAGAGCATCGAGCAGGTGGCCGAGGCGGCGCGGAAGGCGGGCAAGCACTGGGGCACGCCGGCCATGTCGGCGCAACATGCCCGGCGTCTGCTCGACATGGGGGCCCGGGTCATCACGCACTGGGCGGACATCTTGATGATCAAGCAGGGGCTCGAGCGGATCCAGCAGGAGTTCGCCCCGCTGGGGTTCCGGTTCCGGAACGTCCTGGGGGCAAGCGGCGGCACGTATCTCAAGGAGAGTTGAAGAATGACGAAGCACCGGATCCTGGTCATCGGCGTAGGCTCGATCGGCGAGCGGCACCTGCGGACGTTCGGCATGACCGAGCGCGCCGATCTGGCCATCTGCGAGACGAACGAGCCGTTGCGCCGGGCCGTGGGCGACCGCTACAACATCGCGAAACGTTACGCGACCGTCGATGAGGCCCTCGCCGACCGGTCGGCGTCGTTCGCGGCGGCCGTCATCTGTGCGCCGTCGCAACTGCACATCCCGATCGCCACGCAACTGGCGAAGGCGGGCGTGAACCTCTTCATCGAAAAGCCGCTGAGCACGACCTTCGACGGGATCGACGCGCTGGCGGACCTCGTGCGGCAGAAGGGCCTCAAGGCCGCTGTCACGTACACATACCGTTCGCACCCCGCGGTGCGGTCCATGAAGCAGGCGATCGCCGAGGGCCGGTTCGGCCGGCCGGTGCAGGTCGTGTCGGTCTGGGGGCAACACTTTCCGAAGTACCGCCCGGCGTACCGGAACATCTACTACACGAGCCGCGCCACGGGCGGGGGGGCGATCCAGGACGTGCTGACGCACGCGATCAACGCCGGCGAGTTCCTCGTCGGGCCGGTCGATCGCGTCCTGGCCGACGCCGATCACAAGGTGCTCGAGGGCGTGACCGTCGAGGACACAGTCCATGTGATCGTCCGCCACGGCGACGTGATGGGCTGCTACAGCCTGAACCAGCACCAGGCGCCGAACGAGAACACGATCACGGTGATCTGCGAGCGGGGCACGGCACGGTTCGAGCTGAACAACGCCCGGTGGCTGTCGATGACCGAGCCGGGCGGCGAGTGGCACACGGAGCTGCAGTTTTCGCTGGAGCGGGACGACATCTTCGTCAACCAGGCGAACATCCTGCTGGACGTGCTCGAGGGCAAGGCGGAGCCGCCGTGCACGCTGGCGGAAGGGTTGCAGACGTTGCGGGTGAACCTGACGGTCCTGGCCGCGGTCGAGAATCCGCCGTGGCGTCCGTTGATCGGCGGGAAGTGATATGCGGGCAAGATACCTGCACCACAACATTGCAGAGGAGTCGGAGACTTACGAATGAGTACCATGGGAACGAACGAACCGACGGTTTCGCAGCTTTTTGACCTCAGCGGGAAGGTGGCCCTCGTGACGGGCGGGACGGGCTGGCTCGTCCAGTCGATGTGCCGGGCGCTGGCCGAGGCCGGCGCGAGCGTGATCGTCGGCGACATTCCGAAGGCGAAGGACCGTGCGAAGGAGGTGGCGGCGAGCCTGCCGGTCGTCGGCTCGGCGAAGCATCACTGCGTCGACGTGGACTACATGGACGAGAAGATGCTCGCGCAGGCTGTCGCCGAGGGCGTGAAGACGGCCGGGCGGATCGACATCCTCGTCAACTCGGGATACGAGCGTGTGACGGCGGACTGGACCGGCGTGACGGCCGAGCAGTTCACGCGGCAACTGGCCAACGCGAGCGGTTGCTTCGTGCTTTCGCGGCTCGTGCGGGAGCACGCCGTGCAGCGGGGCGGCGGCGCGAGCATCATCATGATCGGCTCGATGTACGGCATCGTCGGCTCCTATCCGGACGCCTACGCGGGCATCTGCATGGCCAGCCCCGTCGCCTACCACGCGCTGAAGGGCGGCATCATCAACATGACGCGGCACCTGGCGGTCTACTGGGTGAACGACGGCGTGCGGGTGAACTGCCTGTCGCCGGGGCCGTTCCCCGCCCCGAACGTGGACCCGCGGATGGTCGAGCGCCTGAGCGCCAAGAGCCCGATGAAGCGGATGGGCAAGCCGAGCGAACTCAAGGGCGCGCTCGTGTTCCTCGCCAGCGACGCCAGCAGCTACGTCACGGGCCACAACCTGGTCGTGGACGGCGGCTGGACGGCCTGGTGATCCGGGCAAAGCGGGAGAGCGGGGAAGCGAGAAGGCAAGACGGGGCCTTCTACTCTTGCTCCGCGGGGGCCGACGGTTCTGTGGCCGGGCCGGATTCGGGTTGTGATGCCACGGCCGGCCGTGCGTGCGTCACGGAGGCCGGATCGGGCAGGGGGGCGAGGCCGGCGGCCTGGCGTTGCTGGTTCTGTCTGCCCAGCTGGGCCGCGAACTGCTCGCGCGGGTAGGCGAGGATCTTGCCGTCGGTTGTTCCGATCACAACATCTTTCGCATCGGTCCTGCCGGCGTTCGCCTCCGGATCGGGCCACAGGATGACGAGCCACAGCCCCGTGAATCGCGGCTCCTGTCCGATGCCGTGGTGCGTGAAGACGAAGTCGCCGAGACGGTGAGCGACGGTGCCCTGCGGCAGCGCATCGGCGGCGGCCTGTTCGACGGCGGTTCGGCGGCCCGGCGGCAGGAACGAGTACTTTTCCAGTGTCGTGCCGCCGACCGGGATCTGTGCAACCGTCGTGGCCGAGCCCGTGGCGACGAAGCTGTGCGCCGTGACAGCGCTGGACTTTGAGGCAACAAGTTCGATGGCGTGGTTCGGGTAGCGGCCGTTGTTCTCTCCGGCGTGCACCTGGAGCCCGGCCAGGATGGTCCGGGTTTCCGCGGGCGCGATCACGACGGGCATCATGGCCGTGGAGCGGGCAGGGATTGCCGTCACGTACATGAGCAGCCAGGCATAGCCTGCGACGAACAGGACAAACGAGGCCACGGGCGGCGTGATTGCGGCGAAAGCGGCGCGCAACGCGGAGACCCGCTGCGATTCCTTCAGCATGATCGTGGCCGAGACGATCCACCAGATCGCCCCGACGTAGAAGCCGATGCAGGGGATTCCCGCGAAGGCATTGGCACCGGCGCTGTACCCGATGGCGTGGAAGGTCCGGCGCAGGGGCAGCGCGGTTCGTCCGGTCAGCCGCAGCAGGCCGTGTGCGGCGCAGCCCCAGAGTGTGATGACGATCATGAGGCCGAGGAAAAAGATGAGCATCGTGAGGACGATTCTGGCGGAAAAGGCGGAGTTCCGTGCCGCTCCGGACTGGAGGAGAACCGGAAGCAGGAAGAACGGGCAGAGGGAGATCAGCATGATGATGGTGCTGGTGGATACGGCAAACCACCAGGCATCGAGCGCGGGCGCGTGCCGCGGGGTTGCGCGCATGAGCCGTGCGGGGGAGAAGAGGGCCATGCCGATCGTTGCGAACCAGGCGCGGACCAGGCCGCGCTCCCGCCGATCGAGCCAGGGCATGCGCCCGACCTGCGTCTGCTCTTCGGCCACGCCCTCGGCCGGCAGGAGCACCATGTCGTCCATGTGGATGTGCCGTCCGCACGAGACGCAGTCGAACTCGGCCGGGACGAGGTGGCCCTTCTCGCCCGTGCCGTAGTAGGGCTGGCTGCAGTGGGGGCACTGGAAGCGGACGCTGTTGGCCGCGAATTCGAACTCGCTTGGCCGAAACGGCGTTCCGCATTCCGGGCACCGCCGCGACGGGAGGTTCCACAGCCGGTAGCCGCAGGTTTTGCACAGCATGGTCAGTCCCACGTTCCTGTTTCAGCAAAAAGGCAGGTCTTGCCCGCTTGCGCGGGCTGCGGCCGTGCCCTACGCTGTCATTGCCCGAAATCTACGCGGACCAGCAAGACTCGGAGGGCAGGCAAGATGCCTGCACCACAATCGGCTGCGGCCGAAACCGCCCCGCACTGTTATCGCCCGAATCCTTGTTCGAGCACGCGGATTCTGTGGAGGCATCGCCTCCTCGCGCCTTGACCGATCGCCGCCGTCCGGCGGGCGGCGATAAGCTACTTCTTCTTCGGCGGTCCGTCCAGGCGAATGTGCCAGCCGCGCGTCTGGGTCTCGATCGCGTAGAGCGACGTGCGGGCCGTGATGAACAGCGTGCGGTAGCCCGGTCCGCCGAACGTGCAGTTGGCCGGCTGCTCGGGCGTGTCGATGCAGCCGAGCCATTTTCCGTTCGGGTCGAAGACCCAGACGCCGCGCGTGCCCGTCACGTAGAGCCGGCCTTCCTCATCGACGCTCATGCCGTCGGGGCCGGTGACATCGGCGATCCGCTCGCCCTTGCCGAGCCGGCCGGGGGCGGTGATCGGCCATCGCCAGAGGGCATCCGCTCCGTTGTCCACGACATAGAGCCATCGGCCGTCGGGCGAGAGGCCGATGCCGTTCGGGCGGACCAGGTTCGTGATCAGCTGCGTGACCTTGCCGTCGCGGGCGATGTAGTACACGGCCTCCTTGTCGAGTTCCATGTCCTCGCGCTGGCCGTAGCGCGGGTCGGTGAAGTAGATCCCGCCGTCGGCGTCGAGCCACAGGTCGTTCGGGCTGTTGAGCCGCTTGCCGTCGTAGTTCGTGGCGATGGCCTCGCCGGGCCTGCCCGCCTGTGCCCGCGAGACGCGGCGGCCGCCGCCGGGCTTCTCGGCGCCCTCGCAGGCGATCAGCGTGCCGTCCTTGTCGAACATCAGGCCGTTCGACCGGCCGCTGGAGTCGTTGGCGGTCGTGACCTTGCCGTCGGCGTAGCGGAGGATCCGGTTCCGGGGGATGTCGGAGAAGTACAACGCATTCCCGTTGAAGTCCCACGCCGGGCCCTCGACGAAGGCGAACCCGTCGGCGAGCTTGCGGACTCTGGCATCGGGCGCCAGGATCCCCTTGAGCGGCGGGTCCGACGGCAGCAGCGTGACGTTGTCCACGCGGGCGACGACGTCCTGGAAGTCGTCGTTGGTCGAGTACTCGAAGCCGATCAGATAGCTGTGCGGGATCAGCCGGCCGGTCTTGCCGTCGCGGTTCGGGTAGATCATCGCCTTGTAGGGCTGGGCCCGCAGCCGCTCGTTGGCCCTGGCGACGGCAGCCGGTTGTGTGAAGACGCCCCCGTCGTCCCAGGTTTCGTTGCGGATCCAGAAGCCGAAGGTCGTCTCGCCGGGGTCGAACTGGGCGGAGCCGGATTTCAGCGGCGGCGGGGTGAACGGTCCGGCGCTTCGCTCGGCCTCGGGCTGCTTGTAGGCGTAGGACCAGAGTTCGTGTCTGGCCGCGGCGATGTCCGCGGGGATGTCGCCGGCCCTGGGCCCGGCGGAGTACCATCCGCCGTGCGTCGTGACCTCCATGCCGAGGGCGATGATGGGCGTGAAGAGGACGGGCTTGCCCTTGTCGGCCCGCTGGAACAGGCCCGCGGGTGCGACGCCGTCGATCAGCGGGTTCCGCAGGTCGCGCTCGACGTCGAGGCCCCACTGCTGCCGGAGGATGTCGGGCCAGGCCGGTTCGCCGGGGCTGCGGCCAATCGGCGGCTGCGCGGCGTGGACGGCCAGGGCAAGCAAGGGACCCGTGATTGCGAGGCAGGCGTGAGGAAGCGGCTTGGCCATGGCTGGTCTCCTTCGCCGGATACCGTATGGCGGAGGCCGGCGTTGGTCAATGACCAGGCGAATGGCGATGCGGACGAGGTCGGCGATGCCTGCGGTCTGTGTCCGAGACGCCGCCGAACGTGCTGGGGGGGCCAACGGCTGCATCCCGGGCGACTTCAACCAAGACGACGTGGATAGGGGGGAATTCACACGGTTCGCGGCGTGTCTCAACGGGCCGAACTCGCCGTCGGCGGAACGGGGCCTCGTCGTTGCGGATCTGGACGGTGACGTCAGCCTGGGCGGCTACTCAATCTTCCCTGGACCCCCGCTTTCGCGGGGGTGACGGGCGAGCGGAAACGAATACGGAGTGCTGCGATCGTCCTCCCCGCGCAATCTGCGATCGTCCTCCCCGCACAAGCTGCAATTGTCCTCCCCGCGCAAGCTGCGATTGTCATCCCCGCGCAAGCGGGGATCCAGAGTCGATGACACAGACCCTGGACCCCCGCTTTCGCGGGGGTGACGGGCGAGCGGAAACGAATACGGAGTGCTGCGATCGTCCTCCCCGCGCAAGCTGCGATCGTCATCCCCGCGCAAGCGGGGATCCAGAGTCGATGACACAGATGCTGGACCCCCGCTTTCGCGGGGGTGACGGGCGAACGGAAACGAACGCGGAGGACCGCGATTGTCCTCCCCGCGCAAGCTGCGATCGTCCTCCTCGCGCAAGCTGCGATTGTCATCCCCGCGCAAGCGGGGATCCAGAGTCGATGACAC
>CAZUAI010000014.1:16836-39879 GCA_964617875.1 uncultured Planctomycetales bacterium | reverse complement strand
GGTGACGGGCGAGCGGAAACGAATACGGAGTGCTGCGATCGTCCTCCCCGCGCAAGCTGCGATTGTCATCCCCGCGCAAGCGGGGATCCAGTGTGTGTTCCCGTTGGTCCGTCACTCGGCGGCCGGGCGACTCGGTTGGCCTGTTGCTCTGCGCGTCTTTGCAAGGTTGAAGGAGTCGCCGGGTGAGCCGGTGAGCCTCATCCCGTCCCTCTCCGTTGAAGGGCGAGGGGGACGGACACCCTCACCCCGGCCCTCTCCCTGGGAGGGCGAGGGGGACGGACACCCTCACCCCGGCCCTCTCCCTGGGAGGGAGAGGGGGTTACCAGAAGCG
Organism: uncultured Planctomycetales bacterium; assembly: GCA_964617875.1. Classification (GTDB taxonomy): domain Bacteria; phylum Planctomycetota; class Phycisphaerae; order UBA1845; family PWPN01; genus CAZMVY01. The sequence goes on along the minus strand of CAZUAI010000014.1, from coordinate 39,548 downwards.
GACGTAGAGGCCGACGGAGACTGCGGCGAAGACGGCGTACCAGAGCTTGACCTGCTTGTACCAGGGACGGCGTGTGCCTTCGTCGTATTGCGAGAGGAGCGACGGGCTCCACTGAAACGGCTCCCAGAGCGCCTTCGCCGGCGGCGGCGTGGCGAGCGACACGATGACCGCGCCGAGCATCGTCAGCCCCTGGGCGATCGCGGCGAGGTAGAGCCAGTGCAGCCGGTAGCCCAGCGCGTACGCCGCCAGGATGACGCCGATCTGAAGGACGATCCCGCCGACGATGCCGAACAGGCCGCCCGCGTAGTTCGTCCGCTTCCACAGCACGCCCAGGAACAGGACCGAGATGAACGGCGTCGAGAGGTACGTCACGCCCGTCTGGAAGTACCGGAAGACCCCGCCGAGGTTCTCGACCGACGGGGCGATTCCCGCGGCGACGACCAGGGCCGTCAGCGACGCGAGCCGGCCGACCTGGACCGTCCGCCGGTCGTCGGCGGCGGGGTTGAGGATCTTTCTGTAGACATCGAGGGCGAAGATCGTGGCGGTCGAGTTCGCCAGGGCGCTGACCGTGGACATCACCGCCGCAAGAAAGCCCGCAAGGATGATCCCCCGCAGCCCCCACGCCGGGGCGAACGCCTTCAGGGCAAACGGGAAGGCGTCGTCTTTGTTCGCCAGGGGCTCGGCTTCGTGCATCACGTGGATCCAGTGATAGACGATCAGCCCGAGGAAGCACGTCACCAGCGGCCGGAGAAAGTTGATGAACCCGGCGAAGACGATCCCCATCAGGCCGTCCCACGCCGAGCGGGCGCCGAGGACGCGCTGAATCATCACCTGGTTGCCGGCCTGGTAGAAGAGGATGACGCCGACGAACGCGAACAGCATGCCGAGCCACGGGGCGACCGGGTCGTCGATCGGATGGACGAGGTGGAAGCGTTCGGGTCGGGCCTGGGTCATGGTTGCCCAGCCGTGCGGGATGCCGCCGGGGATCCTGTCGAGGGCGATGAAGAACAGGACGAGCCCGCCGCCGACGAGCATGAGGCACTGCACGGCGTCGGTCCAGACGACCGAGGCCAGACCGCCCTTGACGGCGTAGGCGGCGACGAGAACCACCATCACCCACAGCACGGCATGAAACGGCCAGCCGATCAGTTGCGAAAACGCCCGGCTTCCGCCGTAGAGCACGGGGACGAGGAAGATGAACACATAGGCGACCAGCATCACCCAGCTGTAGATGTCCGCGCAGAGCGGGCCGTACCGCCGCCGGAGGAACTCGGGCACGGTCGTCACCCGGTTCCTGAGATACACGGGGATGAAGAACAGCATGAGCAGCGTGTAGACGGGCAGGCTGCACCATTCCCAGTTGGCCACGCCCATGCCATGCTCGTATGCGGCGCCGACGGTCCCGACGATCTGTTCGCTGGAGACGCTCGTGGAGACGAACGCGGAGCCGATGATCCACCACGGCAACCGCCCGGAGGCGAGGAAGTAGCCGCGGGCCGTCTGCTCCTGCCGTCGCGACGCCCAGAAACCGACAATCAGCACGCCGGTGATCGACGCGACGATGATGATGACATCCAGCGTGGAGAGGGCGAAGTTCATGCGGCCGACGTCCCGGCGGCCGGCGATCACGCCGGACGAAGCAATCTCACGACACGATGGCCTCGCGGATTTTCTTCAGCTGCTTCGGCACGCCGACCATCTGATCCTCGGCGTCTTCGTACTCCAGCGAGATGAAGCCGCGGTAGTTCGCGTTGCGAAGGGTCCGCACGATCCGGGCGTAATCGGCAGGGTCGCGGTTCTTCTTCTCCCCGCCCGTCTGGACGCTGACCTTCACGTGCGACGTGAGGGTCCGCGGGGCGCACATCTCGATCTGCTTGTAGACATCCGGCGGGAAGTTGCCCGTGTCGAGGTTGAGGCCGAGCCACTCGTGCCGGACCGTGTCCAGGATCTTCAGCACGTCGGCGGCCGTCTCGGTCAGGTGGCCGTGGTTCTCGAGGGCCAGGAAGACGCCGCGCTCGCCGGCGTGGTCGCAGCACGTCTTGATGCAGTCGGTGACCCAGGTGAAGGCCCGCGCGCGTTCTTCCTCGTTGCTCGAACGGCCGCCGGCGAAGATCCGCATGCACGGCGAGCCCAGGATGACGGAGTTGTCGATCCACCGTTTAACCATCGCGATCTGCTCGTCGCGTTCCTTGCCGGGCGCGAAGCAGAAGTTGTTGCCAACCGCCGTGCCGGAGATGTCCAGGCCGAGCTTGAACGCCTTCGCCTTGAGCGAGTGCAGGTACGGCTTGTCTTCGGAGTCGAAGTAGTACGACGTCAGCTCGACGCCGTCGATTCCCCAGGCGGCGGCCAGTTCAAGGAAGTCGTGCAGGCTGATCCTGCCCTTGTTGTTGCCGCGGGGCAGATAGCTGCGGAGCGAGTAGGCGCAGCAGCTCAGCTTGATGACGGGGCCGATGTCGCCGCCGGGCCCGGCCTTCGTCGCCTTCGGCGCCACGGCGGCCCGGGCGCCCTGCGTTGCCATCGTCGCCGCCGCCGCAATCCCCGCCCCCAGCATCTCCCGACGTGTCACCTGCATGGAATCCTGCTCCTTGTCATATACCTGGCCGGCACCATTGCCCCGTTGGCCGATTCAGCGTAGCCGGAGCCCGCCGAAAATGGAAACGCCGGCCCGACCGGCCGAACGCGGATGGCCGCCCGGACGGTTCCTACTCTGCGGCCTGAAGCACGTGGTAGTGCTTCTTGCCCTTGCGGAGGATGACGAAGCCGCCGGCCAGCAGGTCCGCGGTGGTGAGGACCCTGTTCACGTCGGTGACGGGCACGTTGTTCACGGACACCGCGCCGCCGGGCACGTCTTTGCGGGCCTGGCCGCGGGACGGATACAGGCCGGAGTCGGCAAGCACCGCCACGAGGCTTGCGTCGGGCGTGCCGAGTCTGGCCGGGTCGAGCCGGCTCGACGGCGCGCCGTGGAACGCCTCGCGAAGCTCTTGCGCGGAGAGTTGCCGGAAGTCCGCGTCCCTGGCGAAAAGCACGGCCGTCGCCCTCTCGGCGCGGGCCAGGGCCGCATCGCCGTGGACCATCCGCGTCACCTCGCGGGCGAGAAGCCGTTGAGCCGCGCGCTTCTCCGGCGCGTCGGCAAGTTCGCGCTCCGCCTCGCCGATCGCATCGAGCGGCAGCAGTGTGAACGTCTTGAGGTACTGGATGACGTCGCGGTCGTCGCTGTTGAGCCAGAACTGGTAGAACTGGTACGGGCTCGTCCGCTGCGCGTCGAGCCAGACGTTGCCCTCCTCGGACTTGCCGAACTTCTTGCCGTCCGAGCGGGTCAGGAGGGGCGTCGTCAGGCCGTAGACCTCGACGCCGCGAAGCCGCCGCACGAGGTCCGCGCCCGAGACGATGTTGCCCCACTGGTCCGAGCCGCCCATCTGCAGCCTGCAGCCGAAGCGGTCGTAGAGCGCGAGGAAGTCGTACGACTGGAGCAGCATGTACGAGAACTCGGTGTACGACAGGCCGGACTCCTTGGTCTCGAGCCTCATGCGGACCGAATCGCGCACGATCATCTGGTTGACCGAGAAGTGCTTGCCGACGTCGCGGAGGAAATCGACCAGCTTGAGGTCGCAGAGCCAGTCGCCGTTGTTGACGAGCCAGGCCTTGCCCTCGCCCAGATCGAGGAACCGCTCGACCTGCGAGCGGATGCCCGCGAGGTTCTTCGCGAGCTGCTCCGGCGTCAGCAGTGCCCGCTCGTTCTCCTTGCCCGACGGATCGCCGATAAGCCCCGTCCCGCCGCCCACGAGTCCGATCGGCCTGTGGCCGGCCTTCTGGAAGCGCATGAGGTTGATCAGGTGGACGAGGTTTCCGACGTGGAGGCTGTCCGCCGTCGGGTCGAATCCAATGTAGGCGACGGCCGGGCCGCTCTGCAGCAGGTCGGCGAGGCCCGGCGCCGAGATCTGGTGCACAAGCCCGCGCCGCGAGAGATCCTGGAGAAAGTCGATGCTCATAGCCCTGCCATTGTAGGGTAACCTGCGATCCGGTGGTAGGGCGCGGCCCGGCGCAGTCACGGCCGCCGAACGGAGCCAGGGACGGGGACACAACCCGTTTCCCGCATGAGGTCTGGTCTGCGGAAACGGATCAGAGTTCTGATGCGACGCGGCGGAAGTGGTGACCGAGGATCGCCAGCGTCATGGCCTCGGGGAATGCACGGCGGTGGAACAGAAGGGTCTTGGTAAAGAACTTCCAGTACTCGCGCCGGCCGCGGCTGCGGACGCCGATGATCCAGAGCGATTTGAGGAAGGCCTGGATGTCCGTCCACGAAAGGTAGAACTTCGGCCCCTGCGGCTTGTACTCGCGCAGGAACGTAAGGATGCGGCGATAGTAGACCTTCGGCGTGTACAGGTGCTTGACGAGCGAGCGGTAGCCCTCGACCAGCATGTCGCGATCGAGCTTGGGGACGAAGTTCAGGGCGGCGTTGACGTTGTTGCCGGAGGCCTCGTCGAGGATGCGGCCCTCGCGGTGCAGCCTCGAGAAGAGCCGCGTGCCGGGCAGCGCCTGGAGCAGGCCGACCATGGCGGTGACGATGCCGGCCTCCTGGATGAACTTGAGCTGCCGTTCGAAGATGTTCGGCCGGTCGCTGTCGAAGCCGACGATGAAGCCGCCCATCACCTCCATGCCGGCCTTCTGGATCGTCTTGACGGCGGCGAGCATGTCCCGCTTCGCGTTCTGCACCTTCGCGCACTCGAGAAGGCTGTCCTCCTGCGGCGTTTCGATGCCGACGAAGAGCTTCTTGAACCCGGCGCGAACCATCAGGGCGAGCAGTTCGGGATCGTCGGCGATGTTGAGCGACGCCTCCGTCGTGAACTGGAGGCGGATGCCGCGGCGTTCCTCCCACGCGATCAGATCGCGGAGAAAAACCTTGACCTTCGCCTTGTTGCCGATGAAGTTGTCGTCAACGATGAAGACAGGGTCGCGCCAGCCGGTCGCGACGAGGCTCTCCAGCTCGCGGATCATCTGTTCGCTGGTCTTCACGCGGGGCACGCGGCCGTTCATGACGATGATGTCACAGAACTCGCAGTTGAACGGGCAGCCGCGCGAGAACTGGAGCGGCATGAGGGCGTACTGCTTCGTGTTGATCAGATCCCAACGCGGCACGGGCGTGCGGGTGATGTCGGGGCGGTCGTCGCCGTGGTAGAACGGTTTGACATCGCCGGCGAGCATGTCGGCGACGACGGAAGGCATCACGGTTTCGGCCTCGCCGAGGACGAAATGGGCGACCTCGGGGAACTTCGCATGGCCCGTGGTGAAGAGCGGCCCGCCGGCAATGACCGGTCGCTCGGCCGCGTTGCAGCGGGCCACGGCCTCTCGTGCGGAATCGGCCTGTACGAGCATGGCCGAGATGAAGACATAGTCGGCCCAGGCGATGTCCGTATCCGAAAGCCGCGTTACGTTGAGATCGACGAGGCGCAAGTCCCACTCCCGCGGGAGCATCGCCGCGACCGTAAGGAGGCCGAGTGGTGGGAAGCACGCCTTCCGCGAAATGAACGGCAGAACGTGCTTGTAACTCCAGAAGGTGTCGGGCGTCGCCGCCGAGATCAGCAGGACCCGCATCGGTCGCTTTCCGCAACCCTTCCCCGGAGCGATTGTAGTATCGTCAACGCCAGTTTTCACGAAGAAACTCGTTTCTCGAGCCAGTTTTCCCTCCCGGCGTGCCGCCCCGCTCGCGCAGGGCTCCCCGGTAGAGAGACACTATACCCGTTCTCGTGCACTTGTGAAAGGCGACCGCCGTGGGGGTGCATGGCCGTTCCTGCACGCAGGGCGGGGGTCACGAACCTTTCTTGCCCGGGGCTCAACGCGTCAGGGCGTCCACTTCCCGTGAACACGGTGTTCCGCCTGTCCGGCAAAGGTTCCTCACCCCCTCGCACAACCGGCCATGCACCCCCGCCGGGGGCTTGACGCGGGACGGCACGCCGCCTAGGCTGAACGTGTCACTTGGCGGTTCAGGTGTCCGACGTTCGCATGTTCGCTGTCGGACGAAGGTTGGGAGCCTGAAGCGGGCGCGCCACGTCGGCGCGTGACCCATTTCACAAGGAGGCGCACATCATGAAGCGCGAAGTCCGAATCGTGTCGAACGTGGCGGTCGTGGTCGTTGTTCTTGTGACGCTGGGTGTCGCCGGTGGGTTGTCGAGCCCGGTCCGCGCCGTGGATTGCAACGTCAACGGGGTCGAAGACGCGCTCGACCTCGTGCCGACCGGGTTCGGTTTCGCCGCGGCGGTCAACTACGCCGTCGGCGACGCGCCGAAATGCGTCGCGACCGGCGACATCGACGGCGATGGAGACATCGACCTTGTGGTCGCCAACGCCGACTCCGACACCGTGACGGTGCTGAAAAACAACGGCAACGGGACGTATGCCGCGGGCGTGTCATACGCCGTGGGCAATTTCCCCGTGTACGTGGCGGTCGGCGATTTCGACCGTGACGGCGATCTCGACATCGTCGCGGCGAACTATCTCGACGACTCCGTGTCCACGCTCCGCAACAACGGCAGCGGTTTGTTCGCGGCGTGGGGCACGTACGCCGTCGGTCAGGCGCCGACGTGGCCGAGCCCCCCGAAGAGCGTGGCGGTTGGCGACGTGGACCGCGACGGCGACGCCGATCTCGCCGTCGTCTGCGAGGGCGGCGTGGCGCACGTCCTGTCGGTCCTCAAGAACAACGGCAGCGGCGGCTTCGGTGCCCCCGCAAACCTCACGGTTTCGGGCTATCCGAACGCGGTGGTGCTGGCCGACGTCGATCGCGATGGCGATCTCGACGCCGTCGTCACGACGGGCTACTACGACAAGGTCGCGGTGTCGAGGAACAACGGCACCGGAACGTTCCTGACGCCCTCGTACTACAGCGTGGGCGACCAGCCGGTGGCGGTGGCGGCGGGCGACCTTGACGGCGACGGGGACCTGGACCTCGCCGTGGCCAACCAGGGCCCCGCCATGGGCGAGACGCCAAGCGTATCCGTGTTGAAGAACGGCGGCACCGGCTCCTTCGGCACGGCCGTTGAGTACACGGCGGGCGACGGACCCGTCAGCGTGGCTATCGCCGATCTCGATGCGGACGGCGATCTGGACCTCGCCGTAGCGAACATCGACGACAATAACGTCTCGGTCCTGCGGAACAACGGCGGTGCGGTATTTTCCGCGCCGGTCCATTACGCGACCGGGGTCTCGGCCAACTCCGTCACGGCCTCCGACCTCGACGCGGACGCCGTTCCGGACCTTGCCGTGGCCAACGCCTACGCCGACACCGTGTCGGTGCTGATCAACCAGACGATCCCGCCTTACAGCCGCGACTGTAACGTCAACGGCATCCCGGACGAGTGCGACATCAATGCGGGAACGAGCACCGACTACAACCACAACGGCGTGCCGGACAGTTGCGACATTGCCGGCGGCACAAGCTACGACTGCAACGGCAACGGCATTCCGGACGAGGCCGACGTCCTGCCGAGCTTCGGCTTCACGAGTGCCGTGTCGTATGCCGCAGGCGATGGGGCCCACTCCGTGGCTTCCGGCGACCTCAATGGCGACGGCGACCGCGACCTGGTGGTCGCGAACCACTTTGCGGATACGGTGTCCATCCTGTGGAACAACGGAAGCGGCGTCTTCACCGGCAGGACGGACCTGGCCGTCGGCGCCAACCCGTACTGCGCCACGGTCGCAAACCTCGACAACGACCTGTACATGGATCTCGTCGTGGCCAACTACGACGATGACGATGTGTGGATATTCTTCGGCACGTACAAGGCCGGCGTCTTCTCGGCACCCGTGAAATGCAGCGTCGGCAACGGCCCGTTCTTCATTGCCGCGGGCAATGTGAACAGCGACCTCTTCCCGGACATCGTGACGGCGAACTACCTTTCCGACAACGTGTCGGTGCTCAAGAACAACGGCGACCGGACGTTCCAGGCGGCCGCCCACTACGCCACGCAGGACATCCCCCTGGCCCTCGTGATCAGCGACCTCAACGGCGACGGCCATCGCGACATCGCCGTGGCGAACTACGGCGCGAACGACTCCGTCTCGGTGCTCCGGAACCTGGGGACGGGTGCGTTTGCCGCTGCGGTGAATTACCCCGCCGGGAAAGACCCGCGCGCGATCATCACGGCCGATCTCGACGGCGACGGCGACCGGGACATCGCGGTGACCAACGCGAACACGACGACCGTCTCGGTGCTGAAGAACAACGGCGACGGCACGTTCGCGCCGCGTGCCGCCTTCCTGACCGGCTCAAATCCACAGGGGCTTGCAGCGATCAACTTCGACGGCGCGGGCGGGATCGACCTGGTTACGGCCAATCGCGGGTCCCATGATATTTCGCTGCTCCTGAACGACGGCCATGCGTCCTTCACAAAAGGGGGCCGGTTTGCCGTGGGCACCGCACCGGTCTCGGTGATCGGGGCGCGGCTGGACGGCGATACGACGTACGACCTCGCCGTCGCGAACCTGGACAGCGACAGCGTGTCGATCCTGCGCGGACAGAGCCTGGCGGCGCGCAGCCATGACGACAATGGCAACGGGGTTCCCGACGAGTGCGAGATCATGAGCGACTTCGACGCCGACGGCGACGTGGACATGGCCGACTTCACGCGTTTGACCACGTGCTTCAACGGGCCGAACAACCCGCCGGCCACCACCGGCTGCGATCCGGCGGACCTCGACAACGACGGGGACGTGGACCTCGATGATTTCCTTCTGTTTTCGCGTTGCTACAACGGGCCGAACAACGTGCCGGCATGCCCGTAGGCAGTGCAGTGGCACGCTAAGAACCTATCCCGAAACCCTTCGGCACAGACGGCTTTTCGCCACAAGTTGCCCATCCTCACAGGTTTTGGGATGGGCTCTAAGAAGCATCGCCCCGACGGACAGAGCTGATCAAGTGCCGCTGGCAGTATGGTGAATTGTGGCTCTATGCCGAGCCGCGCGGCGACAAGAAAAATCAGAAAAAGCTTGTTCCGGCTTCGGCGTTGCTGTAGAATGCCCTATAAGCGGTCGGTCACAAGAGCCGGCAAGACCATCTTCTCACAGGAGGCAACGATGAAGAAAATCGCCTATCTTTGGATCGTGCTGTTCACGGCGTCGGTTTATGGGCAAACCCAGACGGTGGGGACACTCTGCACTTCGGAGGGCGCCGCGATTACGGCGGAGGATCTTGCCAAGTGGATGGATGAGTTTCTGCCGCCGGGCACGCCCCGGCTCGTCGTGCTCACCGAATGCTACGGCGGCAACGCCGCCCAGGCGTTTGCCGGCAAGCCGAACACCGCCGTGACGTCGGCCACCTCGCAAGGCGAGAAGGCGAAGTACGGTGGATACGACGACGACGCATCGAAGGCACTCAAGCCCGCAGCCGGCAACAATGGACAGAAGGTTCATGACGCCGGAACGGCCGGCAAGGCCACGGGCGAGACGCCGTCCACCGGCGGCGGAAAGCCGGCCGGCGGCGTTTCGCTGGAAAAGGCCTCGTCCACCGGCGCGGTGCGGGGGCGGGAGGTCGTGGTGTATGCCGGAAAGCCGGACAGCGCGGCGGGCCGCGACAACACGCAGCGCGACACGATCAAGGGCAATTTCAACGGCGAGCCCAATACGAACGTAACAACCGTCGGCGGCAACGGCACGGGCGGCTGGGACAAGAAGGGCTCGGCGAACGGCTTGCGCGAAGCGATCAAGCAGGCGGGCGACCGCATCAAGGCATCGCCTGATCCGTCCAAGGAGCAGTTCATCCTGTTCGTCACCGATCACGGCGATCTTCACAAGAAAGACGCCAAGGTGTCGGTCGTGCAGCCCATGATCCCGACGCCGATCACGTCGCCGATGGGCCTGGCATGCTTCATGCAGCCCGAGCTGCCCCCGTTTCACCTCTTCGAAGATCCGGCGAACATCACCGGGTTCTCGTTCTTCGTGGACCTGAACGCCGCCGGGATCCTGTACGATCCGCGCAACGGACCGTTCTTCCCGCCGGGCAGCTGGGGGATGACGCTCTACACGTCGCGCGGCGAGGTGGTCCATGTCGATTCGTTCTTCGACGTCTGGCTGGAGTTGTCGACCGACGGCTCCGGCATCGTCGGCGACGAACCCGGCGAAGGCGTCCGGGTGATATTCCCGATCGACGAGCCGAGGTTCGTGCAGAGTTTCTTCGACGTCTTCGTCGAGATCACGGTGGAAAACCGGACGCCCATGACCTGGCTCGTTTCCGGTGCGTCACAGGACTCGGGAAGCATTGCCAAGCCGGTGTCGCTGAGAGTCCCGCAGGACGCGGACGGCGACGGCGATGTCGATCTGCTCGACTTCTCGGCGTTCGGGGCCTGCTTCAACGGACCGAACCGGCCGTACGCCGGCACGGAGCCGTGGGAGTGCGCGCGGTTCGACACGGACCCCGATGACGGCGACATCGATCTGGAGGACTTCGCAGCATTCCAGGCATGTTTCAACGGGCCGAATAACCCGCCGGCGTGCGAATAGCGCTGTTTCCGCGAAGGTTCGGCCCCGCCGCGGCGCAGGCTTCCAGCCTGCTTGCTGTCGGCAGGGTGTCTGGACGACCAACGGAAGGCTACTCATCCTTCGTGGGCCGAAGGTACTCCTGGCCGACGGGGTCGCGGCCGGCTTCCGCATAGCGGTCGAACCATTCGAACAGGCGTTTCCGCAGATTGAGCACGAGTTGCCTCTGCCCGGGCTTTTCGATGAGGTTCGTCATCTCGTCGGGGTCCGTCTGCAGGTCATACAGTTCGTCGGGGCCGCCGTCGGCGCGGTGGACGTACTTGTGCGTCGCCGTGCGGATCGCCCGTGCCCGGCCGTATTCGCCGAAGATCGCGTCGAACCCTTCCGCCGTCCGGCCCTGCAGGGCGGGCACAAAGCTCCGCCCGGGCAGGTTCCGCCCCGGCGACGGCGGCAGGCCCAAGTGGTCGAGGATCGTCGGCACGAAGTCGTACGCACAGACGAGGGCGTCCGTCGTGGCGCCCTTCGGCAGGCGCCCGGGCTGGCGGAAGATCAACGGGATCTGCATGGACGTGTCGTACATGTTCCGCGGGTTGGACGCGTTGCCCTTGCCCCAGAGGCCGTGGTGGCCGCAGCAGAAGCCCTGGTCGCTCGTGTAGACGACGAGCGTGTTCTGCGCCAGGCCGAGTTCGTCCAGCCGGTCCATCACCCGCCCGACGCCGCGGCTGATCCCGGTGCACGCGGCGTAGTACTGCGACAGGATCTTGTGCGTGCGGAGGTCGCCGACCTGCCCCACGGCCCAGGGGTGTGGCGGCAGGTCGGGCACGGACTTGAACGGGCAGTCTCTGAAGAGGTCCACCAGTTCGTCCGGGTGGCCGTTGTACGGGCTGTGCGGGGCGTTGTACGTGATCGCCAGGAAAAACGGCCGTGTCTTGTTGAGGTCGAGAAACTCGATCGCCTTGTCGGTGATGCGGTCGGTGATGTAGCCGGAGGTCTTGATGACCTTGCCCCGCCAGATCATGTCGGCGTCCTGGTAGGGGCTGGAGCCCTGCGGGAGCGCAAACCAGTACGAGAAACCGGCCTGGGGCGTCATGCTGTCGCCGAGGTGCCACTTGCCGACCAGGCCACAGGTGTAGCCGTGCTTCGCCAGGACGCTGCTGAGGAACGTCTCGTCGGGAATGCAGGCGCGGGCGCGCTCGCCCATGTTCTCGTTCTTGATCCAGTCGTGGATGCCGTGCTGCGAGGCGATGCGGCCGGTGAAGAACGTGGCCCGGCTCGGCGAGCAGACCGGCGTGGCGGCGAAGGCACGCGTGAACCGAACGCCCTCCGCGGCGAGCCGATCGACCTCGGGCGTGCGGGCCTCGCGGTTCCCGTAGCACCCGAGCGACCAGACGCCCTGGTCGTCCGTCAGGATGAAGATGACGTTCGTGGCGGGCGCCGCGACGGCGACGACGGCACGAACGAGAATGGAAACGACCGCCAGATTCGCAACCCGCATACCCATGATTCACCTCCGGCGTCACGGCCGGTACACGCCAGTACCGTACTCGCCTGACAAACTTTCGACCAGTATGGAGTGCGCCGGCGGCGGCGCCTTGGCTGAGGCCGAATCCAAAGCGGCGGCGTTGCCGCCGCACTCCACAGGCTTCGCGAGGCCGCGTCGGAATGAGTGTTACTCGTGCAAGCGGGCCTCCCACGGCGGCGCCGGATCCAGTCGAACGGTCTTGCCCGTCTCGGCCGAACGGCGGGCGGCGTCGAGAATCTCGGACACGATCAGATTCACGCGCAGCGATGACGGTCCCGATGGCTCGACCCGGCCCCTCGCAACGGCCGCGAGGTACGAGATGGGGTCATCCATCGGGGCGGCGAGGCGGTCCGCACGGAGCAGCGATTCGACCCCTTCATCGACACGCAGGCGGTACGCCTCGCGGTCGATCGTGATGCAGCAGCCGCGCTCGCCGTAGACCTCGATGTCCTTGCGGCTGTAGGGCCAGTTCCACGACGCCTGGACGATCCCCTGCGCATCCGCATAGGCCAGCACGATCGTCGCCTCGTCGTCCACGCGACGGTAGCTCGGGTCGGACTTGAGCCGCTGCGTCACCGCCGTCACACTCTGCGGACGCCGCCCGTCCATCAGCGACGTGAAGAGGTTCGCTCCATAACAGCCGAAGTCGTAGAGGGCGCCGCCGCCGTTTCGTTCGGGATCCTGCAGCCATGAGAGGAACTCGCGCGGCATGCCGATCTCCTTCGGACCCTGATGGCCGTCGTGGGCGACGAGCTTGCGGATCCGGCCGAGCCGCTGCTGCCGCCGTACGATGTCGATGGTGGTCTGGGTGGCCGGATACCACGTGGTCTCGTAGTTGACCAGGACATGGATCCCGCCGTTGCGCGCGGCTCGCTCGATGGCCAGGGCATGTTCCAGGCTCACGGCGAGCGGCTTCTCCATCATCACGTGGATCCGCCGGGCGGCACAGGCCTCGACCGCGGCCCGGTGGTCGAACGTGTCGGTGAAGACGGCCACGGCCTCCGGGCGGGCGGTGTCGAGCATTTTCACCATGTCCTCAAAGAGCGCCGACGCCGGCAGCTTGTGGCGCGTGCCATATCGCCGGAGCACCTCGGCGCGAGGTTCGGCCATGCCGACGAGTTCGACGTCGGCACGGCGGCAGGCCTCTTCGAGAAAGCCCCAGATGTGGCCGTGCACGAGGCCGATGACGCCAAGCCGCAGACGTCCGTCGGGCTGCGTCGCGGCGGCCGGGGCATCCGCGCGGGCCGCCGCAGGGCCGATCGCCACGAAGCATATGAACGCCGATGCGGCAAGATGCGGGGATGATCGTCGCATGGTTCGCCTCCGAGCGCGGTGAGCGTGGACAGCAGGGCTTCAGATCACGCCGTCGTCGCCGATCCGCTTGTCGGCGAAGAAGTTGTCCTGGAGCAGGCACGGCGACGAGGTTTCCAGGAGCAGCGCCGGGCCGATGCCCGTAAAGCTGTGCTCGTCGCCGGGCGGCATGGCCACAAGGTCGCCCTCCTTCTTTACCGCCGGGTTGCCGTTGATCGTCATCCGGACCGAACCGCGCACGACGAAGAACGTCTCGTGCTTGCGGGCGTGCCGGTGGGCGGGGCAGGTCTGGCCGTCGAAGACGAACAGGAACTTGCCGCAGTAGCCGGCTTCGACCTCGTTGGCCACCCAGAACTCGATGAGTCCCTGCCGGTCGAAGTCGTCAAGGCCGAAGTGGCACACGAGCGGCGTGACGGCGGGCATCGTCAGCCCCCATGCGGTCAGTTGCGCCTGGCACCGGGCCAGCGCATCATCCCGCCGGACGCCCCACAATTCGTAGCGATCGTACCTGCCCATCGACTCGCTCCGGCTGCCATTCTACATTCACCGTTCCACATTCTCCATGTTCGGGCGAGGCGGCCTCGAGCGGATCGGGGGATGCATTGAGCGGCAGGACGCGGTGCGTATACTGCGTCCACGGGCGCGGGTCGCCGGGCGGAACCGGTGGGGCGCCTGCAGCCGGGAGTCGGCTTGGTGCTTGCCGCGCATGTGCTCGAGTTCGCCATCCGCCCCGACGGGTGGATCCACCACGTCGAGGGTGGATTCGATGTCCCCCGCGGACCGGTCGGTGTGCTGGCGTATCTCGTATTCGTGCCGGCCTTCTGGCTCATGCCCGCGCGGGGGCGGGTGCCGTACATCGTCCTGAGCGCCTTGTTCCTCACGCTGGCGACGGTCGGACCGGCCTTCATGCTGACGCTCGCGGCGCTGGCCGCCGTCGGATTCCTGGTGGTGCGGGCGTTCGCGAACCAACGGTTGTACTGGCTCGGCTGGGCATTGCTGGTCGGCGGGTACGCGGCGCTGTTGCTGCACCCGCAGCCGGCGTGGCTGCCGCCGGTTCGCGAGCCGCTCTATTTCTACGTTCACTGGGCGGGCATCGGCTACCTCTTCCTCAAGACGCTGCACGTCTTCCAGGATGTGTCGCGGGGCAAGCTGCGCCCGCCGCGAAGCGGCGAGTGGTTGGCGTATGCCCTGTTTGCGCCGTCGCTGCGAATGGGGCCGCTCTATCGGTACGGCGAGTTCACGGGCCAGCTCAACGGCGACCTGCGGAAGCATCGCGACCTCGGGGCGGCGGGTCTGCGGATCTTCAGCGGGCTGGCGCGGCTGGGGCTGCTTGGCGTGCTGATCGACAAGGTGCCGATCGACGTGCTCTTTGACGATCCCGGTCGGCTCTCGACGGGCCGCTTCGTCGCGAGCATCTACCTTGCCCCGCTGTCGTTCTTCCTCTGGATCAGCGGCTACACGGAGCTGGGCGTCGGCATCGGCCGCGCGATGGGATTCGTCGTGCCGGAGAACTTCAACTACCCGTGGTTTTCGGTGAACATCGGCGAGTTCTGGCAGCGCTGGCACATCACGCTCGGGGCGTGGCTGCGGGAATACGTCTTCAACGCGCTAATCCGGCGGCGGTGGCACTTTTTCTGGGGCTTCACGATCACGTTCCTGCTGTGCGGCCTGTGGCACGGCCCCCGCTGGTGCTACATCATCTGGGGAACGGCCCAGGGCGTCGGGCTGGCGGTGCTGCGGCTCTGGTCGCAATACTGGAAGCGCCAACAGACGCGGGGCACGCCGCTCCACCGGCGGCTGGCGGCGGCCGGCCTGGTCAACAGCCGCTTCAGCGCCGCCCTCGCATGGCTGCTCACGTTCCACTACGAAATCGTGACCATCATGATCGGCATGGACCTGAATCACGCGGGCCGGCGCGTCGGCGAGCGGGCGCTGCGCCTCCTGTGGGGCGCGTGGACCACCGCATGACGGATCCGGGTACGTTGTCTGCCGTACACGGAGGAGCGTGCCGGCAAGCCGGCGGCTGCGCATCCGCCCGGGGCGCGACCGTGCCGCACGGGGGCGTCACTTCGCCGGCGTGAGCCTGATGCTTCTGACGTTTACGGGGTGCCAGCCGTCTTTCGCCGCCCTGACGGAGAGCGAGACCATGCCTTTCTCGCCGATCTCGATCGTGCCGGCGGCGATGTCGGCGAACGTGGCGTAGTCGCCGGTGTTGGGGGCAGCTGCCTCGGTCCTGCTGTTGCCGACGGCGATCACGAGCCTGCCGGAGTCCCTGGCGGACGCCGTCACCGTCACGTGGAACGTGCCGGGTTTGTCGATCTTGAACTCCCACTCGGCCCAGTCATCGGCGTTGTCCCACGAGGCGAGGCAATCGCGCTTGCGGCCGGCCTCGTAGCGGATCGTCTCGCCGTGCAGTTTCGCCTCGACGGCCGGCAGCGTCACCGAGCCGTCGTTCGACTGCATCAGCGGCGGCGTCACGACGTCGGGCGCGCCCTCGATCCGGCAGACGACGACGGAGCAGATCCTGTCCGGCGCGGCGGCGGGAACGGCGAGCGTCACACCGTCGGCGGAGGGCTCGGCTCGCAGCGGCTTCTTCGCGCCGTCGGCGAGGACCCACGCCTTCGTCACCGTGTTCTTGAGGCCCGGGAGGAGAAGCTTGCCGTCGGTCGGCCAGTCGAAGACGTGCAGGTAGAGCGTCGCGCCCCCGGGCGCGAGCTTCTTCGTACAGCGGCCCCATGGGAGCCGCTTGAACGGGCTGGCGCTGGTCGCGTAGATCGCTTCACCGTTAACCTTCATCCACGTGCCGATCTCCTTGAGCCGCTCGACCGACGGGGCGGGGATCAGGCCCTCCGCCGTCGGGCCGACGTTCAGCAGGTAATTGCCGCCCTTCGAGGCGATATCGACGAGGTTGCGGATGAGCGTCTCGGTGCTTTTCCAGTTGTCGTCGTAGCTCTTGTAGCCCCAGGTGTCGTTCATCGTCATGCAGGTTTCCCAGTCGCGATCGCCCGGGTAGCCGGTCGCCGGAATGAACTGCTCGGGCGTTTCGGTGTCGCCCTTGTAGCCGCCGCCGAGGCGGTTGTTGTGGATGATGCCGGGGCGGAGCCGGAGCAGCGGGATGAGCATGTCGGCCCGCTCCTTGTTCATGTCCACCGGCGTGTCCCACCACAGCACGGAGAGCGGGTAGTTCGTCAGGATCTCGCGGACCTGCGGCACGGCGACGTTGCGGATGTACTCGTCCATGCTACCGTCCTGGGCCTTGTCCCAATGCCCGCCGGCGGCCGCCCCGCCGGGGTTGTTCCAGTCCTGCGCCTGCGAGTAGTAGAGCCCGAGCCGGATGCCGTGCTTCGCGCAGGCCTCGGCGAGCGGCCTGAGGAGGTCCTTGCCGTAGGGCGTCGCATCCACCACGTTCCACTTCGACGCCTTCGTGGCGAACAGCGCGAAGCCGTCGTGGTGCTTCGACGTGATGACGATGTATTTCATGCCGGCGTCCCTGGCGATCCGCACCCACTCGTCCGCATCGTACTTGACCGGGTTGAACTGCTTCGCGTAGGCCTGGTACTCGGCGCAGGGGATCTTTCCCCTGTTCATGATCCATTCGCCGATGCCGTCGATGCGTTTGCCGTTGTACGTGCCGGCGGGGACGGCGTAGACGCCCCAGTGGATGAACATGCCGAATCGCGCCTCGCGCCACCATTTCATGCGGGCGTCGCGCTCTTCGCGGGACTCGTCGGCGTAGGGATCGAGCCCCTCCGCGGCGTAGCCGACGGCGGACATGCCAAGGGCCGCTGCGATGGACAGGACGGCGAGCTTTGTGAACATCATGGAATCACCTCGCTGTGCGTGTTCGTGCCGGTCGATTCGGACACCGTTCGAGCAGCGTATCAGCCGGCCGGCGTTTCGCAAGCGCGGGGCCCGTGTCGATGCGTCGTGCCGCGGCCGGTCACCCGGCAGGCGTCGCGCTCCGTGCCGTCTTCTTCGTCGCCTTTCGCGTCTCCTGTCTCCGATTCGGCGGTGTCGGCCCGATCCGGTATAATCCGGCCGCGGAAAACGCGAACCCAGACGGACAGCGGCCCCGGCGGCCGTCTTGAACGGGACACTGATGAAGCTCCATCCCATCGACCTCGTGATCGTGATCGTGTACCTCGCCCTCGTCGTGGGCGTGGGCGTCTGGGTCAAGCGCCGTGCGGCCCGGGGCCTCGAGTCGTACTTCCTCGGCGGGCGGACGCTGCCGTGGTGGATGATCGCCATGTCGGGCTCGTCGAGCTACTTCGACATCACCGGCACGATGTGGATCGTCTCCATGTTCGTCGCGTACGGCTTCTGCGGCTACTGGATCCAGTGGATGTGGGGGTTCCTGATCGCGGTCTTCTACCTCGCCTACATGGGCAAGTGGATCCGCCGCAGCGGCGTCCTGACCGGCGCGGAGTGGATGGTCCTGCGGTTCGGCAAGGGCGGCGGGGGCGAGGCGGCGCGGCTCGCGTACACCCTCTTCGCCGTCCTGACGCTGACGACGTTCATCGGCTACACGGCGGTCGGCATGGGCAAGTTCGGCGCGGAGTTCCTGCCGATCAAGGCGTGGGTTGGCCCGGCCGCGGCTCCGTACGCCGACTCGATCTGCGCGGCGGCGATCATCGGCATCACCGGCGCGTACGTGATCATGGGCGGTTTCGTCGGCCTGACGATCGTCGAGTTCGTCCAGACGATCATCCTGACGTGCGGAGCGTGCATGATCGCGTACCTCGGCTTCGCGGCGTTCCATGCCGATCAGGTCGGCTCGGCCCTGTCCGCCCTCGCGACGGGCGCGAACCGGCTCGTCCACGTGGACCCCGGCACCTGGTATTCCA
This sequence comes from uncultured Planctomycetales bacterium, assembly GCA_964617875.1. Lineage (GTDB taxonomy): Bacteria > Planctomycetota > Phycisphaerae > UBA1845 > PWPN01 > CAZMVY01. The sequence continues at coordinate 21,407 of CAZUAI010000014.1, read as the reverse complement.
TCGTGCCGAAATGGCGGATCGCGAACGCCGGCGACATGTACGCCCTCTTCGGCCTGGTCGTCATCACCTTCGTCGCGAAGGGCGTCCTCCTCGGCTTGAGCGGTCCCGAGCAGCTTTACGACTTTCAGAAGTTCCTCGCCACGCGGAACCCCCGCGAGGCCTCGCTCGCCGGCATGCTCTGGGGCGTCATCCACACCATCCGCTTCCCGATGGCGATGGCCATCGCCGTGCTGGGCCTTGTGGCCGTCGCCGGCGAGACGCAGACGAAGTTCGACGCCGAGAAGGTCCTGCCGCACGTCATTGCCAACGTCCTGCCGATCGGGCTCAAGGGGCTGGCCCTGGCCGCGCTGCTCTCGGCGTTCATGGCCACGTTCAGCGCCATGGTCAACGGGGCCGCGTCGTATCTGATCCGCGACATCTATCAGCACTACATCCGGCCGAACGCCTCGGAAACGCACCTGGTCCGCGCGAGCAAGTTCGCCTCGATCATCATGATTTTCATCGGGATCGCGATCTCGTTCATGTCCAATTCGATCAACACCATGATCACCTGGATCCTGGGCTTCCTCGGCTCGGCGGTGCTCGTGCCGAACGTCCTGCGGTGGTACTGGTGGCGGCTGAACGGCGCGGGCTTTGCCGCAGCCATGTTCAGCGGCATGGCGCTCTCGCTCGCGCAGGCGCTGGCGAATCCGGCGTGGCCGGTGTACGTCGTGATCCCGGCCCTGGCCGGCAGTACGACCGTGATCGCAATCGTCGTCTCGCTCGTGACCGCGCCCACGGAGATGTCCACGCTCGAGCGCTTCTACCGGCAGACGCAGCCGGCCGGCGCCTGGGGGCCGGTCGTCGCCCGCGTCCGGGCCGCGGAGCCCGGCTACCGGAAGGAGCAACCGTTCGCCTGGGACGCCCTGAGCGTGCTGATCGGTCTGCCGTGGCTCTTCGCGTTGTACGTGGGCCCGAGCTACCTCATCGTCCGCCAGTGGGACCGATTCGGCATCAGCATGGTCGTCGTCGCGATCGGCGCCGCCGCCATGGCCCTCACCTGGTACAGACGTCTCCCGCCGGGGTGAACGCGAATCGTCGGCGAGCGACGCGGAGCGGGAATGCGAATTGCCGGCAAACGCCTCAATGCCCTCACGCACACAATGCGGACGTGATGAGCATCATTGCCGGGCGTATTGCGCGAGCCGGGAGTCGAACCCGGACGGGTTTCCCCACAGGATCCTAAATCCTGCGCGTCTGCCAGTTCCGCCACTCGCGCGCTCGTGCTGATTCAGGTCCGAGGCCCGATGCATCTGTGCCAGAACCGTTGCGTCGTGGCCGTCGAATCCCTGCTGACGGGCCATCATAACGCGGCCGGCAGTGCCCGAAAAGCACCCTGGAGGATCGCAATGTCGCCCGGCCCCACCCGCATTATCAGGGTTGCCAGGCACGTCGGCAGGCACGTCGGGCGTCTCATCCGGCCGTCGGCACGACGAGCCGCGCCGTGTTCGCGGCGGCGGCCGGATCACAACGGTCCCCCAAATAAACGTGGCATTCGATACAACCGATAATCTCGTTGGGGCGAGGTTACGGCATGCAAACGATGGAGCGCGCCGCTGCGACTGTCCTGGGCGAGCCGGCGCGCATCGACCGCCTGAGACACGCGTGCCGGCCGCCGCCGGCGGATGCGATCCGTGACGTGGCAATCGCACACTGCTGATCTCCTGCGAAGCCCGGCCTCTCGAGGCGCGCGCCATATTCTCTGCGCGGCCCTCGCGTGGCTGGCTCTCGTGCAGGCGGGGTGCCCGCTGAGCGAGGGACCTCTCGCGGCGGATATTTCGGTGGACCGTCCCCGCGTGTTCCCGGAGGGCGCGCGGCCCGCCGGCTGGTCCAGCGTCATGGCGCATGTCCGCGCCCGCGGCGGCGTCCCCCCTTACCGGTATGAATGGACCGTCATCGATCCGCTCGGCCACGTCGCGAACGACCGGCTGAACGACGCCACCCTGGCCGACCCAACGTTCACCGCCAGCGGCCTTTCCGGCGCATACCAACTGACCTGCCGCGTAATCGACTCGTGGAACCAGCAGTTCTGGGGCTCCACAGTGCTCTACGTCAGCGAACAGGTCGTTCTCGACGTGACGGCGACCCGGCAGTCGGTGATCAGCGGCGGCGGCACGAACGGCCGGACCACAATCACCGCGCAACTGCTCGGCGGCCAGCCGCCCTACACGTACGAGTGGTCCGTCACGGGTCCCGACGGCCGGCCCGACACGCAGCGGCTTTCCGGCACAGAGCCCTCCAGCCGGCTCTTCACGAGCGGGTCGGCGACCGGCACGTACACCGTGACGTGCACCGTACGCGATGCCACCGAAGCCTTCGTCGCCCAGTCCATTGCGATCCGCGTCAGCGATGTGTTGGCGCTCGACGTGACCACCAACCGGCAACACCTCGCCGCCAACGGCGGCATCAACGGAACGGCGTTCCTCGCGGCCGACGTGATCGGAGGGACGCCGCCGTACAGCTACGCATGGACCATCACCGGGCCGGACGGCGTCACGGACAACGCGCGGATTGACAACGCAACCATCGCCCACCCGGTCTTCACAACGGCGGCGGTCTCCGGGACGTACCGCGCCTTGTGCCGCGTGACGGACGACGCCGGGTATCAGACGACCGATTCCGTGCTGCTCTCGGTCGGTCAGTCGGTGGAACTCAGCATCTCGAGCAGCCGCCAGCGGATCGCCGCGGGCGGCGGCGTCCACGGCACGGCCGTCCTCTCCGCCACCGTCGTCGGCGGGACCGGCCCCTATACGTACGCGTGGTCGGTTCTGGACGAAAACGGAAACGCGGACAACGCCCGGCTCGACAGCACGACCGCGGCCTCGCCGACGTTCACCAGCGCGGGCACCGTAGGCACATACCGTATCGTTTGCACGGTCACGGACGCGGTCGGACACGTCAACGTGGATGCGCTCGAGATCAGCGTCGGCCAGCAGCTTGTGGCCAGCCTGAATGCCAGCGCGCTGTGGGTGACGGCCGGCGGCGGCGTACTGGGGCAGGCAACCGTCGCCGCCGAAGTGGTCGGCGGGGCCCCGCCGTACGCATACGCCTGGTCCGTGCTCGACCCCGCGGGCAACCCCGACGACGCCCGCCTCAGCGGCACCGTCGCCGGCGTGCGCACGTTTACCAGCACGGCCGTGCTCGGCACGTACCTGGTCTTCTGCACGATCAGCGATTCCCTGGGCGTAGCGTTCACGGATTCGGTCGCGATCACTGTATATCAGCGGCTGGCCATCGACGTAACCAGCTCGCGACAGCAGATCCCCGCGGGCGGCGGAGTGGACGGGCGGGTCGCACTGACGGCCCACGTCACCGGCACCACGCTCCCGTTCGTTTACGAATGGACGGTCGTCATGCCCAACGGCGTGATCGACAACACGCGGCTTGACGCCACCGACATCCCCGCCCCCACTTTCACCAGCGGCGCGACCAACGGCATTTACCGCGTCACCTGCCTGGTCAGCGACGTGGTCGGGCAGCAGGCCCAGAGTTCGGTCATGCTCTTCGTTGGCCAGGGCATCGGCCTGAACGTCACGATCAACCGCCAGGACGTCCTTGCCGGTGGCGGTACGGCCCAACTCGGCGCCAACGCGACCGGCGGAATCCCGCCCTATCGATACGCATGGACCGTCACCACCCCCGGCGGGGACACCGACAACTCCCGGCTCGACGACGTGACTTCCCCCACGCCGGTCTTCACCAGCGAATTGACGACGGGAACGTACCTGTTCACGTGCGTGGTCACGGACTCCGCGGGCTTCATCGCGGCGCAGACCACCAGCACGGTCGTCGGCGGCGGTCTGGACCAGGGATTGAGCGTCTCCGTGCGAACAACGCGGCAGGTGCTTCCCGCGGCAGGCGAACAGGCTGCTCTCATCGCCGTCGGAAACGGCGGCGTCACGCCTCTCGCATATGTGTGGAAGATCCTGGACCCGACCGGTCTGGACGTGACCGGCACTGTGCTGGACGATCCGAACACCGCGACACCCGTCTTCACCGCCCCGGCCACCGCGGGCACCTATCGCGTCAGTTGCACTGTGATCGACTCCGTCCTCAAGACGTTCACCGCATCGATGCACCTCCAGGTCGGCATGGGCCTCGGCGTCAGTGTCACCACCAACCGCGTCCGCCTTGTCCCCGGCGGCGGGGCCAACGGACAGGCCACCCTCACCGCCACCGCCTTCGGCGGCTCCGGCACCTACAGCACCTACGCCTGGACCTGCACCGACCCCGCCGGCGCCACCGACAACACCCGGCTCTCCTCCACCGCCGTCGCCAGCCCGACGTTCACAAGCGACGTCACTGTGGGCACTTACCGTGTTGCCTGCACGGTCACCGACTCTTTCGGCAATACCGCCACCGATGCCCTCCACGTTGTCGTCGGGCAGGCCCTTTCCGTCGTCGTGTGGACGGATCGGTGGTCGGTTCTTCCGAACGGCGGGACCGACGGCCAGGCCGCCCTTTCCGCCACCGCCTACGGCGGCTCCGGCACCTACAGCACCTACGCCTGGACCTGCATCAATCCGTCCGGC
>CAZUAI010000014.1:0-16736 GCA_964617875.1 uncultured Planctomycetales bacterium | reverse complement strand
CAGCGCCACCGTCGGAACCTACCGGCTCTTCTGCACCGTCACCGACTCCTTCGGCAATACCACCGCTGACGCTCTGCATCTCGTCGTCGGACAGTCGCTCTCTCTCAGCACGGGCACGAACCGCTGGTCCGTCATCCCCGGCGGCGGGGCCAACGGCCAGGCGGCCCTTTCCGCCACCGCGATCGGCGGCTCCGGCACCTACAGTACCTACGCCTGGACCTGCATCAATCCGTCCGGCGCCACCGACAACACGCGACTCTCATCCACGAGCGCTCAGAACCCGACGTTCACCAGCAGCGCCACCGTCGGAACCTACGCTCTCACATGCACGGTCACCGATTCCTTCGGCACCACCGCAAGCGATTCCGTGCAGGTCTTCGTCGGGCAGTTGCTCTCGGTGGACGTCACGACGACCAAGGCGAGCCTGCCGGTCGGCGACACGGCCTCGCTCGCCGCGAGTGCCGTCGGCGGCACGACGCCGTATACGTACGCATGGACCGTGCTGGACCCCACCGGGGCCGACGACACCGCCACGGCGATCGACTCCGCGAGCATCGCGGGGCCGACATTCACTGCGCCGGCCAACGCCGGCACGTACCGCATCACCTGCACCGTGACGGACTCCGTGGGTGCGACCTTTGCGGCGTCCCTCCACATCTACGTCGGGACCCTGGGGCTCACGGCGGACGTGACGACGACAAAGGTGAGCCTGCCGGTCGGTCAGACGGCAACACTGACCGCCACCGGAACCGGCGGAAGCGTCCCCTACAGTTATGCCTGGACCGTCCTCAACCCCAGCGGCGGGGATGCCAGCGCGTCTCTAAGCAGCACGACGGTCGCGAGCCCGACCTTCACGGCCCCCGCCACACCCGGCACGTATCGCTGCACGTGCGTCGTGGGCGACTCCGGCAGCCAGACATTCACCGCCTCGCTCCACATCTATGTGGGCACGCCGCTCTCGGCCACGGTCACAACGACCAAGCAAACCATGACGACCGGCGACACAGCCACGCTGACGGCCGGCGTGACCGGCGGCGTGTCCGGCTACACGTACGCGTGGAGCATACTCGATCCCAGCGGCGGAAACGCCGACGCGGCCTTGAGCAGCACATCGGTTGCCGCTCCGACGTTCACCGCGCCGCTTACGGGCGGGACGTACCGCTGCACATGTACGGTGACGGACTCTGCGGGAGCAACCTTTGCCGCCGCCACGCATGTCTACGTCACGACCGCCATGCTGACGCTGACCACACCGGCGGCGGCGGATGGGTCAGCAAACCCGACCTCCATCCTCACTGCGACGGCGTTTGGAAACATAAGCACCGTAGTCGAGGTCAACACGAACCTGACATACGCCAGAAATCTGCTCGTGCGCCTGAACGATCCGGACGGCAACCTGGATGACGGCACCTGGGTGACGATCGACGGCGTCGGCGCAGACGGCCATCCGCAAAGCGAGAACTTCAAGTTCAACCTTACCGGGATCACCTCGACAACCGTACAAGGGAGCAAGCCGTTTTCGAGAGTAGAGCTTGTCCGTTACCTTCGCATCCAGCCCGGCAGCAGCAACCCGAACGGCGACGAAACCGTCCAGATCGGCATCGGCAGCATCTTCGGACTGCCCGAGATTCTATCCTCGGCCTCCAGCGTGCGCGCCGTGATCCTGGCGCCGAACACGACGCTCGCCGACCACACGGTGATCACCACCCCCGGCCGGCAGGGTGTGGACTTCAGCACGTCCGCCACGCCGCCCGACGGCGCGAGGTCGTACTACATCTACTACGACGACAATTGACCGGTTGCGGACAGGAGGGTCTGCGTGCCAGGCCGCTTCAACGGGATTACCGCTACGGCCGGACGGCCGTTGCGTAGTGGGTGGCGACCTCTTCGGACGACAAGGCCCGCGCGTACACGGCGACCTCGTCCACCCGGCCCTCGAACGTGAACAAATCGTCGCCGGCCGAACCGATCAGCAGCGTATCGCCCAATGTCGCCGGATCGGTTCCGGCATCGCCGGCAAGTTCCGGGGCGGGCGTGCCGTCGAGGTACGCGGAGACGCGGGCCCCGTCTCTCGTAAACACGGCATGGTGCCAGGCGCGGACGCTGATCGCCCGGCTCCCCGATATCGCATCTCCCGGCTCCTTGCCCAGGAACACGAGCTTTCCCGCTGCCGTATCTCTGCCGCCGATCGCCAGCCGGTCACCCGCCGCCGGAGACGCCCCGCCGGCGGACCGCGCGAAGAGATACCCGGTGAGCCCCCGTGCGTCGCCCGGCATGCAGTTGTAGAACCACATCTCGACGGTGTACTTGTCGCCGAGACCCGGGATCGTCGCCTTGATGTGCCCGCCCGCCAGTTGCGGGGCGCGATTGGCCCGCCTGGCCCCGGCGACGGCTCCGGCCGGCGCAGGGCCCGCCAGGAAGTACGCCACGTTGCCGACGTATTCGGCGTGATTGTTCCCTGGGCCGGCATCCGCCGCATGCGGCCCCGAGAACTCGTTGAGCCGCCAGTACGCCAGCGGCTTCGACGCCAGCACGGCCTGCGGATACCCGCCGAACGGGAAATCCTCATCCGTCACCGTGCGCCGCGGCTTGCCCGCGACGGCCTCCAGCAGCTCGAGCACGACGGCCAGGATCTTCGGCTCGGCCTCGACCTCGAGGCAAGACGACCGCGCCCGCCACGTCGTGTAGCCCCCCAGGGCATGCTGCTCGGGCGGCGCGATGTAGCCGTCGTAGCCGTTTGCCAGTTCGATCGTGAACGTCTGGGCCAGCGGGCTTTGCGACTTGATTTTCAGTCCCGTGATCGCGAACACCTCGCACGGGATCGCCGCGATGCCCAGATCGCCGATCCGCAGCGCCTGCAGCTTCAGCTCGCGCATCGACGGCATGCGGCTCATCAGGACCTGCTCGCGCGGGTAGACCTCTTCGAACGTCTGCGGCTTCCGCTCGCCGACCTTCTCAAACGCCTCCTTCGCCTTCGCAAAGTCCGCATCGGGGATCGGCCGTACCGCCAGCTTCAGCGTGCGCTCGCGCGCCGTCAGCGGCACCCAGTCACGATAGGCGATCTTCCGGCAGGCCTCCGCGGCCAGACCGCTCAGCGCGTCGCCCATCGAATTGGCCGTGTGCTCTTTCCGCGGCTTGCCGTAGTCCATGTACCACTGATCGCCGCTGGTCCCGTTCGACAGGATGCCGACGAACGGCGGCCGGGCGTCGCCTGCCCCGAGCCGCTCCGCGATCTTCCGCGCGAACGCCCCGAAGTAGTCCGCGGACACCGGGGCGGCGCCGACGTAGTGCATTCCGTAGTTGGCCAGCAGGGCGATCGGCCGCCCCTCGCGCGACTGCACGGAAACGATGGACAGGTCCGGGTCCGACGGTCCCGAAGGTCCGAGATAATCGGGGTTGTTCGGGCCCGGGTGCATCATCGCCCGGATCGTCGCGTGCCCGAACGGGTCGGTACCGATCCGGTCCGGCCGCCGGATCCATCGCCGGCAATGCACGTGTTCGGGGTCCTCGACCACCGTCCACCCGATCCGCGCCGGAGCCAGATTCTTCACCGCCGTTTCGATCGACTCGGCGATCCAGCCCGGCAAATGCTTCCGATAGTTCTCATCGACGTCCGTGCCCAGCACGCCCACGACCGCCGGACCCGAGTGCGTGTGCGTCGCCGCGATCAGCATGTGGTCCGTCGGGATCCCGGTTGCCTTCGACGCCCGTTCCTTCGCGTCATCCATCAGGTCGCGCGGGATCAGGCAGTTGTCCACCAGCACGATCGCCAGCCGGACCTCGCCGTCATCAAGCACCAGGCAGCGGGCGAAAAGCGGATCACGGATCTCGGTCGCCTTGCCCTCGAGGAAGCCCCCGACAATCCGCACCGGAAACTCCCGCGGGTTCACGTCTACGGCCGCCGCCCCCGCGCGGAACACCTTCTCTCCGCCGACAGCCGTCGCCGCCCGCCCGACGCACAACAACGCAACAGCAGCCAACCACGCTCGCGACCGCAACATCATGACACCTCGCTCACTCAGACTACGCCCCGGCACAGCATACCGCAAGCGCCGTTCGCGTTTGACCGCTTTTCCGGCGTCGCGGACCGCCACGTCCGGGCGAAGACTCCCCACCATCGCCCGGACACGGTACAATCGTGCATTATGATAATAGCACCCGGAAGGGACGATATGCTGCTTGCATCGACAGGTTCGAAAACGTCAAGCCTCGCCGAAGCACAGATCCGACAGGTCGTCGGGGACGGCCTCGCCCGAATCCCCCTGGACGGCAAGCGGGTCGTCACGGTCATTCCCGACCACAGCCGCAGCGGCCCCACCGGGGCCTTCTTCCGCGCCATCGCGGATGTCCTCCAGCCCCGCGTGCGCAAGCTCGACTTCCTCATCGCCCTCGGCACGCACCCGCCCATGCCCGAGGACCGGATCAACGATCTGCTCAAGATCACGCCGCAGGAGCGGGCCGCCAAATACGCCCGCGTCGGCGTCCTGAACCACCACTGGACCGACCCGGGCGAACTCAGGTCCGTCGGCACGATCCCGGCGTCCCGCGTCGCCGAGATCTCGAACGGCATGATGAACGAGGAGATCCCCGTCCTGCTGAACCGCCACATTTTCGACTACGACCACCTGCTGATCTGCGGGCCGGTGTTCCCGCACGAGGTCGTCGGCTTCTCCGGCGGGCACAAGTACCTCTTTCCCGGGATCGCCGCGCCCGACATCATCAACGCCACGCACTGGCTCGGCGCCCTCATCACCAACCCCGCGATCATCGGCACCCGTGACACGCCCGTCCGCGCCATGGTCGAGGAGGCCGCCGCCAGGGTCCCCGTGGATCGCCACTGCATCGCCTACGTTGTCGATCCCGAGGCGCTCCGCGGCATCTTTGTCGGGCCGGTGGTCGAGGCCTGGAGAGAGGCCGCCGCGCTCTCCGACCAGGTGCATATCCGTTACCACGACCGGCCGTACCGTACGGTCCTGAGCTGCGCCCCGCCGATGTACGACGACATCTGGACCGCCGGGAAGTGCATGTACAAGCTCGAACCCGTCGTCGCGGACGGCGGAACGCTCATCATCTACGCCCCGCACATCGACGAGGTTTCGGTGACGCACGGCAAGGTGATCGACGAGGTGGGCTACCACTGCCGCGACTTCTTCGTGAAGCAGTGGGATCGGTACGGCAGGTATCCGCGCGGCGTTCTCGCCCACTGCACGCACGTCAAGGGCGTCGGCACATACGAGAACGGCGTCGAAAAGCCGCGTGTCGAGGTCATCCTCGCCACGCGGATCCCGCCCGAGCGGTGCCGTCGGATCAACCTGGGCTACCTGGATCCTGCGAGCCTCAGCCCCGCCGACTACGCGAACCGCGAGCACGAAGGCGTCTTCTGCGTTCCCAAGGCAGGCGAAATCCTGCACCGGCTGCGATGACGGCCGCGCGTATGGACAGGCCGCGGTGAAGATGATACACCGGCGAACCGATGACCGGGCCGCACGTGCCGGACTCCCCCGAGCGTGGAGCGGAGCCGGAGGCGGAGTTCGTGCTGGCCGTCAACGAGCAGCGAATGGCCGTCAAGGGGAAGTACCGACGGCGGATCGACCGCCGGGACACGGCGGGCTGCCTGCCTTCATCGGGCAGCCGCACCCCAGCGCTCCCTTCGGGTTGCTTGTCACGCTGCTCGATGATCCCGCGACGGAAGGCCCGCGCATCGTCTCTTCGCCATTGTCGTCGTTTCTTCTCGTGCGGAGGCCAGCGGCGTGACCGGCTTGCTCGCGTTCCTGGCGAAGACCGTCGTCGTATCACTGTCGGGCGTCATGGCGCCCGGACCGGTCACGGCCGCCACGCTCGCCGCCGGGACGCGGTCGCGCTACGCCGGTATCCTCATCGCCCTCGGCCACGGCATCGTCGAGATCCCCCTTGTCCTGCTCGTCGCCGCGGGCATGGGCCGGATCTTCAGCATTCCGGGCGTTACGCTCGGCATCAAGATCGCCGGCGGGGCGTTCCTGCTGTTGCTGGGCGCGCAGATGCTCCGCGACGCCCGCGGGACCGACGGCTTACCGAGCCGCCATGCGACCGGCAATCCTCTGTGGATCGGCATCGCCCTGACCGGCGGGAATCCCTATTTCCTGCTCTGGTGGGTCACGGTGGGACTCGCGCTCACGACACAGGCGATCCAGATGGGTGTATTCGCCTTCGTCCTCTTTGCGACCGTGCACTGGCTGTGCGATCTCGTCTGGCTCACGATCCTGTCGTGGACCAGTTTCAAGGGCACGACGCTGTTCGGCCCGCGAAGCCAGCGAATCGTCCTCGCGGTCTGCGGCGCGGCGCTCATCGTCGTCGGAGTGATGTTCCTCGTCGATGCCGGCCGCGGCCCGTAGGGCGGGCGGTTCTCCGGGACCGTGTACTCGCGGTCTCGGAGGTTCGCCACCTTCTTGTCTGCTCTGGGGCGCGGGCGCCATCACCCGAACTTGTAGTGCTTCCGCACGTCTTTCGAGATCTTCCACGTGCACTTCAGCCCTTCGGGGAAAACGACCCAGTCACCGGCGGCGAACTCGAACGTCTCGCCGGCCTCGTTGGTGATCGTCACCTTCCCGTCCAGGATCAGGCACGTCTCCTTCTCGTCATATTCGTAGGGAAACTCGCTCGCTTCCTTCGTCCAGACCGGCCACGTCTTCGCGGCCTGCTTCTCGGCGTCCGTCGGTTTGCGGATCTCAGGTTTCATCGCTTGCTCCTGCTCGGGATCTCCGTGATTCGGTTCGCCGGCCCGCCCTTTTCCGGTTGCCCGCTTTCACGCTTGTTTCTGCCTTCTCACCGCCGTTCGTAGTCGGCTTCGTCGTTCTCGTCCTTCGGTGCGAGGCCCTGGCGTTCCCTGAAGAGCCGCACATAGCTCGCGTGCCGCGCCGGATGCACGTCGCCGCGCTCCACCGCCGCCAGCACGGCGCAGCCCTCCTCGTGAACGTGCGTGCAGTTCGGAAACCTGCACTGCGGGATCAGCGCCTCGAACTCGACGAAGTGCGCCTCCAGTTCGTGGACGGGCACCATCGCCAGCTCGAACGCCCGGATCCCCGGCGTATCCACGACGTAGCCGCCGCCGTCGAGCTTGAGCAGCTGAGCCGTCGTCGTCGTGTGACGGCCCTTGGCCGTCTCCTTCGAGACCTCGCCGACGCGTAGTTGAAGGCCCGGCTGCACCGCGTTCAGCAGCGAGCTTTTGCCCACGCCGCTCTGCCCCGCGATGACCGACGACCGGCCCGCGAGCGCCGCCCGCAACGCGTCGATCCCGGCGCCGGTCACCGTGCTCGTGGCGAGCGTCGGGTAACCGATCCGCCGGTACCGCTCCAGCACCTCCGGCACGAGGCCCTGCCGGTCGAGGTCCACCTTGTTCACGCAGACTGTCGCCGCCATCATTCCGGCGCTGGCCGACACCAGGTAGCGATCGACCAGCGACGTCTTGAGCGGCGGCTGGTCCGCCGAGGCGACGACGATCACCTGGTCCACGTTCGCGGCGATCGGGTGTATCTTCCGCTCCGTCGCCCGGCAGAGTTGCGTACGGCGGGGCAGAACGGCGTGAATGACGCCTTCGTTTGACGCGCCGCCGGCAGAACCCGCGGGCGTGAATCTCACACGGTCTCCCACGACGACCGGGTGCCGCTCGCCGATGCGGAGCGTCCGCAGAATCCGCCGCACGGTGCACACGTACCGCCGGCCGTCGGCCGCGTCCACCTCCGCCATCAGCCCCAGGACCGACACGACCACGCCGTCGATCGCGCCGGCGACCGCTTCGCCGTCCCGCTCGATGATCGTCCGCTTGCGCGAGAGTTCGCCTTTGGCCGACACCGTTTCCCACTGCGGCGTGGCCAGCGCATCGATGTCGTCCGCCTGCTTGCTCAGGTGCGTGGGGATGAACTTCTGTCGCCGTCGCGCCTGGCGGTTGCGGCGAAAGTCCACGCGGACCTTGCGGCCCCGCGGTCCCTTACCGCCGGAATCGCCTCGTGCGGCCATCGCTTACGCCGGCTCCACTGCAAAACGCGGCTTTCGCGTCTTCCACCGGCCCCGCGTGAAGTCGGGGCATTCGACGGGAGCGCTGCCCCTGGCGATCGACATTTCCGAAAGCGGCGTGATCACGCTCATCGCCACGGAGTCGTACACGTCGATCGGCGGGGCGGTCTTCGTGCGGACGGCCTGCACGAAGTGGTGCAGCTCGATGTAGTCGGTCCCGCCGTGACCGACGCTGGCCGCCTTCGGCCCCAGCGTCTTCCACCACGTGTGGTCGTGCTTCTCCTGATACGGCGCAAACGGCTCCCACTCGTGGTACTTCGGGCTTCGCCCGCGGAGGTACACCGACGCCTTGTCCTCGTCATACAGCCCTTCGGTGCCCTGGATCATCCAGCGGTTGTCGTACGGCCGGGGCAACTGCATGTCGTAGTTGATGACGATCGTGCGCCCCTTGTGCGTGCGGATGACGGAGGTCACGATGTCGCCCTGCGCGTACTTGCGTTTCGCGTTGGGATGGTCCGGCCCGAACTTCCTTGCGAAGTAGTGGTTGATCGCCCGCGACTCCGTGGCCGTCGAGGTCAGGTACGCGTAGGCGTCGCCGCAGCCGATGTCCATCCAGCTGATCACCGGGCCGAGGCTGTGCGTGGGGTACTGGTCGCGGTTGTATTTGACGAGGAACTCGCCGCCCCAGCGGATGTTGCCCTGCGTGTCGAAGAACCAGTGGTCGATGCAGTCGTGCGAGTGGGCGCAGTGGCAGTGGACGATCTCGCCGAGCAGGCCGCCGCGGATCATGTTCAGCACCGCCAGGTTGTCCCGGCGAAAGCTCCAGTTCTCGAGCATCATGCACGGCACGCCGGTCGCCTCGTGCGTGTTCACGAGATCCCAGCACTGCTCCATCGTCACGGCGGCCGGGACCTCGGTCGCGGCGTACTTGCCCGCCTTCATTGCGGCAACGGCCATTGGCGCGTGCAGGTCCCACGGCGTGGCAATGAGGACCGCGTCGAGGTCGTCGCGATCGATCAGCGTCTTGTAGGCATCCGGTCCTTGCGCATACGTCGTCGGGCTCTTGCGCCCGGTTTCAGCGACGACTTTCTGCGCCGCCTCGGCCCGCGCCGGAACGACATCGCACACGGCCGGAACCTCGACGCCATCCATGCTGAGCAGGACGCTCAGGAGCCCTGTCCCGCGCCCGCCGCAGCCCACAAGGCCGACCCGGACCGGCTTCAGCACCTCTTCCGCCGCAGCCGACGACGACCGGGACAACGTGATGCCCAGTGCCGCCGCGGCGCCGGTGCCGAGGAACTGCCGTCGGTCCATCCTGCCGTCCATACTCGTGCTCCCGTTCTCATTTCGCCGCGCCGGGGGCGCGGGGTTCATCGGCCTGCAATCGTTCTTCCGACACCGACCAGCCGGGCGGCGGCTTGAAATCGAAGTCGCTCGCCGGGAGGCCCGTGTTGATGGACCTGGTGCTCAGATCGGGGAATGTCACCGTGTGGATCTCCGAGACCTTCGCGCCGGTCTTGCGGTGTGCCACGATCTTCACCGGCAGATCCAGCTTCGGGTCGATGTAGAAGTGGATCTCCTTGTACTCCTGCTCCTTCTGCGTGCCCGGGCGCGGGATGCACTCCAGGTGCTTCGACCCCGGCGGGTCTTTCGCCTCCGGCGGAACGAGCTTCACCGTGAAATGCCGCAGGATCTCCGCCTTCTTCTGCCCGAACGGCAGCGGGAACGGGCTGTCCTCCACGCTGAACAGGTTCAGCTTCTGTCCCGGCCGAACGATCTCCCGGCGGATCACCTGCTTGACGGATTCCTTGGCCTCCGTGAACCACCGGCCGTCGAACACGTACCACTCCGGTTTGAGATCGAGGCCTTCCTGCAGCGTCTTCGTGAAATGGATGTAGAACCGCGCATTGGTGCCGCTGGTATCGGCCCGCAGGTACTTCAGATTTCCCTCCTTCTCGATCAAATCGCCGACGATGAGGCCCTTCATCTCCTGCCGGACCTTGCACGAAAGGTCGCTGATCGTCTCTCCCCGCTTCTCCAGGCGGTCGAGGATCTCCTCCACCTCCGGGCTGAGCGGAGCGGCGGGCACGCTCGCCGGCGCAGACGCCGCCGGGCGCGTTGCCGTCGGCGATGGGCCACCGCCGGCCTGGCCCGCCTCCTGCCCGATCGCAACGGTCGCCGTTGCCACACCCAAGCCGATCCCCGCAAGCCACCCAACCCACCGCGATATCATCGAATGCTCCTTCATTACGCTTTCGTGCCTCGTGGTGCAAGCTGCCAGCCTGCACTATCCACCTTACGCCGCCGCTTGTGCGCACTCAAGCCGCCACCGGCGCGGCGGCGGCCTGCCGGCGGCGGATCGCGCTGGCCACCACCTTGGCCGCGGCAATGACGATCAGCACCCCCTGAAAGACCGCAATCTGCCGCACGCTCAGGCTCAGCCACACGGCCGACGCCGCCCAGATCCCGTACCGGAGCGCCCGGCCCATCATGCAGGCCGCGAAGAACCGCCGCCGCGAGTACCGGCAGGCAATTGCCAGCCAGCGGATCACGTCCACCGGGATCGGGATGAACGAGAACAGCGTCACGATCGTGAACGGCGACACCGCAAACCACCCCGCCGCCCACCGATACAGCCGCGTATCGCGGACGCGCCCGATCCGCCCGTACTGCAGCAGGAACGTGAACACGTGGTACTCGTTCAGGTTGGCCATGGACGTCGCCAACGCCCCGAGCACGGCCGCCACGACCACTCGCAGAACGGGCGACGCGAACAGTCCCAGCCCGTCGCTCGCCACGAGCATGACCGCCCACGTCGTCGGTGCCGGGAAGAACGTGCAGCACAGCGAGAGGTAGAACGCGTATGCCGCGAGGACCATCACCACGAGGCCCGCGTGGTTGCCCGTCTCGGCGTAGAACCGGCCCACGCACACGAGGGCCGACAGGCCGACCATCCACGCGAGAAACGCGACGAACCAGGCCCGAAGACTGATGGGAGCCGGCGTCACTCGAACCGCCCGTCCTTCATCCGCAGGACGCGATCGGCCCACTCCGTGCATTGCGGGTTGTGCGTGATCATGACGATCGTCTGGCCGTCACGGTCGCGGAACCGCCGCAGGAGATCGAGCACCTTCTGCGCGCTGTCCGAGTCCAGGTTGCCTGTGGGCTCGTCCGCGAGGAGCAACGACGGTCGTGTGACCATTGCCCGCGCGATCGCCACCCGCTGCTGCTGGCCGATCGAAAGCTCGCCGGGCTTCTTCCGACGGGAGTCCGCCAGGTCCACGGCTTCCAGCATGGCGTCCACCAGACCGTTGCCCTCGGTCCCTCGAAGCCGCAGGGCCAGCCGCACGTTCTGCTCCGCCGACAGCACCGGCAACAGGTTGAACCGCTGAAAGACGAACCCGATCTTCTCCCGGCGGAGTTCCGTCCGGCGACTGTCGCTCAGGCCCAGGACCGACAGGCCCTGGATGCTGAGTTCATCCGCCGACGTCGGCGGCATCATCAGCCCCAGGATATGGAGCAGCGTGCTCTTCCCGCAGCCCGAGGGCCCCATCACCGCGACGAACTCCCCGGCCGCCACCTCGACGTCCAGACCGCGCAGCACCTCCGTGACGACATCCCCGCTGCGAAAACTCTTCCGGATGCCCCGCGCGATCAGGATCTTCATGGATCACGCACCATAGCCGCCGACCGGCTTGTGGTCAAAACGCACTCCAGCCGAAACCAAAGACACGCCGATGCGTAAGTAGTAGTAGCAGGGGCCGATGCAGGACACTACAGCGAGTGACGGTCGCCGGGGGACCACGTCGGATTGCTTGACGAACCACGGGACCGACTCTAGCATGTGGGGGCCTGTTCTGGCAGTTGGGATGGGGCAGCAGTTTCGGCCGACGCCACAAGTCATGAAACGTCGACTCCCGCTGCTGCCGCTGGCGTGTCAACTGGATGGGCCCTCGTTCCTTGGTGAATACGCGCCTGGAAGGTGGCATTTTGGCTACGCTGTATGTATTACAGGGCCCCGATAAAGGCATGACCTTCCACACGACGGACGAGCCAGCGATCCTCGGCCGTGGAAGTGATCAGATCCCGCTGACCGATCGCACGGTTTCGCGACGGCACGCCCAGTTGCGCCCTGAGAACGGTGCCTGGAGCCTGCACGACCTTCAGAGCGCCAACGGCACGTACGTCAACGGCGTGCGCGTGACCAAGCCGTTGCGTCTCAAACACGGCGACCAGATCAAGGTGGGCGCGACGCTGATCGTCTACGGCGGTGAAGAGTCAATAGAAAAACTCAGCGGCACGCACATTCCGCGGGACCTGGTGGACCTCGACGCCGGCAGCCGAAACTTCGACTCCTCGATCGTCTCGAGCATCTCGGCCAGCGAGGAAAGCGTCATCATTGCCGCGCCGGAAATGGCCGAGGGGGCCCGTGCCTGGCGTGTGATGTACGAGTTGTCCGAGGTGATCGGGGCGGTCATCTCGCCGGAACAGCTCCTCGAACGGGTCATGGACATCATCTTCGAGCAGGTGAAGGTGGACCGGGCCTTCATCCTGATGATCGAGCCGCCGGGGGATGACCTGATTCCCTGCGTGGTCCGCTACCGCCACCACCCCAAGGGCCAGCCGGACCGCATCACGACGTCACGGCGGATCATCAACATGGTCGTGGAGAAGAAGCAGGGCGTGCTCTGCACGAACGCGAT
The DNA here is from genome assembly GCA_964617875.1 of uncultured Planctomycetales bacterium. GTDB lineage: Bacteria > Planctomycetota > Phycisphaerae > UBA1845 > PWPN01 > CAZMVY01. The sequence continues at coordinate 4,044 of CAZUAI010000014.1, read as the reverse complement.
GACGGACGAGCGTTTCGCCAACGGGGAGAAAGGCGGCAGCATCTCCGACTTCGGGCTGGTCTCGGTGATCTGCGCCCCGATCCTCGTGCGCGACGAGCTGCTCGGCGTGATCCACATCGATTCGTCAGCCTCCACGCACATCTACACGCAGGAGCAGCTCCGGCTGATCACCGCGATCGGCCACATGACAGGGCTCGCCATCCAGAACGCCCGGCTGGTCCAGTCCCGCATGCAGACGGCGCGGCTCGCGGCCGTCGGCGAGACGGTGGCGTATCTGTCGCACTCGATCAAGAACATCCTGCAGGGCCTTCGCAGCGGGTCGGACCTCGTCGAGGCCGGCCTGCAGAAGGAGGCGATCGCCACGATCCGGCAGGGCTGGGGCATCGTCGAGCGGAACCTCGACAAGATCATGCACCTGACGCTCAACATGCTCGCCTTCAGCAAGCCGCGGGAGCCCCGGCTCGAGAACACGCAGCTCAACACGATCGTCAGCGAGGCCGTCACCCTCGCGCAGCGCAAGGCCGACGAGAAATCGGTCATCCTCATGCCCGATCTCGACGAGACCTTCCCGGCGATCCCGATCGACGCCGACGGGATTCACCAGGTCGTGCTCAACCTCATCATGAACGCGATCGACGCCGCCCCGCCGGAGAAGGGCCTGATCAACGTCGAGACCGTGTTCGACGGGGCCAACTCGCAGGCGATCATCCGCGTCACGGACAACGGTCCCGGCATCCCCGCCGAAGTGCAGTCGCGCATCTTCGAGCCCTTCCACTCGACAAAGGGCCAGGGCGGGACCGGCCTCGGCCTGGCGGCGGCACGGAAGATCACCGAGGAGCACCGGGGCAGGATCGTCGTCGAGAGCACGCCGGGCCAGGGAACGCGCTTCACCGTCACGCTGCCCGTGGCCGTCACGCCCCCCGAGGCCAGCCAGCAGACGTTCGGCCCGGCGAAGTAAGCATCCTTCGCCACAACACACCCCGGCCGTTGAGGCGGACGCGAGCCCCAAGGCGCCGCCGACTTGCGCGATGCCCCGCCGGGAGACCATGCCGTTCGCCGTGCGCGCGTTTCCGCCCGCGGCCCTACGCGTCCAGTTCCGCGAGAACCTTCTTCAGATAGGCGAGCGACTTCACGGCCTCGTCCTCCGTCCCGCATTCGACCGACAGCACGCCCTTGAACCCCGCCTTCTTCAGCCGGGCGACGAGCTTCCTCCAGTCGATGACGCCGTCGCCGCACGCGCAGCCGACGGCGGTGCCGGTGACCTTGCCGCGCTCCGCCTCGGCCTGTTTGACCGAGATGTCCTTCGCGTGAACGTGGACGACCTTGTCGATCACCGCTTCGAGCATTTCAAACGGGTCGGAGCCCGCGAGGTACGTGTTGCCGCAGTCGAAGTTGCAGCGGATCCACGGCGAATCAACCAGCTCGAGGATCCGCCTCATGCGATCGACCTTGGCGGTGTACGGTCCGTGCTGCTCAACGGCGATGTAGACGCCGTTCTCCTCGCAGGTCTCGGAGATCGCCTTCAGGCTGATCCGCATGATGTCGTACGCCTCTTTCTCGTCGATCCACTTCGGCGGGTACATGTCCTCGGTGATCTGCACGATGTTGACGCCGAGCGCCTTTGCATAGCGGATGCCGCGGCGGGCGTAGAGCACGCCGAACTCGGGGTTCAGCAGGTCCGAATGCGACGAGAGGCCGCTGATCTTCACGCCGGCCTTCTCGCACATCTCCCTGATGACGCTCGGGTCGGTGTCCATGCTCGTCACGTGGCAGTAGCCGCCGTTGGACAGCAGACAGCGGCCGTCGAGGAAGCACGGCTCAACCCACTTGTAGCCGATCTCGCCCGCCCTCCGGATGCCGTACGCCAGGCTCTTGTCGGCGTGGCGGACGTACTCGAGGTTGATCCCGATCCCCATCCGCTCGCTGACGCCCCAGGGCGAACCCGCCTTCGCCGCCGGTGCCGCCGCTGCCGAGCCGCCCACCGTCGCGGCGACCGCACCGCCCACGACGCCCGCCATCGCCACCGAGCCCTTCAGGAAATCCCGCCGCGGGATCGAAGACCCCGCCGGGCACATGCTCTGATTCTCGCAATGATCCGTCATGATCGACCTCCGTCGTAAAGGGGGTTTCCGTCGCCTCGGGTCCGTCACACTATCATACACTCCCTGTCAAGACCGCACGGAGCAACTTCGGTGCCAATTAAATCGATGGTGCCTTTAGCGGTGGGCCCTTCGCCGCGACGTGGGCCGGGATCGAGATCCTTCGTCGAATCCCGCCGTTCTCAGTGCGGAACGCTTCGTTCGGCAGGAGATCCGATGCCGCCTTGCCCGGCCGGCCGCAGGACGGTATCCTTCTGCCTTCGCAAGACCGCGGCCGCGACGGCCGGGCAGACCGCCCGGCGGCAGCTTGCGGCAGGAGTGGCATCACCAAGGAGACCCCCCAATGAACGATAAGACGAACCGTCGTGATTTCCTCAAGACCTCCGCCGCCATCGGCGCCGGGTTCTGGGTTGCCGGCCGCAGCGCCGCCGTGTTTGCCCAGCCCAGGTCCGCCAACGAGAAAATCAACATCGCCTGTATCGGCACCGGCGGCATGGGCGGCGGCGACACGGACAGCGTAAGCAGCCAGAACATCGTTGCTCTCTGCGACGTCCGGCCGAGCGCCCTCGAAGGCAAGGCCAAGAACCATCCCAAGGCCAAGACCTTCGCCGATTTCCGCAAGATGTTCGACGAGATGGAGAAGGAGATCGACGCCGTCACCATCAGCACGCCCGACCACACGCACGCCATCGCGGCCATGTGGGCGATGCAGCGCGGCAAGCACGTCTTCGTGCAGAAGCCGCTGACGCACGATGCCTTCGAGGCGCGGATGCTCACGGAGGCCGCGCGGAAGTACAAGGTCTGCAGCCAGATGGGCAATCAGGGCACGTCGTCCGACGGGCTCCGCACCGCCGTCGAGGTGATCTGGTCCGGCGTGATCGGCCCGGTGCGGGAGGTCCACGTGTGGACGAACCGCCCCGTCTGGCCGCAGGGGACCGGCGCGATCCTCGGCCTGCCCGGCGTCCGCCACGCCCTGCACGGCGAGGCCGGCCTGAAGGAGGGCGAGAAGGCCGCCCCCGAACCGAAAGACGTGGACTGGGATCTCTGGCTCGGCACCGCGCCCTTCCGCCCCTACCAGCCCCAGTATCAGCCGTTCAACTGGCGCGGCTGGTGGGACTACGGCACGGGCGCCCTCGGCGACATGGCATGCCACACGGCCAACATGGCCTTCATGGCCTGCAAGCTCGGCTACCCGACCAGCCTCGAGGCCGAGGTCTCCGAGTTCAACCCGGAGACGTTCCCCATGTGGAGCGTCGTCCGATACGAGTTCCCCGAACGCGAGGGCCTGCCGCCGCTGAAGTGGACCTGGTACGACGGCGGCAAGGACAAGCCCGGGTGGGTCAACCGGAAGCTGAAAGAGCTGGCCCATGGGATGAACATCTCGGACAGCGGGTCGCTGCTCATCGGCGAGAAGGGGACGCTGTACTCGCCCAATGATTACGGCGAGCGGTTCTATCTGATCTTCGGCGACGAGAAGCCGATCGGCGAACTGCCGGACGACAAGCTGTTCAAGGCGCCGAGCCAGGTGCTGCCGCGGGCGCACGGGAAACACAAGGAAGAATGGTTCGCCGCCATCCGCGAGGGCAATCCGAAACTGGCCCTGTCCAATTTCGACTACGCCGGCCCGCTGACCGAAACGGTCGTGCTCGGCTGCATCGCGCAACGTTTTGCCGGGCGGAAGATCGAGTGGGACGGCCCGAACATGAAGATCACCAATATCAAGGAGGCCAACCAGTACCTCAAACGCGAATACCGCAAGGGCTGGGAGCTGAAGTGGCCGGTGTGACGTTCGGTCTGGGAGACGGTGTCAGGAACCCCTGACGGGTTCAAAGCGGGCTTCGCGGATCGGCGCGACATCGGCGCACAATCGCCCGTGCGCGGCCGAGGGTTCCTGACACGAATGGCACTGCCGTGAAGAACCCGCCGTGCGGGACAGAGACCGAGC
>CAZUAI010000013.1:0-85294 GCA_964617875.1 uncultured Planctomycetales bacterium | reverse complement strand
GCCCTGGCGCTATCGCCAGCCGCTTTGACGCCGGCCGCGTGCGAAGGTTGGGGTAGCGCTGCCTACTCTCATCGGTGCCATACTTGCCGAGGTAGTGGGTCCGGCCGTCAAGGACGACGCGGGCCTGCCCGGTCGGCTTGTGCAAACCGTACTTTGGTACTCCGGATGCTCTTCGAGACATCGTGCGGCCTCCAGAATCTGCGATCGTTGGTAGTACTACCAACGATCTGGGACTCTCGAGCCGCACTTCCCGACGCGGGAAGGTACGCTAACTCAAGCGTTCGGCGTGACTTACGTTACTCGGGGCGACTGGATTTGAACCAGCGACCTCTTGGTCCCGAACCAAGCGCTCTAGCCAGGCTGAGCTACGCCCCGGCGATACCCCTATGAGCATAACCGGACGCCGATCGAAATGCAACGCCGCCCAAGGCCGCCCAAAGGACCTGTTGACTTGGAGGCGGCAATAGGGGAAAATAAGCGGTCTTGACGCCCCGGAAGGCCCAGGGGGCGGTTGTCGTTCCCCGCGGGCGTATCGTGGGGCGGTGGCGCGGGCCCGCGCGGTCGCCGGCGGCTGCGGTCGGGGCCGGATGAGTTCGGTTCGTGACGAAAGAGAAACGGAAGCACGGTTTATGGCCTACAAGCGGTGGACAAAGTCGGAAGACCAGCTGATCCCGGACGCCCGGTTCAACAGCAAGCTCGTGAGCAAGTTCGTCAACTGCCTCATGTGGCAGGGCAAAAAGTCCGTGGCGACGGCGATGTTCTACGGCGCCATGGATATCATCGCGGACAAGATCAAGGACGCCACCCCGCTCGAGGTCTTCGAAAAGGCCATCGACCACGTGAAACCCAGCATCGAAGTCCGCTCGAAGCGCGTGGGCGGCTCCAACTACCAGGTTCCGATGCAAGTGAACCGCCGGCGTCAGCAGTCGCTCGCCATCCGCTGGATCCTCGAGGCCGCCCGGGCGAAGAAAGGCAAGCCGATGGCCGAGAAGCTCGCCGCGGAGCTGATTGATGCCTACAAGGGCGAGGGAACGGCCGTCACCACACGCGAAAACGTCCACCGGATGGCCGACGCCAACAAGGCATTCGCGCACTTTGCCTGGTAATGCGCGCCGTCTCCACGGCTCAATGCCCGTCACCCCGATGAGTCTTTGACCTGCCCTTCGGCTCTGGGTACAAGGCCCGCATGTTTCGACGTCTCGGACGCGTCGTGGCCGAACGGCCTCTGGCGGTTATCATTGCCTGGGCCCTCGCCGGCGCGGCCCTGGTCACCGCCCGCCTGGGGTTGGCCGACCGAACCATCGCGGAACCGGCGTCGTTCCTCCCCGCCGATTCGGAAGAGCAACGCGGCATCGCCCTGATGGAGGCGGCGTTTCCCGCGCTGGCGGCCCGCAGTCAGGCCGCCGTCATCCTCTGCCGCCCCGGCGGGCTGCAACCACCCGATTTCGATTACGCCCGCGCGTACGCGGACACCGTTCGCCGACACGCCGCCGAGCACAACCGGCGGTGGACCGTCCTGTCGCCCAGCGAAGGCTACCTTCGCCAGAGGCTTGTGAGCGCGGACGGCGAGGCCGCGATCCTGGTCGTCAACCTGCCGACGTTCTACGCCGGCGCCGCCGCGGCGGACGCGGTTGACGCCATCGAATCGCTCGGCGTCGCGGGACGGCCGCCCGGCCTGCAGGTAGAACTGTCGGGCACGGCCGGCGTGGGACGGGACCTCGGCAGAACGATGAAACTGGGCGTCCGCCGAACGCTGTGGGTCACAGTAGCCTGCGTGCTGCTGATCCTGCTGCTGGTCTACCGATCTCCCGTGGCGGCGGCGTTGCCACTCGTGGGCGTCAGCGTCTGCACGATCCTCGCGCTCCGCACGCTGGACATCCTCGGCACGGCCGGTTGGCAGGTGTCCGACCTGGAACGGATGTTCACGGTGGTTCTGCTCTACGGCGCCGGCACGGACTTCGCGATGTTCTGGCTGGCCCGATACCGCGAGGAGCGGGCCGCGTGCCCGGGGCCCGAAGCCCTCCGCCGCGCCGCGGCCGAGGCCACCTGGGGCGTCGGCCCCGCGATCGTCGCCAGTTCCGCCACGACGATCCTCGGCCTGCTCAGCCTCATCGCCACGGACATGGTCCCCACGCACAACGCCGGGCAGGTGCTCGGCCTCGTGCTCTGCTGGGCGCCTCTGGCAGGGGTGACGCTCGTCCCGTCGATGGTGGTCCTCGCCGGCCGCGTCATCTTCTGGCCCGTCGGGGAACGGCTTTCGACGACCCTCGGCCAGCGGCACGTGTGGCCGAGGCTGGCCGCCGTGGTCGTCCGTCATCCCGGCGCGGTCCTCCTGATCGGCGTGGCATTGCTGAGTCCGGCGGCCTTGCGGGCGGGCTCGATCCGGTTCCGCTACGACACGCTCGCCGAACTGCCGGCGGGCAGCAGCAGCGAGCGCGGCGCCGCCATCGCACGCAGGCACTTTGCCGAAGGGTCGCTCTACCCGATTACGCTGCTCATCCGATCGCCCGAGGCGACGCTTGACGCCGGCGCGATGCGAACGCTGAGCCGGCAGATCGCACAAGCCCTGCTGCCGATTGACGGCGTGGCCGAGGTGTCGGACTGGAGTCGCCCTCTGGGCTCACGGGCCGAGCCGGCGGAAGGCCTGGGGCGCGCGCTGCTGACGGCCGCGTCCGAGCCCTTCTACCTATCCACACCGGCGCGCACGATGCGCATCGAGATCGCCCTTCGGGACAAACCGCTGTCCAACGGGGCCATGCAGACCTTCCAGCAGGTCCGCGAGGTCGTCCGGCAGGCCGTCCGCACGGCCGGGGCTCCCTTCGGACCGAACAGCGAAATCCTCGCCATCGGCGCCACGCCGTACATTCTCCAGGTCCGCGACTACATGGCGCGCGACCAGTGGCGCGTGTGGATTGGCGCCACGGTCGTGATCTGGCTGGTCCTGGTTCTGCTCGTCCGGCGTGCCGGCCTGTCGCTGTTCATGATCGCCGCCACGCTCCTGACCTATGCGGCGACGCTCGGCGTGTCGCACGAGTTCTTCACACGGGTGCTCGGCCAGGACGGCCTCGATTACAAGGTGCGCCTCTTCCTCTTCGTGATCATCGTGGCGGTCGGGCAGGATTACAACATTTTCCTCGTGACGCGGCTGCGGCAGGAAACGGAAGCCCACGGCCCCGACGAGGGGACGCGCCGCGCCGTGATCCGCACGGGTTCGGTCATCAGCAACTGCGGGCTCATCATGGCGGCCACGCTCGGGTCGCTCTGGGCCGGGGGGCTGGACCTCCTTCGTCAACTCGGGTTCGCGCTGGCGCTGGGCATGGTTCTCGACACGTTCATCGTGCGGCCCCTGCTGATGCCGAGCTTCTGGCTGTACGCGCAGCGACGAAGCCGCGCGCACCGGGCGACGTAGCGACCGGCCCTCAGCACCCGGCACCAACAAGACGGCCGCGCGGCCTGCCTGGGGCAGACCGCGCGGCCTTTGAAACACTACGCTACGGCGTCAGCGACCCTCAATCCCGCCGCCGGGCGGCGTTCGGCTTACGTGCCGCACGCATCGCTCACGGGGTTGTTCGGGCCGTTGAAGCACTTCGAGAAGGCGCTGAAGTCGATCAGGTCGATGTCGCCATTCCGCGACACGTCAAGGCACCGACACTTCGCGATATCCGCCGACTCGCCCGGCGCCCGGTTCGGCCCGTTGAAGCAGGCCGCAAACACCGTGAAGTCGTTGATATCCACGTCGATATCGCTCGGGAAGTCCTGGTGGACGTTCTGCGGCACGGCCTTGCACGCCGGCGAGACCTCGAAGGCGGCCGGCAGCGTCGCGTCCGCACACGTGCGGACGACGACGTCCCACAGACCGACGGCGGCACCCGCCAGATTGAGGTCGCACGTGATCTGTGTCGCGCTGTTCACGGTGACGTTCGTGGCGGTGATGTCGGCCTGGCCGGCCATCTTCAGCTTCACGGTCGCGCCCGCCGCGAACCCGCCGCCGGTAATCTTCACGCCCGTGAGCGTCTCGCCCGAGAAGCCCCAGTTCGTGTAAGACCCGTCGAACTTCCGGTACGTCGTCGCGATGGCCGACACCGAAGGCGGCGCACACGCCGACTTGAGCAGCACCCGCAGCGTGATGGGCTGCGACAGGAGCACCTGCGGACTCGGCCGGTTCGCCGCACCCGAGGTGATCAGACGCGCCCAGCGGTTCGTGCCCAGGTCCTTGAACTGGAACTGGATCCGATCCGACTTCGCACTGGCATCGCCCATCGTGTCATCGAGCGTCGCGACATCCACGCCCGGCAGCAGGCCCGCACTCGTCGAGCCCGACGTCCGCGGCGGACGGATCATCACTTCCGCCGGCACCGTGTACGACTCGAAGGTCTCGAAGGTCGTGCCGCCGTTCCGGACATTGTCGATGTACAGCTCGTACGGCCCGGTGTTCGTGCCGAGCGACGTGACGGCGATCGTGTCAAGCACGCCGTACGTCCCCTCGAGCACGCCGTTGCCGCCCGAGTAGCTGATCACCGGATCGACGCCCGGCGTGAACGTCACGGTCTGCCAGCCGGAATCCGGCGTGATCAGCTTGCCCTGCGGCGCGCCGCTCACGGTCGTGGAGGCCCCGAGCCACTCGAGCGACGACGAGTTGACCAGCACGGTCGGCCTCGTCGTGCTGACCTCGATGTTCGGCACCGGGCTCGTGCTGTCGCCGCCCTGAACCAGCCGGAAGCCGAAGCCCCAGGCGCCGGTGTTTTCGCTGCACTTGACCACGAACGTGTTCCAGCCCGCCAGGAGCGTGAAGGCGCTCGAGGTGGAGCCGTCCTCGGTGTAACTGCGGTCGCCGTCGTAGTTGACGCGCAACGTCCCGTTCTGCCAGATCTTGATCCCGTCGTCCGAGCCGTACTTGATCCGCACGGAGGCGTTCGGCCCGCGGTTGTTGACGTATACCACGGCATAGGCCGCGCACTTGTCCGGTTCGGGCGACATCGGATACACGCCCGTCACCGTCGCGGTGGTCTGGAGCACCACCTGGTTGATCGAGCTGGTGAAGACCTGCCAGGCCGTGGAGCCCGGACCGGCCTCGTCGACGGCCGGCCGGATGTTCGCCTCGCCGCCAAGGCTGGCCAGCCAGTCCGTGGCGTGGGCCGTCACGCGATCGACCGCCGTGAAGTAGCCCGAGCCGTCCGGCGCCTTGAGCACCAGCCAGCTCGTGATGTACGTCGAGTCCGAACCGCCCGACGGCGTCATGTTCACGCCGTCGTCGCCGATGCCGCCGGTCAGGTTCGGGTTCTCGCGGATGCCGAGCGTCAGCATGAGTCCGGTGTTGTCACCGGTGCCGACGACACCGCTCGAGACGGTGGCATCGCAGCTTTCGACGCCCCCGACCGTCTGCCGGGCCGTGATCGTCTGGCCCGCCACGAGCGGCGCGTTCAGCGTCACGGATTCGGTCCCGCCGCCGACAAAACCACTGGTCTTGCTGCCGATCGGCGAGCCGTCGGCGTAGATCGTGATCGCCTGCGGCGCCGCGAGGGCCCCGGTAACGGTCACGGCCGTGTCGCCGGCCTTCAGCGGACCGTTGATGACCGGCGTCGTGCAGCGTACTTCGTACGCCGAGGTTCGGGTCACGGTCCCGCCGCAGGTCGCCAGGACGAGGTCATAGAAGCCGACGCCCGTCGGGTCCCACGGCAGCACGAAGTCGGCCGTGAGGCTGTTGCGATTGCTCGCGACCGTCACGTTCGTGCCCGGAACCTCGATGGCGCCCTTGACGAGCTTGACCGTCGTCCCGCCGTCCACGAAGAACGTGCCGCTGACCGTCAGCGTGACGGTCGCGCCGTGTTCGCCGTACGTCGGGCTGATCGCGGCCGTGGCCAGCGTCGGCGGGATGCAGGCGTTGAACGCGTTCGCCTTCTTCCCGTAGGCACACGTGCCGACGAAGAGGTCCCAGGCGCCTTCGGTCATGTTCGCCGGCAGCGGCAGATCGCACGTCAGGCTCGTGGAACTCGTCACATTGACGTTCCTCGCCAGGACGTCGGTCACCACGTACCCCTGACCGCTGACATAGCCGGTCCATTGGAGCTTGACCTGTGTCGAGCCCGCGACGAAGTTGGTGCCGGTGACCACCACGCCCGTCAGCGTCGTGCCTCGCGGTCCGCTGGACGGGGTGATCGAGTTCACCGTCGGCACGTTGGGGCACGCAACGGTCGGCGGCGGATACAGGATCCGCAGCGTAAGAGGCTGATTGAAGTATACGGAGGGGTTCGGCAGGTCGTTGGACGGCGTGCCGTACAGGCTGTACGTCGTCAGCCGTGCCCACCGCTGCTCCTCGGCAAACTGGAACTCGACGCGGAGCGACTTGCCCGTGGCACCGTACCACACGGTATCGTCGATAATGGTCCTGCACGGATCGGACAGGAGATACGGGGCGAACGACGTGAGGTAGTTCGGGTTGCGGAACATGACCTGCGTCACGCCGGTGTCGAAGCCGTCGAACGTGGCGATGGTGGCCGCCCCGGTCTGAATCGAGTCGATGTAGAGGACGTAGGGACCCGAGTTCGGGTTCTCGGGATCCGGCGCCACGGCGAGGTGCTCGAACGCCCCCTGCTTGTAGAAGGTGCTGTAAATGTCGAGCAGGCCGTTGCCGCTTTCGTAGCTCATGATCGGATCGCCCGACGGAGGATTGGTGATCGACGGGTAGAAGACCACCGTCTGCCAGTCCGCCGACGGATTGATCAACTTGCCCTGCGGCGCCCCGTTGAACGTGGACGACGCGCCGACCCATTCGATGCTCCCGGTATAGCCGCCGTCCTGACCGGGTGCCGTCGGGGTGCAGCGCGTTTCCCGCAGACCGACCGTCAGCCGGATGCCGTTGCGGTTCCGGCCCGTTCCGACCGTCGCCACCGGCGAACCGGCACAGCCCTCGATCTGGGTGCCGGGGTTGGCGGCCGACGGGTAACTGACCGTCGCGCGGACCTTGTCGCCGATCCGCAGGGCCGCACTGATGGGCACCGTCTTGTTACCCTCGCCGAGGGCACGACAGTCCAGCGTGCCCGCGAGCACGTCGTTGACATAGACGTACGTGTAGTCGGCGGCCGCGCTGACGTTGGCGACCGTCACCGACGTCGCGCCGGCCACGAGCGGCGCGGCCGGCTGAACGATCGGGACCTCGCTGCAGTTGTTGATCGGCGGCGCGCCCTGCATGACCGTGAGGTCATCCACGAAGAGCGTAACGCCGCCCGAAGTCTGCGAGACGTACCAGCCGCCCCAGTTGGTCGATCTCCCGTTCCATCCGCCCGACGTCACGTCGGTGCAAAGGGCCACGAGCAGGTCCTGGCCGCTCGACGCCGAGAAGTCGGATGTGCTCACCCACTGGGCCGCCAGGGCGCTGTCGTTATTCGTGGTCAACCCCTGCATGCTGCCGAAGATCGTGCACGGCTGAAGCGCGCCCATGCCGCGGTGCTGGCCGCCCGGCTGAACGCCGAGCTGGTACTGCAGCACGCCGGATCGGTAATCGTTCGATTCCTGGATGCGCATCCTCGCCTTGGCGTAGTAGACGTCATTGGCCGGGAAGACCTCGTCGTAGATCGCGTAGACGCCGTTCGTCCAGCCGCCGTCGCTGATCGCCAGCGAAGTATTGCCCGGTTCACCGGGGAACTGTCTCGCCTCGGCGTAAGCCCAGGCGATCGGGCTGACGTCATAGTAGGTCCGGTACTTCGGCAGAGCCGGGTTGTCCGGGTCATAGGCCGCATAGTGCGCCACGCCCGTGCTGAAATCGTCGATCACGCCGAACGCCGACACCAGGATCGGATCGCACGGTTCGCTCGGAGTGCCGTCCACGATCTGCACGGCCGTGATCAGGTCGTTCTGCACGAACCCCGTCAGACCCGTGAACTTGTACGACCCGCTGCTGAAGTCGGCCGGCGGGGCCGAGGCGGTTGCGATCGGCGGCTCCTGCAACACGCCGCCGACGGTTTTGTAGAGCTTCAGCGCCGTGGCCGTCGGGTTGATGAACTGGACGGTCGCGAACGTCTGGCCGGCCGGCAGCGGCGGCTTGATCTTGACGGGGTCGGCGATGCCCGGGGCATCCATGACCACGTCATCGACGTACACAAAGAGCTTGACCGACGTGTCGTCGTCCAGCGGCCTGCGGATGCACAGGCTGTCGATCGCGCCGCGGTTGTACGGGGTCGCCGCCAGCACGCCATCCCCGCTGCCGCCGAAGGCGGCGATGTTCTTCTGGTACGTCGTGGGCGAACCGCCCGGCGGCGTCACGGTGACGTCCACCCCGTCCACCGTCCCGTCCGGCGGATCGCTGCGGTCCACGAACGTCCACTTGACGGTCGTCGGCTGGTACGCGGACGAATGCGTGACAGTCACGCCGCCGACCGGAACGGGCCCGCGCAGCGCGGTGTCCACGCCGACCAGTTCCAGGGAACCGGCGGTGCCGCCATCCTCACCGAGGGGGAGGTTGCGCCCGGTCTCGCGGATCGCGAGCGAAAGCTCCAGCTTGCCTGCCGTGTTTTCGTCGCCGTTGATGTCCTCGGCAAAGACCACGAACTTCATCGAGACGGAGCTGCCCACGCCGAGGTGAATCGTCGGGTTCCGGCAGACCGGCGTCGTGTACGAGAACTGGTCGGTGATCACGCGGGCCCAGATCGCGTCGGCGCTGTGGCTCACGGTTCCGCCGATGGAACTGTCCGTCACGTCGGCGGCGGCAATGCTGTCAACCAGTTCGATCGTGCTGTTGTTGACCTTCTGGGCGATCAGGTACGTGCCCGGCGTGACGCCCGTTCCCGCGTTGATGACGATCTTGTCGCCTTCGAACGGGACAAGAGTGCTGAACGCATTCGTCCGGGTCAGGCGCTTCGTCGCGGCGGTCCAGCTCAGACCGATGTACCCGTTGTGCGAAATCGCCCCGGCGATGGAGTTGTCGGTGATGTTCGCCGTGCCGGCGGTGATGTCGGCGCCCAGTTCGATCGTGCTGTTGTCCACCTTGCTCGTAACGGCGTAGACGCCCGGCGTCACGCCCGTGCCGGCGGTGATGTTGATCGTATCGCCGGCGAACCAGTTGTACGTGTTGAAACCGTTCGTCTTGGTCAGCCGCCGGCTCGCTTCGGTCCAGTTCATGCCCGTGACCGTCGGAGGCACGTCGGTGTTCACCGGGTTGATCACGAGGTTCCACTGGTTGTCCCAGCTGAAGATCAGCCGGTTGGAGCCGCTGCCGCCGAAGTATTCGAGTTCTCGCGTGTAATAGCTCGAGGAGCCGAAGTCGTAGATCCCGTGCGGGTACTGGCCTCCCTCCGCCGAACAGCCGACGGTATCCCCGCGAGGCAGCGCATCGCCCCACAGGAAGTCCTTGGTGAAGGAGTATTCCGGCACGTTGAACATCGGCGGGGGCGGATTGTTCGTGCAGAAGTCATCGGAGTTCCCATACTGGGTCCCCTCGAAATCGAACGTCCGCGTCGCCGCCGAGGCCGTTGGCGCCAACAGGAGCAGCACCAGCGCCCCGAGAGCCAGTCCCGAACCGATCCGAAGCATGGTATTCATCACGAAACCTCCTCGCTGGACAGACAGCACGATTCCTCGACGGCACCGCGGTGGCCAGGCCGGATGTCCCCCCGTTCCCGGCCCCGACGCAGACACCTGCGCGGCTACCCTGCCATCCCTTCTCACTTCGATGCGATAAAGAGACTCGTGCGGGCGGGCCGGCAGACACCGCCCGCCCGCACGGTCACTTGCTCAGGGTCGACCTCGGTCGCCCTGCAATCACCACCATTCGTCCCGCCACGGCCAACCGCCGCGACGAGGACTACCCACACACGCCAACACTTCCCGCTCACCCCAATCCCCTCCCCGCCGCGTCGCCCACTAGGCCGACCGGCGGCGACGGAGCAGCACGCCACCCGCCGCGAGCATGACGAGCGTCGCCGGTTCCGGCATGAAGTACATGTCGTCGAACGCGACATCATACCCGCCGGTCGTCAGCCCGGAGCCCAGGATGATCCCATCGAACGCGTACACCTTCGAGGTGTCCGTGAAGTTCACGACGAACGGGTTCGCGTCGTCGTTATCCACCCAGAACTTGACCTGGGAGCCGCTGATGATCATGTTCATCTTGTGCCAGCCCTGCAGCCGCACCTTGCCCGTGTCATACCAGGCGCTGACGCCGCCGTAGTACACGCGGATGTGGTAATTGTCATCCGAGACCGGCGTGTTGTAGAGGCCCATGGCCACCAGACCCTGTAGAGTTCCGGTACCGTAGGCCGGAATCCCATCGCCGACGTAGGCACGGAGTTCGCAGAAGTTCCTGGCATACGTTGCCGACGGATAGCTGGGCGGGAGCGGCATCGTCGGATCGTCGTCGTAGAGCCAGAACGACCACGTCGCAGGCAGGGCGTTCGACGGCGCCCGCTGGTTCAGATCCGAGCTGAAGTCCCGCTTGTTCCGAACCTGGTTGTTTCCCGGGGCAACGCCGTCCACCGACTGGTTACCGCTGTACCCGAACGTCTGCAGGAGACCCATCGACGACCCGTTGGAACTCCACGCAGGCCACGCCGCCTGGAACGCGGCCTGGTTCGCGTAGCTCTCGAAGTCGTCAAAGAACGACGACCACGCGGCCGAAGCGCTGCCCGCACAGGCGAACACCGCCGCCAGACCAAAGACCAACACTGTTCCTCGTTTCATACTTTTCCTCCTCGCGACGACTCGCGACCAAAAAAACTGTAACGAACTACCTGACTTGGCGGGACCTTCCCGCCTCCTCAACTCAATTATACCTCACCCGCTCCCGGACGCACAGACCCTCTCGCGAAAAGCCTTGGCGCCGCTGCCCTCCACCCCCGTGCACTGGACACCCTCCCCCGGCAACCATTCCCGGTCGGCGACCTGCCGGCCGGAACCTGAAGCACCCCGCTAGTCGATCACCACGGGCGGCTCCGGGCTGCCCGAGTTAACGAACCGCGGATTGACGGTGCCTTTCCAGATGCGAACGCCCGCGGCATGGCCGTCGAAGTACACGGCATTCGTCTTGCCGGTCGAAAGCCGAGGCGAAAACGGACCACTGCTGTCGCCCAGCGTGTCCGGGCTATAGGACTTCGTGGTGTTGTGATAGGGGTACGATGGGATCTTGAACTTGCCGTTCACAAACACCGACGAGGTCACGCCGGTCGTCCGCGGCACGATCCACGTCCCATACATGCCATTGCCCAAACGCGGTCCGTAGCTGCCGTCCCAATACCAGAGGTCGGCAACCATCCACTCCTCCGCCTGCCGCCGAATGACCTCGAGTTTCTTCGGCGACCAGATGTCCGGCGCTGTCTCGCCGTGTTCCTTGATCGTCTTATACGACACCGGGATATTCTCCCACCCGAAGTAGTTCCGGGGCAGGGTGCCGTAATACGGACGAACGTCATCGGCACGCTTCGGATCGCGCGGATAGTTGGCAGGACCACCGGTGTTGGCCACGTAGTGCCCCGGCTTGAGCGTATACATCGGAGGACCGCTGGGCAGCGGTTCGGCGACGGGAATACCGATCGCCGTCGGACACGTGAGGATCTGATCGACCAGCCTGGCGTTTCCCGACTTGTCGGCCATGTACTTCTGCACATAGTAGGGCAGATTCACCCGCCAATAGAGCGCGGTGGGCTGGCCGGTTGCCGGATCCATCGACTGGTTCTCGATGTTCTGTACCAGGGCGGTGTTGTGGTAGATCGGGTTGTGCACGGGGCCGGGCAGGACCTGCTTGTGATCCATCGTATACATCTGCACGGCGTAGCCCATCTGCCGGAGATTCGAGAGGCAGACCGAGGCGCGCGTGCCTTCCCGCGCACGGGCCAGCGACGGCAGCAGGACCGCGACCAGTAGTGCGATAATCGCCACCACGACAAGGAGTTCGATCAGCGTAAAGGCTGCTCGACCCGACACTCGTACTACTTTCTTCGATAGCATGGCTGTCACCTGTCGTTGAAATGAAAGGTACTTGCAGCGACCCGCAAACCCATACGCCACCCTCGCGCACTGCCGACGAGCCCGACTCGTCACTCACCACCCCTAGATCCCGCCGGCTCCCTCTCCGCGCACATGCTTCCCACTCGACGTGCCCCTCACAAGTGGCATTATATAACATCGGCCATCCCGATGCAAGTCTTTTACATGATCTTGCCGTCCCGAAGACACAAAAAAGTGAATGCAGTACAGTAGATCACAAGTGCTTGTCTATGCATGAGTTACAATTATACGGGCGCCGTGAGCCAACGGAGCCAACAGGGATTTTTGAGTGAATTGCGGCCGACCGGCCAAAACCGCGCGGACCGGACGCCCGCCGTCACTGACGCCCGGACCGGGCGAGCCGATCGCGGATTGAAATCAAGACGCGCCGGAAACGCGCACGCGTGGGCGCGCTGGTGAGCAGAAGCCCCGCGACAAGGACCTCAACCGCCGTGGACAGGCTCCATGCGGCGCGAACCGAGTGATTGATCGCGCGCGGCGCGTACGACGCGGGGACGAAACGAATCGGCGGCACGCGCGCCGCCGCCTCTCGCGCGGCCACGAGGCGCTCGTCGATCGCCATGATCTCGTCGCGCAGACGGCTCCGTTCGCGCTCCGCCGCCGCCACCTGCTCCTCCGCCTGCAGGGACGCGATCCAGCGACGCGTCACCTCCCGAAGCGCCGCCTCCGCGGGAACGATCGCGTCGGCCGCGTCGGCGACCTTCGCGGCCAGCGGCTGTTCCTGCCGACGGAGTTCGTCGATCTCGCGTTGGCGGTTCTCCTTTTCACCGACGAGGCTGCGTTCGGCGAGCCCGGCGTCGATGGATGCCGTGCGTCCGGCGACGGTTTCGGCCGCGCCGGTCGCCGCGCGGACGGCGGTCTCGAGCCGGAAACTGGACGCGACAACCACGCTGTTCAGGTGCGCCGTCAGGTCCTGCTGCGCGGTCTGGACCCGCTGCAGGACCCTGGCCAGGGACGACCGTACGACGAGGCGCTTCGTGAGCTGAGCGCCGCCGTCGCCCACGGCCTGCACGCGCTGCTCGATCGCGGCAAGCTCGGCCGGAGACGCCGCCAGATGGTCCTTCGCGAGGGCCTCGACCTTCCGCTGCTCGGCGACCGGATCCGACGCCTCCTTGAAGGCGTTCGCCGCAGCGGACCAGCGTGCGACGAAGGCTTCCAGGCGTTCCTTCATCCGGGCCGCTCCGTCCCGGATCGCCTCCAGCTCCGCGGCCGCCTCCGGGTCGGGCGGTGTCCGCCGGTGCGTGTCGGCCGCGGCAACCAGTTCATCGAGCGCCCTCCGCAATTCTCCGAACCGGGGCGGCGCCTCGGCAAAGGCGTTGCCCAGCAAAGACCGGACGATCGACTGCTGCTCCTTCAGCCGCCGCCGGGCGCGGACGAGTTCCGGGTCGGCGGCGTACGCCTCCGCCCGCACCGACTCCGGAATCGCAGCGGCCGCCGTCGGGCGAGTCGTCAGAGCGGCAAGCCGGGTCTGCACGGCAGCGTGCTCCGCCTTCGCCGTCTGCCACGTCACGACCAGCTCGTCCAACCGGGTCAGAAGGGCCTCGACCGAGGCGGCCGACGGCGCCGACGCGGGAGCGCTCGCTGATGTCGTGCCCCGCGGCGCAGCCGCCGCCCACCGTCGCCGCAGTTCGTCGCGTTGCTTCAGCAGGCGGGCGACCTCGTCGGCCGGCCGTGGCGCGGCACGACCCGCTTCGGCAACCCGTTCGATCGCCGCCGGCGAGGCCGCGCCCCAGGCGTTCAGTTCGCGCACGGCCGCCTGGGGATCGCCTGCCCGATACTCCACGAGAACACGCTCCACGCCGGACTGCCGGACCGCCGACCATCGCGTGTCCCGACCCTCCTTCAACCATGGCGGCAGGCCGCCGGCCGGCAACCCCACCGCCGCCCGCACCGCCGGATCGGACAGGCCGCGACGAACCGCCTCCACCGCCAACGCGCCGCCGTCCGTTCGCTCCCACGCGGCCTGCACGAGGTACGTCGGGCGAATGGCCGCGTACACGATCACCGCCGTCAGGACGGCGACCGCCACGACGGCCGGACCGCGCCAGGACCCGCCGCGCTCGACGACGGGCGGCGCAATGGCCGGGTGTTCGCGCAGGAGCGAGCGACGATGCTCGCGACGCTGCCGCTCGAGATCGCGCCCCTGGCGTTTCAGCTCTTCGAGTGTCCGACGCATCGCCCGCTCGCGTTCGGCGAGCGACTGCTCGCGCAGCTGGATCACCCGCTCGAGTTCCTGCGCGCGCGCGACGACATCCGCCTGCTTCTGGAGGTCCTCCCGCTGCTGTTCGAGTTCCCGCCGTTCGCGCGCTATCTGCTCGCCGAGCGCCGCCAGTTCCTTCTGCCGTGCGTCCAACCGGGCGGCGAGGTCGCTCAGCTGCGCCTCACGATCCTGGAGACGGCCGCCCTCCTCCGCGAGCGAGCCCTGGAGCCGATCAAGTTCTTCGCGGATACGGCGCATCGCCGACACGGCGTCCGCATCCGGTCCCGGCGTGGCGGAATCCTGCGGCGATCGTCCCGGCGAAGCCATAATCCAGTGCCAAATGCTGAGGGCTACGTGCTAGGCCGAAAAGAGCTTCCGCACGTATTCCATGTTTGTTCGGGTGTCGGAGAGAACGTCATGCGGGCTGGAGGTTTCGAGGACGGCCCAGCCCTTGTAGCCGATGTCCTTCAGGGCCGCGACGACGGCGGGCCAATCGGGCCGACCGCTCTGGCCGAGCATCGCGGGGCCTTCCTTGAAATGCACCTGGCAGATGCGGTCGCGGCCGAGGAGCTTGATCTCCCGGACGACGTCGTGCTTTCTGGTGACGCCCGAGTTGTAGAAGTCGTAGTAGACCTGGACGGCCCTGGACTTGACGGCATCGAGGATGGTCAGGTTGGCCTCGGCGGACAGGTAGCTTTCGAGACCGAGGACCACGCCGGCCTTCTCGGCCCGCGGGGCGAGTTCGCGCAGGACATCGGTCACGCGCCGCATGTCGTCCCTGTTCTCCTCCTTCAGTTCGCCCTTGCTGAAGCAGGCGAGCAGGAT
Source organism: uncultured Planctomycetales bacterium (assembly GCA_964617875.1). GTDB lineage: Bacteria > Planctomycetota > Phycisphaerae > UBA1845 > PWPN01 > CAZMVY01. Next base: position 70,275 of record CAZUAI010000013.1, on the reverse strand, counting down.
GGACTTCGCGCCGAGGTTCTTCGCGGCCTCGATCGTGTCGGCGACCCAGAGGGCCGTAAGCGGCTCCGACATCAGCGGAACGTCGTTCAGAACGCCCATCGCCACCGAAGGGATCGCGATCCCGTACTTGCGCGAAGCCGTCAGGTACTCCTTCTGACGCTCGGGGCGGCGGAGTTGAAGGCCGTCCTTCGGGTATCCGACGCTGACCTCGACGCCGTCGAGACCGATCGCCCTCGCCAGTTCGAAGCCGTCGGGGTCGGTCTTGCCCAGCGACCAGTCGCACATGCCGACCTTGAGGCCGGCGTCGGCGGCGGCCGCGAGGGCCTCCCGAACCTTCGCCCCGATCGTCAACCCGGCCACCGCCGAGGCGGCCCCGATCAGACATTCGCGTCGCGTGTATGCCATGAGAAGGATCCGTTCGGGGGTCTGGAGTTCAGAGTTCAACGCTCAGAGTTGCGAGCGGCACACCTGCCGCCCGCGGCCCGAAGCCCCCGACCCCAAACCCGCCGTAGATGGTATGGCTTCCTGGCGCGTCGGGCAAGGCAGCGGAGGGTGCCCAACCGCTCCGGGAGCACACCCGCGGAGGACCGCCACCGAAGACGGGATCGCCCTTCGCAACGCCACGCGCGAAGGACAGGGGCGACTGGCGCAGAAAAAACGGGCACTGCCCGTTGACGGAACAGCGCCCGTTGAATCACACATCCGCGGTGGGGTATCGCCCAGCCGCAACGAGACCGCGTCGGCCCTCAGGCGCGACGGCGGCGGAGGAGCAGGCCGCCGAGGGCCAGCATGACCATCGTGGCCGGCTCGGGCGTGGTCGTGAACGTCCACACGTCGCCGGTGGCCTTGCCTTCCTGCAGCGGGTTGTAGGCGTCGATCCGCCACTTGTAGGTGGCGTTCGCCGCCAGCGTCGGGAGCGTCCAGCTCTTGGCCGTCTGCATCGAGGCGACCTTCGACAGCGTGCCCGTCCCGGCGTCAAACCAGACGTCGAAGAACGAGCTGGTGGTCGGGGCGTCCCACGTCAGCGCGGCCTGGCTCGGGGGCACCGTAATGTCGCCGTCCAGCGGCGCGGGCATGGTGGCCTTGCCGGCGTCCGGCGCGAACTGCTCGACGAGCACGTTGTCCCAGTAGCTGCTCGAGGTGGCTCCGTAGTTGTAGCCGAGGAAGACGCAGTTCAGGTTGGGGCTGGTGCCGCTCATGGTGTTGGACCACGTGCCCTGCGACGTGCCGTCCCACGACGCCGAGTAGGTCTGCGTCTTGGCCAACGGATTGTCAATGGTCAGGACGAGCGTGTGCCAGGCGGCGAAGGTCAGCGCCGTTCCGCTTTGCGTTGTCGTCGCGGCGCCTGTATACGCCTGTGTAACGCGGGCGGAGCCGCTATTGAATCCGGCCCGGTAGAAGCCGTTATTCGCCCCGACGACGAGGGCGTTTGACGTATTCGCGCTCGCGAAACCGGCAAAGGCCCGCGGGGCAGTCGAAACGCCCCAGAGGTCAACGGTCAGCTTGATCTGGGTCGCGGCCGGATGGATCGTGATCGGGTGGAACTGTTCGTAGGCCTTGCTGGTGCCGCCCTGGAAGAACCAGTTCTTTCCGCGGGTGCCGCCGGACTGAGGATCGTTGGCCGTCTGAGCCGTGCCCCACGTGTAACTCGTACTTCCAACCGCCTGCGTACACTGCGTCCACGCCCCCAGGCCGGCCTCAAAGTTGTCCTGGAACAGGACCGCCGCGCTTGCCGAGCCGGCCATCAGCCCCAACAGCGCGCATAAAAGAACGGGAATCTTGCGTCTCATCATGCTTTTCCTCCTTCACTGGGCTCGCACATGCGAAGCCACGACCAGGTACGGCCCCGGTAGAGCCTTTCCACCTCGTGTCGGCCAACACAAATCGGCCAACCGATCCGCCGCATCGAGCGGTGGAGCGATACCCCAACCGTTATATATTACCTCGCCGTCTCCCCGGCTGTCAATGAAAACCGAAGGAATTGCGATATTTTATAACCCTTTTCTTGGCAGCCTGTTAAGAGCGAAAATAAATCGGACATAACAAATCCTCTAATGTGGGTGGGGCGGCACTCCGTCACTTGATGACGGCAACGGGCGAAATGCCCACTCAGCCGTGTTGCCCGCCGCGGGTTCATTTCGAAGAGGGGGCGATGGAGCGATCGAGCAGCCGAGCGATGCAGCCACTGAACACAAACGGGCCGCCGGGCTTTATCCGAGCGCCTTCAGATTCGCCTCCACGCCGGCGAGCTGCGTCTTCAGATCGGCGAGCCGCGTCCGCTCCTTCTCGACGGCCTCCGGCTTGGCGCGGCTGACGAAGTTCTCGTTCGCCAGCTTGCCCTCACTCGCGGCGATCTGCTTCCGGAGCTGCTCCTGCTGCTTCGCCAGGCGGGCCCGCTCCTGTACGGCATCGACCACGCCGCAGACGAAGACCTCGGCATCGCGGACGACGGCCGCCGCCGCGTCGCCGGGACGGGCGACGGACGGGGAGACCTCGAGCGACTCCAGCATCGCCATGTGGCGGATCAGATGCCCGCCGCGGTCGAGCGCATCGGCCGACGCGCCCGCGGCGCGGATGCGGACCGCGAGCTTGCGGCCCGGCGGGATGTTGCACTTGTTGCGGATATCGCGGATCGCCCGGATGACATCCTGCACGAACGCGAAGCGGTCCTCGATCGCCGCATCCTGCCACTCGGCCCGTGCGGCCGGCCAGGGGGCGTGGATCAGCAGCTCGGGCACGCGGAGGGGTTTGTCCACGCCGCGGGCCGGGGCGAGTTCGTTCAGCTTTTCCCAGATCGCCTCGGTGATGAACGGAATGAGCGGATGCAGCAACCGCAGAATCTGGTCGAGAGCGAACGCCAGGACCTGCCGGGCGGCGGCGGAGCCGGCGAGGTCGCCCTCTCCCTCTCCCTGAGAGGGAGAGGAAGAGCGGAGGGGCCCCCCCCGGCCCCCCCCCCGGCGGGGGGGGGGGGGGTGGGGGGGTTTGGGGGGGGTGCGCTCCCCGGGCGCCGCGCGACCCTCACCCCGGCCCTCTCCCTGGAAGGGAGAGGGGGATTGGCGCATTCTGGGCTTGATCAGCTCCAGGTACCAGTCGCACAGCTCCGACCAGAAGAACTCGCGTGCCGCACCGATCGCCGCCGCCGGGTTGTAGTCCTCCAGGGCCTTCTGCACCGCCGCGGTCGTCCGCGACAGGCGCGAGAGGATCCATCGGTCCTCGTCGGCCAGATCGTCCGGCATCCGCGTCTGGAAGGTCACGCCCTCGAGGTTCATCATCGCAAACCGCGCGGCGTTCCACAGCTTGTTGCAGAAGTGCTGCCCGACCTCGAAGCGGTCGCTGACGAGCTTGGCCGCCGGCACGTCGGGGAGCGTCCCCAGCACATCGAACTCCTTGCCCGTCTTCGGGCACAGGTAGGTGAAGACGCTGCGCCCGTGCTTCGCGGTGGCAAGATCGACCAGCTCGCCCGTGAACGGCGAGATCGCCTCGACCGGCAGCCGGATGTCCTGCGTGCCGGTCTGCATCTCGCAGAGGACGTAACGCATCGCGTCGGCCCCGTACTTCTCGATGATGTCCACGGGGTCGATGCCGTTGCCCTTCGACTTGCTCATCCGCTCGCCCTTGCCGTCCTGGATGTTGGCGTGGATGAACACGTCGGTAAACGGCACGTCACCGAGGTTGTACAGCCCCGTGAGGACCATCCGGGCGACCCACAGGGTGATGATGTCGCGTCCCGTCACCAGGCACGAGCCGGGGTAGTAGTAGCTGAGGCAGTCGGGCTGCCCCGCGGCGGCGCCCAGCGGCGACTGGCCGGGCTCGACCTGGGCCGTCGCCGGATCGGGCCAGCCGAGCGTGCTGTGCGGCCAGATCGCGCTGCTGAACCAGGTGTCGAGCACGTCGGGGTCCTGCCGAAGGCCGATGTGGGGCAGCCGCGCCCCGGCCGCCGCCTCCGCCGCCGCATCGAGCAGACAGACGAGGACCTCCACCGGCTCCTTGCCCCCGCGCATGAAGTACAGATTGGCCTCGTCGAGTTCGACCTGCTCGCCGTCCGGCAGCGAGACGCGGATCGCGACATCGTCGCGGTCGGACCATCGCCGCAGCAGCGGCCCGACCTCCGCGAAGCCCGCCTGATCGAACAGGCCCGACCAGATCGGGATCCGGTGCCCCCACCAGAGCTGCCGGCTGATGCACCAGTCGCGCTTCTCGGCGAGCCAGCTCAGATACGTGCCGGCGTAGCGGTCCGCGTCCGGGTGGAAGGTCGTCTTCCGCCCCGTCGGCGACCGCCACTCGCCCTGCACGGCATCCATCGCCGCCTGCGCCAGCCCCGGTGCGACGAACTCGTTCGGCGTGCCGCGCCCGCAGACGATGCCGCCGTCCACGTCGCCCATCCGCACGAACCACTGCTTCGAGAGGTACGGCTCGACCGGCGTCTTCGACCGGTCCGAGTGGCCGATCTCAACGGGCCGGTCCTCAATCGCGTCGAGCAGCCCACGGGCCTTCAGGTCGGCGACGACCTTGTGGCGGGCGGCGAACCGGTCAAGCCCCTTGTACGCGCCGGCGTTTTCGTTCAGCGTGCCGTCGGGGTTGAGGATGTTGACAATGCCGATCTCGTCCGAGTGCCGCGTCCAGACGTCGTAGTCGTTCGGGTCGTGGCCGGGCGTGATCTTCACGCAGCCGCTGCCCAGTTCCGGCTTGGCCCAGATGTCGCAGATCAGCGGGATCGGCCGGTCCTGCAACGGCAGCAGGACCTTACGGCCGGCGTGGGCCATGGCGGCGAGCCGCTTCAGCAGAGGCAGGTGCGTCTCGCGGCGCCTTTCGAGCCGCTCGATCTCGGCCTCGAGGATCGCCCGCTCCTTCTGGGGCGCGGCGGCGGCGGCGCGCTCCTTCGCGGCCCGGATCGCCTCGTCGAGCGCGCCCCCGGGATCGGGATGGCACGCCACCGCCGTGTCGCCGAGCATCGTCTCCGGGCGCGTCGTCGCGACCACGACATACTCGGGCTCGCCCGGCTGCGGATCGATCACCGGGTACCGCAGGTGCCAGAAGTGCCCCTGCACGGACTCGTAGACGATCTCGTCGTCGGCGACGGCCGTCTGGAGGTGGCAGTCCCAGTTCACCAGCCGGTTGCCGCGGTAGATCAGGCCGTCGCGGAACATGCGGAAGAAGGTGTGCCGCACCGCGCGGGCGCAGACGGCGTCCATCGTGAACCGCTGGCGGTTCCAGTCGCACGAGCAGCCCATGATCTGCTGCTGCCTGACGATCCGCTGCTGGTACTGGTCCTTCCAGGCCCAGATGCGGGCGACGAGGGCCTCGCGGCCGATGTCGTGCCGTGTCTTGCCCTCGAGTTCGAAGAGCCGCTTCTCCACGACGGCCTGCGTGGCGATCCCGGCGTGGTCGGTGCCGGGCATCCAGAGGGTGTTGTCGCCCATCATGCGGTGCCATCGCGTCAGCAGGTCCTGCATGACATTGTCCATGGCGTGGCCCATGTGCAGGGCCCCGGTGACGTTCGGCAGCGGCATCATGATGACGTAGCGCCGCTCGCGCCCGTCGGGCACGGCGTCAAAGGCCTTGGCGCCCAGCCAGCGGCGGTAGATCGCGGGCTCGATCGATGCGGGGTCGTACGTCTTGGCAAGTTCGGTGGCCATGGTCGCGTCGCGCGTCCTCTCAGGCAAAACCACAAAAATCACGCCGGCCCGACGGCCGGCGCAAGGCAAAACCGCGTCTCATCCGGCAACCAATGTCGTTGGCCGGGGACGGCAAGTCAAGCTACTGCAGTAAGCTCTTCTGCCCGTTGAGGCTGGGGTCGCCGGTCATGGGCACTTGCTTCTCCAGAAACAGGTTCTTGTTGTTTTTCACTTCGCTCCTGCTCGGGTAGTAGTACTTCGGATGGAGGGCCGGGCCTTCGGCTACTTCGTCGCTCTTGAACGTCGCCTGGAGTGCTTCCACATGTCCGTCGAACATCACGGCGTTGATCGCTTTGCCGCCCGCATGACGGAACGAGTACCGTTTCGCCATATTGTATTCGCGAGCAAGTGCCGGCCGAGTTCCGTAGACCTCGCCCGGCGGCTGCGCGGAGTTGAACCCGTAGTAGTTCACCTTGTCGATGTTGTACGTGATCTGAGCCGAATTTGGGTCGTAATAGCGCACACCGTCGGCCAGGTAGACCTTCACTGAAGGTCGGCCGACCGCCTGGGCGCGCGGAAAGTACGAGTTCGGGGGCACGATGTCCCAGCTCGCGCTCGATGCGACGTGCGCAAGGGCCACGGTGGCGAGAAGAACCTTGCGGTTCCGGTAGTATTCGTAGTAGTCCGGCCCGGCCCGCATGATTGAACTCATGGTCAGGTAACTCGGTGCCGCGATCTTGGGGAGTTTGTTCAGCGGCACCGATGGGTTCTCGGAGTGTGCGCTCGCGATCTGGTTATTGGAGGGGCAATGGAGAGGTCCCGCGGTGACCAGGTTGAACCATGTGGGCAGATCCGTCGTACTCGGTAGCCTGGCACCGGTCTGACGCAGAAGCGGAACCGTGAAGTCATAGAGGTTCATGGGCATCCCCGGCTTCCACACGCCCGGCGGGATCGCCAGCCCGAAGCCGGTCGTCAGCGGAGCCCCGGGGATAAAGTCCTTTTGATCGATCTGATAGTTCTGCTGCGCGAGCCCCAGCCCCCGCAGCGCAGCTCGGCAAGCCGCCGACTTGGCTTGCTCGCGTGCCTTCGACAGCGACGGCAGGAGGACACTGACCAGCAGGGCAATGATGGCCACCACGACCAGCAGCTCGATCAGCGTGAAGCCGTGGGAGTGATGTCGGACCCGATTGTTCCTAGCCGCCATGTCGGACCTCCCCGCCGCACTTCGGGCACTTGGTGGGCGGTTTCATCTGCCGATACTCATTGAGAACCACAAGCGTCTTGCACTTCGGACACGCGAAGGCCGGCGCGAAGGCCTCCTTGCCGCACCGGGGACAAGGCAAGACCGTCGGCTCCCCGGCCTGGGGCTTGCGTTCGGTCGTATAGCCGCACTCCCAGCACTTTGCCGGCGACTCGAGCTGGGGCATCCCGCCGCCCAGGTCGGCTTTCCAGAAGAAATAGCCCATCGCGCTGGCGGACGCCACCAGCACGAGGATGACCGCGGCGAGCGCCACGGGTCTGGTTTCGCCGTCTTCCGTCTGGAGGAAGCGCCTAAGCGGACCGAACACCGTCGGTGACTCCAGAGGCTCCGCGGCGGCCGCGCGCACACCCGACCGCTGCCGGCACCAGGCCTCTGCCGGCGCAAACATTATAGCGACCCGCCCCATGGACCGGAAGGGACCCGCCAAGCCGGCACACAAGTTGGCTGTGAGTAAGAGGAAAGCACGCGCCCAAGCACCGTGTGCGGTGCCGTCGTGCGTGGGGACCACGCACAATCATAACCAATTGCAATTCAAAGGGATGCGCACAACACACGATGCCGCGCTCCGCTGCCGTCCGCAAGGCGCACCAACCAAGCCCCCGACCCGCTTCCCTTCGCGCCAGGCCGACCGCAATCGGGAAGGGATATACCGGACCCAAGCATAAAATCCTGCTGCGCTGTATTCTGCTGTTCTTCCGGGCGGCAATCACCATTATTTTGCGCCGATGGCTGGAGGATTCGACCAAGTGGTGGTATGATCCACGCCGCAAGGGCGGCTCGCGGTCGCCGCCCGGCGAACGGTGTAAGACCGAACACCCAGACCTCGGAGTGGTTGCGCCGTAACACCACCACCACTAGTAGCCCTATGTTTCTCGCACACCTGACTCACGAAGCGGTTCAGAAGATCGGCGGCATCGGCGCCGTGCTCGCCGGGCTCATTACCTCCCGGTACTACAAGAGCACGGTCAAGCGTACGGTGCTCGTCGGCCCGTTGACGGACGAGGATCGCAAGGTCATCGCCGCGGGCCGGGGCGACCTGAACATCCGGCCGGCTCGGGAGATGGAGGATCGGACGGCGGCGGTGGGCCTGGCGCAGATCGAGAAGCGATACAACGTCGAGATCTTCTACGGCAAGCGGCGGTACTCGGCGGGCGCCGCGGGACTGCCAAGCGGGGCGGCAAAGGCCGCCGCCGCACCGAAGCCCGCCCAGCCCTCGGCGACCACGGTGACGCCCGCAACCGCCGGCCATGCAGCGCCGGCCGCGGCCGGCCCCGCGGGCAGCGGCGCCGCACCCGCCGCGGTTGCGGCGCCGACGCATTCGACGAGCCCGGGCAGCGCCGTGGACAACGAGGCGGAGGTCCTGCTCATCGACGTGAGCAAGATGCCCAAGCTGCACGTCGATGCGGTCAAGCAGCAGTTCCAGAAGGAACTCGATCTGCGGTTCGACAACTTCAAGCTGACGGCGGAGGAGGACCGCTACGTGCGTCTGGCGGTGCCGGCGTACGAGGCGCTTCTGACGCTGCGCCGGTCGAAGGACGGACCGTGCGTGCTCGTGTCGCACGAGTGGTACGGGCTGCCGCTGGCGTACTGGATCTGCGGGCGGCGGGACCCGCGCTTCCGCACGATCTTCCACGCACACGAGGTCGCGGTCGTCCGGCCGATCATCGAGAAGCACCCCGCGCACGACGTGATGTTCTACAACGCGATGCGGACGGCCTCGGAGCAGGGGAAATCGCTCCCGGAGGTGTTCGGCGAGCAGGACTCGGCGTTCCGCCCGGCGCTGGTCATGCGGACGCACATGCTCGACCGGCTGTTTGCCGTGGGCGATTCGATCGTCGAGGAGCTTCGGTTCCTCGGGCCGGAGTATCAGGAGAAGGACATCGACCTGGTCTACAACGGCATCCTGGCGCCGAAGATCCTGCCGGAGGCGAAGTTCGAATCGCGGCAGCGCCTGCAGGAGTACGCGCGGCGGCTGGTGGGCTGGCGACCGCACTTCGTGTTCACGCACGTGGCGCGGCCTGTGGTCAGCAAGGCGTTCTGGCGCGACCTGCAGGTGATGGCGGAGCTGGACCCGAAGCTGGAGGCGGCGGGCGAGAAGGCCGTGCTGTTCATCCTGGCGTCGGCGACGCACCCGCGGACGGCGGCGCAGGTGGCGAAGATGGAAAAGCACGGGTGGCCGCTGGAGCACGAGAAGGGCGAGCCGGACCTGGTCGGCCCCGAGGTGGCGATCGACAAGGTCGTCCGCGCGTTCAACAAGAAGGCGAAGGCCAGCCACGCGATCTATGTGAACCAGTTCGGCTGGGAGCACGGGCTCTGCGGGACGAAGATGCCGAAGGCGATGACGTTCTCGGACATCCGCCGGGGCAGCGACGTCGAGTTCGGCCTGTCCGCCTACGAGCCGTTCGGCATCGCGCAGATCGAGCCCCTGCCGTTCGGGACGATCTGCGTGCTCTCGCGGGCCTGTGGCTGCTGCGGGTTCATCGAGCGCGTGGACAAGAACAAGGAGCTGCCGACCGTCCTGATCCGGGACTACACCGCCCGGCACGCCACGGCTTCGCTGCCGAAGCTGATGAAGATGACGGCGGAGCAGCTCGCCGAGGACGAGCAGCAGATCGCCGCCGAACTGGCGGAGGAACTCTTCAAGATCCTGCCGCGGTCGGACAAGGACATCAAGAAGTACCTCGCGCTGGGCTACCGGTACGCCCGGCAGATGTCGTGGGAGGTCGTGGCCCGGGACTATTTCCTCAACGGCGTACGGCAGATGCTCACGCCCGGAGGCGTGATCCCGCCGCCGGAAGGCTGAACCCGCCGCCGCGTTCCACGGCGCTGGAAAACGCAAAAACGAGAAAGATCCTGTCCAGGGGCTCGCGACTCTGGCTGCCTACCTTCGCCCCGCCGGGGCTTGCGTTCGCCGGGAGTATTGCGGCCCGGGTCGGGATGGGGGCGCGAAGCGCTTCCGGTCAACTGCTTTCTCGCTCTCCCATCGTTGCGCCGTGCGACAACGGAACGGCGTTCACCACCTGTCGGTCCGGAACGGCGAGGCGGGCAGGCCCTCCCGGTTCATCAGGTTGGGCTGCGCCGCCATGCTCCAGCCGAAGCGGACGGCGACCGGCTCGGCGACCTTCTCGCTGGAGACCAGCACGGTGTCGCCGTCGATCTTCGCCTCGGCCTTGACGAACTTCCTGTCGGCCCCGGCGATCTCGAACCAGGTCAGCGGCTTGCCGTCGCGCGAGGCCAGCCCGCCGCCGGTATGCTCGAACGCGATGCGGATCTCGCGGCCCTCGACGTTCATCGATTTGTAGAGCGGCCCGGAGTAGACGAGCTTGTCGCGCCCGTACGTTCTGGCCAGCGCCCAGAGCGCCAGCCGCCTGCCCACGTCCTGCTTGTTCTTGGGGTGGATGTCGGCGAGATCGGCGATGTCGGTCGTGACGGCCATGCCCGTGTTCGGGATGGCGAGCGCGGCCGTCTGGGCCTCCCACAGGCGCGGGAGCTGGTCGCCCTGGTAGATCGCGTTGAACGGGGCGATCTGCACGTAGTAGAAGGGGAAGTCGCCCTGCGCCCAGATCTTCCGCCAGCCGGCGATGAGAGCCTTCATCTTGTCGCAGTAGGCCATGCCGTCGGGGTGGTTCGACTCGCCCTGGTACCAGATCGCGCCGCGGATGGCGAACGGAACGAGCGGGTGGATCATTCCGTTGTAGATCGAGGTCGGCTGGCCGTTGTCCTCGAGCAGGTGCCTGGGCCAGGCCGGGGGAGGCGTGACGGGCTTGCCGTCCGCGACCGCCTTCTTCGCCCCGGGCAGCCACGCCTCGTAATCGGCCACCGCCTTGCGGAGTTCCTGCCGGTACTTCGCGTCGGCGCCGTCGATCAGCTTCAATTGTTCGTCGAAGCCGGGGACCAGCGTGAAGCCGACGCGGGGCGTCCACGGCTCGATCTTCGTCCCGCCCCAGGCGACATGGATCAGCCCGACCGGCACGTCGAGTTCCTTGTGCAGCTCGCGCCCGAAGAAGTACCCGACGGCCGTGAAACCCCCGTTGAAGAAGCCTCGCTTCGCGATCGACTCCGGCGTGCACGGCATCCAGCTCGTATCGGCGTCGTCCTGCGGTGTTGTCGATGTCCGATACGGTATCCAGGCCGTCCGGATCCGCGGATACTTCGCATCGGCGATCTCCTTCTCCGCGTTGTTGACCGCCCTGATGCCCATGTCCATGTTCGACTGCCCGGAGCAGATCCAGACCTCGCCGACGAGAATGTCGTTCAGTTCGAGGCGGTTCTTGCCGACGACGGTCATCGCGTGCGGACCGCCGACCGGCATGGCCGGGAGCCGCACCTGCCACGTGCCGTCCGGAGCGGCCTTCGCTGTGGCCTCGCCCTCGCCCAGCTTGACGGTCACCTCCTCGCCCGGCTCGGCCCAACCCCAGATGGGCAGCGGGACGTCGCGTTGCAGGACCATGTGGCTCCCGATGATGTGCGGCAGCCGCACGGCGGCCGCCGCGGGCACGGCGGCAGCGACTACAAACACCGGGAACAGAACTCGCCAGGCTCGCATCAGACCATTCGTTCGTTTCACGTTCGTCTCCTCGCCGGGTTTCACTCGCAGCGCCCCAGGGGAATCAGCCGTTTGACCTGGAACGGGTCGTCCGCCCCCGGCCCCCGGCGGATCAGGGCGATCTCCGTGCTCCGGAAGCGGATCGCGCTGAATTGCGACCGGACTCGCCGCAGCCGTTCGTCCAACTCCTCTTTCGAATACGCCTGCCCGACGCTCAGGTGCGGCCGGAAGCCGCCCGGGTGCCGGGCGACGTCGTCGCAGTCGGGCGCGCACGTGAGCAGCGCAGCCTGCAGCCGGACGATCGCCTCTGCGGGCTCGGGCGACAGCCACATCGTGAAGCTCCGCTCGTTGTGCTCGAAGAATCCGGCGGGCTTCAACTCCAGGTCGAAGGGCTCGATCCCGGCGCAGCACGCGGCGAGGGCCGCCCCGATCTCGTCGAACATCGGCTCCGGCCGGAACGGGTACAGCAGCGTGATGTGCGGCATCCATCGCTTGAACTGGCGGTCGTAACGCCGCCGGATGTCCTGGATCGGTTCCCAGTGCTCAAGCGGGGGGACGAGCACGACGGCCGTCTGGTGGGTCTTCATTTCCGTCATGGCGGAGGATAGGATACACAGTCGGTGGAAAAATGGGAGCCCGGCGTAGAGACCGATTGCGGATCGCCGGGCGGACCGTCGCGGTGCGTGGGGGAGTACGTCTCATGAGTCTACGGCGAATGGCCGGCCTCGGGGTTCTGGTGCTTGCCGGTTGCGCCACGACCCTCAACGTGTCGCCGCCCGAACTGCCGAACGGCGCCGAGGGCCGGGCCTACAGCCAGGCGCTGACAGCCGACGGCGCCGCCCCGCACCGATGGCAGGTCGTATCCGGCGATCTTCCGCCGGGGCTCGGTCTCGATTCGTCCGCCGGGACGATCGGCGGCACGCCCACGGCGCCCGGCGCGTTTGTGTTCACCGTGTACGTGACGGATGCCTCGCTGCCGCCGCGCGTGGGCGAGGCGACGCTGACGATCCAGATCAACACGAAGCTCACGCTCGATGCGACGCTTCCGGCGGCAAGGGTGAACGAGGCGTACGGCGCCGGCTTCGCGGCGAGCGGGGGCGTGCCGCCCTATACGTTCGCCAGTCTCGGCCTGCCGGCGGGCCTGCGTCTCGACGCGGCGACCGGGATCGTCTCGGGCACGCCGCTGGATGCGTGGAAAGGGCTCCGCCTGGATGTGACGGTATCGGACACCGGCCCGCCGCAGCAGACGGTGGCCAAGACGACGTATCTCGCGGTCAAGCCGCCGCCGGTGCGCATCATCACGACGTCGCTGCCGGCGGGCAGGTTGAACCAGAGTTACAGTGCGCCCGTGGAGGCCGCGGACGGCCTGGCGCCGTACGCCTGGTCTCTGATCGCCGGCTGGCTGCCCGAAGGGTTGCGGCTGGATACCGCAACCGGCGTCATTTCGGGCTCGCCGAGGGAGTTGCGGACGGCGACCGTCACGGTCCGGGTGACCGACGACGACTCGCCGGGCACGACGGCGACACAGGAGTTGACGATCGAGATTCAGCCGTGACCGGCAAGGCCGCGGCGGAGGCAACGACCATGTGGAAACGAGTACTGCTGACGGCGGCAACGGGCGCCTTGTGCGCGGGTGGCTCGTGCGGGGTGGTTACGACGAACGTGCCGCTGGACCTGGCCAGCGCGACGATCGTGATCAGCGGTCTGGCGACCAGTTCGGAAGCAATGGTCGTCGCCACGATCACCGACGCCGGCGGGTCGGCGGGCGTCGTGCTGGGCGAGGGGCAGGCGGTCTCCGTAAACGGGCTGGCGCTTTCGGGGCCGAGCGCCGCGGGCGCGTACGCCCGGACGATCCCGGCCGCGGCGTCGTACACGATCACGGTGAATGAGCCGACGCGCGGCGTGGCCGACACCGTCGTCACGCCGCCGAGGCCGTTTGCCGTCACCGCGCCGACGGCCGGCGGCACGGCGTCGCTCTCGGGCTTCACGATCACGTGGACCGATCCCGATCCGGCCTTGCGCGTGGGCGTGCGCATCAGCCAGACGCTCCGCGGCGAGACCGTGACGAAATCGTTCGGGCCCTTCACCGACACCGGAAGCCTCGTGCTCAGTCACGGGGAGTTGACGGGACTCTGGCAGGGGGCGGACCTTCTCCTTGTTGTGACGAAGATCAAAGAGCAGGTCGGCATCCTCGGGTTCCAGAACGGCGTGGTGAAGACCGAACTGTCACACACGATGACGGTGACGCCGGGCGCGTAGTTGTCCGTTGTCCGTGGTGTGTTGTCCGTTGCCCGGTATCCGTCGCCCGGTGTCTCGGTTACCCGGTTACCCGGTTGCTCCGTCATCCCCGCGAAAGCGGGGATCCAGACCTCCGCCCGTTGCTCTAGACCCCCGCGTCCGCGGGGGTGACGACCTCATCACCGAGTACTCATGACTCATCACTCCGTACCGAGTCGTTCGAGCACGTACAGGTCGCCGTCGCGCCGCCACTTCGCCTCCGGCACACACGTCCGCGGGTGATCGCGATCGCGCGGGACCAGCACGACCGGGCGGCCCCGGCGGATGTACGCGGACAGCAGTTCCCGGCGCTCCGCGACGACCGGCTCGTTCGCGGCAAGCTCGATCGGCCGGATCCTCACATCGCGAGGGATGCGGCCGAGCGCTTCGGCGTACCGCACGCCGAACTCGATCATGGGGTCGGCCACGAGGATCAGCCCGTCGCCGCCGGCCAGCCGCGTCGCATGCTCGTTGACGGCCTCGCCGTACCGATCGCCGACGCCCCACGGCAGGAGAAACGCGCGATAGCCGTCGCGATAGGGCTTGTTGGGGATCCGCGACGCGAGCACGCCGCGCGATGCGGCGACGCGTGCGGCGGCGACGTACACCAGCGGCGTCCAGAGGGCGGTGATACCGGCCAGCGCAAGCACCGGACGGCGCCAGGCGGCCGGCCCGCGCGCGGTTCGGTGCGCCAGGCCCGCACCGGCCAGGACGGCCAGCAGGGCATACACGGGGAAGAAGTACGAGTACTGGTCGGTGATCGTGTATCGGACGACGAACAGGCCGTAGAGGACGAGCTGCGCCGCGATCGCCCGGGAGAAGACCTTCGGCACGTCGCGGCAGGCAACGAGCGCATACACCGCCAGCGGGATCGTCAGCCCCGGGAGGTTGTAGGCGACAAAGCCGAGGGCCGTCAGGATCGTGCGCGCCCCGATCCGCGTGTTGAGCACGTCGGCGGCGTACCGCCCGAACAGGGCCGAGTGGATCGCACCCGCCCAGTCGCCCGTGCGAAGGGCCGTGGCGACCACCAGCGCGGAGTAGGGCAGCGTGCCCGCGATCCAGAGCCCGACCGCCGCCGCCGCACGGCGGGGCAGCCTCCCGCCGCGGACCGCCCATGCGATGACGACCGCATCCACCGGAGTCGCGAGCAGGGCGAGCGGATGGTTGGCGATGCCCAAGCCGTTGAACAGCGCAAGCAGGATGAGCCACCGCCCGCCGCCGCCCACGGCAAACCGCGCAAGGCAGAGCCACTCGGCCGCGAGGAAGGCCGCGACAAGGGCGTAGGACTCGGTGTGCGTCGCGTGCTGCCAGAACGTGTGCGAGAGGGCGAAGGCCGCCGCGGCGATGGCCGCCGGCAGCGCCTGGCGCGTCAGCGTCTTCAGCGCGGCCGCGAGGTTCGCCACGGCGACGGCGGCGGCCAACGAGCTGACGAGCGTGATGGCGAACGCGGGCTCCAGGAACCGGAGGCGAATCGCCGCGCGACCCAGGTAGTACTGCAGCGGGTGCGTCAGCGCCAGACCGAGCGGGTGATCAAGTTGCCCGGTCACGATACGAAGCTGCTGCGAGCCCGAGTCCTGCCACTGCACGCCCCGGCACGCGGTGGCGACGTAAAGGGCCAGTGCGGCAAGAAACGCGACGAGCCACACGGAGAAGGGCGACGCGCACGCGGCGCCGGGAGCCTGGCTCGATGATTGCGCACGGGTCACAGCCTCAATGTACCCCTCGGTGTCGCGTGCCGCAACGCGCGAATGCGGGAAGGCGGTGGCCCGTCGGTCTGTTCTTCCGGCGGTCCGTTTCCCGGGCGGGCCGTTGCCCGGATCCCCGGCGCTCTGCACTCTCTTCCCTTTTGTTGCTCCGTCACTTCGTCGCCTGACTCCGGGGTCGTTCACGGCGGCGGCGATTGCCCGGTCGCCGCCTGCGGCGTCTCGCGATACGGTCGCCCTGCTTCATAAAGCGACAGCCGGCGGCGCAACGCCGCGGCAAGTTCCTTTTGACGCGGATCGGCGTCGGCCTGCTCGACGGCCCGGCGCGCCGTCCGGGCAGCGTCCTCGAATCGTCCGGCGGCGGCATACGCGGCGGCAAGCGTATCCAGCGCCCCCGGTTGTCCGTGCCCCGTCCGTTCGCAGGCCCGTTCGGCCAGGCGGACGGCCTCTTCGGCGTCGCTCGGCGTGGATTCGCTCCGCGTGGCCAGGAACCACGCCACGTTATTCATCGCCGCCGGCGAGTCCGGGGCCAACCGAAGCGCCTCGCGGTATTCCCGGAGGGCGGCATCGGCCTGCCCTTGCCGGGCCAGGGCGTCGCCGAGGTGAAGACGCCACTCGGCGTTCGCAGGGTCGAGCGCAACCGCCTTCCGGAACCGCCCGACGGCCGTGTCGTTCCGCCCGAGCCGGACGAGCGCCAGCCCCAGGTTGTAGTAGGCCTCGGCGCCATCCGCATTCAGCCGGATCGCCTCCTCGAACTCCGCTGCCGCCTCGGCGATCCGGCCGCGACGGAGCAGTTCCAGCCCATAGCTGTTGCGAGCGTCCGGGTAGTTGGGCTTTATCGAAAGCGCCTGGAGGAAGTGATCCATCGCCTCTTCGTGGTTGCCCTGCTGCGCGAGCGCCTGGCCGAGGTTGTGGTGCGCGAGGTAGTAGTCCGGCCGCAACCGCAGGGCCTCGCGAAACGCCTCGACAGCCTCGTCCATCCTGCCCTGGCGGGCCAGGGCCGTGGCCACGTTTGTGCGCGCCTCGATGTAGTCGGGCTTGAGCCGGACGGCCTCCCGGAAGTGCTTCAGCGCCTCGTCCATGTCGCCCCGGGCCGTCAGGGCCACGCCGTAATCGAGGTGCAGGGCCGGGGCCTTCTGCCCGAGCCCGATCATGTAACGCAGGTAGCCCTCCGTGTCCTGCCAGCGGCCGATCTGCCGCCGCGTGGCCACGGCCTCCGCCGCAACCACGCCGCCGATCACGACGACCACGGCAGCCGCCGCACTCCAGCGCCGCCGCGACCGGCCGATCTTCTCGAACAGACGGCACAACGACCACGCGAGCACCAGCAGCAACCCGATCACGGGCAGATACACGTACTTGTCCGACGCGACCACCCACGTGTACTGCACGACGCCGAACGTCGGGGCGATCGCCAGAAGGAAACACAGGCCGCCGACCATCAACGCCGGCGTCCGGCGAAGCGACAGCACCAGCGCGGCCGCCAGCCCGCACGTTCCCAGGACGCCCAGAAGGATCCACGGGTTCGACAGCGACAGCGGCTCCGGCAGCCCGTAGGCCGAGCCGAGGTTGACCGGCCAGACCATCTTGGCGAGGTAGAACACGACGAGGTAACCGATGCGGAGCGGCATCCGGGCCGCCGTGCCCCCGCCGAACGTGTCGAGCCGCTGGGCGTGGTCCTCGCAGAGGTAGGCGATCGCCGCCCCCGCGGCGGCGGCCGCGAGGAACGGCAGCTTCTCCACAACCGCACGCACGTTCAGCCGTCGCAGCGGCCAGTAGTCCACGAGCAGCATGACGAGCGGCAGGGGCGTGCTCGTCGGCTTCGACATCAGCGCGAGCACGAACGCCAGCAGGGATCCGCCGTACCATGCCCGGCCGCGCCGGTGAGCGTACCGCACGTACATCGCCAGGCTGCACAGCGCGAAGAACGTCGCCAGCGGCGTCTTCCGCTCCATGACCCACGCGACCGGTTCGACCGTCAGGGGGTGCAGACCGAACACGAGCGCGACGGCGGCCGCCGCCCACGGGTTCCCGAAGAACTGGTACAGGATCACCATGACCAGGACGGCGTTGGCCGTGTGCAGGGCCAGGCTCGTCCGGTGGAACGGGCGCAGATTCGTGGGGCGCCCCCCCATCGCCCAGTCGAGCATGAACGAGATCTGCGTCAGCGGGCGATAGTATCCCCGGATCGTCGAGGGCTGGACGACCTCGCCGAAGATCTGCCGGACCGACGCCCAGCTCGCGTCCTGGATGAGGTAGTTCTCGGTGATGGCCTCCCGGTCGTCAAACGAGAGCGCCCCCGCCGACAACACGGGCCAGTGCACGGCGAGCACGACAACGCCGACGCCCACGGCCGACAGGACGGGCAACAGCGGCCGACCGCGGCCCGGAATGCCCGGCCCCGCGTGAGGCACAGAGGAAGCACCGCGTACCATGTCAGCACTATATCGCCGCCCCCGCGTCGAGCCCAGGCAAACGAAGTACGCAGCGCCGGCGGCGGCCCCCTCACAGGCGGCGGCAACCGACGCCGCGCCGACCGGACGCGGCCGGATGCGTTCGAGACGATCCGGCCCTACACGGTTGAGGCCCGACCGGTGGGGTCCGAACGGTCGGCGAATTCCTGGATCTGCTGCGCAAGGCCAATGAGGATCTGGGCCTCGGTCTGCGAGAGGCCGGCGCGGGCGAGGATGGCGCGGATCGGATGGAGCAGGTGCCCGGGGTGCTCCGGGCGGAGGTAGCCGATCCGCAGGAGCGACGCCTCGAGCTTGGTCATCAAGGCCCGAAGCGTGGCGGCGTCGGCGGGCTCGGCGGGGCCGGCGCCGAGGAATTCGCCCGCACCGGCGGCGCCAGGCCCGCGACTCGGGGCATCGGCAGCGGATTCCGGCCCGCTCGCCGCCACGTACAGCTCGTAGGCGCAGACCATCAGCGCCTGGGCGAGGTTCAGGCTCGGGTAGTCCGGGTTCGACGGGATGCGGACGACGGCATCGCAGGCAAGCACCTCGTCGTTGCGCAGGCCGCTGTCCTCCGGGCCGAGGACGATCGCGACCCGACCGCCGACGGCGCGGCGGCGAAGCTCGGCCGCCATCCGGCGCGGGCTCCACTCAATCTGCTCGCGGTAGACGCCGCCGCGGCAGCTCGTGCCGACGGTCCAGGCCACGCCGTGCAGGGCATCGGGCAGTCCGGCCACGATCCGGGCCGCGTGGAGGATCGGCTCGCCCTTCGTGCTCTGGCGCTTCGACTCGTGGGAGAGGTGATCGCACCGCGGCTCGACGAGCCACAGGTCCGACATCCGCGTGTTCCGCATCGCCCGCGCGACCGCGCCGACGTTCCCCGGCTTGCCCGGCCGCACGAGGATGATCCGCACGTTGTCCAGCCATCCGCTCATCGCGTGCCTCGATTCGGCCGCCGACACGCAGCGCCGCGTCAAGGCGGCCAAACGCGCCCGAGGCGCTTCGCGCGCGAGTCTACGCCCCGGCCGGGCCCCCGACAAGGAGCGGGCGCACGCCACCGCGCCGGATCTCGCCGGCGTGGCGGTTCCTGCGCGTGCAGGCCCAACGAGGTGAACGCCTGCGGCCCGGGCCGCATCCCACGGCCGACGGAACGCCCCGCCATGGACACCCCGCGTGCTGCCCGGTAGCATCTGCCGGCGATCGGGAGCAGCGAGCAGGAGGCCCTCATGAGTGCGGGCGCGGAGCGGCCGACGATCGGCCTGTTGGGGTTGACGCTGGAGTTCTACGAGACGCTTGCGCCGCAACTGCGGCCGGACCGCGAGCGGTTCGTCCGCGAGCGGCTGGTCCCGAACCTCGCGGGCACGGCGGACGTGCGGTTCGACGGCGCGGCGTTCCGCCGTGAGGACGTCGAGCGGGCGGTCCTCGGGTTCGAGGCCGACGGCGCCGATGCGATCCTCGTCGTCCTCCTCTCCTACGCGCCGAGCCTCATCGCCGCCGACGCGCTGCGGCGGACGCGCCTGCCGATCATCGTCTGGAACACGCAGGAGCTGTCGGCCGTCGATGCGTCCTACGGCGACGCCGAACTGATCGCCAACCACGGCGTCCACGGCACGCACGATCTGTGCAACGTGCTCGGCCGTGCGGGCGTGCCGTTCTCGTACATCACCGGCCACGTGGACGACCGCCAGGCGATCGCGTCGCTCGGCAACCGCTTCCGCGCCGCGCACGCGGTGAGCCGCCTGCGCCGGGCGCGGCTCGGCCTGCTGGGCTACCCCTTCCCGGGCATGGGCGACTTCGGCCTCGACACGACGCACATGGCGACCAGCCTCGGCTGCACGTGGGAGGCCCTGCCGCTGAGCGACTACCACCGCCGGGCGGAACAGGCGGGCGCGGCGGACGTGGCAAAGCTCGTCGCCGAATACAACGGCGCCTACGAGATCGGCCCGGGCATCACCGAGGCCGAGCTGCAGACCACGGCCCGCGCGGAGATCGCCCTCCGCGGCCTCGTCCGGGACCACCGGCTCGACGCGTACAGCTACCAGTTCCTCGCCTTCGGCCAGGACGACCGCACGGAGACGCTGCCGTTCGTCGCCGCCAGCCGGCTGCTCGCCGAGGGCGTCGGCTTCGGCGGCGAGGGCGACCTCATCGCCGCGGCGCACTCGGCGTTCCTGCACCGGCTGCACCCGCCGGCGAGCTTCAGCGAAATGTTCACGATCGACTTCGCCGGCAACGCCGTGCTGCTGAGCCACATGGGCGAGGCGAACGTCGCGATGGCGCGGAAGGACCGCAAGGTCCGCATGGTCAGGCGGCCGGGGCCGATCGTGCCGACGCGGGCGGCGCAGCTCGCGCTCGTGACGAGCTTCGAGCCCGGCCCGGCGACGCTCACCGCCCTGACGCTCACCGCCGACCAGCAGTGGCGGATCATCGCGGCGCCGGTCACGATCGAGGACTTCGGCCCGCTGCCGCAGCTCTGCACGCCGCACTCGAAGGCCCGGCCCGACGGCGACGTCCGCGAGTTCCTCGACGCGTACGCGTACGCCGGCGGCCCGCACCACCTGGCGGTCTGCGCCGGCGACGCACGCGGCAAGCTGGCCATCGCGGCGGAGTACCTGGGGGCGGAGTACGTGGGAATCTGAAGGAATATGGAGATCGAACACGCACGTGGCCAACAGGTGGGCGAACCTCCGCGGCCGCGAGTCCGCGGCCCCGGAGAACCACGCACGCCGAACGCCCGGCGTCGCCGCTTCGCGACCGGTCCGCCCGCCGGAGGGATGGCGTTTCCGGACGGCTCGGCCGGGGGAAGGATCTAGCCCATGTGGCTCGGCCTGGACCTGGGCACGACGAACATCAAGGCGCTGATCGTCGGCGATGACGGGACGATCCGCTCGCGCGGGTCGGTCGCCGTCGCCTTGAAGCACACCGACGACGGCGGCATCGAACAGAACCTCGACGAGATCTGGCGCTCGACGCTCAGCGCGATCTGGCTGGCGGGCCGCGGGGCCGACCTGGGCGCGGTCCGCGCCGTGGGCATCTCCAGCCAGGGAGGGGCGATGCAGATTCGCACGCCCGACGGCCGGTGCATCGGCCCGACGGTCAGCTGGATGGATTCGCGCGGGGCGCCGTTCGACTGCGCGTTCCAGGCGAAGGTCGGCGGCGCGTGGCTCGCGCCCCGAATCGGCCACGGCGAAAGCAACATGGCGATCGGCCAGGTGCTGCGCCTGCGCGAGGCGGACCCCGGACTCCTGGCCCCGCCGAACATCGTCGGCTTCGTGGGCGACGCCATCGTCGGACGGCTGTGCGGACGCCCGGCGCACGACTGCTCGTCGCTGAGCATCTGCTGCCTCTACAACCCGTCGAAGCGCGAGGCGGACCCGGACGTGCTGGCCCACCTGGGCCTGCGGCCGGAGCAACTGCCTGAGATGCTGCCGGCGCGGGAGCCCGCCGGCGTGCTCGACACCGAGATCGCCCGCGAGACGGGCCTGCCCGAGCACATCCCGATCGGACCGGCGGTACACGACCAGTACGCGGCGGCGCTCGGATGCGGCGCGATCGAGGCGGGCGACGTGATGTTCGGCGCGGGGACCGCGTGGGTGCTGCTGGCGATCGCGGACCACCTCGTGTCGCCGGTCGTGCCGTCGGCCTGGGTGTGCGACCACGTCGCGCCGGGGCGGTGGGGGCAGCTGCTCTCCCTGGTCGTCGGCGGGTCGGCGTTCCAGTGGGCGGTGGACATGACCGCGGCCGGGAGCCTGCCGCGCGAGAAGATCGACGAGCTGATCGAAGCCGTGCCCGCGGGCAGCGAGGGACTGCGGCTGTGGCCGTTCCTCGACGCGATCGGCGGGGCGCGACGGCCGGCGGCGGGCTCGCTGCACGGCGTGCGGCTTTCGCACGGCAAAGGCCACCTGCTGCGGGCGACGGTCGAGGGCCTGTGCTTCGAGCTGGCCCGGCAGCTCGGCTGGCTGGAGCAGGGCGGCTGCCCGGTCGAGCGGCTGGTGATGTGCGGCGGGGCGGCGAAAAGCCGGGCGACGCCGCAGATCGTCGCGGACGTGACCGGACGCCCGGTGACGTGCCCCGAGGAGACGGAGATCAGCGCGTTCGGCGCGTCGATCCTGGCGCGGGCGATGGTCGATCGCGGGGCGGACCTCGCGGCCCTGTGCGCGACGATGGTCGGCCGGACGCGGGAGATCCAGCCCGCCGACGGAACGACGTCGTACGAGGCGCTGGCGCGGGAGTACGCCGCCGCCGTCGGCGCGGCGGGCGGCTGACGCCGCCAGGAGGGCCGCGCCCCGGCGGGAGCGACGGCGGCGGCGAGCGGAGTATCCGGTGATGAATCTGTCCGCGATTGATGCGGCGATCTTCGTGGCGTACCTCGTCGGCGTGCTCGCGCTCGGCGTGTACGCCTCGCTCCATGTCGGGACGACCCGGCGGGACTACTTCCTCGCCGGCGACAAGCTCCCCTGGTGGATGGTCGGCGGGAGCATCGTCGCGGCGAACATCAGCAGCCACCACTTCATCGGCGTGATCGGGACCGCGTACGCCGTCGGCTTCGTCGCGATGATGATCGAGTGGGGCGCGATCCTCGTCGGCTTCAACGCGCTGCTGTGGATCTTCCTGCCGTTCTACCTGCGGAACGGCTTCTACACGATGCCGGAGTTCCTCCAGCGCCGGTTCGGGGCCGCGGCCCGCGTGACGTATGCCGGGCTGATCCTCATCACGTACGTCTTCGTCGAGATCAGCGCGGTGTTGTACCTCGGCGCGGTCGCACTGAACTCGCTGTTCGGGCTTCCGGGGGTCGTCACCGCCGTCGCGGCGAGGCTGGGCGTGCCGCTCGGCCCCGACAGGGCGTTCAAGGTCGCCATGATGGGCAGCATTGTCGCCATGGCGCTGTTCACGGGCTTCTACACCATCCTCGGGGGGCTCCGGGCCGTCGTCTGGACCGAGATGGTCCAGCTCGGCGTGCTTATCGTCGGCGGCCTGACGCTTGCCTTCGCCACGCTGAACGCGGCCGGCGGCTGGTCGGCCTTCATGGCCACGTCCAGGGACTGGCACATGCTCCTGCCGGCGAACAACCCCGAGTTCCCGTGGACGATGTACCTCGGCGGCGTCCTGTGCGTGAGTATCTTCTATTGCGCAACCAACCAGTTCATCGTGCAGCGAACGCTCGCGGCGAAGGACGAGTGGCACGCCCGCATGGGCGTCGTCTTCACCGATTACCTCAAGTTCCTCATGCCGCTGATCATCGTCGTGCCCGGCCTGCTCGCCCCGCAGCTCTTCCCCAGGCTCGAGAAGCCCGACATGGCGTTCCCGACGCTCGTGCGCGAGTTGCTGCCCCGGGGGCTCGTCGGGCTGGTCATGGCCGGCCTGATCGCCGCCGTCATGTCGCACCTGTCGGGCGCGGTGAACTCCTGCACGACGATCCTGACCGTCGATTTCTACCTGCCGTACCTTCGCCCGGGGGCCTCCGAGACCCAGGCCGTCCGCTTCGGCAAGATCATGGGCGCCGTCGTCGTGGCTTTGGGGATCTTCTGGTCGGCCGTGCTGCTGAAGCACTCGAACAAGCCGATCTTCATCTACCTGCTCAGCGCCTACGGCTACGTCACGCCCGGCATCGCCACGATGTTCCTGCTCGGCATCTTCTGGCGCCGGGCCACGCACGCCGGGGCGATGACGGCGGGACTGCTGACCATCCCGCTGTCGGTCGCCGTCGAGAAGCTCGCGCCGAAGCTGCCGCACGACATCGGGCAGTACATCACGCCCTTCTGGAACCGCACGGGAATCGTGTTCTGGACGTGCATGCTCGTCGGCGCGGCCGTCAGCCTCGGCACCCGCCCGAAGCCGGCGGCCGAACTCGAGGGCCTGATCTGGAACAGGGAGAGCCTCCGGCTGCCGCCGGAGATCCGCGAGAAGATGCACGGTCTCAAGAGCCCGACGCTCTGGTGGGCGGTCGTGACGGCGGCGGTCCTTGCCATGTACGTCATGTACCCGTAAGCCGCCCGCTGGCCGAGCCGGTCCCTGAGGCGTTGAGTATTCCGAGTGATTGAAGGCGACGGCGGGTACGCATGGCTGTGCGCGCCTGGTGGGAGACCGCCAGCCGCAAAGGGCGGACAAGCAAACGGCAAACGGGATCGCGCCCAGCGACCTGCGGAAGCAGGATGCGAACGGATCGCGAGACACTTCCTCTGACCACAACGAGCCGGACGGCGCGGCGGGCGGACGGTGAGGATCAAAACGGGGCCGCCGCTCGATTGCGCGAATCGGAATGATGGCGAAGCCGGAGACGGCAGTCAGGTAGGGCAGGTCGCCAGACCTGCCTTCTTCGTCGCGGGGAACCAACCCAGACATGCGGCAGGTCTCGCCGGCCTTTCGGCCGGCTTCGACCCTGCCCTACGTAGAGCGGCCGTGAGCGGGGGACATGGTTCGTTTTCTGAGTTTTTCCGATCCTCGCGCCCGCGCCTGAGACGTCGGGGATGGACAAGCCCGGCCGGCCCCCTGGCCTGGGCGGCGGAAAGAAGTCACGTTGGCCCCGAACTTGACCGATAACCACCGGCGGGGTTGAATGGAGTTGTCGAATCCTGAGGTGCCGCTTGGCCGCCGAACCGCGCAGTCTCGCTTCCGCCACGCCGGGACCGCCGTGCGTCCTGACCGAGGATGAGCGGATGCTCGTCCTCCTGCGGGACGAACTGTACGAAGGCGACTGGGATGAGTTCGTTCAGGACCTCCAGGACCGGCTGGAGGGCCGGCCTCACCTGTTTGACATCCAGCCCGCCAGCCCCCGCCTGCGCGAGACGATCCGCCAGCACCTCCAGCTCATCGAGCGGCTGCGGGAGCTGGAGACACGCGAGCACGTCGATCTCACCGCCTCTGCAGATCCCGACCGCAACGCCCGCGCGTGATTCGGCCCGTTCGCCAATTCCGCCGCACCACCGAAAGATGCCGGCCGGCGGCAGCATCTGCGATGAATCGGCGGTGGCGCAAGGGGGGCGGCTGAGACCGCCTCCGCTCGCCGGGCGATCGCCCTACAGCGCGTGGTCCTCGCCGTTCATGTCGATGTGGCCGACGCACTTGTCGCCGTTCAGGAACTCGATGCGGCCGTTCTGGTAGCGGATCGCGATTCGGCCCTGGCCGTCGAGTTCGATCCGCGTGCCCTCGTTGACGCGGATCGTGTTGTTGCGGGCGTTGATGCCGACGCCGTAGCGGCCGGCGAGGTCAAGGCCCGTCGTGCCGCGGCCGTTGAGGCCGATGGCGGTCTCGAAGCAGCCCTCGGGCTCTCCGCCGTCGTGGACCTGGATGCCGTAGGCGCTGTTCGTCGCGCCGCGGCACAGGATGTTGACGCCGATCATCTTCGACTCGTCGGGGCCGGCGTAGTGGTTGTACATCTCGACGTTGACGCCGAGGCCGACGCCGCGGTCGTGGCCGAACACCTCCGCGTGAAGGCCGGACGACCAGCCCGGGCCGCTCTTCGTCAGTCTCGCGCAGTGAACGCAGGCGTCGCCCTCGACGTGGTGTGTGGTCAGGTGCGAGTACATCGTCCAGGGGAACGACCGCTTTCCCTTCTCTTCGTGGACGAGCGAGAGCACCTGATGCGTGATCGGCCGTCCGCTGCTGTCGTCGGACCGCTCGAAGCGGACCATTGTGTCGAGCGGCTCGACGGGCGGGCGGCCCTTGCGGACGTGCTGCCGAAGTACCTGGCCCTCGGCGACGAACGGTCCGTCGCCGCCGGCCGGCCGTGTGTCGGCCGCCTGCGCGGCCCGACGCCCCGCCAGGACGCCGACGATCGCCGCCGCCGCCGTCCGAAGGAAGCCGCGCCGGCGCGACACCGGTTGCGCCAAGGCGGGCTCCCCCGTGGCATCCGCCCGGTTTCCTTGCGGGCCGCGAGGGCTCCGCCCCCATGCCTCGTGGCGCAGCCGTTCTGCCTGCCCGGCGTCCTGCGGGCCGGACGCCTGCACCCCAAGACGCTCGATGGCGGGCGAAGCCGGCGGTACGTTGTGTTCGGTCTTCATCTGGCGGTCCCCCACTGTGCCCGGTCGGCTACGCCGGCCGACCTTTCGGTCTCTGATACATCACAATCAGCCGGCGCCAGGTTTCGTCGTCGAGCGTCAGATCGACGGCGAAATCGGGCGTTGGTTTCAGACGTACGGCCGCGGCGGCGCGGTCGCCGTCGCGGCGTTCGTCGGCGCTCATCTGCGGAGTCTTGCAGCACACGAGCAGGCCGCCGGGGGCCAGCAGACGATGCGTCTCCGCGACGAGTTCCGCCAGCTTGCCGACCGCGCGGCACGCGATCATGTCGAACGGCCCGGCCTTGCCGGCCAGTTCGCGGGCGCGGGCCTGCCGGACCGCGAGGTTGCCGATGCCGAGGGTTGTGGCCGCCTCGGCGACGAAGCGTGCCTTCTTGCCCGTCGAGTCGATGGCCGTCCAGCGCACATCGGGCCACGCGATCGCCAGGGGCACGGCGGGCCATCCGCCGCCCGTGCCGACATCAAGCGCATGACGGATCACAACGCCCCGTTCCGTTCGCCATCGCACGAGCGTCAGCGAGTCCGCGTAGTGCTCGACGGCCGCACGGCGGGCGTCCGTGACGCGGGTAAGGTTGAAGCGCGTGTTGGCTTCTCGGACCAGGCACAGGTGCCCCCACATCCGTTCGATCCAGGACGCGCCTGCCGATACGCCGAACGACGCGCACGCCGCGACGAGCGCGCTGCGGAACTCGGGATCGACGGCGGCGATCGTCATGCGCCCCATCGTGGAATCATCCGGCCGGCGAGTCAAGCTGTCTGTTTGACAGTCTCACTCACTCGCCGGAGAATACCCGCCCGACCGCGCGGGTGGCGGGGCTGCGGTCTGCCGGTCAAGCCGGTGTGGTCCCTTGCCCGATGTACTCGTTACGCCGCGCCGGCGTCGTCGTTGCGAAGGAGACTGACTTGCCCGAGATTCGAGCGTTTCCGGCGATTCGATACAACACGCAACGGTTCGGCAACGACTGGTCCTCCCTGGTCGCACCGCCGTACGATGTCCTCAACGCCGACGACAAGGCGGCGCTCCTTCGGAAGTCGCCGCACAACATCGTCGAGATCGACATGCCGTTCGTGCCCCCGAAGCAGGCCGGCCCGCCCGAGGTCTATCAGCGGGCGAACGACGTTCTGCAGGCGTGGCTTGCCGACGGCGTCCTGGTCCGCGATGACCGGCCGGCCATCTACGTGTACCACCAGACCTATCGCTGGGGCGATCGCGAGTTCACGCGGCGGATGCTGCTGGTCAGCATGCAGCTCGAGGAGTTCGGCAAGGGCAAGGTGTTCCCGCATGAGTTGACGCACAGCGGCCCGAAGGAGGACCGCCTGCTCCTGATGCGGGCGACGAAGTGCCAGCTTTCGCCGGTCTTCGGCCTGTACAGCGATTCGGCGAACGCCGTAGCCGCGGCGCTCGACCGCGAGGGCCGGCCGGCGGACGTGACGGCCTCTCTCGGCGATGTCGTTCACGAGATGTGGGCCGAGACGGAGCCGGAGGTGGTCCAGCACGTTTCCATGCTGCTGCAGGGCAGCGCGGTGTACATTGCCGACGGCCACCACCGTTACTCGACGGCCATCAACTACCGCAACGAGGTGGCGCAGGCGGTCGGACGGCTGCCCGCCGACCACCCGGCCAACTTCGTGCTGGTCGGGCTTTGCGCGATGGAGGACCCGGGCTGCGTCATCCTGCCGACGCACCGCGTCCTGAGCGGCATGGACGGCCTCGGCGCCGCCGACCTGATGCGCATCTGGTCGCCCGCGTGCACGTTCGCACCGACGTCGGTCACGACGCACGACGCCGCCCGGCTGATCGAGCCCGACGCCCCGCACGACATCGGCGTCTATGCGGCCGCCGAGAAGAAGTACTACGCCGGGAGCTTCACGAACCGCGCGATGCTCGCAGCCCTCGCGCCGGACCGCAGCGAGGCCTGGCGGGCGCTCGACCTGGCGTACCTGCATCGGTACATGATCGACGAACTGCTCACGGCGGGCGCGGCCACGGGCCGGCCGCCGACGATCGGCTACACCCCGTCGATCGAGGAGGCGGAGCGGATGGCGGACGCGGCCCGTGGCGTCGCCGTTCTCGTCAAGCCGACGAAGATGGGCGAGTTGAAGGCGGTCGCGGAAGCCAACGACTTCATGCCGCAGAAGAGCACGTTCTTCTACCCCAAGCTGGCCACGGGCATGGTCATCCACCCGCTGGGATAGACCGGCGGGAGCGCCGCAACCCGCTGCCGGCCTGAAACGACGTGCCGTACCCGCTGGCGCGGGCCGCGACCATGCCCGGCGCGGCTGCGACCGCGCGTTACCACGCGATGCTGCGTCCGCCGTCTACCGCGAGCACCTGGCCTGTGATGTAGTCGGCGTCGGCGAGGAGGAATCGCACGGTCCTGGCGATGTCCTCGGGCGAGCCGGGGCGGGCGAGCGGGACCCTGGCGAGAATCCGCATGCGGCTGTCTTCGTCGGCGTCCTCGGGGAACTGGGCGACGCCGGGCGCGACCGCGTTGACCTGAACGACCGGCGCCATCGCCTTGGCCAGCGACCGTGTCGCGTTGACCAGGCCCGCCTTGGCCGTGCAGTAGGCGATGTACTTCTCCCACGGCCGTTCCGCGTAGATGTCCACGAGGTTGACGACTTTGCCGCGGCCCTCCTTCCTGAAATGCGGCCACGCCGCCGCCGCCAGCATCACCGGGGCAATCAGATTGACCTGTAGCGTCGCGGCGAACGCCGCGGGATCCAGCGTGTCGATCGTGCTCGTCGGGAAGACGGCGGCGTTGTTCACGAGGGCGTCGAGCCGCCCGAGTCCGGCGACGGCGGCTTCGACGATGCGGGCGGGCGTCGAGGCGTCGGCCAGATCGCCGGCGACCAGCGTGCAGCGTCGGCCGAGACGGCGGATCGCGTCGGCAACGCCGGCGGCCTCGGCCGAGGAACGGCCGTAGTGGACGACGATGTCACAGCCATGCTCGGCGAGGTGGAGGGCGATGGCCCGGCCGACGCGCCGTGCGGCGCCGGTGACGATGACGACCGCGTTTTCCAGTGTCATGGCGGTTGCTCCTGCGGTTGTGTTGCGTGCCGCTGTGGCCACGGGTAGTATCCGTGCGTGCGGCCCGCCCGGCACCTCGTGGCCGGCGCGCCAGCGGTCGCGTACCGCACGGAGCCGCATTGTACCAGGAACACACGATGAAGGCCCTCGTCCTGCGGGAATACCGGAAGCTGGAGGTGGTGGATGTGCCCGTTCCCGAGTGCGGCGCGGACGAGGCACTCGTTGCGGTCCGCGCCTGCGCGATCTGCGGCAGCGACGTCCACGGATACGACGGGACCAGCGGGCGGCGGATCCCGCCGGTGGTCATGGGGCACGAGGCCGCGGGCGTCGTCGCCCGGGTCGGTCGCGACGTGACCGGCTTCCGCCCGGGCGACCGCATCACGTTCGACTCGACCGTCTACTGCGGCACGTGCGGGTTCTGCCGTGCCGGCCACGTCAACCTGTGCGACAACCGCCGCGTGCTCGGCGTCTCGTGCAACGAGTACCGCCGCGACGGCGCGTTTGCCGAATACGTCGCCGTCCCCGCGCGCGGCCTCTATCGCATTCCGGACGGCCTGTCGTTCGACCATGCGGCGTTGATCGAGCCGCTGTCCATCGCGTTTCACGCCGTTCGGCGAACGCCCCTCGTGCTGGGCGACACGGCCGTTGTCATCGGCAGCGGCGTGATCGGCCTGATGCTGGTCCAGTCGCTGCGGCTGGCGGGCTGCGGCCGCGTGATCGCGGTGGACATCGACGACGCGAAGCTCGCGCTGGCGCGGCGTCTGGGCGCCGAGGAGACGCTGAACCCGACCTCGTGCGATCCCGCCGAGGCGATCCTGAGTGCAACCGGCGGCCGCGGCGCGGACGCATCGTTCGAGGCCGTCGGAAAGACGGAAACGCTCCGGCTGGCCGTCGCCGCCGTCCGCAAGGGCGGGTCGGTGACGCTGGTGGGCAACATCTCGCCGAAGGCGGAGTTGGCGCTGCAACTCGCGGTCACGCGCGAGCTGTCGCTGCTCGGCTCGTGCGCCTCGGCCGGGGAGTACCCCGCGTGCATCCGGATGCTCGCGGACGGCCGTGCCGACGTCGGGAGCCTGGTCAGCGCCGCCGTGCCGCTGGAGGAGGGGCCGGCGTGGTTCGAGCGTCTGTACGGGCGCGAGCCGGGGTTGATCAAGGTTGTTCTGCGACCACAGGGAGAACCATGAGCCAGGGCCTCTTCGATCTGTCGGGCAAGGTGGCCGTCGTGACCGGCACCAGCCGCGGGCTGGGTCAGTATTTCGGCCGGGCGCTCGCCCGTGCCGGCGCGGACCTCGTCATCACGAGCCGCAAGCTCGATTCGCTCGAACCGTTCCGCAAGGAGGTCGAGTCGCTCGGCCGCCGTGCCGTGCCGGTCGAACTGGACGTGCGCGACCACGAGAGCATACGGCGTGCGGTCGCCGAAGCCCACGAGGCGTACGGCAGGATCGACATCCTCGTCAACAACGCCGGCTGCAACGTCCGCAAGCGGGCGCTGGACGTCACGTGGGACGACTGGAACCTCGTGCTCGACACGAACCTGCGCGGCACTTTTTTCGTCGCGCAGGAGGTTGCGAAGCACATGGTCCCGCGGCAGTACGGGCGGATCATCAACGTCGGCTCGGTGACGGCGGTGTTCGGCTACGCCGGGCTGGCGCCGTACGGGGCGAGCCGCGGCGGGGTGAAGCAACTGACGATGAGCCTGGCCGACGACTGGGGCCCGCACGGGATCACCGTGAACTGCCTCGCCCCCGGCTGGTTCCGCACGGAGCAGAACAAGGTCCTGTACGAGAACAAGGCGTGGGTGGACTACCTCGTCGATCGCATTCCGCTGAAGCGTCCGGGTCGGCCGGACGACCTCGACGGCATCGTCGTGTTTCTCGCGTCCGACGCATCGCAGTACATCACGGGCCAGACGATCCTGATCGACGGCGGGATCTCGACCGGGGCGACGCGGGCGATGCCGTAGACCGTTCGGGCCAGGGGGAGCGGGGCGAACGGTGGCTTCGTTTGCCGACCGAATCGCGACAGACTGCATCTCGAATTGTTCGTAAACATTGCTTTCGCAGGACATTATGGCAAGCCGGTGAACGGCTGCGGTGGGTTCGTTTCGTCGCCGGCGCTTCGGGTCGGGCGGGTGAGAAGAAGATAAAGTGGGGTCCGGTGCATTGCCTCATTGGGGGAGACGGGCGCCGGATGCGGCTGGCCGTGCGGCACCGGCGTGGCTATGCGAATGAGAAAGAGCCATCCCCCATATCGCGCCGGCCGCTCCACGGCACGGTTCGTGTCGAGCAGACCCGCGGGGGTTGGGGGGGCCGTTGCGAGCGGGCGACGCGGCGCTATGTGCGGATGTGGCCTTCGCCGCGGACGACATACTTGTAAGTGCAGAGGTCGGCGGCGCCCATCGGGCCCCGGGCATGGAGCTTGTCGGTGCTGATACCGACCTCGGCGCCGAGGCCGTATTCGCCGCCGTCGCTGAACCGCGTCGAGGCGTTGACCATCACGCTGGAGGAATCGACGGCCTTCACGAACCGCTCGGAGGCCTGGATGTCCTTCGTGACGATCGCGTCGGTGTGGTGCGAGCCGTAGGTGTTGATGTGGTCGATCGCCGCCTGAAGGCCGTCCACGACGCGAAACGCGACGATCAGGTCGAGATACTCCCTGTGCCAGTCGTCCTCGGTTGCCGGCTTCGCCTCGGGCAGGAGGCTGCGGGTCCGGTCGCAGCCGCGGATCTCGCACCCGGCGTCCAGGAGCCTGCGGCCGATGGCCGGCAGGAGGCGTCCGGCGACGTTCGCATCGAAGAGAATCGTCTCCGCCGCGTTGCAGACGCCGGGGCGCTGGAGCTTGGCGTTCAGGACGATCGCCTCGGCCATGGCGGGGTCGGCCGCCTCGTGGACGTAGACGTGGCAGTTGCCGGTGTAGTGCTTGATGACGGGGATCGTCGATTCCTCGACGACGGCGCGGATGAGCGACTCGCCGCCGCGCGGGACGACGACGTCGATGTAGCGGTCGAGCTTGAGCAGGACGGGAACGAGGCCGCGGTCGGTGGTGCGGACGATCTGGACGGCGTGTGCATCGAGGCCCGAGTCGGCCAGAGCGGCGGCGATCGCGTCGCCGATCGCCAGGTTCGTGTGGAACGACTCCTTGCCGCCGCGGAGGATGCAGGCGTTTCCGCTCTTGAGGCAGAGGGCGGCAGCGTCGCTCGTGACGTTCGGCCGCGCCTCGTAGATGATCGCCACGACGCCGATCGGGACGCGGACCTTCTCGATCCGCAGGCCGTTCGGGCGGACG
Source organism: uncultured Planctomycetales bacterium (assembly GCA_964617875.1). Taxonomy (GTDB): domain Bacteria; phylum Planctomycetota; class Phycisphaerae; order UBA1845; family PWPN01; genus CAZMVY01. Next base: position 38,098 of record CAZUAI010000013.1, on the reverse strand, counting down.
TAGCCGGCCAACACCTCGCCGACGGGGTCCACCTGGGCGGCGACCTCCTCGACGGCGACGGCGATCCTGTCGATGCGGGCGTCGTCGAGCCGCAGGCGGTCGATCATGGCCGTGGTCAACCTGTTTTCGACGGCCGCGTCGAGGTCCCGGCGGTTGGCGGCGAGCAGGGCGGGCGTGGCGGCCCGGATCTGTCTGGCCATGCGCACGAGGGCATCGGTTCGCTGGCGGCCGCCGGTGGTGGCCAGCTTGAGGGCGGCCTGCCGGGCCTGCCGGGCGAGCGTGTCGGCGTAGGTCGAGAGTTCGGATGGTTGAGTCATGGTCAAGCCATGATATCGCGGCCGCGGTCGGCACAGAAGCCCCGGAGGGGCCGGGGCCTGCCCGGCGATTCCGGCAGGAACCAGCCCGAGGCGGCAGGCCGAAGCGGCAGGTCTTGCCCGCTGGCGCGGGCGGCGACCGTGCCCTACGTGCTGGCGCGGGCGGCGACCGTGCCCGACGTGCTTGCGCGGGCTGTGGCCGGTGCCCTACGTGCTACAGACCGTCGTCGCTTCGCGGCTCATTCAGCTCGAAGCGGCAGGTCTTGCCCGCTGGCGCGGGCTGCGACCGTCCCTGACGACCGTGCCCTACGTGCTACAGGGCCGCTCGTACGGCTGCGTACCCGGCGGCCGCCGCAGGCAGCCATCGCGAGGAAACTCGTCCCGGTAGACGCGGCCGACCGCCGGCCCTACGGCGCGCTCACGTGGTGTCAAGCGGGGCGGCAGCGACCCGGCCGCACGGGGGCCGCACGGCCTTGGTCAACGAACGCCGGAATCCGGTATGATACCCGCCGCCTTACCGGCGGGAGATCTGCTATGTCGTTCGAAAAAGCTGGCAATCCGTTCGGCGCCGAGGCCGACCTGCAGACGCGGCGCGGCCCCGTCCGCATCTACCGGCTGGAGAGGCTCGCCGCCGACGGCATCGGCCCCGTGGACCGGCTGCCGTACTCGATCCGGGTCCTGCTCGAAGGGGCCCTGCGAAACGTGGACGGCTTCCTCGTCCACGAGAAGGACGTGCGCGAACTCGCCAACTGGAACGCGAAGGCGCCGAAGCCGGTCGAAGTGCCGTTCATGCCCGGCCGCGTGCTGCTGCAGGATTTCACGGGCGTGCCGGCCGTTGTGGATCTGGCGGCGATGCGGGCGGCCGTCGCCCGGCTCGGCGGCGACCCGAAGCGGATCAATCCCGGCGTTCCGTGCGACCTCGTGATCGACCACTCCGTGCAGGTCGATGCCTTCGGCACGGCCGACGCCCTCCGTCGGAACGTGGCGAAGGAGTTCGAGCGCAACCGCGAGCGATACGAGTTTCTCCGCTGGGGCCAGAAGGCGTTCGACAACTTCCGCGTCGTGCCGCCGGCGACGGGGATCGTCCACCAGGTGAACCTCGAGTACCTTGCCCGCGGCGTGCTGACGAGGCGCGAGAGCGGCCGCGTGGTGGCGTTCCCCGACAGCCTCGTCGGCACGGACAGCCACACGACCATGATCAACGGCCTCGGTGTGGTCGGGTGGGGCGTCGGCGGCATCGAGGCCGAGGCGGTCATGCTCGGCCAGCCGATCTACATGCTCATGCCCGAGGTGATCGGCTTCCGGCTGTACGGCGAGCTGCCCGAAGGGGCGACGGCCACCGACCTGGTGCTGACCGTCACGCAGATGCTGCGTGCGAAGGGGGTCGTGGGCAAGTTCGTCGAGTTCTGCGGCGAGGCCCTTCCGAAGCTCAGCCTGCCGGACCGCGCGACCGTCGCGAACATGGGCCCGGAGTACGGCGCGACGATGGGCTTCTTCCCCACGGACGCCGTCACGCTCGAGTACCTTCGCCTGACCGGGCGGCCCGACGAGGAGGTCGATCTCGTCGAGCGATACACGAAGGAACAGGGCCTGTTCCTGACGCCCGGGTCGCCGCGTCCGGAGTACACCGACCTGATCGAGCTGGACCTCGCGACGGTCCGCCCGAGCCTCGCCGGGCCGAAGCGCCCGCACGACCGCGTGCTGCTGGCGGACATGAAGAAGACGTTCCGCGCCGCGCTCCGCGCCCCGGTCGACAAGCGCGGATTCGGGCTCGACGAGGCGGCCGCGGCACGAACGGCCGTGGTTCGCCAGGACGGGGAATCGACGATCGGTCACGGCGCCGTGGTCATCGCGGCCATCACGAGCTGCACGAACACGAGCAACCCGTCGGTGATGATTGCCGCAGGCCTGCTCGCGAAGAAGGCCGTCGAAAGGGGCCTGACCGTCAAGCCGCACGTGAAGACCAGCCTCTCGCCCGGCTCGCGCGTCGTGACGGACTACCTCGACGCGGCCGGCCTGACGCCGTACCTCGACAAGCTCGGCTTCCAGAACACCGGGTACGGCTGCATGACCTGCATCGGCAACAGCGGCCCGCTGCCGGAGCCCGTCGCCAGGGCGATCGGCGAGGCGGACCTGGTCGCCTGCTCGGTCCTCAGTGGCAACCGCAATTTCGAAGGCCGCGTGAACCCGCATGTGAAGGCGAACTACCTCGCGAGTCCGCCGCTGGTGGTCGCGTACGCCCTCGCCGGCACGGTCGATATCGACCTCGCCGCGGAGCCGATCGGCCGGGGCGGCGACGGCCGCGACGTCTATCTGAAGGACATCTGGCCGGGCAGCGCCGAGGTCGGCCAGACGGTCGCCCGGTGCGTTTCGGCCGAGCAGTTCCGCCGCCGGTACGCCGATGTCTTTGCCGGCAACGAGCTGTGGAACGCGATCCCCGTCGCCGAGGGCGAGCTGTACCGCTGGGACGCGAACAGCACGTACATCCAGGAGCCGCCGTTTTTCCTCGACATGAAGCCGCGGCCGGACCCGATCCGCCCGATCGTCGGGGCCCGCGTGCTCGTGATGGTCGGCGACTCGGTGACGACCGACCACATCTCGCCCGCCGGCTCGATCAAGGCCGACAGCCCCGCCGGGCTGTTCCTCCAGCAGCGCGGCGTCAAGCCCGCCGATTTCAACAGTTACGGGGCCCGCCGGGGCAACGACCGAGTCATGACTCGCGGGACGTTTGCCAACATCCGCCTGCGGAACCAGCTTGCCCCGGGCACCGAGGGCTGCTTCACGACCCACCTGCCGACGGGCGAGACGACGAGCATCTACGAAGCCGCGATGCGGTACCGCGCCGCGGGCACGCCGCTGCTGGTGCTCGCCGGCAAGGAGTACGGCTCGGGCAGCTCGCGCGACTGGGCCGCCAAGGGCCCGGCGCTGCTCGGCATCCGGGCGGCGCTCGCCGAGAGCTTCGAGCGGATCCACCGCAGCAACCTGGTCGGGATGGGCATCCTGCCGCTGCAGTACAAGCCGGGCGAGTCGCGCGAGACGCTCGGCCTGACGGGGCGCGAGACGTTCGACCTCCCGGACCTGAACGACGATCTGAAACCGCTGCAGGACCTGACCGTCACGGCCCGCGGCGACGACGGCACGACGAAGACGTTCAAGGTCACGGCCCGCGTCGATACGCCGGTGGACGTCGAGTACTACCGCAACGGCGGCATCCTGCAGACGGTGTTGCGGAAGATGCTGGGGTGACGTCCACCGAAATCACGAGCAAGAAGGTGGGCGAACCCGCCCTTCGGCAAGCTCAGGGCGGAACCGCCCACCCTACGGCTTGATAGGGTTCCGCACTTGTCGGGCCATGCGGTCAACGCTAATCTGTGCCCATGCCAGCGAGGAAGAAGGTCACGTACCGCGACGCCGGCGTGGATGTGGACGCGAACGACCGGATGGTCGAGCTGATCAAGGGCCACGTCCGCAGCACGTACGGGCCGCGCGTCCTCGGCCGCTACGGCGGGTTCGCCGGGCTCTTCCGGTTCGACTACAACAGGAAGCTCTTCCCCAGCAACTACCGGGAGCCGGTGCTCGTCGGCTGCACGGACGGCGTGGGCACGAAGGTCCTCGTCGCCGCGGCGATGAAGCGCGTCAACACGGTCGGCATCGACCTCGTCGCGATGAACGTCAACGACATGCTCACCTGCGGGGCCGAACCGCTGTTCTTCCTCGACTACATCGCCCTGCACAAGCTGAACCCCGCGTTCGTCGCCGACCTTGTCGCGGGCGTCGCCGAGGGCTGCCGCCGGTCGCAGTGCGCCCTGCTCGGCGGCGAGACGGCCGAGATGCCCGACGTGTACCGCCGCGGCGAGTTCGACCTGGCGGGCTTCGCCGTCGGCGCGGTCGAACGGAAGCAGATCATCGACGGCTCACGGGTGAAGCCCGGCGACGTCGTCATCGGCCTGCCGTCGTCCGGCCTGCACTCGAACGGCTACGCCCTCGTGCGGAAGCTGGTCTTCGGCCGTGCCCGCCTTCGCGCGAACACATACGTGGACGCCCTGGGGGAAACGGTGGGCGAGGCACTGCTCCGCCCGACGAGCATCTACGTCCGCCCGATTCTCTCGCTGCTGAGGCATTTCGGCGGCACGCGGGTCGTCCGGGCGATGGCGCACATCACCGGCGGCGGCCTGGTCGGCAACGTCCCGCGCGTGTTGCCGAGCGGCTGCGGCGTCGTGCTCGAGCGGAAGAGCTGGCCGGCCCCGAAGGTCTTCGATTGGCTCAAGTCGCTCGGCGCCGACACGAAGGACATGTGGCAGACGTTCAACATGGGCATCGGCTACGTCGTCATCGTGCGGCGCGAGTCGGCGGGCGCCGCCATCGACCACCTTCGCCGCCAGGGCCAGGACGCGATGACGATCGGCCACGTCCGGCGCGGGCGACGGCGAGTCGCGTTGCGATAGAATCGCTCATTTCGGCAGCGTGTCGCGGTTCTCGTGAACCTTCGTGAAGGCCCGGACGATATCGTCCATGTCGGCCTGGGTGCCGAGCATCAGCTTCTGCTCCATCCACGCGCCCTGCTCGTAGCAGATCGTCTCGCAGTTGGGGCAGCGGACCTTCGCGTAGTCGGCCCCGGGGGGCGTGCCGCCGCAGCCGGAGTACGGGCCGAACGCCCGGTTCAGGAACAGCGGCTGGCGATAGAGCGGCCAGGCGTAGCCGCCCGCGATCGGGATGCCCTCGGCCGCGAGTGCCTTGAGGAACGCATCGCGAGGCGCTCCGAGCACCGCGGGGTCGAACCGAAGCAGGAACAGGTGCCAGCCGTGCCGTGTGCAGTGGGCGGGGCGGGCCTGCGGGATGATGCCGGGCAGGCGGCCCAGTCTCGCCGCGAGGTACGTCCCGTTCCGTTCGCGCGTCCGGCACTGCTCCTCCAGACGGTCCAGCTGGGCGTTGAGGATCGCGCCCTGGAACTCGCCGAGCCGGTAGTTGCCCGCGATGACGTGGTGCTCGTACCACATTCCGCCCGCGACGCGTCCGCAGTTGTGAACCGACCGGCAGGCCTCGGCGAGCCTGTCGTCGGACGTGGTGATGATGCCGCCCTCGCCGGCGGTCAGGTTTTTCGTGGACTGGAACGAGAACGAGCCCATGTGACCGATCGCCCCGACGCGCCGGCCCTTGTACTCGGCGCCGTGGGCGTGCGCGGCGTCTTCGATCACGACGAGATTGTGCCGCCGGGCGATGGCCAGGATCGCGTCCATGTCCACCGGCAGCCCGCCCATGTGGACCGGGATGATCGCCCGCGTCCGCGGCGTGACGGCGGCCTCGATCGCCTTCGGGTCGATGTTGAACGTGTCGAGTTCGAGGTCGGCGAACACCGGGGTGGCGTTGCACTCGACGACGGCCGTCGCGGTCGCCGCGAAGGTGTACGGCGGGACGATGACCTCGTCGCCCGCCCGGATCCCCGCCGCCAGCAGGGCCAGACGCAGCGAGACCGTGCCGTTGACGACGGCGATTCCGTGCTTCGCGTGCTGGAACTCGGCGAATCGCCGCTCAAACGTGGCGACCTCGAAGCCGTCCAGCTTGCCCCACTTGCCGCTGCGGAGGACGCGGAGCAGGGCCTGTTCCTCTTCCGGCCCGTAGACCGGCCACGAAGAGAACGGTTTCGTCCGCACCGGCTGCCCGCCGTGAATCGCCAGTTGTTCCGCCATGATTGGCCGCCTCGCCTTTCCCGGACACGGGCGCCGCCCGCCGCCGACCGGGCCCGCAATCTACCCAAAGTGGTCCGGCGGGACAACATCGCCCGACCCCCCGTTCGCCGGTTTCCCGCCTCGTGGCGCCTTCCCGTTCGCTAATCCGCCCGCGACGGTTGCGTGGTCGGCAGGGACGGCGGCGCCGGCGGTCCGACCTCGGGCGGCGCCGGGACATCGCCGACGTTCAGCCCGATCTGCGCCTGTTCGCCGATCCGGTTCTCGATCCGCATCCGGCCGGCGAAGAGGTTCGCGACGACCGTCGCGCTGCCGACCCGCTCGCCGAGGAAGACGTGCGGGGCGTCGTGCGTGAAGCGGCAGGCGTTCACGATCAGGCGGCCGCCCTCGGCGCGGATGGCGTGGTTCTGCCGCCTGAAGTGGTCCCAGTACTGGAAGTGGCACTGGTTGAACGAGGCCAGCCCCCCGCGCACGATCGCGATCCGGTCCGCCGGCCCCCAGAACGCGCAGTTGCTGAACTGCACGGGGCCGTGATTCGTGGGGAGGATCTCGACCTCCGTTGCGTCCGGCGTGCCGAAGCTGACGAACTCGCCGTTCGTGATCAGCAGGCCCGCCGGCTGGCATTCCTCGACGACGACGGCCCGCCGTGTCGCATCCGCGCCGATGCCGAGAAAGTTGCCGTTGCACGCGCCCCTGGCCGATTTGACGAACTTGTAGCCCACGCCGTAGCCGAAGCAGAACGTGTTGCAGACGTACTCCCAGTCGGTCCGGGCGAAGACGAAGCACTCGCTGTTCGCCAGCATCCAGCGGTGGATCGGGGAGTTCTCCGCCCACTTCCAGAACGGCCAGAAATGCACGTTCTCGATCCGCCCGACGTCGTAGCACTGGTCGACGAAGATGCCGATCCGCAACGGCTGCCCGTACACGCGGCTCACGAAATGCCGCTGGCTCGGCACCGTCGCCAGGTCGATGCCCTTGTAGGGATTGACCAGGAGGCAGTCGAGGATGCTCGCGCTGTCGCCCGCGACGCGGATGCACCAGGGATACGGCCGGATCTCGTCCGGGTTGTCCTGCTCGGGGTAATAGACGGTGATGCCCTTCAGCGTCGAGTCGCCCTGCATCGTGATGAGCGGCGTGCCGTTCTCGTCGCCCTGGCCGTCGACCGCCAGCAGCGTCGTGCCCTTCATCAGCGTCTTGGCCGTCGGTGCGTGCCAGACGCCGACGAGGGCCGTGCCGTAAGGGATGGTGATACCCTTCTTGAGCACATAGTTGCCTACCGGGACCTCCACGGTCGTCCCGGGCTGCCGGCCGGCCTGGTCGAGCGCCTTCTGGAACGCGGCCGCGTCGTCGGTCTTGCCGTCGCCCTTTGCGCCATGGGCTTTCACGCTTACGACCGGCCCCTTGGGCAGATCGGCGGCCGCCGGGGCCGGTTGCGTCGCGGCGGGCTTTCTGGCCGTGCCGGATGGGCCCTTCTTCTGGGCCGCCCGCACGGGTTGTCCGATTGACCAGCACGCCAGGCCTGCGACCGCGAGTCGCCACGTCCACGCCTTCATCCTGTCACTCCTGTCCCGCCATGCAAGCGGTTGGCGAAATACGGTAAGCGTGACGCGCGATTCGCACAAGCGTGGGAACGGGTCTGCCCGGCGATTTCGGCAGGAACCAGCCCGAGGCGGCAGGTCTTGCCCGCTGACGCGGGCTGCGACCGTGCCCTACGTGCCTTGGCGACGACGTACATGGAGGAAAAGCCCGGAGCGGCAGGTCTTGCCCGCTGGCGCGGGCTGCGACCGTGCCCTACGTCCTGGCGCTGGCTGCGACCGTGCCCTACGTGCTACAGCTGTCCACAGACCATGGGTGTTTCGACAGGCCGCGCTCACCCGCCGCGTCAACGGCGCCGAGCGCAGATTAAAGACACGCGGACACCATATAGCCGACATGGGCTCTCAGGGGTCAAGGGGCTGGCCGATCGAGGAGGATTGTGGCTGAGCAAAGCTGAACTCGTTTGCGGCCTTCCTCCAACCCGCTGGCCCCCGACGACTTATGAGTCCCCTGAAGAATCGCCGCCAAGCCCGTCGATAGCCACAAGATGTTGGGAGGTTCTTTCGGATGTATCACCACGTGTTGAGTCCTCGGAAGCACCCGGAGGTTTCGCAAAAAAACGGCGATTTTCGCTATGGGGGGCATTGACGTTCGTCCGATGTTAGGGTAGAATGACACCGAACAGAAAGCTAACAGGAAGGGGCGTCGGCCTGCTCCGGTGGTTGCGGGGGGGAATCCGGCGGGCCATTGCCTGGCGATGTGGGGGTGATGTTGTGGATCTGCCGCTGTGTGTGTTCGGACCCGGGTCGGGCTATCGTCATGGCTGGGAACCGGAGTGTGCGGTAGACAAAGCCGTCGTTCGAAGGCGGGATAGCGAACGTGTGGTAACGGGCGGTTGGGCGTCGGCCGGTTCCGTGGCGCCGGCCGATGCCGCCGCCTATCCCGACTGGCCGGCGACGAAGGCGGAGCGGGCGTTTGAGCGTGCCCTGCTCGCTGTGGATGGGGTGTCCGATGCCCATGTCCGCCATGTGAGCGGCGGCGTTGTCCGTTGTGAGGCGCTGCCGATTGTGGTCATCGGGCCGGAAGGTCTGCCACGCTCCAAGGAGAAGGCTCGTGTCGGAATCGAACATCCCGGGTGGAGTACGGCTGACGCCGCGGCAAATGGAGATCCTCACCGTCATCCGGGATTACCAGCGGAAGCACGGCTTTTCCCCGACGATGCAGGAACTCGCCGACGCCTTTCGCGTCACAAAGGTCACCATCTTCGGCCACGTCGAGGCGCTCATCGAAAAGGGACTCCTGCGGCGTTCTCCGCACAGGGTTCGCTCTTTGGAAATCACGCCCGCTGCGGTGTTTCCGGATGAGTCGCCCAGCCGGCTCCCGATCGTCGGCCGGATCGCGGCGGGCCGACCCATCGAGGCCGTCGAAACTCCGGACGTCGTGGATCTTGAATTAGTCTTCGCCACTGGCGGCCGCACTTTCGTTCTCCAGGTCCAGGGCGACAGCATGATCGATGAGCAGATCCGCGACGGCGACTATGTGGTCGTGGAACAGCGGGAAACGGCCCGGGATGGCGAGACGGTCGTCGCGCTACTCGAGGATGGCGAGGCGACACTGAAAAAAATATACCGCGAAGGTGGCCGAATTCGCTTACAGCCGGCAAACCCACAGTTTGAACCTATCTATGTAGATCATGTGCAAGTCCAGGGCGTGGTTATCGGCGTACTGCGAAGACTTTGATCGAGCGAAACTTATGGCCCTGCCGATCGTATAAGGTTAGTGGACGGCTAAGATTATCCGGGAAAACGACCGGATTTTTCTTGTTGTTGCCGGCGGCCTGGTTTATAATGGGCGTTGTCAGGAGAACCCCGCGTAGTCCGCCACGGAACGGTACGGTACGGTTTCCTAAGATAGCGATGCAGCGGCGGGTTCACTCGTGGCCGGCGGAGGCGATCGAAGCTCCGTCCAGGTCGCCTGTGTCTGTGTATGCACAGGCGTAGTTTTTGTTTCGGTAAAGGCAGGCAACGTGGAACTTGGTCAGACATTGCAGCGAGTTGGCGACATGCAGTTTTTCCTGTATCGTCGCCAGATTCACCCGGAACTCTTTCACATTCATCAGGAGCGGCGTGTCAGCGCGCGCCGTTACGAGGCGACGTTCTGGATCATGGGCCTCACCCACGCGGTGGCGGTTCAGGCGGGCGATCGCGTTCTCACCGAATTGACGGCGGACGACCAGGAGCTGCTGCCGCAGGCGGGCTGCGCGCTGACCTTCCGGTTCCGCGGCGAGCGGGATCAGGTCGAGGATTTCGAGGACGGCGTGCGCTACATTCTCTCCTCGCAGATTGAGAAGCTCTCGCCGAACCTGTTCAACGCGACGCACCGGGATCTGGTGCGGTACGGATCGACGCGGGGGATCTTCCTTCCGTTCCACGACTGGGCGGACAACGGCCCGGAGCCGTTCTCGTTCCTGGACTACGAGGTCCGTGACAGCGAGCTGCACGTGCAGTCGTACCACGCCTTTCCGGCGGACTGCACGATCCTGAAGACCCAGTCGATCATCGAGATCGGACCGGTTCCCAAGGCCAAGACGCCTGCTCGGGCCTCGCGCACGGCCGCGCGCTGACGCCGAGCCGAGATACCCCAACGTCGGCGAGGTGTGCGCATGGAGTCCGGCCCGACCGGGGCAAAGCCGCCGCCAGTGCTTCTCGCGGTCGTGATCTGCGACCTCATCATCCGCGACGAGCTGACGAAGAAGCTGTCACTGATCGGCGTATTCAGCGCCATCCACGGCGTCAATCTGCCGGTGACGCTGGCGTCCAGTATGCATCTTTACGCGGCGCTCACGGACGGGCGAGGCGAGTACCGGAGCCGCATTGTGGTGCGGCACCTCGAAACGGAAACGGCGGTCTTCCAGGCGGAAGGCCCATTGATGTTCCAGGATCCCCAACAGGTCGTCGAGCTGAACTTCCGACTGCCGCAGGTCTCGTTCCCGCAGTGGGGCCGCTACGAGGTGGCCCTGTTCGCCGACGACCAGTGGCTCGGAAGCCGTACCTTTGCGGTGTGCCAACTGCGGCAGGCGCCGCCCGTGCAGGGCGCGTAACCGGCCCGACGCCGTGCGACCGGCCCGTCCTCAGCGCGGTTCGGCGCGGTCCGGCTCGGAGGCGTTGATCCCGTTTCGTTCGCCGATGATGGGGATGTGCCGGGCCGTTGCCTCCTGGAGCACGTGCGGGTGCAGAATGCCTGCGCGGGCCATCTGTCGGTGGAGCCTGCGGCGCTCGCGCGTATGACCGATGGCCGCCGTGCCGTTGGGATCCTCGTGCGTCACGGGCGAGAGCGGACCGCGGGACAGGATGTCCAGCCCCCGGTCGACGCACTCCAGCCGGTACTCGGCCAGCAGGTCGTCGGGCAGTTCCCATCGCGAACGGTGATACCAGGCATCCATGGTGCGGAGCCACCCTTTGTGGCTCAGCATGGCGTTGAGCTGGTGGAAGATCGCGCGGTTCCACTGGAACGGGAGAAGCGTGTCGGTGAGCTTCTGGGCGAGGACGCGTTCGTGCTGCTCGAAGTCCGCGTCGATCGTCTCGCGCAGGCGCTCCCAGTAGTGCATCCCGATCGTGGAGTCGGCGCGGGCCTCCCAGTAGATGTGACCGAATGACATGGTGCTGCGTGTGACGGTCATCTGGCGCGGCAGGAACTTGTTGTGAGCGACGGTGTCGGCCGCGAGGTGCGCGAGGTATCCGTGCGCGAACGCCCGCACGGAGTCGTTGGGCGCGCCGTCGAGGATCGCAAACGCGGTCGGCCACTGGTGGCAGGACTGCTTGACACGGCTCAGGCGTTTGGCGAACACCACATCGGCGGCAATGGCGCCGAAGACGAAGTCCCTGGCATGCCGGGCGAGCAGGGCGGCGAGCGCCGTCCCGAGGAGATCGAGACGGCCGAGAATGTCGCAGGCCAGCTTCACATGCGTGGCCGGGCCCCAGCCCCACGCCGTCTCCGCCGCAACGAGTACGGCGATGGCGGCGACGAACCCCGTGAAAAAGCGGCATGGACAGCGCATACGCTTCATCGCTCCGGCGGGACGCTGGCGGAGTCATGCTATTTTATGAGTTGCCGCCGGGAAGTCCATAGGGGGGGGCCGAAGGGCGCATGGCCGTATGTGCGAACGGGGTCAGGAACCCTTGCCGGACAGGCAGAACCCCGTGTTCACGGGAAGTGACCGCCCCGACGCGTTCAGCCCAGGGCAAGAAAGGTTCCTGACCCCCTGCCTGCGTGCGGCGTCTGTGACCGCAGGGCTTACGCCCTGGGCTACAGACCGTCGCCGCTTCGCGGCTTGTTCAGCCCGAGGCGGCAGGTCTTGCCCGCTGGCGCGGGCGGCGACCATGCCCTACCTGCTTGCGCGGGCGGCGACCGTGCCCTACGTGCCTGCAGTCTTGCCCGCTGGCGCGGGCGGCGACCGTGCCCGACGTGCCTGCAGCGGCGCCGCCGGGGGGAAACGTCGCCGTGCAGATAGAATCGCACACCCAGGCGCTCGATGAACCGGTACGCACCGCACAGCGCGCCTGTGGGATCGCCCCCGACGACCAGGACGGTACGCCGGCCGTCGCGGTCGGGCGTTGCACAGCGGCCGGGGGCGGCCCGATAATCCGGCCATGCGCAAGATACCCTGGATGCTGTCATTCGTGATCGTGACGAGTTCGCTCCTTGTCTGGAGCGGGTGTACGGCCGCGCGGAAGAGCCCCGGCGCGCCGATGGAGTACCCCAAGGCGCGGGTCTCGGACGTGGTGGAGACGCTGCACGGCGTGCGTGTGGCGGACCCGTACCGGTGGATGGAGGACCTCGATTCGCCGGAGCTGAAGGCGTGGATCGAGGCCGAGAACAAGCTGACGTTCGGCTACCTGGCGGAAATCCCCGCCCGCGAGGCGATCCGCGCGCGGCTGACGCAGTTGTGGAACCACGAGCGGTACGGCATCCCCTACAAGAAGGGCGGGCGGTATTTCTTCACGAAGAACGACGGGCTGCAGAACCAGGCGGTGTTGTACGTGGCCGATGCGCTCGACGCCGAGCCGCGCGTGCTGCTCGATCCGAACGAGCTTTCGAAGGACGGCACGGTCGCGCTGGCCGGCACGGCCGTCAGCGAGGACGGCAAGCGGCTGGCGTACGGGCTCGCGACGGCGGGCTCGGACTGGGTCGAGTACCGGGTCCGCGACGTGGACACGGCCCAGGACCGGCCCGACCACCTGAAGTGGATCAAGTTCTCGGGGGCGTCGTGGACGAAGGACGGGCTCGGCTTCTACTACAGCCGCTACGACGAGCCGGCCGATCCGCGCAAGCTCGAATCGGTCAATTACTTCCAGAAGCTCTACTACCACCGCCTCGGCACGCCGCAGAGCGAGGATGCACTGATCTACCATCGGCCCGACCAGAAGGAATGGGGCTTTCACGCGCAGGTGACGGACGACGGACGGTATGTCATCATCAGCGTCGAGCAGGGCACGGACCCGAAGAACCGGGTGTACTACATCGATCTGGAGGCCGGCGGCGGCGAGGTCGTGAAACTGCTCGACGACTATGACGCCGAATACCGGTTTCTCGACAACGACGGTCCGGTCTTCTCGTTTTTCACCGACCTGGACGCCCCGCGCGGCCGCATCATCCGCATCGACACGCGATCGCCGCAGCGGGCGAACTGGAAGGAAGTCATTCCCCAGGCGGCGGAGACGCTGGAGTCCGCCGGCGTGGTCGGCGAGGCGCTCGTCGCCGTCTACATGAAGGACGCCCGCTCGCAGGTCCGGACGTTCGATCTCGACGGCCGCCCCATCCGCGAGGTCGAGCTTCCCGGCATCGGCAGCGTGGACGGGTTCCAGGGCCGTCGCGGCGATCCGGAGACGTTCTACTCGTTCACGGGCTTCAGCACGCCGGCGACGATCTACCGGCACGACACGAGGACGGGCGGGAGCACGGTCTTCCGCAAGCCGCGCGTCGATTTCGACTCCGCCGCGTTCGAGACGAAGCAGGTGTTCTACCCGTCGAAGGACGGCACGCGCGTGCCGATGTTCATCACGCACCGCAAGGGACTCGCGCTCGACGGCGACAACCCGACGTACCTCTACGGCTACGGGGGCTTCAACATCCCGCTCACGCCGTACTTCTCCGTCGGCGGCCTCGTGTGGATGGAGATGGGGGGCGTGTTTGCCGTGGCCAACCTTCGCGGCGGCGGGGAGTACGGCAAGGCGTGGCACGACGGCGGCCGGCTGAAGAACAAGCAGAACGTCTTCGACGATTTCATCGCGGCGGGCGAGTGGCTCATCGCCAACCGCTACACGCGGACCGGGCGGCTCGCGATCGGCGGCGGGAGCAACGGGGGGCTGCTCGTGGGTGCGTGCATCACGCAGCGGCCGGACCTGTTCGGCGCGGCGGTGGCGCAGGTCGGCGTGCTCGACATGCTCCGTTTCCACAAGTACACGATCGGCTGGGCATGGACGTCGGACTACGGCAGCCCGGACGACCCGGAGATGTTCCCCGTGCTCCGGGCCTACAGCCCGCTGCACAACATCCGCCCCGGGACGAAGTACCCCGCGACGCTGCTGATGACGGCGGACCACGACGACCGCGTCGTGCCGGCACACAGCTTCAAGTTCGCCGCCGCGCTGCAGGCGGCGCAGGCGGGACCGAACCCGGTGCTGATCCGCGTCGAGACGCGCGCCGGCCACGGCGCCGGCACGCCGACGACCAAGCTGATCGAAGCGCAAGCGGACCTCTGGGCGTTCGTGACGAGGGCGCTGGACGTTCGTTCCTCTCGGTAGGGCCGTTCGAGGTCTGCCGGACGGCCCGCGTGGATCGCCGCCCCCGAGGCTCACTCGTCGCGGCCGGCCTCGCGGACGCGGATGACACGTCGCAGGGCGATGAGGCCGACGGGGCAGATGGCGGTCGTCAGGGCGATGATGAGCCAGAGCATCTGCGAGTTTCGCGGGCCGGTCTCCGGGCAGTACCGGGCGAGCAGCACGCCGGAGAACGTCGCCACGCTGAGCTTCGCGAGGAAGAACGGCAGATACGAGAGCGACATGTAGGAGCCTTCCTGGCCCTTCGGCGCGATGGCGGCGGCGTACTCGTAGAGCCGGGGCGAGTAGATCGCTTCGCCCACCGAGAGCAGGATGATGTAGAAGAAGATCATGATGTACCAGGGGTTGACATCTCCCTCGAGGCGAAGATAGCCGTGGCCGATCCGGTGGCCCAGCCAGCCGTTTGCGAGACCCTGGAACCAGTCCGTCGGCAGCGCCATGATGAACACGGACCCGGCGCCGATGATGCTGCCGACGGTGACCATCTGATAGGCGGTGACTTTCTGCGAAAGGGCGCCGACCAGGGGGACGAGGACGATGATCAGGAAGGCGTTGATGGCGTAGAGGCTTCCCACCGGGGCGCCCGGGCCCAGCTCGCGGATGCCGAACTTGGGGTACGTGTAGTTCATGTGGACGAAGATCAGGCGCATGAACGCGGCCAGCGTGAGGAAGCAGAGGAACTTGTAGAAGCCGGGCTGGCGCCACAGGCCGGCGAAGATGCGGACGGTTTCGCGCAGGGTGTCGGGCAAGGTGGTCATCAATGCGTTCCAGGCACCGGGATCGGGCTTGTGTCCCACGGCAAGGCCGCACTCGGGACACGTTCCACTGACGTTGCCTGTGAGGTTATAGCCGCAACCGGCGCAGACCGGATACGGCCGCCCGGGCTCGCGGGGTTCGATCCTGCCGTCTTCGTCGGCGGCTTCGACACCCTCCCGCATGCCGTAGTAGAGGAGGGGAAAGAGAGCGCACTGGAAGAGGAAGCTGACGAGGAAGAGCGTCCGGTAGGTCGTGAGTTCGATGCCGACCAGCGGCAGCGTGAAGCAGCCGACGGGCTCGCCCACCTTTCGCCGGATGTAGTCAAACAGAAACGTGGAGATCAGGATTCCGACGTTCATCGAGGCGTAGAAGAGGGAGAAGGAAATGGATCGCTGGGCTGTGGTGGAGTAGCGGCGGGTGGCGGCAACCATGGCGGGGGTGCCGAGCGCCTCGCCGAGGGCGACCGGGAGCATGCCGAACCCCAGGGCCAGCCATTTCACGGTCGTGAAGGTCATGACAAAACGCGTGGCGATGCAGATGTACAGACTCAGGAGCAGGGCCTTGCGGACGCCGATGGCATCGGTCAGCGAGCCGACGAAGACGGTGATCAGCGTCATCAGGGCCGACCAGCCGGCGACCCAGAAGCCCGCCTTCGCGTCGCTGTAGCCCAGGTCGTACGAGAGCCACAGGACGAACGTCCAGTTCATGATTGCGTAGGAGATATATCCCACGAGGTGGACGGCGAAGATGATCCACAGCTCGCGCGGCGCCCCCTTCAGGACGGTAAAGCGGCCGAGAAAGCCTTCCGCCCGCTGTCGTTCCTCGACGGACGCGTTGTTCTGCGCGCTGTTCGCCATCGGGTGATTTCCTGCCGCGCCGGGCGCGGGCGTCTGCCGCCGGGTCAGCGCTTCGCGGCGTCGCCGGCCGGGCCGAGGAGCACGTAGCCCACGCCGCCCCGGTCGAACCAGATCTTCTCCATGTCGTCCGGGTGGTAGCGGCCGATGCCGTCCTCGGGCTTGCGTTTGGCCGGGTCGTTGATGAGCACCGTGCCGTCGGCGTCGAAGCCGGTGACGACAATCAGGTGCCCCTCGCGCGACTGGTAGTCCGGCGCGTGGCGGAGCTGGCCCTTCTCCGCACGGGTGCTGGCGATGACCGGCCGGCCTTCGGCGATGTGCCGCTTGACCGCGTTCCAGTCGCCGAAGCGTTCGATGTAGCCCGGCACGCCGAACGTCCACGCCCCCTGCACGTTGCGCCACCAGTTGCCGTACATGCGATGGTCGGGGTCGTACACGGCCGCGCACACCTCCAGCGTGGTCCGCTTCACGCCCCAGTACTCAAGGACCATCGCAAGCGACGTGGGGCTGCAGATCTTGCCGCGGATGTCGTCGCTTTCCCAGTTCTGGCTGCGGAACGGCACCGGCAGCCGCCGGGCCCATCCGTCCTTCGGCCCCGGGTCCACGGCCTTGCGGTGCTTCGCCGCCAGGGCGGCGTCGTTCAGCGTGTTGCTGTATGCGAGGCCGAACCGCCGCAGGACCACCGGCCGCGCGGGGTCGGGCGCGAAGAACGTGACCCGGTACTGGATGCGGTCGAACCGGTTTATCGACTGGAAGTAGTCGCAGACGATCAGGCCGTTCTCGTCCTTGAGCGTGGGCTTGTCGGGCGGCGTGAACTTCCCGCAGCCGCCGAGGTAGTAGTACGGCGTCCAGAAGTCGCCGGTCCGGCGGCCGAGGCGGATCTCGACGTGGAAGCCCGCGCCGTCGGGCACATCGATGTTCCACGACGGCACGAGGTCGTTGAAGGGAAACTCGGTGTCGATGATGCGCGAGGTGTGCGCGCGCGGGCAGGCGGCCGTGCCTCCGGGAACGGGCGTATCGACGATCAGCCGGTGTACGTCGTTCGGCGTGCGGCGCAGCCAGTTGGCGGACGTGGAGTTCGCCGGCCGGGTCACGGGCTCGACCGCCGCGGTCGGCGATGCGGCGATGCCGATGCCTGCCCCGAGGACCGCTACGCAGAGAATCCGGTTTGCCTTCACGAGTCCTTGCGCCTCCTGCCAGGATGCCCCGAACGATCCCCCTCGAAGCCGATGGTCATTGTAGGGTTCGGCGCGACGTTCCGCAACGCCGGAAGACGAAAGAGCGGGCCAGGTGGCCGCGGCAGGACGGCGGCCTACCGGGCCTGGAACGCGTAGAGTCGTTTCATGGTGGCGACGTACAGGGTGCCGTTGGCGGCGGTCGGCGTGCCGTGGACGGGGCTGTCCAGCCTGATCGTGCGGATGACCTTCTTCTCGCGACCGGCCGCGAGGACCCACAGCTCGCCGCGGCGGTTGCCGACGTAGACCTTGCCGTCGGCGACCAGCGTCGAGGCCCAGACCTCGCCGCCGGTGTCCTGCACCCAGAGAGGCCGGCCCGTGGCCGCGTCGAGGCAGTGAACGGCCCCGCGGCAGTCGGCGAGGTACACAAGCCCGTCGCGGACCGCCGGCGTCGCCATGCAGTGCCGGTCCATTGCGTACGACCACACCTCGCCGCTCTTCGTGATGTCGCCGGTCCGGCCCGCGTCGATGCACTTCAGCCAGCTCTTGCGCTTGCCGTGCCAGTAGTCACCGCCCATCGCGAGGTAGACGCGGTTGTCGTGAAACACCGGCATGCCGTAGACCGTGCTCGGGCTCTCCTGACGGTTGTCCTGGAAGCGATGCACGTCCTCCTTCGGGGCGGCCGGGTCGCCGTCGAACGACCAGACCCTGGTGAGGCCGGGGGCATCACGGGCCGATCGCGTCGCGACGGGCGGGGCAGGGCTGAGGGCGTCGAAGGCGTAGCACAGCCCGTCGCCCCCGGCGAAAAAGACGAGCGTGCGGCCGTTCACCACACCCAGCGCGGGCGATGACCACGTGCAGTGGATGGTCCGCGGGGCCATGCGCTCGCGGTCCCGCGCGGCCAGGCGGCCGGTGGTCCTGTCGAGCACGATCAGGCCCGGGGCGTCCGGCGAGACGATCCGCAGGTGCGAGTCGTCCACGCCGTTGGAGGTGTTGATGTATAGGTACTGCCCGTGGAGGAGGGGCGTTCCGTGCGCGGCGTCGTGCTGGTGGACGCCCATCTCGGCGTCGATGTCGAACAGCCAGAGGATATCGGCGTCGGTTGGGTTGACGGGCTCGGCGGGGCCGTCGGGCAGGCCCATATGGCGGCCCTCATCGGCGTAGCCGCCGTTGCCGTCGGCCTGGCCGGCGAGGTCGAGGCACACGACTTCGTTGCGGTTGGTGAGGAGGTAGACGCGGTCGCCCTCGACGGCGCACGGCGAGACAAGGCCCGTGCGGGGCCAGTCGAGGTAGGGGCTCGGGCCGAGCTTCGGGACGACGAGCTGCCAGCAGAGGCGGCCGTCTTTCTCGTCGAGGCAGAGCAGGACCGCGCGGTCGCCCTTATGGTCCGGGTCGCGGGGTCTGGCGTTGTTGGTGCCGATGAACACCTTCCCGGCGGCGACGACCGGCGTGGAGTAGGTCTCGGTGCCGAGGTCGGCGGTCCAGCGGATGTTGCGCCCCGTGGCGGGGTCGCCGTCGTCGGGCAGGCCTTTTTCGTCGGAGACCATATTGCGGGTGTGCCGTTCGCCCCATTGGGGCTGGTCGGCGGCGCGGGAGGTCGCGGGAAGCGAGACAAGGACCGCCCACGACAGAAACGCGGCGAACCGGGAAAGGGACAGCGTGAGAACGCTCGCGCACGGCGTCGCCGTCGCGCCTCCGCCGCGGAAACGGCAGGGCACCCCGTGGCCGGGAAACCGGGCAGCGGATTCCGTGCGTCGGGCACCGCCGTTCGTGGACCACTCCGCCGTCATTCGGGCACCCCGGCGGCCTCGTCAGGGCCTGGCCGCATTCAGCCGCTCGCGGAAGAGGCGAAGCTCGCGCTTCTGCGTCTCGCTCACGAAGCCGTCGCAATTATAGTCCTCCCAGAGCACGCCCGGGATGTGGCCCTCCTCGTAGGTGATCCGCCAGACGGGGTACGCCGCCTGGAGGACGTGCATCATGACGGCCTTCCTGGGCGCGGGGAGGTTGTAGTGTGTCGCGAAGTCGCGGCCGTAGTCGTCGTTCAGCACCATGTCGCGGGCCGTGCAGAACTGGGGCAGGTAGTTGCCGCAGATTCCCATTTCGCGGAGCTTCCGCAGGAGCATCCGCCACTCGCTCTCGGTATACGGCAGCGTGGTGTAGTCGCTGTGGTACCGGAAGACCTTTCGCTTCCGCAGGATGTCGGCGATGATCGCGTTGCGTCGCTGCGAGTAGTAGACATGGCGCAGGTGGGCGACGTCGCTGTCTCCGGGCACGGCGACGGGGATGCACGCCCCCTCGGTCCGCAGGTTGATCTGGGCCCTGGGGATGGTCTTGCGGACCTCGCGGAGGATCGCCTCGTAGACGTCGCATCGCAGCTCGGTGCGGAAGATGTCCCAGTCTTCCACGGCGGGGGACCAGTCGTGGAAGGGGTTGGCCTTGTCGGTGTATTCCGGCCGCAGGCGCGACAGGTCGGCCGCAAAGACCTTGCCCGCCGACGGCTGGTCCTTCTGCGGGTCGATCTCGTCGAAGTCCTCGTATGACGTTTTCCAGGCCGCGTTGACGGCGGCGACGGTGCCGTACTTCTTCCGAGCCCATTCGCGGAACCGGCGGATCGCGTGCTCGCCCATGCAGTAGCGGACGTTGATGTCGTCGCGGAGCCAGCCCCACGTGTCCTCGATGTCGATCGGCACATCGCCGTCGTCGGTCTTGTACCAGGTGCGGCCCCAGCGCGCGTGGTTGAACAGGATCGCGGCGGCGTAGAGCTTCGGATAGTCGGGGTGCGCGACGTCCACCTCCGGCCGGCTCGAATAGGTGCAGTCGCATCGAATGAACGGGACATCGACGTGCCGGCCGAGGAACAGTTCGCCGAGTCCTTTCATCTGCGGCGTGCGCGGCGGAAAGACGGCCCAGCCGAACACGGGCACGCGCAGCGAGGGTGCGATGACGTCATAGTAGTGCTTGAACGTCTCCGCCTGGATGTCGCCGACGAAGGCCCTGGGGGCGAACGCCTCCGTGAGGTGCCAGTCGCCGCCGGTCGAGCAGATCGCGTTCAGGCCGCAGTCGGTCGCCTCGCGGAGGATCTCGACGAGATGCTTCTCGGGATGCGGGCCGATCTGCGAGCAGGAGCGCATCGCCGGCATCATCTGGGCGCAGAATATCGGCTCGCGGCGGCCGTCGCGCACGACGGCGCAGGGGTGATCGGGGTTGTAACGGATCTTCAGGTTGTCCGAGGAGACCTGCACGGGGACCGCCGCGGTGTTGATGCGGCCGGGCGTGTTGCCGATGAGCTTGACGACGATGTGCTTCGTCCACGGGGCGACCTGGAGGTGGATCGTGCCCGTGTTCGGCGACGTCAGCTCGGCCTTCTCGAAGACGCGGAACGACGTCATGAACTCCTCAAGCGATCGCACGTACCGGGTCATGCGGTCGGTGTCGGCGGCGTCGGGGGCGGCGTCTCGGGTCTGGAGGGGCGTGTCGATCGGTTCGTCCGCGACCTCGATGGGGACCTCGAGCCCGGCCCACGGCCGTCCGCCCCACATATTGACGCCCCAGTCCCACTCCGTGTTCCATCGGTAGCACATCCGATAGAAGACGACGTACCGGCCGACCGGCAGCGTACGGCAGCGTGCGGGGTCCGGGTCCGGCGCGAGGAAGCTGACCCACTGTTCGAACGACTCGCCCGGGTAGACGTACGACAGGTGCCGCTCGAACATATTGGTCGTGTGGGCGAAGTGCCTGCGGTTTCCGTTGCCGTCCACGGCGAACACCTGCGGCATCGCCATCCAGCCGCCGAAGCCCTCGGGATCGAGGATGGTGTCGCCGGTATTCGTGATGCGGAACTTGAAGAAGAGGTAGTTGCCGCGTGCGACGGTGCCGGATCGCACGAGCGGCCCGAGCCGGTACGGCGGATAGGTATCGTGGCTGCTGGTCGCCGTGAGCCGGGTGACGCGCTCGGACTCGAAGGTGCCCGTCTGGCTGCCGACGTACTCGATCCGGACCGTCATGCGGCCGGGCAGGGCGAGATCGTAGGCGTCTATCCCGCCGCGGCGGGCGGCCTCCTCGAAGGCGACGGTCTCGACCGCGACGCGCGCATCGGGCCCGCAATCGCCGGCCAGCGTGTAGTCGATCGGAACGGCGTCGTAGGCGTCGCACCGCACGGGTACGCGGACGTCGAGCGTGAGGCCGCCGAGCGTGACCCGCGCCGTGCGCTTCTCGATCCGGCCGTATTTTTCCAGGTGGCCGAGCTTCGCCGCCTCGGCCGAGAGCGGTTCATAGGTCAGCTTGCCGGCCTCGGCGCCCGACGCGCCGACGAAAGCGAGTGCCAGCCATGCCGCGACACGCTTCGATCCGTTGCTCATTTCAGGATCCTGCCTTTGCGGGTCAGAGGTTCTCGCCGCGGAGGAAGGCCCCGGCGAGCCGCTCGGCCATCTGCCTGTTGGAAAAGACCAGCGGCAGAAGGAACTGCAGGTCCGCGTTCGGCGGCCGCAGGTAATCGGCCATCGTCGTGCGCCATTGCGTGTCGAACTCCCGCAGGGCGTCCTGCGGTTGCGCGCCCTTCAGCGCCGCCTCGACGGTCGCGGCGGCGATTTCCGCGGACCACATCGCCGGATAGACGCCCTCGCACGTTGCGTTGGCGATGAACCCGCCGGCATCGCCGATCGCGACGGTCCGCTTGCCCACGTGCGATTCGATCTCCAGCGCGTGGCCGACCGGCATCGGCACGATCGCGGCACGTTCCGGGGCCGCCTGCCCGGGCAGCACGGCGCCGAGTCGATCGGCGAGCGAACGGAGCAGCACTGCCAGCCGGGTCCGCGCGGCGGCTTCGGTCGTCGCGAAGACCGTCACGACCTCGCGTTCGCCCGTGGACCAGAACGTCGCGAGCCCGGCACCGCGTTCGAGCCCGAGGACGAATTGCAGCACGCCGGCGGGGAGGGTCGAGCCCCTGCCGACCGGCCAGTCGAGCTGGGCGGCGAAGCGTCCCGGCGAGGGCGGTCGCAGCGGGAGCCCCGCCGAGGCCGCGGCGTCGGAACAGGCCCCGCTGGCCAGGATGAGTAGCCGGGCCGTGCGCGGGGGTCCTTCCCCGCACTCGGCGGCGACGTCGGTCTCCATCATGCGGACCCTGACGGCGGCGGTGCCTCCCTCGAATGCCGCCCCGGCCCCGCTTGCCGCAACGAGGAGCGCGGCCCGCAGGGCCGAGAGATCCACGAGGTGCGCCGTCCCGGCCGCGACGCGGACCTCCTGCCGCTTGTCCGTGTCGGCCGAATGAAAGGCGACGCCGCGAACCGGCGTGAGAGTCCCCTTCGGCATCGTCGCGCCGAGTTTTCTGAAGATCGCCTCGACGGACGCGTTGACCCATCGCAGCGCGGGCGCACGATCCGTTTGCGCGTCGCGGTCGATCAGGATCACGCGGCGCCCCGCTCTCGCGAGGAGCCCGGCCGCCGTACACCCGGCCACGCCGGCGCCGACGATCAGGACATCGGTGCGGTCCGCGTGCGCCGGGGCTGTTTTGGCGGCCGTCGTGGTCCGCCGCCGGGGGATGGTCCTGGCCTCTGGCCTGGCGATGGTACGTCACTCCCTTCGTGGTTTGCCCGTTCTTTCAGCGCACTTCCAACTGCTTCCACAGCGCCTGCTCCGCCTGGCCGAACTGCTCGAGCGAGCGTTGCAGGGCGTCGCGGATCCTGATGAGTTCCTCGGCGTCGCCGGGGGTCGCGCCGTCGGCGTCCATGACGGCCTTCAGCCGCAGCGTGGCGTTGTCCAGTTGCGTGGCGGCGTTCGAGAACATCCGGGCGGTATCGACGATGTTCCGCTGCTGCTGTTCCTGGGGCGAGGGCTCCTTGAACAGCCGCCACGGGTGCAGCGTGACGTCGCGGATGCCGGCCTTGATCAGCTCGCTCGTGTCGAGGAGGTTCGCGACGATCTTGCCGATGGCGTCCTTGTTGGAGACGATGACGTCGCGTCCCGTGCCGGTGATTCTGTTGATGTCGGCGAACGACCGGTTGAGGCGGTCCATCGCGACGTGAACCTCGGCGAGGAGCCCGGCGGCGTTTTCGACATCGACCTGGGCGGAGACGCGCGGGGCGATCTCCTCGGCGAGAATCCTGGCGGTGTTGCGCACGTGGGCCAGGGTGTCGCGCACGGGGGCACGGCTTTCTTCGAGCGTGGCCGTCACGGTGGCCAGCGCCTTGTTCAGCGAATCGAGGGCGGCGTGGATCTTCGCCATCGCGGCCTCGCCCCGCTGCGGGTCGGTCTGGTCGCGGAGGGCGCCCGTGGCGGAGTTGATGTTGTCGAGCACGGCGTGGAGCTTGGCCATGAGGACGTTCCGCTGGCCGGGGTTGAGCTGCAGGCTGACGTTCCGCGTGACCTCGTTCAGGTCGTCGAGCGACTTGTGGATCTTGGCGAGCAGCGAGGCGGCGTTGTTGACGTCGAGCTGGCCGCGGATCATGGCGACGAGGCTGTCTTTCTTCCTGGGGTCGAGCTGATCCTGGAGCAGGGCGAGAGACGTGCTGAAGCTCGCGGCCTTCTGCCCCTCGACGGGCTTCGACGGATCGACCGGCCGGCCGCCGCCGCGGTTGCGGATGACGAGCCTGCTGACCTCGCCGAGCAGCGGTTCGCCGGGGACGATCTCGCAGCCTTCCTGGAGGGCGACCTTCGCCGAGACGTCGGCCGTGACGTACACGTAGAGCCGGGGCGTTCCGTCGGGCCCGGGGGCGTCGCGCAGGTCCACCGCGCGGATCGTGCCGACCGTCTGCCCGCCGCAGACCACCTCGCCGCCCTTCTTGAGCCGGGCGGTCATCTCCTCCGAGGGGAAGCGGACGACGAACTGCTCGCCGCCCGTCCGCACGCCGCCGGCGATAAACACGAGCACGGCGACGAACAGCGTCAGGAACGCGATCAGCGTCAGACCCACCTTGAACGTATTCTGTTGTGCGGCCATCTGGTCAGCCTCAGCCTTCGATAATCAGCTTCTCGAATTCGCTCATCCCGCTGGCGTCGGTCAGGGGGCCGTTCGCGTTGCCGTGGAGGAACTGGTAGATCAGGCGGTCCTCGCGCGTCTGGAGGTCGGCCTCGCGCCGCTGCCGGAGGGCGTCGAACTCCTCCCGCGTCGCGAGGCGGAGCACGCGGCCCCGGTCGAGCATGCACATGCGGTCGGCGATGCGGAACGCGGAGTCCATCTCGTGCGTGACGACGACGCTCGTCACGTGCAGCTTCTTGGACAGGTCGATGATCAGCGTGTCGATCGCCGCCGACGTCACCGGGTCGAGCCCGGCCGACGGCTCGTCGTAGAACAGGATCTCCGGGTCGAGCGCGGTCGCCCGGGCGAGGCCCGCGCGTTTCTTCTGCCCGCCGGAGAGCTGGGCGGGCATCTTGTCGCGGTGCTCGAGCATGTGGACCTGCTGGAGCTTCATGACGACCACGATGTCGATGACGGACGGGTCCACGTAGGAGTGCTCCCGCAGCGGGAGGGAGACGTTCTCGGACACGGTCATGGAGTTGAAGAGCGCCCCGCTCTGAAAGAGGATGCCGAACCGCTTGCGGACGGCGTTGAGCGCCTGGTCGGACATGCCCACGATGTCCCGCGGCTCGGGCATGTCGCTCGTCCTGTAGATGATCTGCCCGGCGTTGGGCGTATACTCGCCGATGAGGCAATTCAGCAGCGTGCTCTTGCCGCAGCCGGACCCGCCCATGATGACGAGCGTCTCGCCGCGGCGGATGTCCAGGTTGACGTCGTCAAGGACGCGGACCTCCTCGCCGCTCTCATTGGCGAACGACTTCACCAGGTTCCGAACCGAAATGACCACGTCATCCGTCACGCGTCGCCCATCACTCCGCCCGCCGCCGCCGGCGCCCCGCGCGGAAGGCCTACTTCGCCTCGAGCGCCCGCCGGCAGCGCTGATACACTTCCGACTGCCGGTAGGCCGTGAACTGCGAAACGACCGTGGCGAACAGGGGATCCGCCCGGTCCTTCCTCCCGTTGGCCAGGTCGGTCCGCGCGCGCTGGTACAGGGCGTTCATCTGCTCGACGGAGCCCGCCGGGGCGATGCCCGCCGCCGCCATGTAGAGCTGCTGCGCCCGCGCGTAATCGAAGACCGCCCGCGCGTACAGGTCGCTCGCGAGCATCGCGCCCGCCCACCGAAGCTCGCCCGGGGCCTGCTCCGACCCGGCGATCCGTTCGAACGCCGCCGCCGCCTTCGCCAGGCCGGGACGGTCAACCGCCCCAAGGCGGCTGGCGGCCATCAACGCGGCCACCGCCCGCTGAAAGTCCTCGATCGGCGGCCCGGCGGCCGGCTCGCCGGTGTCGGGCGCGGCGGCGACGTCGATCAGCCGGACGAACTCCGCCGCCGCCTGCCACTCCTGCTGCGAACCGTAGACGATCACGAAGCGGCTCTGCCCCTGCATGCCGACGGGACAATACAGCCGGCCCAGGACCGCGCCCACCTCGGGCGCAGACCCCCGGCCCAGCCGGATGTGCATGAAGTTCCGGGGGACGGTCGGCGGGACCGTCTCGTTGAAGAGAATCAGCTGGAAGTAGTCGGCCGTCGGGGCCGCGTCGCCCGGCGATGGCGCCCGTGCCGGGCGGGTCGCCGTGCCGGCGGGTCTCGAGGCCGGTTGCGGGGCTGCCGGGGGAGCGGGCGCCGCCGTTTCTCTCGCCGGCGTGCCGGGGCGCCGGCTCTCCGGGCCGGGCCTCGGCGTAGGACCCGTCTGCCCGGATCGCTGCCAATTGAACTCGACGTCGCCGCAGCCGGGCCATGCCGCCAGCGCCGCGGCCAGCGCGGCGAGGACGGTCGGGACCGGGCCCCTGGGTGTTCTGGACGGGCTCATAGTATGGAGAGTTTCCGCCGTCGGCCCTCGGTGGTCAAGGCGAGAGCTATGGAAGCCGCAGAATCCACACGGCGTACGGCGGAAGCACGACCGGCGACGCGATCAGGTCGAGGGTCGTGTCGCACAGCAGATCGCGAACCCGGCCGGCAACGGGACGCCCCCCCCGAAGCAGCCGTAACGCGGCCGGCCGGGGCGAGGGATTGACGAAGTACGCGACCGGGCGGCCCTGTCCGTCGCGTGCCGAGCCGGACCGCAGGCCGGGAACGGGATCTCCGGCGGGCGACACGGGAAGGACCTGATCCGCCAGGATCGTTCCGCGGTCGCGGAGGCGGCTCAGGTAGCTGCACAACGGGTCGAGCCGGTCGCCCGGCGTCATGAGGTCGAACGGAATCCCTTCACGGCCGGAACGGGGGACGTCGGAAAGGCACCGGCCCACGGCCGCCAGAATGCCGCCCCCTTCGCGAAAGCGGCGGATGCCGTCGAGCAGTCCGGACGCGACGTGATCGGCATCGGCGAGGATCAGGACGCGGTATTGGCGCATCCGCTCAACGGCGGCGAGGACGTCGGGCGCGATGGCTTCGGCGGGGACCTGTACATCGGCGAGGACGTCGCGGACGGCGCGCGCCCGGCGGGCCTCGCCGAAGACGGCCACGTCGGCCGGCGCCGGGAACCGCTGCAGGACATCGGCGAGGCGCAGGAAGTCGATGCCGCACGCGGCCGTTGCCTCGACCAGCCAGGGCCGCCGTCGCGCCGCGTCGTCCAGCGAGAAGATCAGCGAACGTTCTCGCGAGAGCGCCCGGAGCCAGAGCGCGCATCGCCAGGCCCCGACCGCGTCGGTCTCGTATCCGGTCGTCGGAAGGCGCGTTGTGCTGTCGGCCGCCGTCAGCGGCATGTACGCAACGCCGAGAAACCGCGCGCGTCCCGCAAGCGACTGCGACTGCGGCTCGGGGACGCCGGCCCGGGCATCGACGAAGACCTTGGCGCCGAGGCACGCGGCGAGATCCAAGTCGGTCGCCGCGTCGAAGACGCCCGGCGATGAATCCTGGATCGCCCAGCCGACGACCAGTTGCGACGGCGACGGCAACTCGCGGTCCGGACGGAACCCGGCCGGGCGGGCGCCGCTTCGCACGCGGCGAAGGGCGTCTTCGCCCCAGCGGAACAGCTCGTCCGCTTCCCTGGCATCCAGGCGCGCCGTGTCGCGGGCCGGGGCCGAAGTGCCGCCGGGAACGGCCGGCGGGCCGGGGCGGGGCGGCATTCCGCAGAAATCCCGCAACAATCGTTCGGTTTGCAGCAGGCAGGCGATCGTGGCGCGCATGCCGGGATCGTCGGCATAGCGGAAGAAGAGGTGCGTGCGGATGTCGCCGTCGATCCGGTAGCGTTCGAGTTCGCGGTCCCATTGCGCCAGGCTCGCCCGCCGACGAACGAGCGCGAAGCCGGCGTCGGCTCCGGCGGCGTGGGTTGCCGGGACGGATGTCGGTTGCGTCGAGGCCGCCTCCGCCGCGCCCGCCGTCGGTGCGACGGAGAACGTCAGGGCGAGCAGGGCGCCCGAACGAAGGCCGAAGGATCGTGGCTGTCGTCCGCGGCGGATCATCGCAGCCACCACTTTGTCCCCGCCGGCCGGTTCGACAGGACCGGGACCGGCGGATCGACCGTGGATGTCGGCAGCGCCGCCGCCAGCTCGACCAGCCGCTGCCGCGCGAAGACGTGCGGGTGTTCGCGAAACCGTTCGAGCGTCTCCGCCGTGAAGAAGGCGGACTTCGGCGGGATGTCGCTGTCGGCCGGGTAGAACCGGAGGGCCTCGGCGAGGCACTGTCCCGCCTCGATCAGGACGGCCCGCGACAGCCGCCGCTCCGGCTGGGCCGCGGCGGCTTCCATCGCCATGCGGTAGAGCGTCAGCCATTGCGCCGCGTCGATCCACTCGGAGACTTCGCCCGTCGGATTGATAATCATCGGGATACGGCGAACCGCCGCCGGTCGGAGGTGCGCCGGGTCGCATGGCCGCACGCGGATTTCGAGCGACGTCTCCTCGCCGCATTGCGCACACGACGCGTCCGCGACAAAGGAATTGCCCGCCGCGTCCTGCTCCACGCGGACATCGCCGATGACAAGCCCCCGCCGGGAGCACGCCCTGCACGGGGCGACCGCCGCAAAGAGCGTCAATTCGGCAAACCCATGAACCGCCCGGTCGCTGTCGATCATGCCGCCGTCAGGATAGCGTGCGGCGGCGGATCGGCAACGCCGCCTTGACCGGCCGGGCGCCTTTTCGTAGAGTGATGGTTCCGCTGGTCATCCGGCCGCAGGGGGTCATACGCATGCGATTGATCGATATCGTCCGAGAATCACCGCGCCGACTGGCCGTGCCGCTTGCCGGGTATCCGGGCGTCCAGCTGACGCGGTCGTCCGTCAAGCAGAACATGTTCAACGCGGAGCTGCAGGTCCGCTCGCTGTACAAGCTGGCGGAGGCCACCGCGGCCGACGCCATGTTCACGATGATGGACCTCTCGGTCGAGGCGGGCGCGCTGGGGCTGCCGGTCCGCTTTCCGCTGGACGAGACGGCGACGGTCGAGTGGCACCCGGTCAAGACGGTCGCCGACCTCGACCAGTACAAGGTGGTGGATGTTCTGTACGACGGCCGCGTCTGGGTCTTTCTCGAGACGGTGCGGCTGCTGTCGAAGGAGCTGAAGGTCCCCGTCGGCAGCTTCGTCATCGGCCCGTTCACGCTGGCCGGCCTCATGATGGGGGCGAGCGACATCGCGCTCGCGACGGTGGACACGCCCGACGTGGTGCTCGCGGCCGTGAACTTCTGCGAGCACGTCGTCATCGAGTACGCCAAGGCGCTCCAGGCCGCCGGGGCCGAGATCGTCTGCATCCTTGACCCCACGGCCGTCATTCTCTCGCCCGGCGCCTACTGGGAGTTCGCCGGCCGGAGCGTCGAGAGCGTCGTCCGCCACCTGGCCACCCGGACGGTCCTGCACATCTGCGGCAACACGCACCACCTTGTCGGCGGGATGTGCGAGACGGGCGTCCAGGGGCTGAGCCTCGACTCGGTGGTCGATCTTCCGCGCATCGCCCGGGAGATCCCGGGCGACGTCGTGCTCATCGGCAACGTCGATCCGGTCGGCACGATGCTCCAGGGCACGCCCGAGAAGGTGCGCCACGACACGCTCGCCCTGCTCGACGCGATGGCCGAGCACGAGAACTTCATCCTCTCGACCGGCTGCGACCTGCCCGCGGAGACGCCCGTCGCAAACATCGTCGAGCTGGTGCGCACGACCAGGGCGTGGCGTCGGCCGGCCCGTTGACCCCGCGCGCGGTCGGGCCTACACTCGCCGCCGCCATGGCCAAACGAACCCGCAACACGTACGAAAACCCGCTGGTCAGCCGCAACGCCTCGCCCGAGATGTGCGAAATCTTCTCGCCGTACCGGCGGATCCTGACGTGGCGGCGGATCTGGATCGCCCTGGCCGAGGCCCAGCGCGACCTCGGCATGAGCATCACCGCCGCCCAGATCGCCGAGCTGCACCGGGCGTGCGAGGACATCGACTTCGACCGCGCCGCGAAGTACGAGAAGCAGACGCGGCACGACGTGATGGCGCACCTGCACACGTTCGGCGACGCGGCCCCGTCGGCCCGCGGCATCCTGCACCTGGGCGCGACGAGCATGGACATCGTGGACAACGCCGACCTGCTCATCCTGCGGGAGGCGCTGCGGCTGATCGCCGCGTGGCTCGCCAACGTGATCGAGGCCCTGGGCCGGTTCGCGCGGCGATACCGCAACCTGCCCGCGCTGGGCTTCACGCACTACCAGCCGGCGCAGCTCACGACGGTCGGCAAGCGGGCGTGCCTGTGGTGCTGGGATTTCGTCCGCGATCTCGAGGAGGTCGAGGCGCGGCTGGCGTCGCTCCGCTTCCGCGGCATCCGCGGGGCGACGGGGACGCAGGCGAGCTTCCTCTCGCTGCTGGGCAACGCGGCGAAGGTGCGGCGGCTCGAGCAGATCGTCGCGCGGAAGCTCGGCTTCCACCGCGTCGAGCCCGTCACGGGCCAGACGTACTCGCGCAAGGTGGACGGCCAGGCGGCGTTCGCGCTGGCCGGCATCGCGGCGAGCGCCCACAAGTTCGCGAACGACCTGCGGCTGCTGGCGAACCTCAAGGAGATGGAGGAGCCGTTCGAGAAGGGCCAGGTCGGCAGCAGCGCGATGGCCTACAAGCGCAACCCGATGCTCTGCGAGCGGGCGACGGGCCTGGCGCGGTACGTGCTGTCGATCGCCGGCTCGCCCCTGCAGAACGCCGCCGAGCAGTGGCTCGAGCGGACGCTGGACGACTCGGCGAACAAGCGGCTGAGCATTCCCGAGGCGTTCCTCGCGACGGACGGCATCCTGCGGATCGTGACGCACGTCGCCCGCGGGATGGTCGTGTATCCGCGGACGATCGCCGCGCACGTGCGGGCCGAGTTGCCGTTCATGGCGACCGAGGAGATCCTCATGGAGGCCGTCGCCTCGGCGATGAAGCGCGGCGACCGCCAGGCCGCCAACCGCCAGGCCCTGCACGAGCGGATCCGGCAGCACGCGCACGCCGCCGCCCGCGAGGTGAAGCTGAACGGCAAGCCGAACGACCTGATCGAGCGCCTCCAGGCCGACCCGGCGTTCGCGAGGATCGACTGGTCGAGGGCCCTCGACGCCCGGCGCTACGCCGGCCTGAGCGCCGAGCAGACGGACGAGTTCCTCCGCGACCAGGCCGGTCCGGTCGTCCGGCGCTACCGCCGGGTCCTGGGGCGCGTCGTGGATCTGGATGTGTAGGGTGGGCGGTTCTTCGAGACCGCGTACTCGCGCGCTCGAAGGTTCGCGTACCTTCCGGCTCATCCCGGAGGCCGCCCGGGCGGCCTATTGGCACGCCGGCGGGCGGTTCGGACCGTTGAAGCACACGGCGAAGCGGGTGTAGTCGGTCAGGTCCACGTCGCCGTCGGCGTCCGTGTCCGCGGCCGCACAGCCGCTGCCGGCGTACGGCCGGTTCGGACCGTTGAAACACGCCTGGAACGCCGAGAAGTCCGCCAGGTCCACGTCGCCGTCGCGATCGAAGTCCGCCGGCATCGGCCGGCTGAGCGCCCAGGTCTGCCCCAGAACGACCGGCATGACCTTGTCGATCTTCACCTCGTCGCGGGCCGACCCGTTGATGGTCGTGGACACCTGATGCTTGAACCGCGCGGCGCCCGCGCATCCGACGGCGGCGACATAGTCCCCGAGGCTCGGGTACGGCGCGGCGGCGTAGACGCGGATGCCGTTCGGCGGCGTGAAGGCGGAGCCGTAGTTGATCGTGTCCCAGATGTCCTGGAGCGTGAACGTATCGCCGGAGCCGCCGCCGTCGTTGATGTCGAAATAGCCCGCGGCCGGGTTGACCGCCGTGACGGTCCCGGCGGTACGGACAACGCGACCGTCGAGCCGCGGGCCGGTGGGCCTGCCGCCGACGAACTCGTAGGCGTCGCCGACGCGGACGCCGTCCGCCACGATGTCGGGCGGATTGAACCGGATCGTGCGGTGGGCCAGCGTCAGCGTGTTGCCGCTGTTGGCGACCACGTAGTAGTACAGGTCGGGATGCCAGGCGGTGGCCGGGACCCGGACGGTCATGTTCCGCCACTGGTTGATCGCCCACGTCTTGCCCGTATCGGCGATGACGGTCGCCGCGACGCCGGTGACGACGCCCGTCTCGGCCGTTGCCAGGAGCTGTGCCGGCACGTCGGCGTAGAGGGCGGCGTGGAACGATTTCGTCAGGTCCGCGCCGGTGACCCAGGCGGGCACGGCGGGCGATGTTCCCGCGGCGACGAACGTGATGTCGTGCGCGAAGATCTGCTTTTCGCACTCGGCCGAGCCGATGCCGCCCTTGATCGAGACGGTATCGCCGATCGCAAGCGTGACGGCGGAGCCGCCGGCCGTGTGAGGGCTGGTGCCGGTGTTGTGCTGGACGCGGATGCCGTCACTGCCGTCCGGCTCGGTGATGTAGTAGATCCGGGTGCCGAGCCTGGCATTGTTGAAGATGCCCGCGACGACCTTGCCGGTCAGTTCGCAGGGCGTGCCGTCGGCGGTGCTCTTGATCGTCGTGATCGAGTTCGTCGCGGCGGTCGCCCGTTCGGCCGGGATCGCGACCTGCCCCGGGGTGTACGCGCCGTAGTTGTAGCAGAGGTAGTCGAAGTACACGACGGCCCTCTGGTCCTCGCCGTCCCAGCCGATCTCGCAGTCGGACCAGCCGCCCTTGTCGCGGTCATGCCAGTAGACCTCGCTGCCGTCCGCCCAGCAACGGTAGATGCTGTTGCCCTGGGTGAGGCCCGGCGGCATCTGAACCATCGCCCAGACGGTGTGCCACTGGGACGGCGAGGATCCCTGCTTCAGCCGAACGATGCGGTTGTTCCGGATCGTGCCGCCGTCGTTCCACTCGCCGTTGGCGTTGTTGTCGCCGTAGCGGAAGTCGACGAGCCAGATGTTGCCGGAGGCGTCCTTCTGGAGGCCGAATTCGACGCGATAGGTGTAATAGGGATTCCCATGGTCGGACGAACCCGGGACGTAGAACGGGTTGGGCGTCGTGGTCTCGAACTCGCAGTTGTACACGCGCTTGATCTTGTAGGGAGCGGACGTCTCGGGCGTATAGCTGTCGGCCTTGATGCGGAACGCGAGGGTGAACGCATTGTGATCGGGATGGAAGTTCTCCATCGCGAAGGTCGTACACGGCCCGCGGTAGAACTCCGGCCGCGAGCCCATGCCCTTCCACCGGATGGCCGAGTTGGCGGGGTTGTCATCGGTCGTCTTGAGGGCCTTCCCGCCGGAGCCGTTGTCCACAATCTCCCAGTAGCAGTCCGGCAGCGGGGCGTTGCTCTGAAAGAAGGCGTTGCTGCCCTCCATCGTGGGGGTACAGGCCAGGTCTGTCGTGCCGTCCCACGCGAAGAACCACTGCTGCGCATCCGCCCCGGCGGCCATCGACACGACCAGCGTCATCGACCAGAAGACTCTACGGGTCATCGTTCACCTTCCACCAGCAACCATGTTCGCGAACCTGATCACCGCCCTTCGCTGATCATATTAATCGCTTAAGCCCCAGTGGTCAAGCCGGTTCTCCGGCGGGTCGCAATCAATCGTGTCCGCTGGTTCCTCCCGATCGAGGGTGTTCAGGCCGCTCCGGTGTTCGCGAAGATCGAGCGGCCGAGGACCCTTGCCGTGCCACGAACCTTCTGAAAGACACTCCCCGCGGCGTACAATGCGGTCATTGGAACCGGAGGTAACGCCACATGAAGCGGTGCTTTTTCGTTTCGCTGGTGATCGGCGGTGCGGCGTTCGCGACGGGGTGCGCCACCGCCCAGAACCCCGGCACTCTGTCCATGAAGGGCTACGAGTTGTACTCGTGGCCCGCGGGGCAGGATTGGGACTTCGCCCTGATGGTCGGCACCAATCGTCTCAAGACCCTGGATGAGATCCAATCGCCCGCGCAGACGTTGCACGGCGTCGAGGCGATCAAGACCGCCCTTCGGGCCCTGCCGGTCGGCGAACAGGTCTTCTGGGAGGGGGCGGGCTGGACGCGGCAAAGCCAGGCGCCGGCCGGCAGCGTCACCCTGCCGCCCGAGGCGATTCGCGACGAGATCGCGGGCCTCTGCTCGCAACTCGGGATCGTGCTGACCGTGAACGAATGACGGCGCGACTCACTCGCACGCCGGCGGCTGGTTCGAACCGTTGAAACACGCCTGGAACGCGCGGAAGTCGACCAGGTCCACATCCAGATCGCCGTCGAAGTCGGCCGCATCACATTCCGCCGGCGCTGGGTGGTTGGGGCCACTGAAGCAGCAGGCAAACCGCCCAAAGTCCTCCATGTCCGCGTCACCGTCGTTGTCGAAGTCCGCCCGGCCGGCGACCTGCAGGATCTCCAGGCCTCCCATGTCCGTGGCGGCGAAGACGCAGCCGTTCGCAACGGCCACATCCGAGGCGATGCCGCGTGTCGCACGGCCGCCGACGCGGGACGGTGCGGCCGGGTCGGATACGTCAATCACCTCGACGCCGCCCCAGTAGTCGGCGACGCAGACGCGGCTGCCGTCGATCGTGACGCGGATGGCGTCGCCCTCCGTAATGCACGTGCCGACGCACACCGGCGCTGTGGGGGTGGTGATGTCGATGACCTGGAGATTGCCGTCCGCGACGTAGGCGTAGTTGCCCGCGACGGCGACACCCCAGGCCGAGCCGGGCGTGTCGTACCGGCCGATCCGCGTCGGCGCCGCCGGGTTCGACACGTCCAGCACGAGCAGGCCCTCGAGCGTGTCGGCGACAAACGCCAGGTTCCCCGCGACGGCGACATCCTCCGCCCAGCCAAAGGCCGTCGTGCGATACGTGCTTGCCAGCACGGCGGCGGTCGGGTTCTGGATGTTGTAGATGTTGAGCCCGCTCAATTCGGCGGCGACGTACGCGTAGTTGCCCGCCACGACGATCCGGGCCGCCTCGGTGTTCGTGCAACCACTCAGGCAGACCGGGGAAGCGGGATTGGACAGGTCGAGGACCGATATACCGGCGCTGAATGCGTGCGAAGCCCCAACCGTCAGTCGAAGCGGCAGGTCTTGCCCGCTGGCGCGGGCCGCGACCGTGCCCTACGTGCTGGCGCGGCCCCCGCTTTCGCGAGGGGCGACCGTGCCCTACGTGCTGGCGCGGCCCCCGCTTGCGCGAGGGGCGACCGTGCCCTACGTGCTTGGGGCGATCCGGGCGCCGCGATACACTGGTGCCGTTCTTGGCAAGAAGGCCGTGCCCCATTGTGGTGCAGGCTTCCAGCCTGCCCCGGATGCAGGCAGGATGCCTGCGCCACAATGAATGGGACCGCCCGTAAACAGCCTCGGCGACAGGAGTACCGCCATGACGCCACGCGAACGCGTGCTTTCCGCCATCGACCACCGCGAGCCCGACCGCGTTCCGATCGACTGCGGCGCGATGCGCTCGACCGGCATCCAGGCCATCGCCTACAACCGGCTCAAGACGCACCTGGGGATCCGCGAGGGCCGCACCCGCGTATTCGACATGGTGCAGCAGCTCGCCGAGCCCGAGGGGTGGTATCTCGACCGGTTCCGCATCGACGCCGTCAACGCCGGGCGCGAGTTCAGCCCCGACCGGTGGAAGGACTGGACGCTGCCGGACGGCTCGCCGTGCCAGGTGCCGGCGTACTTCGACCTGCGGCGCGAGGGCGACGACTGGTTCGTCTACGGCCCGGACGGCACGGCGATCGGCCGGATGATCGCCGGGGCGACGTACTTCACGCAGGCGTGCTTCCCGATGGACGGCGACGACTGGGAGGCGAAGCTCGCCGACCTGCCGCGGCAGATGGGCAAGGTCTGCTGGGCGGGCATGGCCGAGCCGCTCTACGAGGACGGTCTGAGCGACGCGA
Organism: uncultured Planctomycetales bacterium; assembly: GCA_964617875.1. Lineage (GTDB taxonomy): Bacteria > Planctomycetota > Phycisphaerae > UBA1845 > PWPN01 > CAZMVY01. Next base: position 2,725 of record CAZUAI010000013.1, on the reverse strand, counting down.
ACCTCCGGCGGATCGGTGAACACGTCGCGGCGCTCCGCCGGCGGCACGACCGCGCGATCATGATCGCGTTCGGGGCGAACCTCTTCGAGTGGGGCTCGTTCCTGCGGCGGCTGGACCAATTCTGCCTGGACCTGGCGGCCGAGCCGGAGAAGGCGGAGCGGCTGCTCGACAAGCTGGTCGAGCTGCACATCGCCGGGCTCGACCGCCTGCTGCCGGTGCTCGGCGGCAACGTGGACCTGATCCAGCTCGGCGACGACCTCGGCACGGAGGGGGGGCCGTTCCTCTCGCCGGAGATGTACCGGCGGATGTTCCTGCCGCGGCACAAGGCGATCGTGAGCCACATCAAGCGGAAGGCCCCGGGGCTGAAGGTCTTCCTGCACTCGTGCGGGTCGATCTACAAGCTGCTGCCGTACATCATCGAGGCGGGCTTCGACGTCGTGAACCCCGTGCAGATCTCCGCGCACGAGATGGAGCCCGAACGGCTGAAGCGCGAGTTCGGCAGGGACATCACGTTCTGGGGCGGCGGCTGCGACACGCAGACGGTGCTGCCGCGGGGCACGCCGCAGCAGGTGAAGGACAACGTCCGCCGCAACATCGACACGTTCGCCCCCGGCGGCGGCTTCGTCTTCTGCCAGGTGCACAACATTCTGTCCGAGGTTCCGCCGGAGAACGTCGTCGCGATGTACGAGGAGGCCGGGCAATGACAACCCGATCGCTTCATCGCCTCGGATCTTCGCTGGCGGCGGCGATTCTCTGCATGGCCGCCACGGGATGTCCGTCGCCGCAGCCCACCGACGAGGAGCTTCAGGCCGCGTACCGGGCGGCGGTCAAGGACGCGGAGACGGCTACGGCGGACGAGATCTCGCGCGATCTGTGGTCGATCACGGCCGACAATTCGCGGCTGATCTGGGAGGGCGAGCCCGGCCACAGCCGCGTGCTCGTCGTGACGTGGACGGCCTACACGGGCTACAGCAGCCAGGTCGGCCAGACGATCACGGCCTCGCGGGACATCTGGGTCACGGCCGTGCCGGAGATCCGGGACTGGGTTCGCGACCACCGTGTCCGGCCGTGGGAACTCGTACTCCGGCTCGAGGAGCTGAACGGGCTGCCGCCGCACAGCGGCAAGACGACGTTCGTCGAGTTCTGGGTGAGCCCGAGCGACCTCTTCCGGCCGAGTCCGGACCCGGAGATCACGGATCACGAGGCGGAGACGGACTACCCGCAATCGTCAGAGTACGTGACGGTGAGCGCCGCTCACGTGCAGTGGATCACGGATGTCATGGCGATCTCGTACGGCGAGAACGGCTACCCGTGGACGCGCCTGGGCTACACGTACGACTGGGGCAACGCGCGTTCCCGTGTCGGCGTGAGCGAGTTCGTGATTCCGAAGGGGGCGTCGATCGGCGTCCTGGCCACGTGGTCCACGGAAGAGTACTGCCGCTGGTGGTAGCCGGCGGGCCGCGGAAAACCGCCTTCGCCATGCCGGTCACCGTGCGGCGGGCTGCGTCGCCGGTTCGGGGTACTTCTTCAGGAACTCGTTGTAGCGTTCGACCGCCTGGTCCGGCGTGAGCCGGGCGACAAGGAGGCGCATGCACGCCCGGGCCGTCTGGCCGGCCTGCAGGTCCACGCCGAAGAGCGACAAGTACGTCGAGTGGTGGGCGGCCACGCCGTCCTCCGGCGGCTCCATGTTGTACGGCGTGCTGACGACGAAGCAGTCCTGCGGCCGGACCATGATGACGCACGTCAGGCCGGTCGCCCGGTCCTGCTGGAGGACAAGCGGAGCGGCCATGAAGCCGGTGAACGCCCAGTCCACCGGGTGGGGCGGCTTGAGCCACCGGCCGTCGTAGAGGATCGCGGCCGTCTTGTGGTCGCGCGGGTACGAGAGGTACGTCCCGGCGATGAGCGGGTTGATGTCCGGCGACTGGAAGCACGGCCGGCCGTCGCGGCCGCGGACGTAGATCCGGCTGCGGAACGTGTCGGCGAAGTACGAGCCGAGGAACAACTCGAACCGCCGTACGGCGATCTGCGGGGTGACCTCGACGAGCACGTCCATCGTGTCGGGCGCGACCCAGCGGAACGTGCCCTTCATGTCGAAGGGGTGCTCGGGCTTCGCCGGCCAGGCGATCCGCACGCCGCCGTCAGCCATCGGCTCGGCCGTCTTGGGGAAGGCCCAGGCGTACTCGCCCCAGCGCTGGTCGGCCCCGAGCAGACGGTAGAAACTGAACAGCCCGTAGATGTTCGATCCCTTGGTCAGCTCGCGGCCGCCGGCGGCGTCCACAAGCGAGCAGAGCCCCTGCCCCGTGGCGTTGGCCGTCAGGTGCCCGCGCACCGGCCCGGTGTCGAAGGTGAACTTGCCGTCCACCCCCGGCCGGAACGCCAGGTCCGCCCCGGCGGCCATCGGCACACCGGCCCGCACACACGCAAGGAGAAAGACGCCCCCGGTACAGATTGTGTTTCGTCGGACCGCCGTCATCGGCAATGCTCCATGGCACTCGGCTTGGTTCGTGTCCCGGCGCAGCCGCCGGGCGGACGGCATTGTACGGGCAAGGCCCCGCCGGCGGCCACAAAGGGCGACGGCCCGGTCGTCTATCGCTGCAGGATCGGCAGGTGGTTGTAGGGGATCTGCAGGATGAACGTGGCGATCGCCGTCCCGTAGACCTTGCCGACGCCGTCGCCCTCCCAGGAGCCGTCGTCGGCCTGCATCGAGAGCAACTGGTCGCGCATC
>CAZUAI010000012.1:53436-89902 GCA_964617875.1 uncultured Planctomycetales bacterium | reverse complement strand
TCCGCGCCTCAATGCTGATATCGGCATTCAAGGAGGTTGTGGGATAGGCTCTTATAGGATACCACGCCTCCGGTGCCCTGTCAACGACAATCCGCGAGGAATTCGCGACCGAAGCGGATATTTCTGGACTTGGGGGCTGGTTGGGTCCGCCGGGGGTGCTTTGTCAACAAGAGCGGGCCGCCGGTTGACAAACGGAGACCCCGCGGCAGAGAAACACCTGGCGCGGACTCCGCTCCACGACCGCTCGTAGGACAGCGGCGCCGAGTGGGCGCAGGAGCAGCACACACGCACGGTCTTGGCGGCAGGTCCGTGGGGCGGCCGGTGGCGGAGCCGTTTACCCTACGAGCGGACAACAGACAAGATGGTGGGCGAACCCGCGGAGTACCGTGGAACCGCCCACCTTACGGGTTTCTTCCGCGTGCTTCGGGGGTTTCAGGGTTCGGGTATCCGGGCGCGGGCCGAGTCAAACCACGAAACACGCGAAGTGAGAACAGGGTGGGAGGCGCGCACGCGGCTCCGTGCCGCAGATTCCGCGTGTTGCCGGAGCGTGCGATTGAGTTGGTCACCCTCACCCCGTCCCTCTCCCTGGGCGGGAGAGGGGGAATGCAACTCGCCCCCCTGAGACAGGGAAAGGATGGGGAGGGTCGATCCGCTTCGCCGGCCCGCGGCTGAAACTGGTTACCGTCACCCCAACCCTCTCCCTGGGAGAAAGAGGGGGTTGGACACCCTCACCCCAACCCTCTCCCTGGGAGGGAGAGGGGGGTTGCGCGGCGCTCTGTCCTCGCGGCAGGAGAATCCACATTTCTGCAACAGTGCCACACTCTCGAATCACGCGCTCTCAGTAGTCGGCCCTCACGTGGATCGTTTCCTGAGCCGGGGCGAGGCGGACGATTTCCTTTGCCGCGTCGAACGCCGCGTGTTCGTTCCCGTTCACCTTGACGGTTCGCATCGGCTTGCCCTCGGGGTGGCGCAGGCGGAGCACGATCTGCTTCGGGGCCGAGCGGGTCGGCGGGGCGATCGTCGCCTCGATGAAGCCCTGCCTGACGGATGAGGTGATGCGGTACGCCGTCGGACCGAACCGCGTCGGGGCATTCTTCACCTCGATGGCCATGCCGTCCTTGAACCAGTTGCTCGTCGCCAGCGGCGCGAGCCACAGTTCGTCGCCCCGCTCCATCACGACCGTCCACCGCGACTGCTGAAGGAAATAGCCCGTTTCGTGCGTCTTGTTCCACGCCCCGACGCCGTGGAAATGCTCCTGAAAGCACAGGTTCTCGAGACTGAGCAGCGACGCCATCGTGTTGAAATACGACCGCACGAACGGGCGCACATCGTCCCGCATCGCGTAGATCTCGCCGTTGCGCGTGTAGTACGGCTGCACCTTCGAGAACCCGCCGAGGTTGAACGGGTCCTTCTGCGACGCCGCCGCCGGATAGTCGAACCATCCATCGGCGAGGAACTGCACGTCTTCCATGTGGTCCATCATCCAGGTCACGTCCTGGCTGTCGGCGGGCAGCACGCCCTGCGGCACGAGGTGGTGCGCGCCGAGTTCGACGTCGTAGCACCAGCTCCGGTTGCCGTCCTCGCCGGGGAAGAACGGCCCCGTCGGCCCCGGCAGGAGCTGCGACGGGTAGCCCGGCACGCTCGTTCCGTTCCGCAGCGGGTACACGGGCATCTGCGCCTGGATCAGCCGGTAGGCGCGCAGGATGTCCTGCTGATAGGCCGCCGCATCGCGAAGGAACGTGTCGGCGTCCGGGTGGCGGATCGCCTTGAGGGCCTCGCCGGCGTTTCGGAGGCCGGCGCAGTTGTACCCGTTCAGGCAGAAATAGTAGGCAAAGGCGTTCCAGTCGGCCATGACGCCCGGCGGGGCGAGGCCGGACTCGATCGGCTGATCGACGCCGGCGACCGGCAGCCGCGTCTTTGCCCGCTGCTTCATGATCCAGGCGCAGACGTTCGCGACCCCGGGCGCGACGCCTCGCATCCATTCGTCGTCCGGCGCGAGCCGGTAGTGCTCGCCGAGCGTCTGGAGGTGCCAGCCCGTTCCCATGAGCGTGTAGCCTGTCGTGAGGAAGCCGGCGGGATCGTACCGGTGGATGAAGAAGTCGAGCGACCGCTTCGCGAACTCGTGGTGCCCGAGCATGTCCATGCCGCGGATGATCGAGTTCGACTCGCTCTCGAGCGGGCCGTACGAGACGGACGCGATCCACGGCGCGACGCGCCTGCCGCTTTCCTCGTTGCGTGCGGCGAGCAGGCAATGGACCTGCGATGCACGGATGGTGTTCGTCACGAGCGGGTCGGGCACCGCGATCTGCATCGTGGATGCGAAGACGCCGTCCCAGTACGCCTTGAACGTCGCAAAGCGGTCCTTCGGTTCGAGCAGGGCGGCGGCCTCGTCGAGGCCGGCGTTGATCTTCCACGCCGGGATACAGACGCGGGCGGCGGCCTGTTGCTTTGGCCCCAGCGTCCAGACGAGCGTGTGCAGGCCGTCGCTCTGCGCGACCTTCGCATCCGGGCCGGCGTGTGAGTAGGCGGCCAGCAGCGTCGTGCCGCTCGCCACGATGCCCCGGCCGGCGTCGTACCGCATCGTGGGCGGCGTGTCCTTTGCATCCGTGGTGAATGCGATACCGACGGACGCCTCCGCCGCCTGGTCGCCCGTGTTCTCCGCCGTCAACTCGGTGACGCACAGCGGCCTGGCGTTGAGCCATGGGTTGTCCGCCCCGGGGCCGGCCGGATCGTGCGGCACCACGAACGTACGCAGCGCATACCGGACGCCGCGCTCGATGACCGTGACGACCGGGGCCGGATACCAGCCGCCCTCGAGGTGCCGCGTCAGGCCCTCGTGCTTGCCGGAGCCGAGCGTCGGTCTGAGGTGCAGGGGGTACTGCTGCCCCTTGTCCGCGGGCGCGGCCTCGTCGGAGTCGCGCGGCAGCGCGAACGCGACGCTTCCGTCGCGCTGCGCGATGAACTTGCGGTTGTCGCACGCCAGCGAGAGCATCGTCGGCTGGGCGTTCTGTTCGACCCGATGGACGCGCTCGAACGCCTGCTCGCGCGTCTGGTCGGGCAGCCGCCGCACTTCCTGCAGAATCGTCTCGCGCCCCGCGATCTTCTTGCGGTACGCGGGCAGGTCCAGCCTGGACTCGGCGGTGGCGACGAGAGCGTTGAACGCCGGCACATAGACCGCCTGGTTCGCCAGGACGTCATCGAGCGCGACCGCGAACCCGCCGTCCGGCAGGCGGAAGCGGATCGCCGCCCGGTCGGCCTGCCAGGGACGCCGCCTGACGTACCGGACCTTCAGCGGGATTGGTTCGCTCAGGTCGAGCTTCGCGGTGCTCTTGCCGGCGTGGGCGGTGGGCTCCACGAACTCGCCGTTGTAGATCTCGACGTCGGCTGGCCGGCCCTTGGGCCACTGCTCGAACTGGATGCGGAGGTCCGTCGTCGCGAGGAGCGACGGCGTGAACGCAAACGCCCGTTGCACCACGAGCGGCGATCCGCCGACGGGGAGAAGCCACCGCACTTTCCACGTGCCGCCGCGGAGCTTGGGGTTCTCCCTCGGCTCCACGCGGAACGTCCAGCGGTTTCCCTCGGCCGTGATCGTGCCCCGGAGCGGCGTCCACCCGCCCTGGTAGGGCGACTCACCGGCCCAGAACTGGACCTCGGCCCCCCCGGTCGAGGCCGGCGCCGTCTCGAACTCGATCGCGAGCGACCGGACCAGCCGGCGTTCGATCCACCGCAGGCCGATCGTGCCGCGCCCGGGCGTCGTCGGTGCGGCCGGCACGAGCCAGCGCCCCCGGTCATCGGGCCGCATGTCCGTCTCCAGGAACACGTCCTCGGCACGGTATTCCTGAATGCGGGAGCTGCGCGCGCCGTCGTTTCGCGCCGGATCGCTGGCGACCACGCGGGCGAATCGGGCGACGTCGAACCCGGCGTGCGGCGGTACCGCCTTTGCGTTCTGGTCGCGGATCAGCCGAGCCTCCGCCCAGGCGGCACCGTCGCATGTCATGCCGTCGCCGGCGTCGGTCACGACGAGCCGCATTTCCTGCGCCCCGGCCACGGAGACCGAAACGGCCTTCGGGGCATCGGTCTGACGCAGGACGCCGCTGTCGAAGCGCTTTTCCTCGTCCACGAAGACCTGGAAGACGACGCTGCCCTGGCCGCCGGGCTGCGCTTGCACGCCGACCTCCGCCTCGAACTGTGCGTACTCGCCGTCGAGTTCGACGACGATTTCCCCCGGTGCGTGGTGGCCGAGCCCGCGGGCGTACCTCTTCTCGCCGATCTGCAGGGGCGCGGGCTGTTGCCCGCGTGCGTGGGCCGACACGTTGATCCCCAGTTCGCCCCACGCCTGCTGGGCGCACAGGAAGCGGTCCTGCCGTTCGCTCAGGTACTCCGCGGCCGCGGGACCGTTCGCGGCTCCGACGCACATCGCCCCGATAAGCCATACGCTCGCCGTCACCATGCAATACCTCCGCGCGGAAGATGTTGGGGACAATCCTACCCGGGGACCGCCGGGTGGAAAAGCGGGGCTGTCGGACCTGCGCGAAGTCTTGATCGCCGTGCGAAGCCGGCCGAAGACCTGTGTGGGCCGCCCTTTCCCCGAGATGACCCGCCTGACGGCGGATCGAGGGACAAGCCATGAGCGACCGCATGGACGGCAGGACGCAGGAACTTCAGGCCCGGCTTGCCGAGCGTGACGACGTTCGACGGCGGTTGACCGAGGCCCGCGACGCCGTGGATCGCGAGACCGGCCGGCTGGGCACGATCGAGCTGGCTCTCGAACTGACGCAGGCCGAGATCGACAGGCTTGAATCGGTGAGCGCGACGAGTCTGCTCAGTTCGCTCATGGGCACGAGGGCCGGCAAGCTCGACGCGGCGCGGCAGCCCTCGACGCCGACGCCGGCGTCGAGGGATGGGCCGAGCTTGAGAGCGTGATTAGGAGCATCGTCGGCGACCTCGAAACCGAGTTGAACCGGGTCGAACGCTGACTCGTACGCCGTTGGTTCGTTGACCGTCCTTCGCGTTTCCTTATGATGGTATCGGCGTTGTTGCGCCGCCTATGCCGGCCGTCTTTCGCTATCTCTGGGCCCTGCCGGGCACGCTGCTTGGCCTGACGATGGCGGCGGCTGCGCTGCTTACCGGCGGGGGCGTTCAGATCGTCGGGGGTGTCGTCGAGGCGCACGGCGGCCTGCTGCGGCCGATCCTGGGCCGTTGGCCGCTCGTTGGCGGCGGCGCGTGGGCGCTGACGCTCGGCCACGTGGTGCTGGGGCAGGACCGGGCCGCTTTGGCCGTCAGCCGCGCGCACGAGCGGGTCCACGTGCGGCAGTTCGAGCGGTGGGGCCCGTTCTTCATCCCGCTGTACCTGCTGGCCGGCCTGTGGCTGTTCGTCCGGGGCCGCGATGCCTACCGCGAGAACCCGTTCGAGATCGAGGCCCGCATCGAAAGCGATCCGCGGCGTGCCGGCGGGTCGCGGCTCTGACTTCATGTGACCCCTCCGTCGGTCCGTTGGTCCGTTCTTCCGAGCCGCGGGCGCCGGCCTGCGGTTGTTTCTGTTGCGCGGTTGCTCCGTCGCTCGGCGACTCGATTACTGCGTCATCCCCGCGAAAGCGGGGATCCAGACCCCCGCCCGTTGCTCCGGACCCCGTTTACGGGGGTGACGACCTCGGCACTCAGTACTCCGTTCCTTTCGTCGCTTCATCGCCTTCTCGCCTCACCACGCCTGGTCCGCCGGCAACCAGGACTGGAGGCGGTATGCGAGCCAGCCGAGCAGGCGGTGCCAGGAGGCGCGGCGGCGGTCGTCGGCGATCGTGTACGGCGCCGCCGTGGCCCAGAGCGCGTCGAATCGCTCCGCCAGAGGGCGGCTGATCCGTTCGTCGCGGCTCCAGAGGGCGATTTCGAGGTTGCGGAAGAAGCTCGTGCGGTTCAGATTCGCGCTGCCGATGATGGCATAGCGGCTGTCGGCGAGGACGGCCTTCGCGTGCAGCAGGGGCTCGCGGAGGCAGCGGACCTGTACGCCGGCGCGGAGGAGCCGGCCGAGGGCGTGCCGCAGGGCCCAGTCGATGATCGTGACGTCGCTCTGCTCGGGGACAAGGACATCGACGTTCACGCCGCGGGCCACGGCCTTGCGCAGCGAGCGGACGATCCGGCGGTCGGGGATCAGGTAGGCGTGGGCGATCCGGATCCGCTGGCGGGCCCGGGAGAAGAGGTGCAGGTGCGAACGCTTGATCGGCGAGTAGTTCGGCGCGGGGAAGCCGTCGAGGATGAGCGATCGCTGCGCGTGGAGAACGTGCCGCCGGCTACGGCGGAGGCTGACACGCGAATACCGGCCCGCCCACACCCGTTCGAAGGAGGCGCGGGCGTGGCGGACGAGGGGGCCTTCGATCCGCACGTGGGCGTCTTCCCAGTCGGCCAGACGCGCCGAAATGTTGATGCCGCCGAGATAGGCGGCGCGATGATCAACGACGAGCAGCTTGCGATGGTTCCGCCGGTCGATCTTCCACCACTGGCGGAGGACGCGGTTTCGCTCGATCGGGTTGAACTCGCAGACCTCGACGCCGGACCGGCGCATCGTGTCGAAGAAATGGGCGGGCGTGTCCAGGCAGCCGAGACCGTCGTAGATGACCCGCACCCGCCGTCCCGCGGCCGCCTGGCGGACCAGGGCGTCGCGGAAGCGGCGGCCGGTCGCATCGTCGTCGAAGATGTACATCTCCAGGCACACGTCGTGCTCCGCGCGGTGGATGTCGCGGAGCATGTCCTCGTAGAGGACGCGGCCCGTGAAGTACACGCGGGCGTCGGACAACTCGCTCGCCGGCATGACGTCGCGCACTCGGTGTCGCACGACCGGATTGTACCCGAACCGGGAGCGGGGGCCAGGGCAAAAGAAGAACGCAACGCCACTGTGCCGCAGCGGCGTTGCGTTCAAACCCTGTCGCGTTGGGAACGGCGTACGCTTCCGATCGCCGGCGAAGGCCTTACTTTCGCCGACGCAGCGTGGCGACCGCGCCCAGGGCCAGCAGCGTCAGCGTGGCCGGCTCGGGGATGATGCCGATGCCGCGAAACGCCGTGTTCGTGCCCGCGCTTGCCAGCGTCGTGAGCGTGCCACTGAGTGTTCCGCCGAAGCCGCTGGTGTCCGTGAGCGTTGTCAAAGCCGTTGGGCTGGTCAGGTACAGCGTGACGTTGCCGCCGCTCACCGTGCTGACCAGATTCTGCGCCGCCGTACCGCTGATGAATCCGGCCTGTTGCCACGCCGTGCCGTCGAAATACCACTTCCGGAGCCGCGACTCCACCGTGCTCATGCCGTAGATCGTATCGATGCCGGGAATGCCCGGATTCAGATCCAGAACGACGAAACCGTTGACCGCGTCGCCCGTCGCAAGGTTGATGAGCGGCGTGGGCGTCGTCGTGCCCGTGGGCAGCGTGCCGTACGACTGAATCTTTGCTGTGAGAGCCGTCGATCCGTTTGAGGCGAACAGTTCGTTGTTGAAGAGAAGGACCTGCCGGCTGTTCCGGGCGTCGATCTGCACCGACGTCGAGGCCGGCCCCGGGTTCGCGACATAGCGCACGTAGTTCCCGGCGGCGCTGATGTAGTACGCCGAGCCGTCCACGGTCACGGCGCTGCGAATGGTGCTGGTGGGATCGACGAGCCCGATCGACGTGTTGACGATTCCGTCGAGGCCGACGGTGCCGATGACGCGATTGGTCGTCCCCGGCGCGTCGCTGGAAGGACTCGTTCCGCCCGCGTTCTTCCGATAGCCGGTGAAGACCAGCTTCGAGCCGTCCTGCGAGCAGCTGATGATGCCTTCAGTCGTTGCGTTACCGACGGCCGTGAGAGCGTCCGCCCCCGACGAACTGATCGCGATGGACTGCACAAGGGAGCCGGTCGTCGTGTATTCGTCCAGGAAGACCTTCGCCGCGGTCGTTCCGAGTGCCGCGGATCCGTCGCCGACGCGATAGATCACCAGATTCCCGGGGGTGATCGGTGCCGCTTGTGTCGGAGCGGTGGCGAGGACCATCGTCACAAGAGCACACGTCAGCAGATGCGATACCCAGAAACCGACTTTCCCCGTCAAGAGTCTTCTCATAATGCTGTTCCTCCTCTCAAGAGTCGATGGCACTACGACCATCACGACTGTCCGTGCCGCTTTCCTTCGCCCAACGTGGGCGAACCGGGCACGGCAATTCTGCTTTTCGCAACCTCGTCAATCACAACAAGGGGCCGTTGAGGTTCTCGTTGCCAGAGACCCGTGACTCGTCCCCATGTCTCGCAAGAGGCTCACCCAGCGCGGAGGTGATGCCTGTCCACTCCAATGACACTCATTATAGGCACTTTCTCTCGCCACACAAGAGAAAACCCCGGCGAACTTGCACGCCCACCGGCTCGCCCCGCCATCCCAACAGCCCTCTGAAAGGCTAACCCACCTGCGCGAGGTGAATGCCTTTCCCTCCAGCCAAAACCCAGGCGCATTATACCCCGCCCGCCCGGACATGCAAGGCATAACTTACGCGACGAGCCCAATTTATTGAAAGATTAACCGAGTCCATCACGGCCGTCCATCGCGTTGCCTGTGAGAAAACCGTGCCGGTTGCCGCATGCCCTTGTTGCGAGAACACTTACGGGCTGATTTCGTCGGACATCCACATACCGGCGCCCTCATTATTCCGGACGCCGCTTGCCGATAGGAACAGGCAGAGCGAGGGTTGGACTCCGCGCGCAACGAGGTGCGTCGGCACACCCCCGCATCGCGGGAGGTGCAGACATGGAATACGCGGCGATGACATTCTGGCTCGTCGTGATCGTCTTTACGGCGCTGGGTGTCCACCGGCTGTGGAGCAAGCTTGTCCAGCCGAAGGTCGTCAACTCGGTACTCCTTCCCGGCACCCTGGTCGCCCAGCTCGGGCACGTCATGGGGCTGCTCGTCACCGGCGGCACTGTGAACAACACGACGCTGATCAAGGACGACGACTCCGGTGAACCGCAGACCGGCAAGGACGTCAAGTCGCGGATCCCCGTGGTCGGCCCGATCATCATCGCGATGCTGCCGATGCTGGCGTGCGGCGGGGCGATCTATGCCGTGTCGCACTACCTCGGGCAGGACATCCTCAGCCGCATGGAGAAGGAGGCGTTGCCGCGGCATCTGCCGACGACGCTGGCGGCCGTATGGCCGCTGCTCCGCGAGTGCATCGGGCTGGTCGAGCGGCTGGTCGAGGCCACGCGGGCCGCGGACGCGGGCGACTGGCGGACGTGGGCGTTCGTATACCTGGTGATCTGCCTGACGGTGCGGATGGCCCCGCTGCCCGGTTCGCTCCGCGGGGCGATCGGGGCGATCCTCGTGCTCGGCGCCGTCAACGCCCTCATCGGGCTGGCGTGGCGATCCCGCGAGAGCGGCCCGACGCTGCTCGACCGCGCCTGGCCGCTGCTGACGTTCAGCGTGGCGGCGCTGTTGTTCCTGCTGATGGTGAGTCTCGCCGTCCGCGGCGCCGTGGGGCTGATCAAAATCCTCTTCGGGCAGGAAAAGGCGGCGTGACAGCCGACGCGGGTTTCGGGCGTCCGCGTCGATTCTGCGAAGCGGCCGTTCGCACCACGAACTACAGCAACGCCTTGAGCGCTGCGCAGACCGCATCCACTTCGGCCTCGGTCAGCCCGCCGTGGAACGGCAGCGCGAACGTCCGGGCCGACAGGGCTTCGCAGACCGGGAAATCGCCGGGCTTGAACCCGAACCGCTCGCGCATGTACGGTTGCAGGTGGATCGGCGGGAAGTAGTTGCTGCACCCGATCTTGCGTGCGCGCAGCCCGGCCAGGATCCGTTCGCGGTCGGCCTCGGTGTAGCGGTCGGCCAGCCGCACCACCAGCACGAACCAGCTCATTTCGATGCCGGGCAGGATCTTCTGCATGCGGACCCGCTCGTCGCCGGCGAGCCGCTGGCGGTACATCTCGGCCACGCGGGCACGGCGAGCGAGGATCTCGTCAATCCGACGCAACTGGGCCAGGCCCAGCGCACAGTTGATGTCGCTCAGGCGGAAGTTGTAGCCCAGCCGCTCGTGGCTCAACCATGCGTTGCCCTCGCCGCGTCCCTGGCTGCGCATCGACCGGGCGAGCCGCGCGACCTGTTCGTCGTTCGTGACGATCATGCCGCCCTCGCCGGTCGTCATCTGCTTGTTCGGATAGAAGCCGAAGACGCCCATGTCGCCCAGGTTCCCCGCCGGCCGGCCGTGATAGCGGGCCCCGAGCGCCTCGCACGAGTCCTCGACGACCCGCAGCCCGTGCTTCTTCGCGGTCGCCATGATCGGGTCCATGTCCGCCGGCTGCCCGAACACGTCCACGGGGATGATGGCCTTCGTCCGCGCGGTGATGGCCGCTTCGATCCGCGCGGGGTCGATGTTCCACGTGTCGGGGTCGATGTCCACGAAAACGGGCCGGCCGCCCTCGAACAGGATGCAGTTGCTCGACGCGACGAAGGAGAACGGCGTCGAGATCACCTCGTCGCCGGGCCGGATGCCGATCGCCGCCATGCACAGGTGCAACGCGGACGTTCCGCTGGAGACGGCGACCGCGTGCCGTGTGCCGCAGTACTGTGCGAAGGCCGCCTCGAACTCCGGCAGTTTCGGGCCGAGCGAGAGGAAAGGCGTCTTCATCACGGCGACGACCGCATCGATCTCGGCCTGGGTGATGTCCGGTCGAGCGAGGGGGATCTCCATTCCTGGCAACTCCTTGGGCGATAATCAGCTTCTTCGGCAATCCCGCCCGACGGCCGAAGCTGTCGCGTGGCGCCCGCCTGCCGTGCGTCCCGCATCCTCGGGCGGAAGCAGCCCCGTATTATAGCAACGCCACGCCGCGTCCGATACAGGTCGTACGCCGTCTCTACGGCCGCGGTCTGCCCGCAGGTTGCGTAAACGCGCAGGGCGGTCACAATATCCCGGTTTCAGGGTTGTGGCGTGTGTCGCGTCCAGAGCAAGGAGAACCAAAGTGTCCGATAAGGCGTTGCTTGAGAAAATCGAATCGCGCAAGGCGCTGGTAGGCATCATCGGCATGGGCTACGTCGGCCTGCCGCTGGTGCGGACGTTCTGCGGCGGCGGGTTCCGCGTCGTCGGCTACGACATCGACCCGGCGAAGGTCCGCGCCCTGAACGCCGGCAGGAGCTACATCGAGCACATCCCCAGCCGCATGGTCGCCGGCCTCGTCAAGAGCGGGAAGTTCCGCGCGACCTGCAACGAGCGGGACCTGCGCAAGTGCGACGCGATCATCATCTGCGTGCCGACGCCCCTGACGAAGACCCGCGACCCGGACATGACCTACATCATCAAGACGAGCGAGACCATCGCGCGGAACCTGCGCCGGGGCCAGCTCATCGTCCTCGAGAGCACGACGTACCCGGGCACGACGAAGGAGGTCTGCAAGCCCATCCTCGAGAAGACCGGGTTGAAAGCGGGCAGGGACTTCTTCCTCGCCTTCTCGCCGGAACGCGAGGACCCCGGCCGCAAGGACTACGTGACCGAGACGATTCCGAAGGTTGTCGGCGGCATGGGGCCGGCGGCGGTGAAGCTCGCGACGGCGCTCTACGCCGGCGGCATCAAGAAGGTCGTGCCCGTCTCGTCGTGCGAGGTCGCGGAGGCCGCCAAGATTCTCGAGAATGTCTACCGCTGTGTGAACATCGCGATGGTCAACGAGCTGAAGGTGCTGTTCGACCGCATGGGGATCGATGTGTGGGAGGTGATCGAGGCGGCGAAGACCAAGCCGTTCGGCTTCTCCGCGTTCTACCCCGGCCCCGGGCTCGGCGGCCACTGCATTCCGATCGACCCGTTCTACCTCTCGTGGAAGGCGAAGCAGTACCACACCCCCACGCGGTTCATCGAGCTGGCCGGCGAGGTGAACACGGCCATGCCCGAGTACGTCGTCGAGAAACTTGCCCACGCCCTCAGCGACCGCGGCAAGGCCATGAAGGACGCCCGGATCCTCGTGCTCGGCCTGGCGTACAAGAAGGACATCGACGACATCCGCGAATCGCCGTCGATCGAACTGATCGAGCTGCTTCGCGCGCGCGGTTGCAGGGTGGCCTACAACGATCCGCACGTTCCCAGCACGCACAAGCAGCGCGAGCACGACCTGAAGCTCAAAAGCGTGCCCCTGACGGCCCAATCGCTCGCCTCTTACGACGCCGTGCTGATCTCCACGGACCACAGTACGTACGACTACCCGTTCATCGTCAAACACGCGAAGCTCGTGATCGACACGCGCAACGCCTGCCACGGGGTCAAGGCGGGGCGCCGCAAGATCGTGAAGGCGTGACGGCGGCTGTTGTTCGTGGTCCGTTGTGTGTCGCCCGCACGGCAGAGCCCGGGGCGCCAGCGACGAGTGGCTTTGCCGTGTCGCCCCAGGGGCCATGTTCTCTCCGTGGGGGACCGCACAGGCGTCGGAATCCTCGCGGCTCGCGGCGGAGTCGGGGAATGTCAGTGAAGGAATGACGAAGCCCGGATTCCGTAACATGCCTGAATGCAGGCGGTTGCGCTGATCGCGCGCGGCCGTGCTTTGCGGGGAGCCCGTTTCCGCGTACACTGGTTTCGAAGGAACGACTGGCAGCCCTGCGGAGCCGGAGCCGACCTTGCAGACCACCCAGACCAATCTGTTGTGGGCCGTCCGCGACGCACGCGACCGCGACGCCTGGGTCAGCTTCTACCGCATCTACGGGACGATGGTCGGGCAGTTCCTTCGCCGGCTGGGCCTGTCGGACGCCGACGCGGACGACGCGACGCAGGAGGTGCTTCTGATCGCGCACAATGCGTTGCGGGAAGGCGTCTACGACCCCGCCAAGGGACGCTTCCGCGGCTGGCTGTACGGCGTTGCGCGCAAGCGGGCGCAGGTCGCTCTCCGCGCGAAGGCCCGGCGGACCCGTGTGCAATCCGTGTCGGGCGAGGGCGGGACGGACTGGCTCGACCTGCTCGAGGACAAGCAGGGCGACGACACGTCGCTCCACGTGTGGGAGCGAGAGTGGCGGTATGCGATTCTCGAAGAGGCCCTTCGCCACGTCCAGGCGACGGTCGGCGAAAAGGCGTATAAGGCGTTCGTGATGGCGGCGGTGGAGAACCGCCCGGTCGAAGAGGTGGCCGCACGGCTGGGGCTTTCTCCGGCCAGCGTGTATGTGTACAAGAGCCGCGTGCTGACGGCCGTTCGCGAATGGGTGGACCAGTTTGAGTGACCTCGAAGACATCCCGCCGGGCGAGGGCCCCGAGCCGATGCCCGCAGACGATCCCGAGGCGACGCAACTCCTCGAGGACCTCCGTGTGGTCATGACGCGCCGTACGGCCGTCGGCACCGTGCCCGAACTCGCCCCGGACCAGTTCGAGGGCACGCGGATCAACCAGTACGCTGTCGGCTGTCTCCTTGGCGAAGGCGGCATGGCACAGGTCTACCGCGCCGTGGACACCGGGACGGGGCAGTCCGTGGCGCTCAAGGTGCTCAAGCCGCAGTACCGCGCGGATGCCGGCATCTGCGCCCGGTTCTCGCGCGAGGCGCGGAGCATGGCCCAGATCGAGCACCCGCACGTGGTCCGCATTCACGGGATCACGGAGTGCGACAATGCCGGCGCAATCGTCATGGAGCTTCTGACCGGCGGCAGCCTGGCCGTGCAATTGCGGCGATACAGGACGCGGCGACAGCCTATGCCGATCGGCGAGGCGGTGGCGCTCGTCGCCCAGGCCGCCCGGGGGATCCACGCGGCCCACGAGATCGGCATCATCCATCGCGACGTGAAGCCCTCGAACATCCTGCTCGACGGCGAGGGACGGGCGAAGGTGGCCGACTTCGGGGCGATCCTCGTCGTCGAAGGCGCCACGTGGCTCACCGGGGTCGGCCAGCAGATCGGTACGCCCGGCTACATGAGCCCGGAGCAGTGTCGCGGCGACCGCTGCGGGCCCGCCAGCGACGTGTACTCCCTCGGCGCCACGCTGTTCGAGCTGATCCTCGGTCGGCTGCCGTTCGAGGTCGAAGAGGCCAGCCCGTTCGCCATCATGCTCAAGCACATCTCCGAGCCCGCGCCGGACCCCCGCATGCTGCGCGACGACGTACCGGACTGGCTCGCCGATGTGATTCTCCGCAGCCTCGCCAAGTCGCCCCACGACCGCTACGCAACCGCCGGCGAGTTCGGCGATGCGTTGCAGGCCGGGGGGCCGCTCCCTTCGCCCGAGGTCGCGAAGAAGCCGGCCCGCGAGCCCGGTTCCCAATTGGACGTGGTCGGCGTCCGCCGGCAGCTCGAGCAACTGCCGCACCGGGCCATCGTCTGCTGGGCGTGTCGGTGTGCCCGTCGGGTTCAACGGCTGAACCCGGACGCCCGGCTCGACCGCGCACTGGCGATGGCCGAGTCCTTCGTCAACGAGGCCGTCGAAGCGGACGAGAAGGACACGCTCTCGCGCGTGCTGTCCCGCGTCCGCTCGTTGCGGGCGGCATCGCTGACGGTCGCCGTCCCGGACGAGCGTACGGCAGGCTCGCGTGCGGCCGTCGAGGCGGCGCGCTCCGCCGCCGCCGCCGCCGCCTGTGCCGCCGCCCGGTGCATCGCCGATGCGGCCGCCGATGCCGCCTATGCCGCCCGTTGTGCTGTCGCCGCACTGACCCTCGCCGGCGAACCCGCCAAGCCGTTGTGGCTCTCGGCCAAAGCCGACTATTGGCGCCTGCTCCGTGCTACCGCCGGGCAGGAGGGGACCGTGGGCATGCCAATCCAGCCGGAGCTGTTTGTGGGCAGTGGCTGAACGCTTCCGGTCGCGCTTATAGAAGCTGGAGTGCGCCCCAATCTGATTTCCGACACTCGATGACCTGTTGTCGCGTAAGCGATGGTGTATTCCCTGTGAGCTTTATCGGGCACTGCAAACGCCCGATATTCACATGCGAGCACCGATGGCGGTGCGGGACTGCGCCGATGCGCAGGGGTCCATACCGGATGTCGAACGGCGTGCAGGCAAGACGTATGAGTTCGTGCGATTGCGTGGCGATCGGCTGGCGCAACATCCGTTTGATGCATCTTCTGGAACGGCTGGCGCTGGAGTTCGAGAAGGCGGGAATCCCGCTCATCGCGTTGAAGGGCGGTGCGCTCAACGTAGTCGTTTATGACCGGCCGGATGAGCGCCCGATGGACGATATCGACCTGCTCGTCCGGCGGCAGGATGCGATGGACGCCTGCGACCTGTTGCAGCGGATCGGGGGCCAACCGTCAACCGCACTCCCCCGACCGGACCACTTTCCACGATTCGGACACCACCGGCTCTTTCGATTCGGGGGCGTCCTTCCGGTACCGGTCGAACTGCACGCGTCGCTCTTCGGGCCGCGTTATTTCGCGAAGCGCGTGGATGAGGACGATCTCTGGAAGCATTCGCGTCCCGTTCGCATCGGGCGTGCGACCGTGCGAATCCTGTCGGATGAGCACATGCTGATTCACCTTGCCGCGCATTCGGCCTTTCACGGCAACGCCCGCAGTACCTGGGCGGAAGACATCCGCCGCTGGGCAGACGCCCGCCGTGATATGATCGACTGGGATCGCTTTCTCAAGACGGTTGCCGCGTGGGGCCTCGCGTTACCTGTGAAACGTGCGGTCGCGCAAACGGAGCAGGTTTTCGGGGCGGTGCTTCCGGATCGCATATCGCGGCGCCTCGCACAAATGGGCGTGTCCCGGCGTGATCGTCTGGTGCTGCACCTGGTCACCCGTGATCCGGAGCGTCTTCTGCCGCATCTTCTCGCGGATTGCATCGGGGTCCTCAGCGGGCCGGAGGCGCTGGCGTACGTCCGCGACATGCTCCTGCCGGATTCCGTCTATATCCGCGAGTGGCACGGGCGGCATTGCGGCCGAGAGCCCTCACGCTCCGACGTTGTCGGTTGCGGGGGGCTGGCGTCGATGCACCTGCGGCGATGGGCGAACTGCATACGCCACGGTGCCGCCGGTTTATTGCGGCTCATCCGTGGGACAAGGCCGTGTATGTTGGATTACGTGAACGACTGTCAGAATCGTGGGAGGGTTGCTTCCCGGGCGAACGGGGTACCTTCCGTGTGAATGCCGGGGCCCGGCGAGGGAGGCTGATGATGGGTGCGGAGGATTGCAAACGACCGCCGGACGTGGGGGCACAGCCGGTGTCGTCTTCGGGCGGAGAGCCGGTCGCCGACACGCGCCGCGCGTTTCTGCGCGGCGTCGGGAAGAAGGCCGCCTTCGTGGCGCCGGTGATCTGGTCGCTGACGGCACAGGAGGCTCAGGCCGCGGCATCCGGCGCGGTCAAGCTGCCCGCGGGCGCGTCGTGCCAATACGACAGCGACTGTCAGTCGGGCGTGTGCTCCGGTGGAACATGTGCGCCGTGACATCGCGGCCGTGGCGGACAAGAATACGCCCGGCCGGCCGCGTACGCGCGGGGCGTTCCAAGCCGACGAGTCAGCCCATCCGACTTGCCTGGCCCACCGATATGTTCGGCAGGACCATCTCCAGCATCGTGCCGCAGCCGCAAGTGTGCGTGGTTGCCCTCGTACTGTTCGTCCTGGGTGCGTCTGCCTCGCCGGCCGCCGCCGCCGTGTTCGCCTATGAGGGCTTCGATTACTCCGCCGGTGCGCTGGCGGGCAACAGCGGCGGGACGGGCTGGTCGGATGCCTGGGGCGCCGCGAGCATCAACGTCATCAGCAGTGGCCTGAGCGGAGGCTCGCTGCCGGTATCGGGGAATTGCGCGGAGAACGTCATTGCCAGTGCATTGAGCGGTACCTCCTCCACCCGCAACCTGTCGACAAGCCTGGGCGGGAGCAACCGGACGGTCTGGATCAGTTTTCTGGTCCAGCCCGATGAGACGGGGGCGCTCGACTACATGGGCTTGCAGTTCGGCGCCTCGGGCTCCCAGGTTTACGTCGGATATCAGGGCACCAACTTCACGCTGAACAACGCGGGTGGCGGCGGAACGACGGCGACGATTGCGGGCGCGACGCAGTTTCAAACCGACTTCATCGTGGTCCGTGTGGACCTGGTGGCGTCGGGAAACGACAGCCTCAGGTTCTACGTCAATCCGTCGCGAGGGCAGAGTTCGCCCGACACAACCGCCAGCTCGACCAAGAGCGACCGCGATCTTGGAACCTTCACCCTTACGGCGGTTGCCTGCGGCCGAGGCTGGAGCGGGATGAACTCCTCCCGGCTTGACGAGATCCGCTGGGGCGACACGTTCCTGGACGTCGCGCCGGCGAGTTGGCCGCCGTCGGCAACGAACCTCAGCGCCGCCGAGTCGTGGACCGAGGACACGACGCTCAACCTGACCGACATCGTCATCACCGACTCGGACAGCGCCAACGTGACCGCCACGTTGACGCTGTCGAACACGTCGGCCGGGACGCTGAGCACGGCCACGTCGGGCAGCGTGACGTCCACGTTTGCGAGCGGCGTGTGGCGGGCCAGCGGCGCCCTTGCCGACGTTAACACGCTGCTGGCCGGCGTGATCTTCACGCCGACGGCGAACTACGACCAGACCTTCACGATTGCCACGAGCGTGACCGACGACCTGAGTTCGCCCGTTACGGGCAGCAAGACCATGACCGTCACGGCGATCAACGATGCGCCGACGCTCGACGACAGCAAGAGCCCGTCGCTCGCCGCCGAGGACGAGGACGCCGGCGCGGCCTCCGGCGCGGTCGGGACCCTGGTGTCAAGTCTGGTGGACTTTGCCACGCCCAGCGGCCAGGTGGACAACGTCACCGACCCCGACACGGTTGCCGTGCTCGGGATCGCCGTTACCGCGGCGGACACCACCAATGGCTCGTGGTGGTACACGATCGACGGCGGGGCCAACTGGAACGCCCTGGGGGCCGTGACGAACACCAATGCCCGCCTGCTGGCCGCTGACGGCAACACCCGGATTTACTTCCAGCCCGACGCGAACTACAACGGTACGCTGTCCGCGGCGATTACCTTCCGCGCCTGGGATCAGACCAGCGGCTCGAACGGCGGAACGGCGGATACGTCATCCAACGGCGGCGCGACCGCCTTCTCCACGGCGACCGATACCGCCAGCCTTACGGTCAACGCCGTGAACGACGCCCCCGTGAACAGCGTCCCCGGCACACAGACCGCCAGGGAGGGTGCCGCGCTGACGTTCAGCTCGGGCAACGGAAACCTGATCTCGATCAGCGACGTGGATGCCGGAAGCAGCTCCGTGCAGGTTGTCCTGACCGGGACGAATGGCGCGATGACGCTGAGCCAGATCACCGGCCTGACGTTCACCACCGGCGACGGCACGGCCGACGCCTCCATGGTCTTCACCGGGACGATCACGAACGTCAACGCGGCGCTCAGCGGCATGACCTTCACCGCCACGGCGAACCTGAACAGCGCCGCTGCGCTGCAGATCCAGACCAACGACCAGGGCAACACCGGTTCCGGCGGCGCGCTGACCGACACCGACACCGTCACGATCAACGTCGCGGGTTTCTACGTCACGCCGACGAGCGGCCTGACCACAACGGAGTGCGGCGGAACGGCGACGTTTACCGTGCAACTGCGGTTGGCGCCTTCGGCGAACGTTACCGTCGGCATCAGCAGCTCCAACACGGCCGAGGGCGACGTCTCGCCCGCCAGCCTCACGTTTGCGTCGGGCAACTGGAGCACGCCGCAGACGGTCACCGTCACCGGCGAAGATGATTTTGCGGCGGACGGCGACATTGCCTACACGGTCGTCACCGCCGCCGCCACAAGCACGGACGCCAATTACAGCGGCCTCGATCCGGCCGACGTGGCCGTAACCAACAGCGACGACGATCCATACTCCGTCACCGATCTCGGCTCGCTGAGCGGCAATTCCAGCTACGCATTCGGGATCAACAACAGCGGCCGTGCGGCCGGGTTCGATGAAAGCGTCGCCGACGTGGAGAGCGCCTGGTATTACAACGGCGGCGGCCTCACGGGCCTGGGGACACTCGGTGGGCCGACCAGCGAGGCCCGCGATCTCAATGACGCCAACTACGTCGTGGGCCGTGCGGACAACGCCTCGGGGAACTCCCGTGCCTTTGTCTGGGACAGCGTCGGCGGGATGCAGGATCTCGGGGTTCTCACGGACCGGACCGAGAGCGAGGCCACCGCGATCAACGCGAGCAATCAGATTGTGGGCTTCAGCTACAACACGTCCGGCACGCGCTCGCATTACCGCGCGTTTCTTTATCTTCCCGCGGGTGCCTACGGGCTTTCCGCCGGCATGAACGACCTGAATACGCTCGGCGGCGCGGACAGCATCGCTACGGGGATCAACGATTCAGGGCAGGTCGTCGGCGGCGCGCAGATCGGATCCGGCCGCATGAAGCCCTTTCTCTGGCTGCCCACGGCGGCTTATGGGTTGTCTGCCGGCATGAACGACCTGGGCACGCTGGGCGGCAACAGCGACCGCATTGCCCACCGTGCGCAGGCGATCAACAGTTCGGGTGAGGTCTGCGGCGTCTCCTACACCGCCGCCGGGAAGGCCCACGCCTTTCTCTGGCTTCCCTCGCCCGCGCACGGGCTCTCCGCCGGCATGCACGACCTCGGTACGCTTTCCGGCGGCGACGAAAGCTGGGCCACCGCCATCAACGACCGCGGCTACGTCGTCGGAAAAGCCAGAAACGCCGAGAGTGTAGCAACATTACAGAGTTCTCGCCGTCGCGATCGGCGGATATCGAGCCGCTTTTCGCGTGGTTCGCGTATTTCGCGGTCCCCAAACAGAATCGAACCGCGAAACACGCGGAATACGCGAAAGCCGGCCGGAATACCACGGGATCACTCTGTAATGATGCTACAGTCTCGAAACGCCTCCGGGAATGACCGAGCCTTCCTGTGGGCCAAGGGCTCAATGGTCGATCTCAACACCCTCCTCAGCGGCGGTTCCGGATGGACGCTGCTCTGGGCCACCGGGATTAACAACAGCGGCCGGATTGTCGGTTGGGGAACCAACCCCAGCAACGCCACGCGTGCCTTCAAAGTCGCGCCGGATTGCGGCGGCCTCGGGGCGCCGCCGCCTCCGATTCCCGACGGGCAGCCCCCGGCCGAAGAACCGCCTCGCGACGACAAGCCGGCGCAGAGCGATCCCGGCGGCCCGCCAACGACCGAAACGCCGGTTGTGCCCGCAACGCCGACCAACGATGCCACGTCGTCCGGCGAACCGGTCCCTATCGTTACCGACGAAGCTGCACAGAACGACGGGGTGTCCGATGCGCCGCCCGATCCGATCGGGTGCGGCGCGGGCATGCCGTGCGGCGCGGGGGTACTCGAGACGGCGGTTGTTCTCCTGTCGCTGATGCTCGCCACGCACGTCATGGGCGTGACGTCGGTGAGTGTGGGCAGAAGTCGCACCGGGCGTCAGAATGCGAAGGAACGATCGGGAAGGAGACGACGCGGTCGCGGGTGGGGCTGCATTGCGGTTCTCCTGCCGTTGGCATGTGCGACGTCGGTCCGGGCCGCCTGTTCCGTGGGCTGGGCCGACACGTTTGCCTCAAAGGGAATGAACGGTGACGTGGTCGCCCTGACTGTCTTCGACGACGGCAATGGCCCGGTCCTGTACGCCGGCGGCAGCTTCACGGACGCCGGCGGCACGGCCGCCAACCACGTGGCCGGATGGAACGGTGCGAGTTGGTCGGCTCTCGGGGCCGGGGTCGATGACGCCGTAACCGCCCTGACCGTCTATGACGACGGTGACGGCCCGGCGCTGTTCGCGGGGGGCTTCTTCACTCAGGCCGGCGGATTGACGGTCAGCCACGTTGCCGGATGGGACGGCACGAGCTGGTCGGATCCGGACGGCGGGACCGCGTGCCTGGTGTACTCTCTGGCCGCCTTCGATGACGGAAACGGCTCGGTGCTCTACGCGGGTGGCGACTTCAACCTCCCTCTGATTTCCAGGTGGATCGGCACGAGCTGGTCGGCGGTGGGTATGGACGTCAGTGCCGCGGTCTTCGCCATGACGGTCTTCGACGACGGCAATGGCTCGGCACTCTATGTGGGGGGTGACTTCACCATGGCGGGCGGCAACGCCGCCAATCGTGTCGCCCGGTGGAACGGCACGAGTTGGTCCGCGCTGGGCGACGGGGTCGACGGCGGCGTATTGGCTCTGGCGGTCTACGACGACGGCGGCGGTCCGGCTCTCTACGCCGGAGGCGCATTCACGGAAGCCGCCGGTAAGACCGTCAACCACATCGCCAAGTGGAACGGTACAGCCTGGTCGGCCATCGGTTACGGCACCGACGGCTGCGTCTGTGCGCTGGCGGTTTTTGACGACGGCAGCGGCCCAGCGCTCTACGTGGGGGGCACATTCACCACGGCGGGCGGCACGACCGTCAACAATATCGCCAGGTGGAACGGTACGAACTGGTCGGCCCTGGGCAGCGGGGCCAACGGTGGGGTCTGCGCCCTGACCGTATTCAACGACGGCAACGGCTCGGCGCTCTATGCCGGCGGCAGCTTCACGGAGGTGAACGGGGAGTCGTCCGCGCACATTGCCAAGTGGTATGTCCCGTTCCCGTCGTACAGCGCGACCGATCTGGGCTCACTGGGCGGCGACCCCAGCTGCGCCTGGGCGATCAACGACAGCGGGCATGCGGCTGGGTTCGACGAGGACGCCGATACCGATGTCGAGGCCGCCTGGTACTACAACGGTTCCACTCTCACGAGCCTCGGCACGCTCGGCGGGACGACCAGCGAGGGATACGATATCAATGACTCGAACAAGGTCGTCGGCCGCGCGGACAACCTCGCCGGGAACAGCCGTGCGTTCCTGTGGACCAGCGGCGGCGGGATGCAGGACCTGGGTACGCTTACGGACCACAGCGACAGCGCCGCGACCGGCGTCAATGCGACGGACCAGGTTGTCGGCATGTGTTTTAATCGCGGGGGTTCCCGTGCCCACTACCGCGCCTTTCTCTATCTTCCTTCGCCGGCTTACGGGCTCTCGAGCGGTATGAACGACCTCGGCACCCTCGGCGGCAAGGACAGCATTGCCACAGGAATCAACGATTCGGGGCAGGTCGTCGGCGGCGCCCAGCAGGCCGATGGACGCATGCAGCCTTTCCTCTGGCTTCCGTCAGCAGCCTACGGCCTTTCCGCCGGCATGAATGCACTGGGGACTCTCGGAGGCTACAGCGACCGGATCAGCCACCGCGCGGAGGCGATCAACGCCTCGGGACAGGTCGTCGGTGTGTCTTACACGGCCGATCAGCAGCCTCGGGCATTCCTGTGGCTTCCTTCGGCGGCCTACGGGCTTTCGGCCGGGATGAACGACCTCGGCGTCCTTCCCGGCGGAGATGAGAGTTGGGCACTCGGCATCAACGACAGCGGCTACGTTGTGGGCATGTCCACCATCATCGGCGGCGACTGTCGCGCCTTCCTCTGGTTCAACGGCACCATGATCGACCTCAACCACCTCCTCAGCAACAGTTCCGGCTGGACGCTCCTCTGGGCGACCGGAATCGACAACACCGCCCGCATCGTCGGCTGGGGAACGAATCCCGCCATCGCCACTCGCGCGTTCCGGCTCACGCCGAGTTGCGGCGGTCTCGGTGCCCCGCCGCCCTCGAATACCGCCGACCCGTTCCCGAGCGATCCCGGCGGCCCGCCAACGACCGAAACGCCGGTTGTGCCCGCAACGCCGACCAACGATGCCACGTCGTCCGGCGAACCGGTCCCTATCGTTACCGACGAAGCTGCACAGAACGACGGGGTGTCCGATGCGCCGCCCGATCCGATCGGGTGCGGCGCGGGCATGCCGTGCGGCGCGGGGGTGCTCGAAACCGCCGCCGTGCTGCTGGCGGTCATGCTCTCCACGCGGCTGGTTCCGTCGGGCGGCATCCTGCCGAAGCGGAGGCGCCCATGATAACAACGGCTTCGCAGACGAACGCGAAGGACACGGCCCTCGATTCACCCTGGCCGCCGGCCTGGTATGCCCGCGAGGCGAGGATCCCGCTGCCACGCCGCCGAGCCGACATCGTCGCGGAGCCGATCGGCGGCGAGGTGATCCTGACGGACCCGCGTACGGGCGAGATCCATCGCCTGAATCCGACGGCCGTCGAGGTCTGGCAGGGGTGCGACGGCCGCACGACGACCTGCGAGATCGCCCGCCGATTCGCCGATCGTTGTGACATCGACGTCGATGACGCCCTGGACTGCGTGGAGGAAACGGTTGCGCTGCTCGCACAGCTCCGATGCGTCGAGTAGCGGCGAAAGGGTTGTCGTGAAAGGAAGCTTGCGCGAACACACCGGCATCGACAGTGTGCATCTGGACCTGGGGCCCGTGGATGTCTGCATCCGCAGCGACATGCCGGGGGTTGCCGAGGACCTCGCCGAACTCCACGGCCATCGTTTCCGCGCCACAACGGCCGGCGGTGGCCCAATCCGCGTCGAGGTCCGCAAGACGGGGCGCCGCGGCCTTTGGGGGGGCCGCTACGGCATCTGGGGCGACGATGAGGAGATCTTCGCGGACTGCCGTCCGTGCGAGGTGCTTGCCTGCGCGGACTGGGCGATCAACCACCGCATAATCGCCCGGTGTACGAGGTATCTCCAGATTCACGGGGCCGTACTGGCGTGGCGAGGGCAGGGCTTCCTGTTCGCCGGGAGGTCGGGTTCGGGCAAGTCCACGCTGGCGGCCGGGCTGGTCGCACGGGGCTGGGAATACCTCTCCGACGAGTTCCTGCTCCTGGACCCGGATACGCTGTGTGCCCAGCCGCTGCCCAAGGCGGTGTGTCTCAAGGCCGGCTCGTTTCCGCTCATTCGCCGTCTGGGTCTGCCCTTCTGGACGAACCGATCCTGCGAAAAGGGCCGGAAGGGGCGCGTCGGATACGTCCCGGCCTCGCACGCGGTCGGAGACCGGGAACCGGTGGCCCGGCCCATCCGCGCGGTCTGCCTCACCTCGTGCACGGCCGGCGCGAAGCCGCGGGCCGCGTCGGTCTCGCCGGCGGAGACGGTCTTCGAACTGTCCCGCTGCGTCTTCAACCGGGGCGATTTCGGCGTGCGGACCACCGCGCTGATGGCCCGGGTCGTTCGCGCCGCCGCGTGTTTTCGGCTGGAGGGCGGGGATCTGCGTGCGACATGCGATCTCGTCGAATCGCTGCTCGATCACGCCGCGTGCCGGACGCATTGACGCGTCCGCGTGCTGCTTGCGGGTCGGTTGGTCACGCCCACTGGCGAACGGGCCTGGCCTCCATCGGGAGGTGGTTCTGCACCGCGTTCATCACGATGCTTTCGTCGATGTGCTTCAGGTGGCGGGCGTACGCGAGAACGAGGCAGCAGTCGCAGATGGCGTTGATGAGCCGCGGTACGCCGCCGGAGTACTGGGCGATGATCTCCACGCATCGATCGGCGAACGGGCTCTCCCCGTTCAGCCCGGCCACGC
Source organism: uncultured Planctomycetales bacterium (assembly GCA_964617875.1). GTDB lineage: Bacteria > Planctomycetota > Phycisphaerae > UBA1845 > PWPN01 > CAZMVY01. The sequence goes on along the minus strand of CAZUAI010000012.1, from coordinate 65,578 downwards.
CGAGCCGGTGGGTGATGTACTTGCCGACGTTCTCCGGCGACAGCGGCCGCAGGTGATACGACAGCGCGATGCGCTGGCGGAGTTGCTCGAGGTCGGGCATCGAGACCCGTTTGCGCAGCTCGGGCTGCCCCATCAGGATGATCTGGAGCAGTTTCTCGCGGTCCGTTTCGAGGTTGCAGAGCATGCGGATCTCCTCCATCGCTTCGCGGGTGAGGTTCTGCCCCTCGTCGATGATCGCGACGACGAGCCGATCCGCCGCGAGCTGCTGGAGGAGAAAGGCGTTGAACGCGTCGATGATGTCGGACTTGTCGCGGACCGACGACGACGGCAGGTCGTACTCCTGGCAGAGCGTCCGGAGCAACTGCTTCGGCGAGAGGTGCGTGTTGGTCACGATTGCCGTTCGCGTCGCGGCGCCGAGCCGCGAAAGCAGGATCCGGCTGATGAGCGTCTTGCCCGCGCCGACTTCGCCCGTCAGGAGCACGAAGCCCTTCCGCTCGGTTACCGCGTAGATGAGGTTGGCCAGGGCCTCATCGTGGTCCGGATTCGCGAAGAAGAAGCGCGGATCCGGCGTGTTCTCGAAGGGCTTCTCGGCAAGTCCAAAGTGCTGTTCGTACACGCTTGTTCCTCGTCCCGGGGCCCGAAGGCTACTTCGATTCTAGCATCGCCGTCAGGTGGACCGTTGGAATGGCATAACATATTCCCGTCGCGCCCACCAGTCCGCGCTCCTTCGTTATCCGGATGTGGGCGTTGCTCACGACGCCCACCACCGTGCCGTCGTCACGCCGATAAACCGGGCTGCCGCTGTTCCCGGGGAAGGCCACCGCGTCCAACTGCAGCACATCGAACGGGTTCTCCAGGGCCCGCTTCATCGTCGGGGTCAGCTGGCTCGGGTCGTCCGCCGGGATCGCCCGCGGGCCGATGCTGCTGACAATTCCTGCGTGCGTGGCCGGGTGAAGGCCCAGCACCGGCCCGAGCGGGTAGCCTGTGAACGCGATGTCGTCCCCCTCGCGGATCAGCCGGGAATCCCCGATTACCAGCCCCGGAATGGCGGGGCCGTCATATTCCAGGAGGGCCAGATCGTGGTCCGGATCCTGTTTTCGCAACAAGGCGGCCCGCCCGCGGGACTCGCGGTCGCTCAGGGAGAACACACGCAGTTCGCGATCCCGTCCGCCGGCGAGGATCGGCTGGACGACGTGCCAGTTGGTGGCAATGAGCCGTCGGTCGGCGATGGCGAAACCCGTGCCGAGGAACTGGCTCGGGGGCTTGCTGAGGGGGTTGTAGGTGCCCACCACAACGACGGCAACTCGTTGCTTCACAATGAGATCGGGCATCGACAGCGGCCGGGGCGACGGCGTGGAGGGGCTTGACCATCCCGCGGCAACAATCAGGACACAGATCAGCGGAAATGCGGCCCAGAGTCGTTTCATGGCGCGGCTCCTTTGTGACGCTTTCGGGGGTTCAACTGGCCCCCCGCGGGAATCGCCAGGCTATTGTATCGTCCGATGGCACAAAGCTATAGGACGCGATTCGGGGGCGAGGGGGCGGATGCGAATATGGGGAATTCACTTGACATTGGCGGCGAAAAGGCATACACTCGCACCATAGTATGAAGGTTCGGGTGGGTGCCGACCCAGGTCGTTTCGGAAGCTGTGGCTCGTTAGTGTCATCGGCGGTTTGTTTTTCGTTAAACGTACGTAGTCGTTTGTTGCTGATTTCGAATGCTGGGGCCGGTCGTTTTGCTGTTGGGATGATGATAGGACGTTGGGCAGGAGTTGACAACGCGGGTGTGTGAGGCTATGCTTCGATCACGTTGTGAGATCGGGGTCGATTCCGGCGGTGTGGTGTTGCCGGCCGGGTGGGTGTGGAAAGAAGGGGTCGGGTTGTTGCGGGGGAAGGCGGGTGAGCCACCTCTGCGGAGGAGTGAAGGATGCCAGAGCCGTTAAGCGTAGCGATGGTGACGGGCGGCCTTGCCGGTTTGGCGGTGAAGTACGCGAGGCCCCGGTACGCGATTCTCAAGGACGCATTTGATGTGGCGGCGTCGCTGGTCCTGCTGATTGTGGCTGCACCGGCAGTCGCGATTTGCGCGTTGATCATCAAGCTGTGTGATCCGCGAGGTCCGGTGCTGTTCAGCCAGGTTCGTGTGGGCTTCGGCGGCAGGCGTTTCACCATGTACAAGCTGCGCACCATGTACGTGGACGCGGAGAAGGCGACGGGGGCGGTCTGGGCGTCGGCGAACGATCCGCGCGTGATTCCGCTCTGCCGGTTCATGCGGCTTTCGCACCTGGACGAACTGCCGCAGCTCTACAACATCCTGCGTGGCGAAATGAGCCTGGTGGGACCGCGGCCCGAGCGGCCCGAGATCATCCGAAAACTGATGATGCACATTCCGAACTACCTCGATCGGCTGCAGGTCAAGCCGGGGCTTACGGGCCTGGCGCAGATCGAGAACGGGTATGACGACAGCATCGAGTCGGCCCGCGTCAAGGTCCGCTGGGACCTGGAGTACGTTCGGACGCGCAGCTGGGGTGTGGACATGAAGATTCTGGGCCGGACGCTGCTCATGATCACGGGGAAGGGGGCGCGATAAGCCGCAGGGCGGCGGTTTGACCGCCGCTGGCGGAATCGGCGAGCGATGACTATGGCTGCCAGCTCCGGGTCAAATCGAGGCTTTCGGGCCTCGCGTTTGGCCGGGAGCTTTTTTGTTCGTTCATCTCATTGCGACGGCTGAGCCGGGGCGATGGCCCCGCCCGTCGCGCTCCAAAGCCGATGCATCTCCTTCTTCTGCGCGTCCTCGGAATTCGCGTAGGCCGCAATGACAGCCTGAAGGCCCTTGCACAGCTTTGCGGTCGTGTCCAGATAGCTCCTGTCGGCGGCGGCCTGCGAACGGTCGGGTAGCCTGGCGAGCTTTCCGTCGGCGAGCATCCGGTAGCGGTCGCGTGTGGTCGCGGCGTATTGCACCGCGAGCCGTGCGTGGGCTGCTTCGTACGTATCGCCCAATCCCGCTGCCAGGAGCCGGGAATAGAAGTCGCGGACCCGGACGACGAGATCGTACACGGGCGGCATGGGCGGCGGCGATTGCACAGCCACGGGCGTGCCGTTCAGGTACAGCGTCAGGCGGCCTTCGGCCTCGACCGTGGCGGCGACGTGGGCCCACTGGTCCGGCGCGAGCCTGGCGTCGTGGCCCACGCTGCCCGACTGCACGATCAGGCGGAGCGAGTTGCCGGGGGTCGTATCGAGGTCGTAGCCGTCGGCCGTGCCCGCCCGGGACTTGTCGAGTATCCGCCCGCCGCTCGCCGGCAGCGACTTCGGGCAGATCCACGCCTCCAGCGTGCATTCCGTCGTGAGGTTCAGCTTCTCGTCGGGCGCGACCTCGAGGTAGCCCGCTCCGGTCAGCCGCAGGGCCCGGCCGCCGCCGACGGCATCGACGACGGCGGCTTCGCCAACGATCCGTGCCGGCAGCAGAGTGCCTGCCCGGTTCGCGAAGCCACCCGGGGTCGGCGCGTCGAAGACCCACTCGGCGATCAGCGCCGGCTCGCCCGGAGGACCGGCAGAGCGACTTCGGGCGAGGGCGGCGACTTCGTTGGCGGCGAGTGCGCGGCTGAACACGCGGACGGATGCGATGTCGCCGACGAAGCGGTTGTCGCCGTTGCTGTCCGCGCCGATGCGGAGGGGCAGGTCGTTGACCGCAATGGCGGCGGCCGGCCGGAGCGACTTCCAGAACGGCTTGTCGATGTCGGGTGGTGCCGGGCGGCGATCGGCGGCCTCGGCCCACGCGGGGCCAGTGGGCGTTGCCCCTCCGAGGAGGATTTCGACGACGGCCCGGTCGGGCGTCTTCCCGTAGGGCAGGCGCACCGAGCGTCTGTCGAAAGCGGACCACAGCTTGCCGTTGACGGTGACGCCGGTGATGTCGCCTCTGCCCGTGGTGGCCAGGAAGAGACGCTTCGTCCCGAAGCGGATGGGGAAGCGCTGTTCGAGCCGGGTGATGGCCGGCGGAATGTGGGGCAGGATCGTCAGGTCGTCGGCGCGGTAGAGGTACTCGAACAGGCCGCGGATCATCGCCGCCGGCGGGGCAAAGGTGTCGTAGCAGAGGTTGATCGCCTCTTGCGGCTGGTAGACGTTGTCGCCGAAATCGACGAGGGGGTTGTCCATGCGAAACGCGCGGGCGAACTTGAGCAACTGGCGCATCGAACGGCGGATGTCCTCGTAGCGGGCGAGTCGGGCGTAGGCGAGGATCATCCGCCCCTCGCACGTGGACCAGTGCCCGCCGTTCACCCAGTGGCCGAACTTCCAGATCCCCTCCGGCTTCTCGTACATGTCGTCGAGCGAGGGGTGGTTCGGCAGGATGAAGGCGTGCGGCCGGACCTCGGGGATCGCCGCGATCTTCGCGTAGATTCGCTCGGCGTGGGCGTCGTCCACGACGCGGAACGCGATGGCGTCGTGGTTGGGCGGGGTCTCGATGTAACCGTGCTTCGCGGCCCCGTAGACGCCGTGCCGCGTGCCGTCGGGGTCGAGAGACTTGATGAAATAGCCCTCGTCGGTCGTGATTGCCGGCAGCCCCTTCTTCGCCAGGTCGCGCCGCGCGGTGTAGAGCTTCGCCTGGTCGGCACGGCCGGCGAGCGTCTCGAGTTCGATGAGCCGGTCGAGCGCCGCGATGTACGTGATGGAGAGCCCGGCCAGGTACGCCTTGTCGTACGTGCCGTCGGGCTTCTTCCATCCGGCGTAGCTCGGGCCGAGCAGGTTGGCCGCCGGGCCGGCCAGGAAGAGGTTGTTCTTCGGGTCGCGCCGCGTCTCGATGAAGTGCGCTGAGCGTTCGAGTCTCGGCAGGTTGTGCGCGATCGCCTTTTCGTCGCGGCCGATGAGCAGCAGTTCCGCCTGCATGAGGAGCCCGGCGGCGGTGAACTCCACGGCCCAGTCGTGCATCTGAATCCACCCGTCGCCCTGGCGATAGACGACCCAGCCCGGCCGGGCTGCGTCGCACAGGCAGCCGTCGGGCGCGATCCAGTCGTGCGGCGGGGGCGCGCCCTTGCGCTTCCCGTCGCCCATCTGGTCGAACCACAGGTCGTGCGAGTTCTCGAGGAACCGGACGAACGGCTCCTGATAGAACGGCAACGCGCAGTACGTCGTCCCGTAGCTGTTCTGGATCCACCACGCGTCCCACGTCGGCCCCTCGACCAGGCCGTTCCAGGCGGGCGTGTAGAGCATGGGCATGTTCTGGAACTCCGGGTCCGGCTCGAACATGCGGCGCGAGATGTCGAGGAGCTGGAGGTACTCTGTGTCTCCCACGCCGGCGAAGAACGCGCCGTCGAATCGCCCGCCGGCGGCGAGGGCCGGTGCCGCATTCGCCGCAGCGCCTGCGGCGGGGACAGGCCCGGCGTTCGTTATGGCGGTTGCGACGGCGGCGCCGGCAATGGCGATGGTTGCCGTTGTCATCATCGCACGGTGCGTGAGCGTGTTCATGCAGACCTCCGGTTCTCAGGCCGGCTTGCGGCCAGAGACGTTTGTCCGTGACGATGGCGTAGGATAGGGCTTGTCCGCTGCGGCGTCGACTCGGACGGACATGGTCGCGAGGGCAGGAGGTGTCGGCGCGGGCGCAATGCACCACCCGGGCGACGGAGCGGTTCGTTCGGCGAGTTCGGAAAGGGGTTCGTGGTGGAGCGATGGGGGGCGAGGCGCCGTGAGGCGGGGAGCTTCGTACTGGGAAGGCACAGGCTTGTCGTGGGAAAGGCAGGAAGGGTGAGCAGGGTGCGAAGGGCGAGGGGGGGCGGTGTGTGTAAGTGTTTGTGGCGCCTTGGAATAGGAGAGGCGATCGACGTCGCCGTGGCTTCGTTTGGCGCTGGTCTTAGACGGTCGCCGTGGCTTCGTTTGGTTGTGGGCGTTTTCGGATGCGACTGTGCAAGGGCGAGTAGGGGGGGGACTCGGTGCGACGCGGTGTGAGCATTTCGGGGGGGCTTGATGAGGAGCGTGTCGGGGCGTGCGGTCGGCATTGGCAATCGCTCCTACAGAGACATCGCCGCACGTGCTCCACAGGCGACGGGCTTTCCCGGACAGTTGGATTGCCCATAAGATGTGTCGGCACAAGTGGGTACGGCGTGTCGGCCGGACGCGCGACGTCCCATGTCGGATCGGCAGGTCGCCCGAGCGTTGGAGCGATGGCTGGGCAACCGGGTGGGAATGCGCATAAGATACGCCGGCGCAAGACGTAGAGTCTTGTCGAGGCACAGGTGCCGAGGGCAAGCGATGACGGCGGACCGAAACAGGTTTCGGGCGCGAGGGGCCGGGTGCCGGGGGCCGGGTTTTCGGGCCTCGGGTTGCGGAGATGCTGTCAGGTTCAGTTCGTCCCTCTTCCCGGGGGGGGTGACGAGTGATACGTTGCGTGTCATGAGTTCAGAGTCGGATACCCTCACCCCGTCCCCCTCGCTTGAAGGGGGAGGGGGGGCGGGGTCGAAGGCTTTGCGCCGTGCATGGCGTACCGGGCCGTCGGCCCCCCAACGTGGCAGTTGGTCCTCGGCGCCTGGCATTCGATCGTGGCTCGATACCCAGTCTTCCGTACTCCGTAGCTCCCTTTCGGCGGCCCGCCAAAAGGCGTTCACGCTCGCCGAACTGCTCGTCTCCGTCGCGATCATGTCGCTGCTGCTGATCACCGTCGGGGCGATCTTCTCGATGAGCACCAAGGCGACGAACCTGTCGAACGCCAACAACGAGGTGATGAACAGCCTGCGGGCCTTCGAGCAGCAGATCCGGCGCGACTTCGAGGGGCTGCGAAAGGAGTGCTTCGTCGGCTTCTGCTACAACTACCTGCCCGCACGGCAGGTCGATGCGAACCGCCCGCCGACCGAGATGGCCGTCACGCGGGCGGACACGATCGTCTTCTTCGCCAACGGCGACTTTCAGACGATCCGGCAGCGGTGGGATGCGAACACGAAGACCTTCACCGGCCCCGCCGCCGTGCCCATTCGCAGCAACCTCGCCCGCGTCGAATACGGGATTCTGGGGACGCACGACAGCATGACCGGCGCGGTCAATGCGAAGCCGCTCTCGCAGCTCGAACTCGGCCGGTTTGCGAAGCTGATGATCCCGAACCTGTACCCGGGGACGACGGCGGCCCAACTTGTGGACGATCCGCCGGCGTACTACCTCGCGCCGAGCTACGGGTTTCGCGGCTTCAGCGACGGACCGACCGGCGCCGCCAACGCGCCGTGGCCGTGGGACAAGGCCACGGACGTGTACGAGAACTGGGAGTACGAATACGAGACGCCGGCGTCCTGGCACAATCCGTTCGAGTGGCCGGCGTGGGCGGCGGCGCCGACGCAGCAGTCGTATCTGTATCATCTGATCGGGCGGCACCCGTTGCTTGCGGCGCATCGCAATAACCTGTGGCTGGGCCTGCCGTACATCGACGTGGCGGCCGCCTCCGCCGACCACCTCCGCATGATCCCCGGCTGCGTCGAGTTCAAGATCCAGCGCTGGGCCGAGACGGACCCAGTCAACCCGGCGAATGCGAATTGGTTCCCGCGATGGTGGCCTGAAAACAACGACAACAACGACAACGACGGCAACTTCGGGACGCCTCCGTTGTTTCCCCTGTGGACGTCTGCGTTTGTGCCCGGCCGGCAGATCTGGGAGTCGTTTAACGGCCCGCAGGATTCGACGCTGCCGGCTAGTGCGAATCCGGTTCGCGACTGGCCGCAGGACACAAACGCTGCTGTGACAGCCGACATGATGACTCGCTGGCTGTGGATTACGCGCGGTTTTACGGATGAGAACCGACGAGCGGTCCGGGCCGACTTCCCGAAGGCGATCAAGATCACGGTCTCGCTGGTGGACGCGAACCGGCGGCAGTTGGGGGCGGCGCCGCCCGTGCCGGGCGTCTGGGCGACGGTGCCCGGTGCGCAGACGTATACGATGGTAATTCCGCTGGAATGAGCGGACGGTGCGTTATGAATATCGAACGACACAGGCGAGAGGGCGGAGTTGTGATGCGGGGCGCCCGGCCGGGACTTGTGGCGCGGGCTTTCAGCGTGGGACTGGCCCAGCAGCCGGAATGGCTGCACCACAGCGGCGGGGGGCGGTCCCCGCGGGCGACCGTCGGGGGCGGCACCCGGCGTCGCGGGAACGCCCTGATCATGGCCGTCACGATGACGGCGATGCTCGCGATCATCGGCTCGTCCTTCGTGCTGGTCACGCGCCTCGAACGCCAGACCGTCCGCAGCTTCGGCAACGTGCAGGGGCTGGATGAGATTCAGGATTTTGTGCTTCGGAGGATTCAGACGACGTTGGCGGAAAACGTGGTCTCGCAGGCAGCGGGCAGCACGACGCCTCTGAGCCGACTTGTGGCGGGCGCCGGCTACGAACCCTACGACGCCCCGCACTACGCTTCGGGTGTTGGCGATCCCTGGCTGGCCCCAATCGAGCCGACGGCGACATGGGATGCGCCGAACAGCGTCTGGCACTACCGATGGGCGCAGGTCTCTGACGTCTTCGCCGCCGGCGGGTCGGGTCCGATGGAGGCTGAGGTCTGGACCGCGAATGCTCCCGTAGCCGGTGTTGTGGATGTCGATATGGACGGCGTTCCCGAAGCCAACGCCGACGCCGACGGTGACGGCATTGCGGATTCGATCTGGCGTCAGATTCAGGACGCCCGGGATCGGGCGGACGGCAATGACGTCTTCGCCGCCGTCCGGATCATCGACAACTGCGGGATGCTGAATCTCAACACGGCGTGGGACATGGTCACGGCGGACCCCGCGGGTGACCCGGACGATTATACCGTGCTGACCAGCTTCGGCGCGCTTCCGTCGCAGTTGAATCTGGCGGCCGTGCTTTCGAAGGTCGGCACCGACGATGACTACAACGCTTCGAAACCCACCAACTGGCTGACAAAGGCTCGCAGCACGCAGTACCTGCGACTTGGAATCATGAAACGGACGGAACCCCCGGCCCCCGATGGCAAGCCGCCCTCGCCATACGGGGACTACACCAATCCGACCAACCCCGGCAATACGTACGTGCTCCTGATGCGGAACTATGCGGACTGGGTCTTGCGGTTCTACGAAGCTCCCGCATCGCTCGCGTCGAAGACCGGTTGGTCCGCTCCCTGGGATCTCGGCCGTCGTGCCCGGCTGTTCGATGTTGGAGACGAGTTGGCGCTGCGAAACCGGTTCCTGCTCAAGTCGGACGCGACGGCGCAGGTCGAGAGCATGTTCGAAAGACCGAACATTCAGGACGGGCCGCAACTGGGGCTGTGGAACGTCATCGGCGACGGGAAACCGGGGCAGAAGCGACGTCGGTTGCCCTACACCGATGTGACCACGTGGGCCGGCGACGTTCTGGGTACCGCCGACGGCAGGAAGCACGACATTCGCCACCTGCTCACGACGTACAGCTTCGACCGCACGGTGCGGCCGAGCCCGTACCATCCGGGAAGCCTGGTGGGGCTCGATGATAAAGACGTTCTCGGGCGGTGCCGCCAGGTGGACATACCGATAGCGGTGCAGAACCTTCTCCAGTTCGCTCCGGGTCAGCCATCGCACAATCTGGCGGCGACTCGGCTCCTGTATGCCGTGGTCAGTGCGCTCAAGGATCCGAGTTCTCTGCCGACCGCGGAGCAATACAATCAGGCGGTTCAGTACGTGGCGAACCTTCGCGACTACCTCGACGCGGACTCGGAATTGACCCACTATCCGCAGGCGTTCTTCGGAAACGTGGGCGGAACGGACGTGCCGTCGATCGCCGTTTTCGGCTTCGAGCGACAACCCTTTATCAGTGAGGTCGTCGTGCGCGCCCGTGGCGAGAGTTCCGGCGGCGATCCCATTATCGAGTTCAGCGCCGTGGAGCTGTGCAATCCGTACCCGGTGCCGCTGTCGCTGGACGGCTACAGTCTGACCGGTCCGGCGTTGGGCGTCGCCACGCTTGATCTGACGGGGCAGAGTATCACGGAGGCCCAGTACGACCCGGTTGCGGGCACGTGGTGGCCGGGCCGGTTGGTCATTGCGTCTTCGGGGCCCATGGCAATGCCGCCGGGCGTGTATGTGCTCGAGGGGATGGGGGCTTCGGTCGCCGGGGTTCCGCTGCCGCCGTTTGCGAGGGGGGATCATGCCTTGAACCTTGTGCGGCTGCCCGTCTCGGGGTCTTCGCTGCGCGTGCTGGTCGATTCCGTGGCCGGAACGGACATGGAACATGTGACGGCCGAAGAGGCACTCAAGCCGAACCCCGACCAGATGCGCGAGTACAGTTTGGAGCGGGGAATCCTCCGGTGGCGGTTTGCCCGGAACGAATTCGACTTCAAGGCCACCAACGACTATGCGCCGACGGGCCAGCCAATTCCATCGCAGTCGGGCCTCGGGCGCTGGTATGCCAAGCCGCATCCGCCGGACGGCGTGGGCGGCGGAAACGACGCGTCCACCGTTCCCGGCGTGGCTCTGCCCGTGGCCGATCGGGGTCCGATCTGGGTGCCGGTCACCGGCGGCTCGGCGCAACCGCGATGGCTCGTTCAGGGCTGGTTCGACGTGACAAGGCCGACGTTCATCGGCAACCCCCAATACGGGGCGGGCACCGAGACCGTGACATCGCTCGTCGCGACGAGGATCACGGGAGCGGCCGCGCCCGGTGAAGTCCACGCCGGCGAAAGGAACGTGCGTTTTGACCTGACGGCCGTCAGGCCGAACAGCCCCCCTCCCACAGACTACATGGCGTCCGCGCAGAGGCTGTTCGAGGCGATGGGTTTCTTCGCCCGCTGCGATGACGGCTACGACAATGAGACCGGGGATGTGATGCCGTCACCGCATGGTCCGGAGCGTCTGTCCGAGTGTCGGATCCCCGGGCGGGTCAACGTGAACACGGCGCCGGCTGCCGTGCTGGAAGCGGTTTTTCCTCCGCTGCCGGATGATCCGGACATCCTGCCGGGGGTGTCGCCAACGGAGTGGGCCGACTACCAGAAGACCATGCGGTCGTGGTTCGCCCAGGTGGTCGTGCATCTGCGGGATCCGGCGCACGGACCAGGGCCGTTCACCAGCATGGACGACTTTTTCCGGCGGCTGGATGCGTTCGACAATGCGTCCGGCGTTCTGCCGCTCGAGCCTCCCAGAATTGCCGGCCACACCTTCGGGACCGTGGAACACATCATGCGCTACGGGCAGCTCCTGGGTTATGTGGAGTACAACCGCACCAGGAATACCGATATTCATGCTCCGCGGTTGCGGGATGTGGGCGACCGGTCCATGCGAAGCGATCGTCCTCCGCTCCAGGCCGATCTCGAATCGCGCGACTGGCTCTTCGGACGGCTGGCGAATCTGTTGACGGTCCGGTCGGACACGTTTACGGCGTACATCCTGATCCGGCTGCAGAACGCCAACAACCCGGCCGAACACAGCGACCGCCGGCTTGTCGCACTGCTCGACCGGTCGAACGTGTTCTTCCCGCCGTCGTTGGCCAACAACGACTTCAACGACAGCATGGCTTCGCTGCCGCCGGGCACGCCGCCGGACTACTGGGACCGCCAGTATGTGACGCCGAAGATCGTGGCGATTCAGCAGGTCGGGGAGTAAGTACGGAGTGCTGAGGGTAGAAGCGACAGGGCGGTCCCCATGCACGCTGCGATTGTCATCCCCGCACACGCTGCGATCGTCATCCCCGCGCAAGCGGGGATCCAGAGTCGATGATGCAGATTCTGGACCCCCGCTTTCGCGGGGGTGACGGGCGGATATCCGGTAGGGACGGTTGCGAGCGACGGATGCTGGACCCCCGCTTTCGCGGGGGTGACGGACGGGCGGAAACGAATGCGGAGGGCTGCGATTGTCATGTCCGCGCAAGCTGCGATGTCATCCCCGCACACGCTGCGATCGTCATCCCCGCGCAAGCGGGGATCCAGACTCGATGATGCAGACCCTGGACCCCCGCTTTCGCGGGGGTGACGGGCGAGCGGAAAGGAACGCTGAGGGCTGCGGTTGTCATCTCCGCGCACGCTGCGATTGTCATCGCCGCGCGCTGCGATTGTCATCCCCGCGCACGCGGGGATCCAGACCCGATGACACAGACGCTGGACCCCCGCTTTCGCGGGGGTGACGGACGAGCGGAAAGGAACGCTGAGGGCTGCGGTTGTCATCTTCGCGCACGCTGCGATTGTCATCGCCGCGCACGCTGCGAT
>CAZUAI010000012.1:0-53336 GCA_964617875.1 uncultured Planctomycetales bacterium | reverse complement strand
CTGCGGTTGTCATCTTCGCGCACGCTGCGATTGTCATCGCCGCGCACGCTGCGATTGTCATCGCCGCGCGAGCTGCGATTGTCATCCCCGCGCAAGCGGGGATCCAGACCCGATGACACAGACCCTGGACTCCCGCTTTCGCGGGGGTGACGGACGAGCGGAAAGGAACGCTGAGGGCTGCGATTGTCATCTGCGCGCACGCTGCGATCGTCATCGCCGCGCACGCTGCGATCGTCATCCCCGCGCAAGCGGGGATCCAGACTCGATGACACAGATGCTGGACTCGCGCTTTCGCGGGGGTGACGGACCACCTGCCCGAAGCGGCCTGCGGCCGCGACCGAAAGATGCGCGGGTCTTGCGTGTGTGTTTCGGTGTAAGGACCTACTCCCCAAGCCGCCCGTATCGGCGAAGCTGCGGCCAGATCCTGGCTACGGCGGCGACGACCACGAGCGTGCCCACGCCGCCGAAGACCACGGAGAAGGTCGGGCCGGCGAGGTATGCCACGAAGCCGGACTCGAAGCCGCCCAGTTCGTTCGAGGCGTTGATGAACATCGCATTGATCGCCGACACACGGCCGCGGAGGTGGTCGGGCGTCAGCATCTGGACGAGCGTGTGGCGCACGACCACGCTGATGTTGTCGAGCGCCCCGCTCAGCAGGAGCATCAGCAGCGACAGCCAGAACGACCGCGAGAGACCGAAGACGATCGTCGCGACGCCGAAGCCGGCGACGGCCAGCAGGAGATCGCGGCCGGCCTTCTGCATCGGCGGGCGGCAGGCGAGGAGCAGGGCCATCGTCAGCGCCCCGAGTGCCGGCGCGGCCTGCAGCCAGCCGAGGCCGACGGGCCCGACGCGGAGGATGTCCTTCGCGTAGATCGGCAGCAGGGCCGTCGCCCCGCCGAGCAGGACGGCGAAGAGGTCCAGCGTGATCGAGGCGAGCACGACCGGCGAACGGCGGAGGAACCCGATCCCCGCGGCGATCGACGGCGAGGCCCCCGGCGGGGCGGCGACCGCACGGGGCTGATGGGGGATCATGCTCATGGCGAGGGCGAAGACGAGGGCGCTGGCCGCATCGACAGCGTAGACCGTCGCCGCGCCGCCGAGCATCTTGATCAGCCAGCCGCCGAAGGCCGGGCCGATGATCGCGGCCAGGTGGAAGCCGAAGCTGTTCCACGTGACCGCGTTGCCAAACCGCTCGCGCGGGACGATCTGCGGCAGAAACGCGGCGCGGGCCGGCTGGAGGAACGCGCGGGCGATGCCGTTGACGAACAGCACCGCGTACATCCAGCGGACGTCCGCCCGCCCGCTCGAGATGCCGCAGAGGGCCATCGAACAGAGCGAGATGACGGCGAGCGCGGCAATGACGATTCGCCGCCGGCTGAGCCGGTCGGCGACCGCACCGGCGGGCAGGACGAGCACCAGTACGGGGACGACCTGCGACAGGCCGATCAGCCCGAGGGCCAGGGCCGAATGGGTGCGTTCGTAGATCTCCCAGCCGATGGCGACGGTTTGCATGTGCATGCCGATGTTGGCGGCGGTGTTGCCGCTGAGGAGGAGGCGGTAGTTGCGCAGGCGGAGGGCGCCGAACGGGTCGTGGCCCGACGGCGGCGGGGGGGGCTGACCGTCCGTGCCGGTTTCGATGGCCATGAGCGGGCGGTATCATACCGGGCATGGCAGGACTCTTCGACGGCACGCGTTTCGAGCGGCCCGTCACATGCGAGGTGTGCGAGCGGCCCCTGGCCGACTGCCGGTGTCCGCGCGGGGCGGACGGCAAGGTCAAGCCGGCGGCCGATCAGCCGGCGCGGGTGAGTCGCGAGCGCCGGGCCGGGGGCAAGATCGTCACCGTCATCGCAGGGCTCGATCCGGTCGCGTCGGACCTCGCGGGCCTGCTGAAGCGGTTCAAGACGCTGTGTGCCGCCGGCGGCACAGTGGCGGACGGGTGTATCGAGATCCAGGGCGACCACCGCGAGCGGCTGGTCGCGGCATTGCGGGAAATGGGCTATCCGGCGAAGTCCGCATTGTGAATTCGTGCCCGTGGGAAGATAATGAACAGCCTGCGATGCCTGACGTGTCGTTCAGCGACGCCGATCTCATGGCCCGCGTCGCCGCGGGCGACCGCGAGGCCTTCGCCGCCCTGATCCGGCGGCACCAGGACTACGTTCAACGACTCGCGTACCGGTTCACCGGACGATGGGATGCGGCCGAGGATCTCGCGCAGGACGCCTTTCTCCGCGTCTTCCGGGCGGCGAGGACCTACCGGCCGTCGGCGGCGTTTTCGACCTGGCTCTACCGTCTCGTGCTCAACCTCTGCCGCGACTGGCGGCGTGCGAAGGCATACCGTGAGTACGTTCCCGTGGACTCTCAACAGCCTGTTGCGCCGCCCCCGCCGGATGCCGCCGAGCGAGCCGAGACGGCCGGGGCGGTCCGCGCCGCCGTCGATGCCCTGCCGGATAACCAGCGCGAGGCGCTCATCCTCCACCGCTATGCCGAACTGTCGCATCGCCAGATCGCCGAGGTGATGCAGAAGTCCGAATCTGCCGTAGAGTCCTACCTCGTAAGGGCTTATGCGAATCTGCGGCAATCGCTGGCCGGCGTCATGGGCCGCAATCCGGACCGCAGGGAGCCGCCGGCATGACCGTTATACAAGATGGAGTCGCCCGATGAAGCACCTGACGGATGAACAGATTGTGCGGTTGGTCGCCGGCGAGTGGCCGGCGGCACAGGCCGACGAGGCCCGGAGGCACGTTGACGCCTGCCCCGAGTGCGCGGAGCGCGTCGGCCGGCAGAAGGGCCTCTGGACGCTGCTCGAAGCGTGGCAACCGCCGCAGGCAACATGCGACGTGACTGCGGGCGTACTCGGCCGTCTCGACCGGGAGGCCGGTGCGCCGGTGCGTCCGGTGCTCGTGCGGCTCTCCTGGGCGCAGATCGGCCGGATCGCCGCGGGCGTGCTGATCGGGGTGGGCGTTGGCCACGGGATCGGCCGCCGGGTTGGGGGATCGTTTGTGTCCCAGGAACCCGCGCAGGCGACGGCGACCGCCGCGGATGCGATTGAGTCGATGGGCCTGCATGTCTTTGCCGCGTCGTCCGTGGGCCTGGCGGACGTAATCGACCCGGCCGACGAGGCCGGCGACGGGCAGGAGGAGCCGCTATGATCACCCGATCCGCCATCGGCGTCGCCTTGGCCTCGGTCGCGGCCGGCATCGGTTCGTATTTTGCCACGGTATCGCTTGCGCAGCGGTCGGCCGGGCCTTCCGCAACACCCGCGTGCCCGCGCGGGCTCGCGGCGTGGCTGTCGCTGACACGGCAGCAGCAGGAGAGGATCGGGGCGGCGGATCCCGCGTTCATGACCGATTACTGCAAGCTCCGTCAGGAGGCCGGCGCGGCCAAGGAATCGCTGGCCGATACGTTGGCCAAGGACAGCGCCCCCGACGACGAGATTATGAGCAAGGTCGAGCGGGCAATCGAGGCGGACAGCCAACTGGAACGCCGCTGCGCCCGCCACCTCCTGAAGGTGAAGTCGATCCTCACGCCCGACCAGCGACGTCAGCTGCTCGACGTTTCCGCCGAACAGATTCGGCAGGGGTGCTCGCGCTACTGCGGGCAGCGCGGCGGCGCCGGCGAGGGCGTCCGCGGGCCCGGTGGTCGTGGCGGCGGGGGCGGCAGCCGACAGGGTCCGCCCTGGCGCGATGGCAAGACAGGCAGATGACTCGAGAACAAGGAGATGTTTCGCATGACCAGAATCACGATTGCATGTGCAGGTTTTCTGCTGGCCGCCAGCTGGGCGATGGCCGAATGGCCGGGTCCCCGAGGACGGGGCGACTGCGAGCGGCTCCGCGACGGCTCGTGTGTGACGGACGACGGACCGCCGCCGTGCCAGGCCGCGCCGAAACAGGGCGGCAGGGATGATCGCCCGCGTGACAAACGCGATCTGGGCGATCGCGCACCGGGACCTCGCGGCGGCGACCGGCAACGGCTCCGCGACGGCTCGCGTGGGGGCGATTGCGGGCGATGTGGTGCATCGTGCTCCAATTGCCCGGGCCGATGCGGCGTGCGGGGTGACGGCGGGCGTGACCGGGGCGGCGCCTGCGCGGCGCCGCGGATGGCCGGTCGCGGTTCGTGCGGTTCGTGCGGGTCGTGCGACGGCTGCGCCGGTTGCGGCAGGAACTGTCGCGGCTCTTGTGGGCGGTGCGACCGTTGCGCCGGCTGCGGCGCGATGTGCCGCGGTTGCCGTGCGGATCGTGGCGGCCATTTCGGGTGCGGCCGGAATTGTCGAGGCGCGTGCGCGGCCGGGTGCGGCGATTGTCGTGCGGGTCGTGGTTGCCGTGGCTTTGGGGCGGGACCGGGGTGGGGCGGCGGGTCCAGAGGCCGCTTCATGCGGGGCGATGACGATGGTCCGCCGCCGGGCCGCCGTGGGGCGGCGTGCGTGGGGCCATGCGGCGCCGGTCCGTGGGAAGGAGCGGCGCGCGGTCCTGGCATGGGGCGGCGCGATGGGTGGGGCCCGGAGCCCCGCTGGCAGCGGCCGGCGTGGCGGGCTCGGCCGTTTTACGGTCCCCCGGCACGTTCCTGGGACAACCGCTGGTAGTTGACGGCCTCGCCCGTGTCGATCGAGAAGCCGTCGAGGCCCTCGATCCACCGCTGGACCTCGGCCGGGTCGAAACGGCAGTAGTACGCCGGCAGCACGAACTCGGGATCGCCCGTGGTCCAGCGTCGTTCGGCGGCATCGGCACGGATTCGTTCCGCCAGCGGCGTCGTCGGGTAGAGCCGGAACCGTACGGTGACGCCGACGCGCTCGGGGCGGGCCTCGTGCAGGGCCGCGATCATCGAGCGGGCCTGCTCGGGCGCTTCATCCGGCAGTCCGCAGGACAGATCGACGGCGACCTTGACGCCTTCGGCCTTCAGCAGGCGGATGCACCCGGCCGCGGTCCGGGGTTCGTCGGTCGCACTGTTCACGGTGACCGTCGCAAGCTCGCAATCGCTCCGTCGCAGGGCGCCGGCCAGCCGGGCGTCGCACGGCGCACAGCGCATGTAGGTCATCCACCGGGCGCCGGAGCCCACGAGCGCCTCGCACAAGGCGACGGCGTGTTCGAGCGAGACGTTCATCTCGGCGTCGCACAGGTGCATCCGCCGCCAGCCCTTCTCGACCAGTCCGCGGACCTCTGCCGCGACGGCGTCCACGTTTCGGCAGCGAACTCCCGTGCGAGCCTCGATGCAGAACGGGCAGCGGCACGGGCAGCCGTACGAGGATGCGAATCCCGCGACGCCGTCCCGGGCGTAGTACGCCGCGTAGTCCACATCGATACCCCGCTGCGGCACGACCGCCGGGTCGAACGGCACGTCAAAGCCGTTGATGAGCAACGGAGCGCGTTCACGCTTTGTGATACCGGCTTCCCGCCCGCCGACGGAGGCAGGCAAGACGCCTGCACCGCAAGGAGGTCGCCCGACGGCAAGAGACGCCACGACTTCCGCCGCGACGACCGCCGCTCCCTCGCCCGGGCCGACAACGGCTGCGTCGGCCCCCAGATACCGCATGATCGCCTCCGGCATCGACGGCAGCCCTGCGCCGCCGACGACCAGTCGCACGCCGGCCGCTGTGATCCGCTCGGCGATCGTCCGGTGTTCGCGGAGGAAGAACTGGTCCTCCGCGCGAATGACGCTGTCCACGTTGCGGATGCTGAGGAACGCGGCCTCCGGGCGGAAGTCGGCCAGGAACCGGTCGATCGCCGGCCCGACATCGTCGATGAAGCACAGATCAAGCATGGCCGCCTCATGCCCCGCCGCCCGGATCGCATGGGTCACATACTCCAGCCCGATCGGGATCACAGGCGGATTCCGCATCCGATTGGGATTGACCATCGCAATTCGCATCGCCAGATCGTATCCGCCGTGCGCCGACAGGTACACCACGCCGAGCGGGGCCGCAGAGTGCCATCCCCGTGGCGCGTCTTTTCGAAAGCGGGGGACGAACGGCCGACGCGACGGCTGTCTGCGTCGGGACGCCGCCTTCGCCGTGCCGGGTTGGGTCAGTTGGTCTTCGCCGGCGCAAGCCGGATCGCGGGGGCCGCCTGCGGAACGGAGGCGCGGTAGTCCTCGCCGACGGAGGCGGCGACGGTGGCTGCGACCTGGGCCAGCGTGATCGGCTCGACGTTCGTCCGCTCGCCGAGCGCCGGCACATTCGGGCCGATGGCGGCCACCCAGACGTTCTCCGCGCCGGCGATTTTCTCGCCGTGGTTCCTCCACTCGGGGCCGGTCCCGCGGCCATGGTCGGCGGCGATGATCAACGTGGTCCGGTCCCGGTACTCGGGCATGGACTGCGCCGTCTGCCAGAGCGTGCCGATCAGGCGGTCGGCACGGCGGGCCGAGTCGAGGTAGTCGCCGTAGCGGCCTTCATGCCCCCACTGGTCCGTTTCGTCGAAGGCAATGTAGAATGCACGAGGTTTGTTGGCCTTGAAGTACTCCAGCGCGGAGTAGAAGAGCAGGGCGTCGTAGTCGGCCTTGCGGGCATTGGGCGGCAGGTCGGCCTTCAGGCAATTCAGCAGCTCAAGTGGCGGCGTGATCCTTCCCTCCCTGACGGGCTCGTAACGGCCGTTGACGTAGAACCCGCACCGCTCACGGTTGAGAATGCCGGCGATCGCCTCCCACATGCCGAACGCGGCGACGCGGCCGCGGAAGGACGGGCGGCGGTGCAGCCACTCCAGCACGGACACGTTGGGATTGGGCACGTTGTCGTTGCTGTTGATGCGGGGGTCGGCGTAGCCGACGAGCATCTCGCTGTGGCCGGGATAGGAGAACCGGAACGTGTTGGCGACGCGGACGACGCTGTCCTTGTGCTGGTTGCCGAAGAGCTGACCTTGCCGGGCAATCGTGTTCCAGAAGAACGGCATGAGCGTCGCACGGCGGGCCTCCGGCGTATCTCGCCAGTATTCCTTCTTCACCGCCGCGACGTCGGCGACGCCGTTGTCCCTGGTAATCAGCGCCTCCTCCGCCCCGGTGAAGACCTCCTGCCAGCGAAGGCCGTCCACGAGGAACAGGATGACGTTCTCCGCCACGACGGGACGGCGATCCTCCGCCCGCGCATACGAGATCCCGAAAACGATGACCAGGACCAGTGCCCATGCCGATCGCCGATGACTCATGTGCCATGCCTCCCGGGGTTGTGTTTCTCGCGGCACGTCTGCCGGCGTCATGGTAACGCAAATCGCCGGGTGTGCATATCCATCGGCGAAGTTGTACTACACACCGGCGTCCCTTCGCGGCGAGACGGTGCTGCACATCTGCGCTGCTTCCGGTGGAGACAGTACTCGCGCAAGTGCGGCGGGAGAGCCAAAGGCCGGCAAGGTGATTCCAGCGTCGCCGTATGCGGCGACGGGGTTGACCGTGGATGTGGGCCGGGTATGATCGAAACGCAGTGAACGTCATCGAGCGGCTTACCGCCGATGAAACCTTTCGAGGGATGGTCGCTCGGCTGGCCGCCACGAGGGGGCCTGTTTACGCCGAGGGGCTGTGGGGATCGTTTGCGCCCATGCTGGCCGGGCGGGCGGCGGCGGTGCTGAAGCGGCCGCTGCTGTACGTGACCGCGCACCTCGAGGAGGCCGACGACGTCCGCGACGACCTGGAACTGTTCCTCCAGGGGCCCGTCGAGGTGTTCGGCGCGTGGGAGGCCCTGCCCGGCGAGGGGGCGGCCAAGGATGAGATCGCGGCCGAGCGCATCCGCCTTTGCTCGTCCCTGCGGGAGTCCGGCCGTCGGACGAGCGGCGCGGGAGCAGGCTCCGCCGTCGGGCGTACGGCGGCGGGTCGGCCTGCGTCGGGTCGCTCGCCGCGTACGCCTCGCGCCCGTGGGGTGCGACCGAAACCCGCCCGTGCGCCCCACGCATCCGACAAGCAGGATTTGAGGTCCCCAATCGAACAGGGCCCGGCGGGCGGCGCCCCTGCCATCGTCGCCCCCATTCAGGCCCTGATGCAGCCCGTGCCGAGCTTCGCGGCGCTCGAGTCGAACTCGCTCGTGCTGACGGCCGGCGAGGACCGCGACCCGCGCACGATCGCCGACTGGCTCGTCGAGCAGGGGTTCTCGCGGCTTGATCTCGTCGAGTCGCCGGGCGACTTCGCGCTGCGCGGGGGCATCCTCGACATCTACCCCTTCGGCCACATCGACCCGATCCGCGTGGAGTTCTTCGGCAACACGCTGGAGAGCATCCGGCAGTTCGACGTGTCCACGCAGCGGTCGATGCGCGAGCTGCCGGGGATCCGCATCGCCAGCCCGAAGCCGCTGTTTGTCAACGCCGAAGCGGCGACGGACGAGCGGACGACGAGCTTCCTCTCGTACCTGCCCGCCGACACGCTGGTCGCGTTTGACGAGCCGATCGAGATCCAGGAACTCGGCCGTACGTTCCTCGACCGGCTCGGCCGGCCGGTGGGCATGTTCCCGGTCGAGGCGGTCTTCCGCCGTGCGAATGACCTGACGCCGCTTCACCTGGTGCGGTTCGGCGGCGCCGGCGGATCGGCCGACACGTTTCGGTTTGACGTGCAGAGCGTCCAGCGATTCGAGGCGAAGGCCACGGAGGCGGTGGCGGAGCTGTGCAGGCTGGCCCGCGAGCAGGAAGTGATCGTCTACTGCGACAATGCTGGTGAGCAGCAGCGATTGAGAGAGCTGATCGCCGCCCACGCGGCGGGCGCCTCCGCCGCCGATTCCGCAGCCGGGGCACGGCAGGCGGGCGAACCGGCGGAGTGCCGCGGAGCCGTTCAGCCTGCGGACTCCGTCCCACGCATCCATCTTGAGATCGGGTTGCTCCACCGCGGGTTCTTCTGGGCGACGGCGGGCGTCGTGGTCGTGGGCGATCATGAGATCTTTCACCGCTACCAGCAGCGGCGGCGGATCCGCCGCACCCATGCGGCGCGGCCGATCGAGTCGTGGCTCGACCTCAACCCCGGCGACCTCGTCGTACACATTGTCCACGGGATCGCCCGCTTCCGCGGAATGAAGACGCAGCGCAAGGGCGACTCGCAGAAGATGGACGAGTATCTCACGCTCGAGTTCGCCGACCAGGCCGTGCTCCACGTACCCGCCAGCCAGATCGACCTGGTGCAGAAGTACATCGGCGCGGGCCATGCCCGGCCGCCGTTGTCGAAGCTCGGCGGCACGCGGTGGAAAAACACGAAACAGCGGGTTGAGGAGGCGGTCAGCGACCTCGCCGGCGAGCTGCTCAAGATCCAGGCCCTTCGGCAATCGCAGCCGGGCATCGCGTACCCGGCCGACACGGACTGGCAGCGGGAGTTCGAAGAGGCGTTCCTCTACACGGAGACGGAGGACCAGCTCACGGTCCTCAAGGACATCAAGGCCGACATGTCGCGCGAGCGCCCGATGGACCGGTTGCTCTGCGGCGACGTGGGGTACGGCAAGACCGAGCTGGCGATGCGGGCGGCGTTCAAGGCCGCCGAGTACGGCAAGCAGGTGGCGGTGCTCGTGCCGACGACGGTGCTGGCCGAGCAGCACTACCAGACGTTCCGCGAGCGGATGGCCGATTACCCGTTCGCGATCGAGTCGCTCTCGCGCTTTCGTACCAAACGCGAGCAGGACGCCATCGTCGCCCGCGCGAAGAAGGGGCAGGTGGACATCCTGATCGGCACGCACCGGCTGCTGAGCAAGGATATCGGCTTTGCCGACCTCGGGCTGGTCGTCATTGACGAGGAACAGCGGTTCGGCGTCGAGAACAAGGAGCGGCTCAAGCGCTTCCGCGAGACGGTCGATGTGCTCACCCTGACAGCCACGCCGATCCCCCGCACGCTGCACATGGCCATGCTGGGCATTCGCGACATCAGCTCGCTGGCGACGCCGCCGATGGACCGTCGCAGCATCGTCACGCAGGTCCGCCTGTACGAACGGCAGCTCATCCATGATGCCATCGTCCGGGAGCTGAACCGCGACGGGCAGGTGTACTTCGTCCACAACTTCGTGCATGACATCCAGACGATGGCTGACGAGATCCAGCAGATCGTGCCGGAGGCGCGGATCGTCGTGGGCCACGGCCAGATGCACGAGCACGAACTGGAGCACGCCATGCTCCGGTTCGTCCGGCACGAGGCCGACGTCCTGGTCTGCACCAACATCATCGAGTCCGGCCTGGACATCCCGACCGCGAACACCATCTTCATCAACCGGGCGGACCGGTTCGGCCTGGCCGACCTGCACCAGCTTCGGGGGCGGGTGGGCCGGTACAAGCACCGGGCCTATTGCTACCTGCTCCTTCCGCCGGACAAGCCCTTGACCGACACGGCGGCCAAGCGGCTCAAGGCGATCGAAGAGTACTCCGAGCTGGGGGCCGGCTTCCGGATCGCCATGCGCGACCTCGAGATCCGGGGGGCGGGCAACATCCTGGGCCCGGAGCAGAGCGGTCACATCGCCGATGTGGGATACGAGCTGTACTGCCAGCTTCTGGAACAGGCGGTCCGCCGGCTACGGAATGAGCCGGTCCAACCGTTCCGGCCCGTACATCTTGAACTGGAGATAACCTCACACCTGCCAACGAGTTACATTCCGTCTGACCGCCAGCGAATGGAGGTGTACCGGCGTCTCGTGGCTTGCCGTACGCTGGAGGACGTGGAGCAACTCGAACGGGACTTGAAGGACGCCTATGGGCCGTATCCGCCCACGGTGGCCTCGCTGTTGCAGCAGGCCGAAATCCGAATCCTTGCGCAGCCGTACAAGATCACGTCGATCGTCCAGCGTCGGCCGGACCTGGTATTCACTGTGGAGGAACTGGGGCTGGTCCGTAGGCTGTTTGAGGGGGGGCCGGGGTCGCCCCGGGTGCCGGATGCGAACACGGTTCACCTCCGGCTGCCGGAGGCGTACTTTGAGCCGACGACGCTGCTTCCGGTCCTTCGGCGGCTCCTGGCCGGCAAAAAATCGCAGGGAACGTAGAGATTATCGGCGGATGGGCATTGCATTTGTCCGATAGCTACAGTAGAAAGGGCGTTTGGAACGGATGGCGCGATGAAGAACCCGCAATCGAGAGTGGCCAAGGTACTGGCGTCCCTGGTCGGCGCGATGACCGTCGGCACGTTTCTGCTCCAGTGGATCGAGCCGTCGGGCCCTCCGTCCAACACGGGATATGCGGTGCAGCTGCGTGCCATGGAGGCCAAACAGGCCGTTCAGGCCGAGGGGGTTGCGTCGACGACCCGGTGGCAGGGCATCCTGATCCGCGCCGATGCCCTCCGCGGGGCGGCGGCGATCGAGCCGCACTTCCGGGTGACAGCCGGCGGGGAACTGACCGCGACCGAGCGGTGGCGTCGGGCGGCGGCAGCGTCCGAGAGCGGGGTGATCGAGGTGGCGATCGACACGTCGGGCCCGCGCAACGGGCAGATCTCCGCCCGTCAGACGACGGCCCTGGTCGCGCTGCTGTCGGAGCTGCAGCGCCACCTGGTTGCGAACGAGGGCCGCGTGGAGCTGGATGAGCGGTCATTCGCCGCCGGTGGTCGCGCCGACGGCCCGGCCCAGGCACAGCGGCTCAGGAATCTCCTCCACTCCGCCGGATTGAGCAGTTGAGTCTGCCCGGCTGCCGCGGGGCTGCCCGGCAGCATCCTCGCCCGAAGCGCGTCACGATCACGCTTTTTCTGTGCGGACAAGGCCGGCCGTTGGGCGAACCTCTGATCGCGCAAGCACGCGCTCGGGGAGAATCGTTCTCCCCGTGCATCGGACGGCGGGCGGGGCGCGCACCATCGGACGGGGCGATGGCGTCAGATCTCGTAGACCCAGGCGCCGAAGTCGGCATCGCGGTCGGACTCTCCGCGGCGGTGGACCTTCAGGTTCGGCGGCGCGAGCGTGACGGAACAATCGGCGGGGATGCTTCGCGTGAGGAACACTGAGCCGCCGACGACGCTGCATCGTCCGAGACGGGTGTCCCCGCCGAGTACGGTCGCGTTGGCGTAGACCGTGACGCCCTCCTCGACCGTCGGGTGGCGTTTGTGGCCTCGGATCAGCCGCCCGCGCTCGTCCTTGGGGAACGAAAGGGCGCCCAGCGTCACGCCCTGGTAGAGCTTGACGTTGTCGCCGATCTCCGTCGTCTCGCCGATGACGACGCCGGTCGCGTGGTCGATGAAGAAGTGGCTTCCGATCTTCGCGCCGGGGTGGATGTCCACGCCCGTCATCGTGTGCGCCCACTCGGTCATGATGCGCGGCATCAGCGGGACGCCCATCTCGTGCAGCTCGTGTGCGAAGCGGTAGACGGTCACGGCGAGCACGCCCGGATAGGCCAGGATGACCTCGTCGGTGTTTACGGCGGCGGGGTCGCCGTCGTAGGCCGCCTGCACGTCGCCGGCGATCACCCGCCGCAGATCCGGGATTCGTTCCAGAAACTCGAGGACGAGCCGCTGGGCTTTCTTGTCGCACGGCCGCGACTCGCCGTTCACGCGGCCCTTGAGTTCCTCGCCGTAGCAGAGGCAGTGGTAGACCTGCCGGAACAGCTTCTGGCCGAGCTTGGGCAGGAGTTCGCCGACGTGGTAGGCGACGTTGTGGGTCGTCAGGTTCTGTCGGCCGTAGTAGCCGGGGAACGCGACCTCGAGCAGCAGCTCGATGATCTCCACGATCTCCGTCCGGTTGGGCAGGTAGAAGCGGTCGATGTGGTGCGTACGCGGATCGTCCTTGTAGCTGGCGACGATCCGGTCCACGAGGCCGGGAAGCCTGTCTCCCAACGGAAACTGGTCGATCATGGCAGTGTTTCTCCTGTGCCGGGGCCATTCTATATCGGGTGGCCGGTCTCGACGAGATTGCGAGAAGAGCTTTCTGGATTGACCGGCGTGCGACGTCAGCCTATAAGGCATGAGGGAGACTCCACGCAGCTTTTATAGTTGCGACGTCCGATAATCGGGAACAGGCTTTGGAGTTCGTGTGTGAGCAGGACGCTTGATGAACTGGAGGAAGGCGAGGCGGGGCGGATCACGCGGATCGGGGGAAGGGGGTCGTTGCGGCAGCGCCTTCTTGATATGGGGGTCACCCGTGGGACGCGAATCCTGGTGAAACGGCGTGCGCCACTGGGGGATCCGATTCAGATCGCCGTGAAGGGCTATTACCTGGCGATTCGGAGCAACGAGGCGCGCTATATCGAGGTCGAGCGGGCCAGGCCGGCGGCGGACAAGACGCCGGAGCAGTAGGCGGCAGGGGGGGCGGGCGACAGGGCAGACGATGCCGGACGAACGAGAGTCAGGATTTCGAACTGCGGCGGGACACGGCCTGCCGGCGGCATCGCCCACGCAATCGCGCGTCGAATCGTCGGCGCCGTTGCCCGTGATCACCGGGGGGGGGCGACGGCGGCCCGGGGCCGTTACGGCGGCCATCGCGGGCAACCCCAACTCAGGCAAGACATCCATCTTCAACGGGCTGACGGGCATGACGCAGGGGGTGGCGAACTACCCCGGCGTGACCGTGGAGAAGAAGGTGGGGCGGGCGTCGTTTCAGGGACGCGAGATCACGCTGATCGACCTGCCGGGCACCTACTCGCTGACGGCGTACTCCATCGACGAACTGATCGCGCGGGAGTGCGTGATCGAGTCGCGGCCGGATGTTGTGATCAACGTCGTCGATGCGTCGAACCTCGAGCGGAACCTGTATCTGACAGTTCAGTTGATGGAGATGAACGCGCCGGTCGTGCTCGTGTTGAACATGACCGACCTGGCCCGCAAGCGGGGTCTTCGGCTGGATGCGGGGCGGATCTCGGCGCTGCTGGGCGTGCCGGTGGTGGAGACGGTGGGGTCAAAGGACGTGGGCCTGGCGGAGTTGCTGGCGGCCACGGTGAAGAGGGCGGACAGCCGGCCGGATTCGTTCAGCCGCCCCGTGACGTACGGGCACGAGGTGGAGGCGGAGGTGGACCTGCTGGCGTCCGTCGTGGCGAAGGAGGCGGTGATCGCGGCGCGGTATCCCGCGCGATGGGTGGCGGTGAAGCTCATCGAGCGCGACGCGGAGGTGCTGAAGGCGGTCCGCGAACTCGCGCACGATCCCGACGGAATCGACACGGCGGCGCGGTCGGCGATTGCGGGGATCGAGAAGCATTACGGCGAGAGCGCCGACGCCATCATCGCGGAACGGCGGTACGGCTTCGCCGCCGGCGTGGTGCGCGAATGCGTGCAATCGTCGGCCGAGGCGCGGCAGGACATCACGGACAGGATCGACGCCGTGGTCTGCCATCGCGTACTGGGGCCGCTGATCCTGCTGGGCGTGGTGTACTCGCTGTTCGTGGCGGTGTTCAAGGTGGCGGACGAATGGCCGTGGGTGTTCGGCCGGAGCCTGACGGGCTGGTGCCACTGGTTTTTCGATCATGCCCTGGCGGGGCTCGTGGCGCCGCTGGAGCCGCGGATGCCGCTGCTGCACTCGCTCCTGCGTGACGGGATCATCGCGGGCGTGGGCGGCGTGGTGAGCTTCGTGCCGCTGATCGCCGTGCTGTTCGCGTTCGTGGCGGCGCTGGAGGACACGGGCTACGTGGCGCGGGTGGCGTTCGTGCTGGACCGGCTGCTGCGGGTGTTCGGGCTGCAGGGCAAGAGCGTGCTGGCGATGATCGTGTCGGGCGGGCTCGGGGCGGGGGGCTGTGCGGTGCCGGGCGTGATGGCGACGCGGACGCTTCGCGAGGAGAAGGACCGGCTGGTGACGATGCTCGTGGTGCCGCTGATGAACTGCGGCGCGAAGATGCCGCTGTACCTGGTTCTGATCGGGGCGTTCTTCGCGGCGCACAAGGCGCAGGCGCTGTTTGTGCTGTGGGCGGTGTCCTGGGGGATTGCGCTGGGGGCGGCGTGGGTGCTGCGGCGGACGATCGTCCGGGGCGAGCAGGCGCCGTTCGTGATGGAACTGCCGGCCTACCACGTGCCGACGCTGCGCGGCGTGCTGACGCACACGTGGGAGCGGACGTGGATGTACCTTCGCAAGGCCGGGACGGTGATCCTGGCGGCGAACCTGGTGATCTGGGCGGCGATGTGCTTCCCGCGGGCGGACGGCGGCAGGGCGGCGGGGGCCGGTGTGGCGACGGCGGAGCAGGAACTGGCACGGCTGCGGCACAGCGCGGCGGGCCGCGTGGGCTCGGCGCTGGAGCCGGTGACGCGGCTGGCGGGCTTCGAGTGGCGGGACAACGTGGCGCTGATCGGCGGCTTCGCGACGAAGGAAGTGGTCGTGGGCACGCTGGGCACGGCGTATTCGATCGGCGATGCGCACCCCGATCGGATGCAGAATCTGTCGGCGCGGCTGGCGGACGACCCGGATTGGTCGCCGCTCCGCGCGCTGGCGCTGATGGTGTTTGTGATGGTGTATGCGCCGTGCTCGGCGACGATGGCCGCGATCCGGCGCGAGTCGGGCAAGTGGCGATGGGCGGTGTTCGCGATCGGCTACACGACGCTGCTGGCGTTCGCGCTGGCGGTCGGGGTGTATCAGATCGGCGGCGCGGCGGGATGGGGGCGTTGACCCGGCCTTGTGCGAGGCGGAACCATGTGGCTTGAAGCGGTGATCGTCGGCGGGATCGTGCTGGCGTCGGGCGGCTGGCTGGCCTTTCGCGCGGTGCGGTTCTTCCAGGGGCGCTCGGGCTGCACGTGCGGCGGATCGGCCATGAAGTGCCCGATCGGCACGACGATGGCGGCGATCGACCGGGCGCTGGAGCCGTGGGAAAGCGAAAAGGCGGGGAAGCGGGAAGACGCGTGAACGTACGAAGGATCGCAGATCCGGCGCGGTGATCGGGCGCGGCCACGCAGGAACACGAACGGAGGTCTCATGTCACGCATTGTGATCCTGACCGCGACAGCGGCGGTGACGGTCGGCTTCCTTGCAGGCACGGCACGGGCGGACAACGTCCCGGCACCGGAGGACTTCGCGATCCTCCCGTGGGACTGGACGCCCGGCGACAAGGCCGTGCTGGCCGGGATCAAGGCGTGCGGCTTCAACCTGGCGGGTTTCGTCAAGCCGGAGGATCTCGATCTCGTGGCGGCGGCCGGCCTCAAGGGGATCGTCGCCACGCCCGAGACGCACGTGGACGACGCCGTGGCCAAATTCGATACGCCGGAGATCGAGAAGCGCGTGAAGGCCGTCGTGGACCGCGTGGCGAAGCACCCGGCCGCGTTCGGCTACTACCTGCGCGACGAACCGAGCGCGGTCATCTACTCCGGCCTGGCGCGATGGGCGGAGGCGTATCGCAGGGCCGCGCCCGGCACGCGGCCCTACGTGAACCTGTTTCCGAACTACGCCTCCGCGGACCAGATGGGCGTGAAGACATACGAGGAGTACGTCGAGTCGTTCGTCGGCATCGTCAAGCCGCCGTTCATCAGCTATGACCACTACGCCCTGATGGAGGACGGCTCGTTGCGGCACGGGTACTTCCAGAACCTGGAGACCATCCGGGCGGTCGCCCTCAGGCACAAGCTGCCGTTCTGGAACATCGTCCTGTCGAACGCGCACTTCGCGTACGCCGAGCCGACGGAGGCGGGCCTGCGTTTCCAGGCATACACGACGCTGGCGTACGGCGGGCGCGGCGTCAGCTACTACACCTACTTCACGCCGAAGGGCAGCAACTATCGCCTCGCGCCCATCGACACGTTCGGGGACAAGACGCCCACGTGGCACATGCTCCGGCGGGTGAACCTGCAGCTTCAGAACCTTGCGCCGATGTTCTGCCGGCTCCGGAGTGTGCATGTGTTCCACCATCCCGATGTCCCGTCCGGATGTGCCGGGGCGGTCACGAGCCGGTTTCTCGATCAGGTCGCCGGCGGGAGCCTGGTCGTCGGCGAGTTTGAGGGGCCCGAGGGCCTGCCGTGGGTCCTGATCGTGAACAAGAGCCTGATCCGCTCGACGTCATACAGCGTGAAGTTCAAACGTGCCGGACGGCTCGTGCAGGTGAACCCGTGGACCGGGGCCGTTGGCGGGGGGAGCGAAAGCGAGTGGCTGGCTCCCGGACAGGGCGTGCTGCTGGGGCTGCAAAAACAGTGAGCCACACAGGTTGGGAGGCCCACCCATCCGTGTTTGCCGGCTGGTGGGCTTTGCCGGACTCTCGTTGTGGCCGTAAGATACTGTGACGACAAGGTGTTGGGGGATGGTCCGGACGGCCGGCGCCTTGGCCGGGCAAGTGGCGTGATTGTGGCGGAGGCTTCCGGCCCGCGGGTTTGCAGCCAGGATGGCTGCACCACAAGGGCCAGGATGGCTGCGCCAGAAGGGCCAGGATGGCTGCGTCGCAAAGGACGGCCCTCAACGTTGTCCCCGGGCTACGGGCGGCCGATAGTCGATGTTCGATGGCGGAAACCGTGGCGAGCAAGAACGCGAGGTGTCCCATGGAGTCGAGACGAAGGGCCTTCACGCTGGTTGAGTTGATGGTCGTGATCGGGATCATCGCGGTACTGCTCGGGATGCTGCTGCCGGCGATCAACAAGGCGAGAACGGGGGCGAAGGTCGCTGCGACGAAGGCTACGTTAAGCGCCCTGGAGACGGGGCTGGAGACGTTCAAGAACGACGCAACGCTCAGCGGCGCATACCCGCCGTCGGCTACGCCGGCAAACTGGGCGAACTGCAAAGCCAGGGATCCGAGGCAGGGACCGCCGGCGAACCAACCGCTGGTAGAAGTGCAGGGCGCGGGTCTGTTGGCATGGGCGCTCCTTGGCGCCGACATGCTGGGAACGCCGGGTTTTCCCACGGGCTGGCCCGATAGTGTTGCCGGGGGCCGACTTCCCGCCAACGCGTCGTCGGTGGGCCTCTACTCCGTGAACATGGCCACGAATCAGCCGTTCTATCCGCGGCGCGGGCCGTTCGTCGATAGCGGCAAGATGCTTCTTCCGACGCGCGTGGCGGACGAGGACAATCCGAACCTGTCGGCGTATGCCGTGCCCACGGGGGAGAAACGACAGTTCCCGTGGGTGTATTTCCTGGACAAGTTTGAGCGGCCGATCCTGTACTATCGCGCGAATCCCGGCCGTCCTTTCGTGGGATGCAACAATCTGACCGGCGACAACCGGGACACCGTCACCGCCATGCTGAACGACGGCACCTATCAGCTTCACGACAACGTCCTGTTCACGGGGCAGAACGGGCAGCGTCCCGATGGCGAGCCGGTTCCTGACTACGGCGGCGGACGAGTGCATCCGCTGGGCTATTTCCCGAACAACAGCAGGGCTGCGAACGGCTTCCCCCAGCAACGGTACTCGTTCGAGTACATCATCGGCGATCCGAAGGTTACGGCCCGTCCGACGGCTCAGCGGCCGGATACGTACCTGCTGATCTCGTCGGGGCCCGACGGCCGGTACGGCACGGCGGACGACGTGACGAACTTCGAGCCGAACCACTGAGAGGCCGGGGAGCCGGCCCGGCGACGGTGCGAGT
Source organism: uncultured Planctomycetales bacterium (assembly GCA_964617875.1). Lineage (GTDB taxonomy): Bacteria > Planctomycetota > Phycisphaerae > UBA1845 > PWPN01 > CAZMVY01. The sequence goes on along the minus strand of CAZUAI010000012.1, from coordinate 35,017 downwards.
GAGCGTGGCGATGCACCAGCGAAGGACAAACAACATGACGCGGAACAAGCTGTCGGCGATCAGCGATCAGCGATCAGCGATCGGCGACCAGCCATCGGCGATCAGCGTCCAGCGATCAGCGATCGGCGACCAGCGATCGGCGATCGGCAGTCAGCGATCACGCAACCTTGAACCCGCTATTCCGTTAGTCCGTCACCCCCGCGCAAGCGGGGGTCCAGGCTTCGTGTCATCCAATCTGGATCCCCGCTCGTGCGGGGATGACGACCTCGGTACTCAGTACTCAGTACTCAGCACTTCGCACTCATCATCCATCACGTATCACTCATCACTGGCTCGGGCTGTGACGCTCGTCGAGATTCTCGTGGTCGTTGCGATCATCGGGGTTCTGCTGGCCGCGATCGGTCTGGTCGGCTCGCGATTGCGGGAGAAGGGCAAGCGTGACCTCACGCGCGGGACGATGGCAACGCTTACGCTTGCGATCGACGAGTTTCAGCAGGCGGCGAACGGGCTTGGGACAGGGGGCTGGATCGAGGCGAACGGCTGGCCGAGCCCGCCGAATGACCCACACAGGACCAACACGGCGGAGCCGCCGCCGGCGCCCGACGTTCACGAACGCCCGTATGAGCCCAGCCAGACCACGCACGCGCCGCCGACCCAGGACGACTTCTACCTTGGGTATCCGGATTCGATTTTCGAGGTTCCACCGGCGGCGTCGCCAACCATGCCTGCTCACAGGGTGGTTCGCAGCATCGAGGGCCTTTACGTGATTCTTCAGTTTCCCTATGGCGGCTCCAGTTTTGTTGTGAACGGCGAGGCCCGGGACAAGATCCGGGCGATCCTTCGCAGGCTGCCGCAGGGGGCGACGGTCAACGCTCATGGGGCGATGTTGTTCAGGCCCCACGTGCCGACGAGGGATCAAGCTACGGCGCCCTTTGTCGAGGCGCTCCAGGTTCTCGATGCGTGGCAGCAGCCGCTACGATACCGGTACTACACGTACCGCAACAACGGCCGGCCGTTTCTGTGGTCGGCCGGACCGGACGGGCGATTTGCCGCCGACCCGAATCGGGTCGATCAGGACCCGGTGGGCGCCGACGACATCTTCAGCGACAAGAAGGACTAGACGGCCGTGAAGGTCGAATGACCAAAGCAAGACGAACGAATGACGAAGCGAGAGTGACGAACGACGAAGGCTGAGCGACGCACGGCGAACGGCGAAACATGAACGCAGCTCGCAACAGAATGAGCCCCGGCCGGCGATCAACAATCCGCGATCGGCGATCCGTCGCCGGCGCGGCTCTGAGCGGCAGTCTCGCGTGCTTTGTGGTGCAGGCTTCCGGCCAGCGGGCGGATGCAGGCAGGATGCCTGCACCACAACGGGACCGCTCACACGGCGACAGCACTGGCGCCCGGTACCCCATGCCCGGTGCCCGGTGCCGGGTGTTCCGTCCGCCGTCCGTGGGTCGTCGTGCCGGCTCCTCCGCGCGTGGCCCTCGGCCCGCAGACTCCGGCGCTCGCATGGGGTTCACGCTTGTCGAGATGCTCGTGGTGGCCGCGATCGTCGGCATCCTGCTCGCCCTGGCGGTGGTTTCGCTCCGCGCGCTCGGCGGCGGCGTTCAGGAAGGCGCCGCGCGGACGACGCTGAAGACGGTCCTTGCCTCCGCGCGTGCCGACGCGGCCTCCCGCGGCCACGTCGTGGGCGTGCGGATCGAGCAGTATCGCTATCCGTGTCCAGTGGACTCGTTACGGAATGCGCTGGGCGCCCGAACGCGTCACGCGGAAGACGGTGCCACGTATGCGGTCATCGTGTACCCGTTGCGGGTCGCCTCGCCGCAAACGTGGGCCATGCTGCTTGGTCCCAGCCCGACCGCCGCGTGGCAAGCGGCGCTGGGGGCCGTGCAGGAGGATCTGTTTGTGGCGGCGCCAAACCGCGAGCCGGTGCGGTTCCCCGCCGGCGTGGAACTCGCGGCCGGGGGCGAGGTCTGGGTGAACCGGGACGGCGATTCGGATGTGGACGACGCCGACGCCGATCTGAGCCTTACAAACTATCTTGCCGCGAGCACCACGTTCACGATCCTGTTTTCGCCCACCGGCCAGATCGTGATCCGTCCCGTGGCCGTGATTCAGCGGCACAACCGGGACTCGATCTTCTACGGCCCTGACTACATTCAGCCGAATCCGGGCGACCTCGGGCGTATTCGCGACCTCGACCCGAGGACCCACCCGGAGAACACCGCCCCGATGCTTCTCTGGGACGACCGTACGCCCGCGCCGACGGTGCCGGCGGCGTGGTTGCGGTGGTCGCAGAACGCCTTGTGGATCTATGAGCAGAACGCCCGCAAGGAGGCCGGCGCCAGGCCGTGGAGCACCTACCTCAAGGGCAAGGGCAAGACGGCCCAGGTGCTGATCAACCCGTACACGGGCCAGTTGCAAGAGCCAAGTTGAGTGCGAAGCCCCAGGAGGCGGGGAAGTGCGCGGTGCGTTCGGAACGGGAGATGCGGGCGGGCGGGGCCTGGCGTGCCGCGATTCCGGCTGCCGCCTGGTCCGGAATTGGCCGGCCCTTTTCCGCGACAGGTGGTCGCGCTTACAATAAGCCGGCGACAGGAGTTACGGGGCGTGGTGGCAGAGAAATGCGATGAACCGGGTGCCGATTCAATCAGGCTTTGATTTGCGACCCCGCGGCCGGCGGGTGCGGCGGGGTTTCTCGCTTGCGGAGCTGATGGTTGCGATCGGGATTCTCGGGATTGGCCTCCTCATGGTCGCCGCCACGTTCCCGGTGGGCATTGAGCAGACCCGAACCGCCGCCAACGAGACGCTGGCCCCCATCATCGCCGACGAGGCCTTCGCAACGCTCGATCTGCTGTTGAAGGATCGTTCCGAGCGGGTGATCGTGAGGAAGGGGGCCAACACGTTCAGGTACCGGCTTTCGGCGGTCGTGGCCGAGAGTCTTTCCCGGGGCTCGCTTGCGACGAGTCCGACCAAGGTGCCCGTGATGCCGGGCGAGGCCGTTTTTCCCGGCAACCCGGCAGATCCGAGCAACGGTTTGGACAAATTCGACCTCAACGTCTGGTTGCGCGGCGAAAGGCAGGATACCAGCAAGCCCGGTTACGTGGACGTAGAGCCGCTGTCGCCTCCCGTTGCGGGTTATCCGTCGTCAGGACAGCCGCGATACACCTGGTCGGTGTTGTACGGAAGACCCGAGGGGAGTAGCGGGCTGGCCAACACGATCGAATGGACCGTTTTCGTGGGTCGAGGGGCCTCAACGACGGAACCCGAAGCCATCACCGTGGCTCGTGTGCGAGACAGTTGGAATCAACTTCGCGTACAGAAGAGCGGCGCGTTGAGCGGCGAGCAGCTGGCCTCCCAACTGCCCGCCGGGACCGTTCTGGCTACGGCAGACATAGGATCTACCAGCCCACAGGTTTTGCTCTACCGTGTTGTTCAGGAGAGCGCCGTCGGTAACGCGACGATTGTGCTGGACCGGCCGTTCTATAATGAGAGGGTACCTGTCGAGCAGGTGCCGCAACTGATCGTGTACCACATCCCCCCGGACTCCACCACGGGCGTGTCGCCGCTCCTGCGTAAGACCCCCTACCGGCGGACGTCCCTGTTGCAGTAACAACCCGCCGCCTGCATCGGCCGTTCTGGTTGCGCGTATTCTGTCTATTCAGCGGTCTGATCCATCGCCGCCGCAGAGCGGATGCGTGATCCGCCGCCGGGCGGCCCGCAGACTGGCAACGGACAACTGACAGGGGGCAACGGGATCGTGCCGCACGATCGGCTGATGGGAGACGACAGACACCGGAGAGCGGGCACAACGGCATGCGGTCCGATAACCTGTGAGCCGACAAGGACTTCACCGCCTTCGATCTCAGGGTCGGTTTGCCACGTTGACCCTACAGCTTTTTCTGTAGCCGCGGCCGTTTTGTCCTTGACGATTTGAGGACGTTGCCATAGGATAGTGTTAATTGACGGCGGAGAGAGAGCCCCGCTTCAATGGGAGTGTTTACCAGTCTTCATGAATTGTTTCCCTTCTGCCCGTGTTGGGCAGGCTCAGTCGATGGGCCGGCTTGTCCTCGCCAGGCGAGTCGGGTCCTGACGCTGAATGGGATGGGAAGGTTCGGCGTGTACTTGTGCGTTGCATGAGGGAGGAGACGTATGCAGAAGACGTTGTTGTCTGTCGCGGTATTGGGATGCGTTGCCGTATCGGCGATGGGGGCGCCGGGTGACACATGGATCCTGCCGATCGCGGAACGGCAGGGCGGTTCCGGGTGGGTGGAGTTCCCCGGGGCCGGCTACGGCGGCTCGAGCGCCTGGCAAGGCACCGGCATTGATGGCGTTCGTCGTGTGTATTGGAAGACTGACGGGACGACCATGCCGGCCACGACGGAGTTGTACAAGATCGAGGCGTGGACGCCGCAGGGCGTGACGGGGCGGATGGATTGGCAACCGATCGAGTCGCAGTTCAACGGCTCGGGCGGCGAGGTATTCCCCAATGACCCGGGCATTCCCTGGGCGGGCGCGTGGGGTACCAACCACCAGTACATCGGCAGCAATGCGGGTACGCCGGGCACCTGGACGCCGACGGGGCCGGGGCCGCACACGCCGGAGACCGCGGACTACGCGGCGGGCGCGAGTGGGCTCTACATGTGGCTGAAGAACGGCTCGTGGCTGTATGCCAAGTGGGACTTCGGCTGGGAGATCCAGCGTTCGTGGAGTGCGATCCGGCTGACGCAGGTCACGCCGGAGCCGGCGAGCATGATCCTCCTGGGGCTGGGCGGCGTGGCGTTGCTGCGTCGGAAAGCCCGCGTCTGAGGCTGCAGAAAGGCCCTGACGCCGGACGACATCCGGGGCAGATCGAGCGTGTCACGACGCGTCTCGTTCTGCCCCTTTTCTTGCGCCCTCGGCGCGGCGACAGGCCGTGTGAAACGGCTTATCGGCACGCCGGGGGGTTGTTGGGGCCGTTGAAACACGACTGGAACAGGCCGAAGTCGATCAGGTCCACGTCGCCGTCGGCGTCCATGTCGGGCTTGTCACAGCCGCCGTAGGCCGGGGGGGTGTTGGGACCGGCGAAGCACATCTGGAACAGGGCGAAGTCGTTCAGATCCACGTCGCCGTCGTTGTCGTAATCGCCGCCGAGCAACGGGACGGCGGACGTGTTCACGCCGGTGCTGCCGTAGTGCCGGCTCGCGTCCTGGAAGTAGGTGAACGCGGTGTAGTAGTAGCGTACGCCGGGCGCGAGGGCCACATGGTTGAAGGTTGCCGTGCTTCCGGGCGCTCCCTGAGCGTCGGTGACGTGCGAGCCGTCCGTGGGACTTGTGGGGTATGCGTCGGTACGAACGCGAATCACGGTGCCGGTGAATGCGCCGGAGCCGGGGTTCTGCCAGCGGAGCTGGTTCGCATTCGTGGCGGGCGTGGCGGTGAAAGTCGTCACGGGGCCGGGCGTCTGGGCCGTGATCGTGAAGTCCACGTTGGTCGCCTGTGCGTTGTTGATGACGACGCCATAGGCTGTCTGGCCGGTGTAGTATGGCTTGGCCGCCGAAACGTTCCACGTGCCGACCATGCACGCCAATGCGTATGTGCCTCCCGGGCCGGTCGATGTGCTCTGGCCGCTCGTGACCGAGACGGTCGCGCCCGAGACGCCGGCGCCGTACTGGTCGCGGACGACGCCGGTCAACGTGCCCGTGGGCGCGGGTGCGGCCGTCGTCGAGTAGAAGATGTAGGCCGTGCCAGGCCACTCGCCTTTTCGCTCCTCCCACAGGGCGTAGGGGGCCCCGGCGCTGTCCAGGGCGAGGGCCGCGTAGTCCACCTTCAGGGTGTTGGAACCGGCGGAGACCAATTCCGGCGGGGTGAAGCCGGTGCTGTAGTTGTAACGCCGGTAGTAGAGTTCGGTCGTGCCGCCCGGGGCGTCCGTGTACAGGAAGTGCATCACGTTGTTGGCGTCGAAGGCCGCGCCCTGGTGGCCGATGGCCCCCCAGTTGGCGGCGGCGGTCCAGACGCCGGCCGTCTGCCGGCTGTAGGCCAGGACATTTGTGCTGCCGCCGAATCGGTCGATCCACCACACGTTCGGGTCATCGTTGCGATCGACGATCACGCGCGGAGCCTTGCCGTAGTCGCCCGTGGACATCTGCCGCCACTGGCCGGAGGGAAGCCAGGCGGCCGGATCGCCCAGGTTCGTGTTCCTGGTGTAGTAGACCTGGAAGCCGTTGTTGAGGAAGTCATCGTGCCATACGACGTGGACGGTGTTTCCGTTGCGGGCGACGGCGATGTCCGGGGAACTGGATCCGTAGGATGTGCCGGGGTTGTTGCGTGTCACGTTCTGAATGGCCTGCCAGATGCCGCCCTGACGCTTGCGATACATGATGTCGCCTTCGCCGCCGGTCATCCCGTCTTGCGACCAGATCACGTGAAGGTCCTGGTTGCGGTCCACGACGATGTTGACCGATCCGCAGTTGTTGGCGTCGTTGCCCTGGCCGCTGCTGAGCATGGTCGGGCCGGCCCACGTGCTGCCGTCGTATTCCCAATAGTAGACGGTGTAGGGCGTGTTGGCCGTGCCATCGACGCGGTAGATGCCGACGACGTGAAGGTGGCCGGAGGCGTCCATGGCCATCGCGGCCTCGGGTTCCTTGTGATTGGGGCCGGGCAGGTCCTGCGGTGCCGACCACGTGGAGCCGATGCGGACTCGATAAAAGAAGCGAAGCGACTGGCCGGAGGGCTGGGCGGCGTAGACGGCATGGACACGCCCCAGCGAATCGACGGCAATGTTCGGGGCGCCGGCCCCGACGTATTCGGGCGTGAGGTTGACCTCGGGATCCCAGCCCCAGGCGGAACTCCGGGCGAGACAAAGGGTGATCATGCAGGTGATCGACGACTGCCAGACGCTGCGCACGCGTACGCCCTCCAAGTTTTATCCTGAAACGCTTTAGATTGTACCCCCTCTCCGTGAGCGGGGCAAGCGGCGACCGCGTGCCGGGTGCATGGCCGTATGTGCCAACGGGGCCAGGAACCTTTGCCGGACAGGCAGAACACCGTGTTCGCGGAAGGTGGACGCCTTGACGCGTTCAGCCCGGGGCCGGAAAGGTTCCTGACGTCCTCCCTGCGTGCAGGAACGGCCATGCATCCCCGCGTACCTTGGCGATGCGGACCGCCGAGCGCCGGGCTGAAGCGCCGGTATTGATCGCGGGCCCGTCGCGTGTGGCCGGGGGGCGGTGATGCCAGGTGCCGCAGGGCCTCGTGACATGCCTCGATTCGTGCCCGTACAATGCGTTCCCGGAGCGGCGGCGGGCGGCGAGACGGATTTGTATCAGGGTTTTCGCGATGGATGGACGTGAGCGAATCGAAGCGGCGTTTTCGGCGGGCGGCGCGCGGGAGCTGCCGGCGGTCGTCTGTTACGAGAGCGTGTTCCTCCGGGATCACTGGGCGCAGTTCACGCGGTGTCCATGGTGGTATCTCCACATGCCCGACGCCGAACGGCAACTGGCGTGGACTCGGGATCTTGTCGCGGCGCTAGGGCAGGACTGGCTGCAGATGTTCCCGTGGGCCGGCCTCGAGGACCAGGAGCACATCACGGTGGAGGCGTCGTCCGAGGGCGTGTTTCGGACCGACCGGCGGACGGGGCGGCGCGAGGCGATGCACCCGCCCCGTCCCGGTGGCTGGACCGCCGAGAGCGTCGAGTCCGTCCGCCCGGAGCAGCCGGCGTCGTCGCCCGAGGAGATCGAGGCCGCAATCCCCGGGCCCGGCCGCGCGGAAGGGGCCCCGAAGGCTCGCGAGGATCGCCGCCAGGTCGCGGCGGCCCTGATCGCCGAGTTCGGGCGGACGCTGTGGCCGTACCGCCACGTGTCCGGTCCGTTGTGGAAGACGTACGATCTGTGGGGCTTCGAGGGCATGATGACGATGATCGCCACGCGTCCCGACCTTGTTCAGCACGCCTGCGAGCGGTATCTGGCGGTGGCGCTCCGCAATGTGCGCGAGGCGGCCGATCACGGGGCGGCGGGGATCTGGATCGAGGACTGCCTCACGGACATGATCAGCCCGGAGGCGTTTGCTGCGTTGAACGTGCCTTTTCTTCGACGGCTGATCGGCGAGATCCGGTCGGCCGGCATGAAGAGTGTGTATTACTTCTGCGGCGACCCCGCGGGCAAGTGGGACCTGATCCTGTCTCTCGGCATGGACGCCCTGGGGCTTGAGGAGGGCAAGAAGGGCTTCCGCAACGACATCGATGACATTGTGGAATGGGTCGGCGGGCGGTGCGTGGTCGTCGGCAACCTGGACGCAATCGGCGTGCTGCAGAATGGGGACGAGGCCCTGCTGCGCGAGGCCATCGGGCGGCAGGTCGCGGCGGCGCGTCGGAACGGCAGCCGGTTCCTTCTAAGCCTTGGCAGCCCGCCGACGGCGGAGACGCCGCTCGAGCGGGTGCGGCTTTATTGCGATCTTGCCCACGAATTGGGGGCGGCCTGACTCCGCGGCCGGCGCCTTCCCTGCGGCGCGGATTGCCTGCGGCGAACCCGACGAAGCACGGAACCCGCCGGCAAAGACCCCAAAACGAGGTAGGCGCGATGGGGATCGCCAGTATAATGCGGCGGCACGGCAAGGCCGCGCGGCCGGGCGAGGCGCCGGGGGCGATGCCAGACAAGCCCGCGTGCGTTTCGCGCGATGTCCGCCGCGTCGGCAATGTGCGGCAAGGAGGAAGACGCTTGAAGGCATGGGTCGCAGCACTGCTTTTCTGTCCGGCTGTCGTGGCCTCGGCGCCGCCGGAATCCCTTCCGCTCACCAGGAACGGCACCGCCGCGTGCAAGGTCGTGACTGTCAGCGGCCCTCAACCCGAGCTTCTCATGCGGATGGCCGCCTCGGCGATCACCGAGACCGTGCAGTGCTGGGACGGCGTGACGCTGCCTGTGGCCGAGGCCGGCGAGACCGCCGGACCGCCGCCGCGCGAGCCGGCCATCGTCCTGACAACCCTGGACCGGCTCAGGAAGCTGCTGCCGGACATCGAGGGCGCGAACGACGCCGTGATGCGCGTCGGGTTCCTCGACGAGCACGGGTTCGCGTGCGCGCCGGTCACCCGGAACGGCGTCACGTGGATGTGCGTGGTCGGGCGTTCGCCTCGCGGCGTGTACAACGGGGCCGTCTACCTGCGGGACTTCCTGATCGACGGGCCCGCGGGCAACCTGAGCCTCGATCTCGAAACCGTGGTGCGAACCCCGCACATGCGGGGAAGACCGGTCTACCTGCTGAGCATCTGGGGCGAGGAAAGCAGGTACTCCGCGGACGACTACAAGCCGGTGTTCGCCGGCTTTGCGCGCGACGGCGTCTCGCACATCTACTTCTGGCTTTCGGGCCACTTTCCGAGCCGGAAGTTCCCGCAGACCTACAAGCTGGCGAACGGCGAGTGGGACTCCACCCGGGACAGCGCCATCGGCACGCTTGCCGACCAGCAGCGACTCATCCAACAGGCGCACGATCTCGGCATGGGTTTCTACCTGGGAGGCGCGCTCGGCGCATGGTGCGGCACCTTCATGCTGACCAACCGCGAGCCGGGCACCATGCGAACGGGCAGCCGGGACGAGAGCGGCCATGACGTTTCGGATTGGTCGCTCTGTCCGTCAAGCCCGCGCGCCCGCCGTGCGTTGATCGAATACTACAAGGAAATGTTCGACGCGCTGCCGGAGGCCGACGGCCTCTTCATCGAATCCGCCGACGAGTACGGCGAGTGCCGGTGCGAACGCTGCGCGACGCCGGTGGACGCGTCCGGCAGCCGCATGTTCGGCCGGAACCAGCTTTCGCTCATGCGGGAGATGATGGCCGCGATCTGGAAGGACCACCCGCACGCCCGGCTCGCCTACACCATCGGATACTCTCCCCATGTCAAGGATCCCGCGTACTACGAGGATGTCCGGCAGATGAGCGCGGACCCGCGGATCGAATGGATGGAGGCCCGCGACAGCTGGGAGTTTCCCGGCGCGGGCGGCGAGCCGCTCCCCGCCGCCTTCTTTTCGCCCCGGGTCATGCGGTGGGAATACTCCGATCAGCGTCCGCTGGAGCAGATGGTGCGCAACACGATGCGGGTGGCGTCGTCCGGCATGTTCGGGTTCATCATGACGTTCTCGCCCGGGTTTTCCTCGGGATCGTTCTATCACGACGTTCCCTACCCGGTTGACCGGCTGCCCTATGTCCTGACGCATTTCGTCTTTCGCGAGGCCACCTGGCGCCCGTGCAGGACGGTCGCGGAAATGAAGACGCGCGTACGGCATCGTTTCTTCGGCAGGGAGGCGCCGGCGGGCCTCGGGGACGACCTGTGGGCTCTTCGTGAGATCCTGCGGGACTGCGCGGGCCGGAAGATCAGCCCGGAAAACCGGGCGGCCCTGGGCCGGATCGAGGAAAACATCGCCCGAAGCCGGACAGCCGCCGGGCCCAAGACCCGCGCCGGTCTGGACCTGATGGGCCGGGCCGTTCAGGACATCCGCAGACTGTGCGCCGCAACACCGGTGAAAAAGGATCGCGGCGGCGATTCCGGGCCGCCGACCACCGGCGCGGCCCACTGAGAGCCGCCGTCCCCGGAGGGGCATCACCCATGAACGAACCGCACGCCTTTTCGTTTCACTTCTGGGACTACTTCGCGGTCGGCTTCTACTTCCTCGGCTTCTCGCTCGTCGGGCTCTGGGCCGGCCGAAGGCATCATGAGCAGGCGGGAGATTATTTCCTGGCCGGCCGCACGCTCCCCTGGTACGTCGTCGGCGGATCGTTCATCGCCTCGAACATCAGCAGCGAACACTTCATCGGAATGGTCGGGGCCGCGTTCATCTACGGTCTTTGCGTGTCCTGGGCGGAATGGGGCAACATCCTGCCGTTTTCGATCCTGATCTGGTTCTTCATCCCGTTTCTCCTCGCGTCCGGCGTGTTCACCACGCCGGAGTATCTGGAGAAGCGGTTCCACCCGTTCCTGCGGCAATCGTTCGCGGTTGTCACGATCATCAGCAACATCGTGGCCTTCCTGGCGGCGGTGCTGTACGGCGGGGGGCTGGCGATTCAGAAGCTCTTCGACGCCGAGCTGAGCACGCTGACCCGCCCCGCGGCCGCTCTGGTCTGCGGCCCGGACGTCGCGGCCACGGCCGTTGCCGACTGGAACCTGTGGTTCGCGATCCTGCTGCTGGGCATCGTTGCCGGGGCGTGGACGATCTACGGCGGGTTGAGTTCGGTGGCATGGACGGACTTCTTCGCGTTGATCCTCATGGTCGTGGGCGGCTTCCTGGTGACGGTCCTGGGGCTGTATGCCCTTTCGCCGGACGGGCAGTCGCTCGTCGAGGGCTGGCGGGTGATGATCGAGCGCAACCAGGGGCGATCCGGTCCGTGGGCGGACTTCGTGCAGAGACACGCCCGGGCCATCGCGGGCGCGGACCACTACGACCGGCTGTCGATCATACAGCCGGCCGCTCATGTGACGAGCCCGTGGCCGAGTCTCGTCCTCGACACCTTCTCCGTCGGCATCTGGTACAACGTCATCAACCAGTTCATGATCCAGCGCGTGCTCGGCGCGAAGAGCATGTATCACGCCCGCATGGGCATCGTGTTCGCCGGCTACCTGAAGATCCTCATGCCGGCGATCGTGGTCGTGCCGGGACTGATACTCTTCGCGCACCCGGGTTCGGCCGACCTGCTGCGGATGCCGCTGGACCGGCTGCAGGCGGGCGGGGCGGACCGCGGCTACATGCACCTGCTCCAGGTGCTGCTGCCGATCGGCGTGCGGGGCCTGTTCTTCGCCGCGCTGATCGGGGCCATCCAGTCCACCGTGAACTCGGTGCTCAACTCCACCGCCACCGTCCTCACGCTGGACATCTACAAGCGTCATATCGATCCGCGGGCATCGGAGCGGAGGCTGGTGCGGATCGGCAAGTGGGCGACCGTGGCGATCCTGGCCGTGTCGATCATCCTGGCCGGCTGGATCCGGGGAACCAACCGGCCGCTCTTCGTCTACATCCAGGAGCTGTACGCCTTCTTCGCGCCGCCGTTCTCGGCCGTGTTCCTGCTGGGCATCCTGTCACGGCGGATCAACGCCGCGGGCGCGGCGGTGACCGTGGTGTTCGGATTCGCCTTCGGGATCGGCCTGAAGGCGTACCTCGCGTGCGCGACGCCGCCCGACTGGCTCCTGTGGGTCCGGCCGTTCGCGATGCAGGGCATTCTCAACTGGGGCGTGTGCTCCGTCGTCTGCGTGGTGGTCAGCCTGGTCACGCGCCGTCCCAGGCCCGAGCAGGTGACGGACGATCTGACCATCTGCTGGCGGCGGCTCAACATCCTCGGCGATCTGGGTGAGCACTGGTACGGCCACGTGGTGCTCTGGTGGGCGCTCTTCGCCGCGGGCACGATCGCGCTGGCCGTCCTGTTCTCGGGCCTGTGGTCATGACGTCGGCACGAGGACCTGTGCCGTGCGGGCGGGGACGTAGACCTGAATGCTCTGCTTCCGCTCGTGGATTTCCACATTCTGCCGGGGGTAGACCTGTCCGGTCTGCACGATGCCGTGTCCGCCGAACCAGAAGTCGTCGGTGTTCAGGATGATGCGGTAATCCGCCGGTTCGGGGACGCCGATCCGGTAGTCCGGGTAGGATGCGCTCGGGTGGAAGTTGAAGACGAACACGAGCGGGCCCCGGCGGAAGGCCAGCAGCTTCTGGTCTTCGTGGATGCAGATGGCTTCGATCGGGGCGGCCGACAGCAGGCCGTGCCGCTCTTCGAGGGCGATCATCTCGCGGTCGAACGCCGCGAGGTCGCGGTATCGCAGCAGGGGGTCGCTCACGAGCGACCATTGCCGCCGGGCGTACTTGTAGGAGTAGCCGTTGCCTTCGCGTGGGAAGTCGATCCACTCCGGGTGGCCGAACTCGTTGCCCATGAAGTTGAGGTAGCCCTCTCCGCCGAGGGCGAACGTCACGAGGCGAATCATCTTGTGGAGGGCGATGCCGCGTTCGATGACGATGTTTCCGGCCTTTACCTTGCTCATGAGCCAGTACATGTCGGCATCCATGAGGCGGAAGGCGATCGTCTTGTCGCCGACGAGAGCCTGATCGTGGCTTTCGGCGTAGGCGATGTGCTTTTCTCCGGCGCGGCGGTTGGTGAGCGTGTGGTAGATCTCGCCCATGTGCCAGTCTTCGTCGCGCCGCTCCTTGAGGATCTTGATCCAGTAGTCGGGAATGCCCATCGCGAGCCGGGCGTCGAAGCCGATCCCGCCCTCGTCCACGGGCCGCGCCATGCCGACCATGCCGGAGACGTCCTCCGCGATGGTGACGGCGTCCGGGTTGACCGCGTGGGCCACCTGGTTGGCCAGCCGGAGGTACGTGATCGCGTCCTCGTCGATGTTGCCGCCGAAGTACTGGTCGTACGAGGTAAAGGTCTGCCCCAGTCCGTGGTCGAGGTACATCATGCTGGTGACGCCGTCGAACCGGAACCCGTCGAAGCGGTATTCCTCGAGCCAGAACCGCACGTTGCTGAGCAGGAACCGCAGGACCTCGATCTTGGCGTAATCGAAAAGCATCGAGTCCCAGGCGATGTGCTGGCCGCGATCGCCGGCGTGGAAGTACTGGTGGTCGGTGCCGTCGAACCGGTTGAGCCCCTCGTGGAGGTTCTTGACCGAGTGGCTGTGGACGAGGTCGAGGAAGACGAGCAGCCCGTGTCCGTGGGCGGTGTCGATGAGGTCTTTGAGATCCTCCGGGGTGCCGAACCGCGATGACGCGGCGTAGAAGCTGCTCACGTGGTAGCCGAACGAGCCGTAATAGGGGTGTTCCTGGATCGCCATCAACTGGACGGCGTTGTAGCCGCAGGCCTTGATCCGCGGAATGACGCTCTCGGCGAATTCGCGGTAGGTTCCGATGCGCTCCGCCTCGGTGGCCATGCCGACGTGGGCCTCATAGATCCGCAGGGCGCCGGTGTCGCGCGGGGCGGCGTGCCGCCAGCGGTACGGCTCGGGCGGGTTCCAGTACTGCCCGGCGAAGTGCTTGGTGTGGTCGTCCTGGACGGCACGGCGGATGTAGGCGGGAATGCGGTCCATGGGGCCGAGGGCGCTCTCGACATGCACCTTGACGCGGCTGCCGTGGACGAGTTTGTCGGCGTACTGCTCATCCGGCAGGAAGAGGCTCCACACGCCGAACTGGTCGCGGGTCAGCGGGTGGCTTCGGCGATCCCAGTGGTTAAAGTCGCCGGTCAGGGTGAGCAGAGCGGCGCCCGGCGCCCATTCGCGATACCAGACGCCCGGGCGTCCGTCGCAATCGCCCCGGTTCAGGCCGAAGTAATCATGCCCGCGGCTGAAGGCGTCCAGCGAACCGGCCGCCTCCGCGATGCGCTCCAATGCCTCGCGGTACTTCCTGTAGCGCTGACGGAGGGCGTCGGCATAGGGTTTGAGCCACGGGTCGCCGGCGATCAGGCCTGTGCCGTCGGCCGGGGGCTTGCGGTGCGGTTTGCTCATCAGCACGTTCCTTGTGCTCCTCGGCGGTCACGGATTCCGTTTGTGGCCCGCGGGCGGTGCGGGCGGTTCCGCATCGCCCAGATACCGAATGTTTACCGGATGGACCCGCCCGCCGGCAAGGATGCCCGCGAGCAGGACCCGCAGAGTGTGGAATGCGCCCATATCGACACGGCAGCCGTCGAGCGGCGGTTCCCGGAGCCATGCGGCCTGCTCGACGTGGTGCCCGGGCGCCCGGAGCGTCAGCTCGACGGCGTCGTCGTCGAAACGAAAGACGCCCTGTTCGTGGTCGTGTTCAAGCCGATACCGCCGGCCGTTCAGGCGGGCCAGGATGCCGTCGGTCGTTCCGGCCCGCGTCGCGAAGAAGCCGTTGCCGTCGGTGTGCCGCTGCCACGAGTCGATCGAACCGAAGAACCGGGGCTTGCGGACAAACGGCCCTCCGCGCTCCGGGCAGAACGTGTCGCAGTTGCCGCATTCGTTGCAGAAGTCGGCGTAGTTGGCGATCTGCTCGGCTTCCTCGACGCGGAACGTGCGCTCCTCGTCGTCCGGCCGCGTCGAGCCGTCGCGTGCGACGAGGACGTCGCGGTAGGCAAACGTCCGCGCCTCGACCTCGAAGACGAAGTTGGCGTCGTTCGGGCAGACGGGCACGCACTTTTCGCAGGTCAGGCAGTCGAACAGCTCGAGCTGCGAATCGACGCGTCTGGGCCCGGCACGGTTCTGCTCGGCGCGGTATCGCGGGTCGTTCCGGGCCTCTTCGGCGATGACCGTGGTGTTGAGCATGGCCGTGATCCGCGCGAGCTGCGTCGGCGACGCCGGGGCGTCGGCCCCGGCAAGCTCTCGCGCCCGGTCGGCCATGGCTCGCGCACGGCAGATGTAGTCGTCGATCGTCGCGGCGACCGCGGCGTCCATTTCCGCCGTCAGGGCGTCGAGGTACGCCGGCAGGCGTGCGTAGCCGCCCGTCTTGAGCAGGTCGGTGCAAGCCGTCACCGGGCAGAACCCGCACGCGACCGCATGCGCGACGTTGCGCCTGTCGATGCCCGCGCTGAACGAGATCGGGAAGTCCGGCCCGATCCGGCGGCGGAACTCGTCGGCCAGCGTCATGGCGATGGGAAACAGCGGCGGCCCCGAGAGGTAGACGATCTCGCCCGGCAGGGCGCGCCCGGGGTTCAGGACCTCGAGCGTGTTGGAGAACTTCGCGCCGACGGACCGTCCGTGCCGCTCGGCGAGCGTGGCCAGTCGCCGGCACATCGCCAGCCCCTCGTCCAGCCGCAGGCCCGTTTCGTACGCCCGCGGGTTCACCTTCATCTCGTGGTAGCCGAGGACGTCGTGGAGCAGGTATTCGAGCCGCTCGCGGCCGAGCATCGGCGGGTTCATCTTGATGACGACGTCCAGGTCCTGTTCGACGAGCAGGAACCTGCACATCCGCTCGATTTCGTCGGGAGGGCAGCCGTGGAACGTCGAGAGCGTCGCGCACGTCACCAGCCGCCGCGGGTAGTCCAGGTCGCGGAGGTGGGCGTGCCGTGCGGGGATCTGGCCGCGGAGGCGGTCGATGACGGGCTTGGCGTTCTCCATCCGCCGGATGAACTTGCGGACGCGGGCGCTCTGGATGCCGGCCAGGTCGTAGCCGACGCTCAAGTCGAGAATCGTCGCCCCGAGGTCGCCGGAGAGATCGACGTCGCCGAAGAACCGCCCGCGGCGGATCATGTGAATGAGCATCGCGCCCGCCACGTACTGCGTCAGCGACTGCTCCAGCGGCAGTTCCTGCGACCACTCGACGTTGTAGCCGACGTTGGGCGCCGCGATGCACGGGCGCGGGATGCGCAGGTGGTCGTTGAGCTGGATGGTCTTCAGTTCGAGGATCCGTGCCCCGGCCAGCCACGCGAGCACGAGGTTCTGCGCCATCTGCGTGTGCGGTCCGGCGGCCGGCCCGATCGGGTTTGCGGCGAGTCTGCCGTGCAGCCGCACCGAGAGGTCCGGCCCGCCGGCCTTCGGCACGTACCACTGCCGCGACGGCAGATCGAAGATCGCCTGCCGCGCTGCGTATTCGACGTGGATCCGCTCCACGAGGTCGGCAAACGGTGCGGGGTGAAGTTCGGCCATGAAAGCTATCGGCGTTCAGCGGTCAGATCCCGGCACTCCGATCTCGGATCGCAGATCGCGAGCCGTTGCCGTTCGTAAACACACCACCCCGCTATTCTAATCGCGGCCCCGCAAACGTACACGGGTCACGGCGAGGCCGTATCGCGGGCGGTGCCCCCCGGCAGGCACACGCGGTATAATCCGCGCGGGTTGTGACGCGGGCGGCGTGGCGCGGGGGCGCGGCGGCATGGATCCGGAGGATTCGCGAGACAGGTCTGCGGCGGCGGGCGGTTACCGCGAGGTGCTGCAGATCGCCGTCCCGCTCGTCCTGAGCACCGCCTCCGTGACGCTCATGCACTTCGTCGATCGCGTGTTCCTGTCCTGGTACTCGGCGGATGCGATGGCGGCGTCGCTCGGGGCCGGCGTGACGTGGTTCACCGCCACGAGCATCTTCGTTTTCACCGCGGCGTACGTCAGCACGTTCGTGTCCCAGTACGACGGGGCGGGCCGCGCCGAGCGGATCGGCGCCGCCGTGTGGCAGGGCGTCTATTTCAGCCTGATCGGGACGGCGGGTATGGCGGCGTTGTCGCGAGCGGCCGGGCCGCTGTTCCAGTTCGTCGGGCACGCTCCGGGGGTTCAGCACGAAGAGGTCGTCTACTTCCGCGTGATGGCGCTCTGTGGCGGCGGGGCGGTGTTCAACGCGGCGCTCTCGTCGTTTTTCAGCGGGCGCGGGCGGACGTGGACGGTCGCGGCCGTCAACTTCGGCGGGGCGGCGTTGAACGTCGCGCTCGACTACTGCTGGATCTTCGGCAAGGCGGGCTTTCCCCAGCGCGGCATCTGGGGTGCGGCGGCGGCGACGGTGGTCGCGATGTGGGCGCAGACTGCCGTGTACTTCGTGTTGTTCCTGCTGCCGGCGCACCGGCGGGCGTATGCGACGGCGTCGGCCTGGCGATTCGATCGCATGCTGTTCGGCCGGCTGCTGCGGTTCGGGGTCCCCAGCGCGCTGCAGGTCACGGTGGATGCGTCGGCGTTCACCGTGTTCGTGCTGCTGGTCGGGCGGATCGGCGATGCGGAGATGGCCGCCAGCACGGTCGCGTTCTCGATCAATTCCCTGATCTTCGTGCCGATGCTGGGCCTGGCGATGGCGACGTCCGTGCTCGTCGGCCGGTACCTCGGGGCCAACCGGCCGGACGACGCCGCGCGGGCGACGACGACCTCGGTGCGTCTTGCGGTGCTGTACATGGGCGTCTTTGCGCTGGTCCTCGCCTCGCGGCCGGACTGGTTTCTGGCGGCGTTCGGACCGCGCGAGGCGTCGATGAGCTTCGAGCGAATCGCGGCCGTGGGGCGGAACCTGCTCTACTTCGTGGCGCTGTATTCGCTGGTTGACGGGCTGAACATTGTTTACTCGGCGGCGCTGCGCGGCGCGGGCGATACGCGGTATGTGCTCTGGATGCTGGTCGTTCTGGCGGTGTTCGGGCTGGTCGGGCCGGTCTACGTGGCGTGCGGTCGGCTGGGCGGCGGGGTCTACACGGCGTGGGTGGTCCTGACGGTGTATGTGATTGCCCTGGCGGCGGCCTACTGGTTGCGCTACCGCACCGGCCGCTGGCGCTCGATGCGCGTGATTGAGCATGCCCCGACGCCGGCGGCGGCCTATGCCGAGGGGCCGGTGGTCGAGGCGTAGGAACGTGCGGAAGGCGAAGGGCCATGTGTTGACCGCGATTTCCTTCCGGCGCCAGGACGCGGCTCCGGGGACGCATGGCATGAACGACAGCGACCGGCCTTGCGCCTTGCGATTGGGAGTGCCGACACGTGATGCGGAGCGGGGAATCCGACTCACCGTCGTCGCATCGCCCGGTCGATGTCGCGCTGGTGATCGCGCTTCTTGATCGCCTCGCGCTTGTCGGCGTAGGTCTTGCCGCGGACGAGGGCGAGTTCGACCTTCGCCAGGCCCTTCTCATTGAAGAAGATGCTGAGCGGAATCAGGGTGAAGCCGGGCTGCGTGACCCTGGCGAGAAGCTTCCGGATCTCGCGCTGGTGCAGAAGCAGCTTGCGGTTGCGGACGGGGTCGTGATTGCGGGTGGTGGCGGGGGGGTAGATCTGGATGTTGCATCCGATGAGGAAGACCTCGCCGTCCGTGATCCTGGCGTAGGCCTCCTCCAGCGAGGCGCGGCCGTCGCGCAGGCTCTTGACCTCCGAGCCCCTGAGCACGACGCCGGCCTCGTGCGTTTCGAGGATGTGGTACTCATGCCTCGCCCGCTTGTTGAGGATCCGCCGTTGAGGTTGTTGGGCTTTCCGGGCCATAACGATCCCTTCTGTCGTGGACGCCGGCCGGGCCGTGCCGCGGCGGTGCCGATGCGGCCGCGGCACGCCGTGATCCTTGTCGCCAACGGTCGGCTCTTCCCGCCGGGGTACTGCCGGCACGGCCGCAGTGTGCCGATAAGCCATTATGCGCCAACAGGTTACGCTCGTCAATAGGCCGCAAGTAATCCGCCCGATTTGCCGATAAAGGCCCATGACGAAGATTTCCTGCCCCTGCAACTTGCGGATGCAACGGCGGTTTGAGCGTCTGGTATAATGGAGTGAGGTATGTGGACACGCACGACGGAGGACGGTTCGGAACGTCTGACACGGCGTGCCGAAAAACGGCTGATCGCCCGGGTTCGTGCCGGGGACGAGGATGCCGCGCGCCGTCTCGTGGATGCGCACAAGGACCGGTTATTTGCGTTCATCTGGCGAATCATTCGCGATCATCACGATGCAGAGGAGATCTGCCAGGACGCGTTCATGCGGGCGTTTTCCTCGCTCGATACGTTCCGGTCCGAGTTCCGCTTCAGCACCTGGTTGTTCACCATCGGGTATCGGCTGTGCCTCAACTGGATCCGGCGAAAGCACGCCGTCACCGGCGAGGTGGACCTGGGCGGGCTTCGCTCGTCCGATCCGGACCCGGCGCAGGAGCTGGCGGAAAGCGAAGATGCCCGCCGGCTCAAGAACGAGATCTGGGACGCCGTGGACGAGTTGTCCGTCCCGCAACGGGCAACCGTCCTCCTGTATTATCGTGAGGGGCAGAGCTGCCAGGAAATCTCCGACACGATGCAGATTCCCGTCGCAACGGTCAAGAGCCACCTGCATCGGGCCCGAGCTTGCCTGCGGTCGCTATTGTCTCATGTGGCCGACGACTGGTCCAAGGTCAGTGTCTTAAGGGAAAGTGCCTCATGATCTCCTGTCGACACGCCCGCCATCTCTTCGATTCGTACCTTGACGGCGAACTCTCGCCCGGGTTGCGAGCGGAGCTGCACGCGCATCGGCTGGCCTGCCCGGATTGCTCGCACCAGCTGGCAATCCTCGAGGCCTGCGCCGACGTCATCCGCACGGACCGTCGCGAGCCGACGCTTCATGCGGATTTCACCGACCGCCTGATGGTCGCCTTCGCCGACCGCAAGCCGGTGCCGGTCTACCGATGGCGTCGCATCGCGGTTTACGCCGGGTCGCCGCTGGCGGCGGCGGCGGTGCTCGTCTTTGCGTTCATGGCGTGGTTCGAGCCCGCCCGGCACGGGCCGACGGCGATCGCGGCTCGCAGTGAGAAGCTGCCGGGTTCGGTGATGCAGAACGTGCTCGAGAACTCCGGCCGGGTTCTGACGGCGGCCGAGAAGAAGGCCCTCGATGAGACCCGCCCGCTCTCTCAGGAAGAGGTGCTGAAGGGATGGCTCGTCTGGCTCCGCCCCGCGATGGACGGGGCGAATACGGCCCTGGGTCAGGCCCAGCAGAACGCCTCGCAACTGGCCGAGTTCGTGCGGGTCCGAATCGCGCCGCCGGAGGTTCTGTTCGCGGCCGAGCAGTCGGATCAGGCCGCCCGGGAGACGCGAATCACCAATGACGAGTCGAGCGATCTGCGGTTTGACACCGAGCGGACCCCTGCGGAACATACCGAGCAACCGGAACCGACCGACGCGGGACAACCCATTGACGTGATGTAGGACGAAGGTCGGCCGGCCGGCGGCGCTCGTGATTGTACACACCCTCAGCTTTTCTCGCGCGGAAACGAATCCTGGTGTGACGCCTCGTCAACGGCGGGCGCGGCTGCTCGCTTCGGCCGTGCTGATGGCCGTCATGCCGGGTGTCGGCGCGGCCGACGGGCCCGCGACAAGCCCCGCGTCGCTGCCTTCGCTTGCACGATATGCGCCCTCGGGCATGACCGTCTTCGCGGAGATCCGCGAGATGCGGAAGCTCGAAGAGGAATGGTCGCAAAGCGACTGGGGCACGGCCCTGTCCTCGCTGCTGATCGGTCGGGCCGACCAGCCGGGCAGCGGCGACGCCGCCCTGATGCCCCTCGCCGAGATCCTGGGTATCAACGACCCCGTCGAGGCACGGCGGGTGTTGTTCGGGCGGCAGGCCGCCGTCGCCTTGCCGAACTGGGCGGACCTCGCTCATGGCGTGTTGCTGGCGGCGCCCGAGGACATCAAGCCGATCGAAGACGCGCTCGGCAGACGCAAGCTCGCGCCGGAGCCGGTCGGCCAGGCGCGGCAATACACGCTGGATGCTCACGGCCATTGCCTGGCGACGAACGGCCATGTGTTCGTGCTGGGGCAGCGGCTGGGGCCGGCATCTCCCTATGAGCGGTCGCTGCAATTGCTGGCGGGAGGAGCGGCGGCATCCCTGGAGAGCGACGAACGGTTCCGGCGGGAACTGGCGGCGGTCGGCGCCGGGCCGCACCGGGCGATCCTGTACTTCGCCGACGCGGATCCGCCCCCGGCCACGCAGCCGGTCCCCGCAAG
The DNA here is from genome assembly GCA_964617875.1 of uncultured Planctomycetales bacterium. Lineage (GTDB taxonomy): Bacteria > Planctomycetota > Phycisphaerae > UBA1845 > PWPN01 > CAZMVY01. The sequence continues at coordinate 13,729 of CAZUAI010000012.1, read as the reverse complement.
TGCTCCGACAACGACCGCCGCCGACACGCGGCCCGCCACGGCAAGCGCCCCGGCCACGCCGCCCGCAACACATCCGGCCGCCACGCGGTCCGCCGCCACACAGCCGGCCCGGAGGTTTCCGCAGCGGTGGTGGCCGGCTTCGTGGCCGACGCTGGTGCGCGGGGCGGCCGCTCTGTCGGTGGATGGGCGGGTGCTTTCGCTGGCGATTCAGGGACAACTGGATCAGCCGGCGCCGCAGCACCTTCAGGATGCGAACGTGGCCGTGCTCAACGCACTGCCCGCGACGACGCTGGCCGCATGGGCGCAGGCCATCAACCTGGCCTCGCACTATCGAGCCCTGAGCGAAGCGGAGCCCAGCGTCCTTTCGCTCTACCTGGCGTACGTGGACATGCGGATGAAGGCGGCCGGGACCTCGCTTGGCGACGGCCTGCTGGCGCACCTGGGGCTGGATACGATCGTTCTGCTCGGGGTCATTCCGGCGGCGGAGCAGACCGTGAAGGCCGGGTTTGATCTGCCGGCCCTGGGCCTGATCGTTGCGGCGAACCACCCGGCGCCGGTGGCGCAGGCGCTCGATCTGGTCGGCGAGTCGGTGGCGTCGATCGTCAACTTTCCGGGCCTCCAGACGAAGCTCAAGGAGCCCGTGCGGGTCCGGAAGGTGCCGTTCGAAAACACGACGATTTCCGAACTGAACCTGGGCGAGTTCTTCCGCACGCAGACGGGATGCCCCTACGCGCACACGATCGGGCTGAGCTGGACGGTGACGGACCGCGACATCATCGTATCCACGCACAGCGATCACATCCGGCAGATCCTGCGGGCCCGTGCGGGCTGCGTGCCGACGCTCGGTTCGAAGATCGCGGCCGCCGGTCCGCTCATCGCGGCCCCGGCCGGTGCCGATGCCATTCTGCTGGCGCAGCCGGCGGATGTGGCCGCGATGTTCCAGGGCTGGCTGGCCTACCTGGCGAAGAGCAGCCCCGACGTGCTCAAGCCGGAGTGGTGGCAGATTCGTCAGCGGCAACAGGCCGGGCGTGCCAGCCTCGGGTTCGGCATGGCGGCCACGCGGCCGACCGACGTGATCGTCGTCAGCACGTTTCCGGGTTCGCCGGCGCATGGCAAGCTGCAGGCCGGCGACCGCATCCTCAAGGCCGACGGCGTGCCGCTCGATCCGAACAATCCGCGTGCGAGCCTCAAGCAGCTCGTGGCCAATCGCAAGAGGGCGCGGGCCATCACGCTGACCGTCGAGCGGGCGGGGAGCGAGACCGACGTCGAGATCCCGTTGCCGGAGGACCCGCCGGCGTTTGACCCCGTCGGCGCGATACGGCAGATCAGCAAGCTGCTGCAGCCGTTTGCCGCCGCCTCCTACAGCGTGCGGTGCAGCGCGCCGGATCGCTTCAGCGCCCGGGTCGTGCTGCGGGCCGTGCCCGTTGCCGCCAGTGCCCCGGCCTCCGCGCCGATCACGAGGCCCGCCACGGCGCCGGCGAGCACGTCCGTCGTTCCGCCGACAACCATTCCGTCGCCGCCTGCGGCCGCCACGACATCGGCCCCGGCGACGCCCGCCACCCGGCCCGCATCCGTTCCGGTTCCGGCGGCGTCCCAGCCGCGTTGACGACATTGGGAACATTCGGCGCGGAAGTCGGCTTCGCTTGGTCGCGTGAGCCGCGTCTGTGTTCTGCGGGGTCTTCTCGTTCCGCGGCCGCCGCCGCAGGCGACGACGGATCTATCCCACCACGTCGTCCAGCGCGGAGAGGCTGATGACGGCGTGACGCAGCACGAAGACCCGCCGGCGGTTCGCGCGGACTCCTTCGGCCCGCGATTCCACGACGTACTGCTCCTTGGGCGCGTGGCCTTCATCGCAGTTGTGCGCGTCCGCGTCGTCGAGCCAGAAGCCGTCCTGGGCGACCGAGCGGAGCGTGCCCACGTACACCACGGGCCCCGCGGTGTCCAGGACCACCACGCGGTTGAGGAGTTCGTGCATGGGCGAGTCGTTCGTCTGTTTGTCGAGGGTCATCGAGGGCCGTATAGTACGTCCGCGTCGTTTCCGGGGTCAAGCGGGTTGGTCCGGGCGAGTGACACGTGGTCTACCTCCCGTTCGCGATTGTCGCCGTGTTCCTGGTTGCGTATGGCTGGTGGCGCCAGGAGCGTCGGGCATCACGCCTGCGCGACGGCGCACGGGAGCGGCGGCTGCAGTTCAGTCGCCACGACTACCTGGACGCCCACCGTCGCTATCGCGGGTTGGCCCTGATGGGGGTCGGGCACTCGCGCCGGGCCTGGAACACGTTTTTCGGAACGCACGAAGCGCGGCCCTGGGTCGGGTTCTGTGAGCAATGCGACATCGGCTTCGGCGGCGATCGGGTTGCGTTCCGCCGGTGCATCGCCGCGATTGAGTTGCCGCTGGGCGTCGAGGCGCTTTGCCTGCCGGGGCGGATGGAGAAGGAGGAGCCGGCCGTCTTGCGGACGCCGATGGGCTGCATGTCGTTCGTTCCGGCGACGCCGGAGGCGGCTGCCGGTCAGGGTGCCGGCTCCCATCGGCTCTACGTCCGCCGGCCGTCCGCGGCGTCCGCGCCGGCGACGACCCGCTTGCTGGAGGTCATTCGGCGGTTCCCGGCGGATTGGGTGTGGGAGGCCGGCGAGTCGGTGCTGATGGTCGCGAGCAGCGCGACGCCGTCGGAGCAGAACGACCGGATCCTGCTGTCCCTGCTGGATGCCGTGGCTGCCGCGGCCGACGAACTCGTCCCGCCCGCCGCCTCTCGGGCGTAATGCCCCGAGTGCCGCCCCGCCGGCCATGCGCGTGGGTCGCTTCTCTTGCATGGGGGGCGAAAACTGCTATCCTTAATGGGTTCGCGGAGCGGCTCGGGGTGGCACGCCCGGCGAACCGAGGTTACGAGACGTGGCGAAGTCGAAACGTGCGCCGGCCCTGTTCGAGATGCTTCAGCAGCAGGGACAGGCCGCGCGCGGCGGGATGCCCGCCCCCCGATGGTGGAAGGGGCTGGGTCGCCAGGATGCCTCCCGGCCGTCGGCGGAGAGAAAGCCGGCGCCGCCGCCGCACGTATCGGACGTGCCGCCGGCGGGGCCGGCCCCGGTGGCGGCCCCGGCCGAAGCCCCGGCGTTTTCCTCGCCGTCAGAGGCCCCTGCGGAATCGATCGTGGCGTTGACGGGCGAATGGCGGTTCGGCCGGTATGTGCGCTTCACCGGTGGACGTTTCGAGGTGTCGCTGACGCCCGTCGGGGCGGTTGTGGCGGCCGGCGTCCTGCTCCTGGCGCTGCTTTGCTGCTATCAGATCGGGAGACGGGCCGGTTCGCATGCCGTGCCCGCCGCGGGGATCGCCGCCGCGCCGGGGCTTGAGCCGGGCCTCGATGCCGCGGCTGTGCGACGGGGCGAACCCGACTCGAGCGTGCTGAATGTGCGGACGGCGGAATCGTCCTCGCCGGAGGCGCCCCCGGTTCCGGCGCGATCGGTTACCGCGGCATTGGCACCCCGGTCCGCCGAGAAGCCCGCGTCAGAGACCGCCGCGGAGGGCGCGCCGCCGGCGGCCCGGATGCGCGGCCTGAACTACATCGTCATCGAGCGTTTCCACACCAGGCTGCCGAGCGTGAAGTCGGTCGAGATGGCACGGCAACATGCGGAAGCGGCGCAGAAGTGGCTTGCCGAGCAACAGGTTCCGACGGCCATTTACCCGATGGAGAACGGGACCGGGTACGAGCTGTGGACGACGCAAGGTTTCAAGATGCCTGATGAGCGGGCGGGACTGGATGAGCTGGTCGCGAAGATCAGGCACCTGGGGACGCTCTACGCGAAGCAGGGCTATATGTTCAGTGTCGAACGGCGAAGGTACGAGCCCAAGAACCTTCAGAGACCCGGCAAGTAGCCGGGGCACAGGAGTTGCAGAGAATGTCAGTGCATCGATCGTTGAAGGCCAAGAATGCCCTGGAGCGTCACCGCAACGTGTTGTCGCGTGCGGAACGCATCAAGAGCCTGAAGGACCAGGAGAAGTGGGAGGACGGGCGGAGCGTGTTCGGGCTTCCGAAGGTCGCGCATCGCAAGGCGGTCGTTGCCGTCAAGACCAAGAAGGCGGCGGCCGAAACCGCCGAGGCGGCTCCAGGGGCGCCGGCGGCCGGCGCCGCGGCGGCGACTCCGGCGGCGGCCCCCGCCAAGGACGCCAAGGCGAAAGACGCCAAGGGCAAAGACAAGAAGTAACGTCCCCGGCCGGCCCGTTGCCGGCGTTCGAGTCGGGCCCGCGACGCCATGTCCATGGACCAGTTCATCTCGCAGCGATGCAACGCGGTGGACGCCTCCGGCATTCGGAAGGTGTTCGACCTCGGCGCGAAGCTTACCGACCCGATCAACCTCTCGATCGGGCAGCCGGACTTCGACGTCCCCGAGCCGGTCAAGACCGCCGCCATCGAGGCGATCCGCGCCGGCCGCAACGGCTACACGGTCACGCAGGGCATCCCCGCTCTGCGCGAGCGCATCGACGCGGCGTTGACGCAGGAGTTCGGCTCGCTCGAGGGAAAGGGCGTGCTGGTGACGTCGGGCGTCAGCGGCGGCATTCAGCTCGCGCTGATGGTGCTGCTCAATCCGGGCGACGAGGTGATCATCCCGGACCCGTACTTCGTCATTTACAAGCACGCGGTGCGTCTGCTCGGCGGGGTGCCCGTGTTCGTGGACACGTACCCGGACTTCCGGCTTCGCGCGGATCGCATCGAGGCCGCCATCACGCCGCGGTCGAAGGTGCTGGTCGTGGCCTCGCCGTCGAATCCGACCGGTGTCGTGATCCCCGATGAAGAACTGAAACAGGCCGCCGAGATTGCCGAGCGCCACAACCTGCTGATCATCAGCGACGAGATCTACAAGGCGCTCTGCTACGACGGACCGTGCCCGAGCATCTGCTCCCACGCTTTCGGGCGGACGATCCTGCTTCGCGGTTTCGGCAAGTCGGCGGGCATGACCGGCTGGCGGCTCGGCTACGCCGCCGGACCGAAACCGCTGATCGACGCGATGACAAAGCTCCAGCAGTACACCTTTGTCTGCGCCCCCAGCATGGTCCAGTACGCCGGCGTCGTCGCGATGGACACGGCGATCACGGAGCACGTCAACGAGTTCCGGCGTCGTCGCGATTTCGTCTACAACGCGCTGAAGGACCACTACGAGGTGACGCGGCCCGGCGGCGGCTTCTACTTCTTTCCGAAGGTACCCGCCGGCTATCCCGACGGCGCCCGCTTCGTGGAGGACGCCATCGCGCGGAACGTGCTGATCATTCCCGGCAACGTCTTCAGCGAACGCGACACGCATTTCCGCCTCAGCTACGCGGCCCGGCAGGCGACGCTCGAGAGGGGTTGCGAGATCCTGCGCGCCATGGCCGGGGCTTGAACGAACGTCGCGGCCGCCGTACCGTTTTCCGCATGTCCATGCGAAGATTGTCCGCTCTGACCGTTGCGGCATTGTGTCTCGCGACGGGCGCCTGCGCGCCCGAGAACGCCGGGGGCTGGAGTCGGCCGGGGCCGCAGGCCCCCGCGCGGGCGGAACCTGTGCGAAAGGGCTTCGTGCGCAGGGGACCGGTGCGGGCAATCTGGGTCACGCGGGGCGACTACCGGACGCCCGAAGACATCCGGCAGATCATGGACCACTGCCGGGACCTCGGCCTCAGCGACGTGATCTTCCAGGTCCGCGGCCACGGAACGGCCTTCTGGGACTCCCGGATCGAGCCGTGGGCGGACGAACTCGGCGGCCGGCATCCCGGGTACGATCCGCTCGCCGTCGCGATCCGGGAGGCGCACGCCCGCGACCTGGCCTTGCACGGCTGGGTCAACGTCATGCCCGCCTGGTGCGGCCGCGAGGCGCCCAGGAACCCGCGCCAGCTCTACAACGCCCATCCCGACTGGTTCTGGTACGATCAGAAGGGCGAGCGGCAGCCGCTGCTCCAGATGGACGAGGGGCGGCTGCAGCCCTGGTACGTGAGCGTCAATCCGTGCCTGCCGGAGGTGCGGCAGTACCTCGTGTCGGTCTTCGAGGAAATCGCCCGGAACTACGAGATCGACGGCCTTCATCTCGACTACATCCGGTTCCCGAACGACAACGCGCCGAAGGGCGTGGACTATCCGTACGACGCCCGCACGCTGGCCCTCTACCGGAGCCAGGTGGGCCGCGCCCCGGCCGACAGCCGCGAACTCTGGACGCAGTGGCGGACCGAGCAGGTCTCGAGGATCGTCTACGACACGCGCGTGATGATGCGGCGCACCCGCCCGGCGGCAAAGCTGACGGCGTCGGTTGCGCCGGACCCGGACCGGGCGAAGGCCGCGCACTACCAGGACGGCGGCACCTGGGCGGCGAAGGACTGGGTGGACTTCCTCTGCCCCATGAACTACACGGCGGACGAGGCCCTGTTCGTCCGGCGCGCCGACGCATGGCGCCGGCGTTCGCACGGCAAGCCCGTCGTCATGGGCCTGGGCCTCTACATGCACAAGACGACGCGACCGACGATCCGCCAGATGGAGCTGGTTGCGCAGTGGAAGCAGGGCTTCTGCCTGTTCTCGTACTCGTCGCTCTTCGCCTCGGCGACGAACCGCGAGGGGTTTGCGGCGACATGGGGCGCGCCGGACGCCTTACGCAACGAGCGGCTGAACGCCGTACGGCCCATCGTGCAGCGAATCGCCGCGGCGCGATAACCCGATAGCCGCCGGCGTGCTTGTGAAGGTGCGGTCCCGGCGGCAGGTCCGCCGTGCCGGTGGCGGAGCCGCGCCGTGCGACTGGACCACGGACAAGATGGTGGCGAACCCGCGGAGTACCGCGGAACCGCCCACCGTACCGGTTTCTTTTGCGTGCTTCGGGTGTTTCGCGGTTCGGGTATCCGGACGCGGGCAGAGTCAAACCACGAAACACGCGAAACACGCGAAGTGAGAACAGAGCTGGAGGCGGGCAGGCGGCTCCGTGCCGCGGTCTCCGCGTGTTGCCGGGGCGTGCGATTGAGTTGGTCACCCTCACCCCGTCCCTCTCCCTGGGAGGGAGAGGGGGGTACGCGGTGCTGCCGGCACCGGTCCGGACGGCGCGCAGTGCAGCGCCATCGCGAACCGGCAACCACGCGAGAGGCGTCAGGGCGGGAGGATCCTGATCCGCACGTTCCGGAAGCGGATCGGCTTGGCGTGGTTCTGCAGGCCGATGTAGCCCCTCTTCGCCCGCTGTGAGAGCTTGCGTCCGTCGGGCACGTCGGCGTTGCCCGCCGGCCCGTCGAGGTTCAGGTCGTGGATCCGCGTGCCGTTGAGCGTCACGTTCAGCGTCCGGCCGACGCAGGCGATCTCGAGCCGGTTCCACTCGCCGGCCGGGCGGGCCGCGTTCGAACGCGGCGCGACGAGGTCATAGATGGCGCCGCTCGAGTGCGTGTTCGGGGGCTTGCCGGGGTCGTCGAGGATCTGGACCTCCATGCCCGTGCGCGACTGTCGGCCGGTCTCCGTCGTGCGGATGAAGACGCCGCTGTTGCAGTTCGGGCCCATGTTGTATTCCAGCTGCAGGATGAAGTCCTCGTACTCGTCCGCCGAGCGGATCCAGTCGAGAAACTCGCCGCTCCTGCCCGTGCAGACGACCTCGCCGTTTTCGACGTGCCAGTCGCCGTGACGCCCCATGATCTGCCAGCCCGTCAGGTCCTTCCCGTTGAACAGCGGGAGGAAGCCATCGGCGTCGGCTTTGACCGGCCCCGTCTCGAGCACGACCGTCGTCCCCTGGGCGGCCGTGACCTGGTCGAGACGCAGGATCAGCGTCTCGTCCGGCAGGCAGGTCCAGCCCGGCACGCCGCTTGCCGCCTCGCCGTCGGAGAGCGACGGCAGCGCCCGCCCGTCCCGCTTGACCGCCTGCGGCGACGGGGCGTGGTGCAGGATCACCATGTAGTTCCGCGCGGACTTCCGGCCGGGATACGAACCGCGGGCAGGGCCGAGGCGAATCTCGCGCCGATCGAGATACTCCCGGTATTCGAGCGGCGTGACCGCGCACGCGCCCTTCTCGTAGCCGTAGGTGACGCCGTCGTCCTCGAACAGGTCGAAGCGGCCCGACTGGCCGCAATACACGTGGACCGTCAGCGGCGCGCCGGAGAAGTCGGCGCCGTACGGCAGCGCCGGCCCCAGCGGCACGACCGCCCCGTCGGGAACATACATCGGGACCCGCTCCAGGGGCGAGTCGATTGCGACGCGCGTGCCGCCGTGGACGGTCTCGCCGGTTTCGACGTGCGTCCAGCGGCCGTGGGGGAAATAGGCCTCGCGCCGCGTTCCGGACACGAGCGGCGCGGCCATGATGAACTCGCCGAACATGAACTGGTCGTCGATGTCGAAGGTGTTGGGGTCCTCGCGGTTGTCCATGACGAGCGGCCGGATCACCGGCACGCCGGTCGTGTGCATGCGCCAGAACTCGCCGTAGAGGTAGGGCAGCAGCCGCATCCGCAGCTCGGCGTAGCGGCGGAAGATCGCCTCGGCGCCGGGGCCCTTGTCCCAGGGGACGACGCCGCTCGCCCAGCCGTCGAATTGCGCCAGGGCGCCGAGGAACATGAGCTGGCTGCGGCGGACGAGGTCCTCGGCATTCCTTGTTTCGCGGACCTCGGGGCACCAGAGGGCGCCGAGGAAACCGGCCGTCGCCTGCGCGCGGAGGTAGCTGCGGAGGTCGTACAGATCGCTGTAGACCGCCGTGGGGCGGCGGAGGCCGGTGGCGAAGTTCGCCCGGCAGAGGAAGTACGTCCGCTGATCGCGCCGACGGTACATCTCGTGGAAGGCGTCCTGGCAGGTCGCGCCGAGGATGTTGTGCATCTGTGCGCCGGTCCGGCCGCTCGGGAACCGCGCGTCGTCGGGGAAGAACCAGCCGCCGGTCGTATCCGACCCGTCGCATTCGTCGAGCTTGTAGCCGGCGACGCCCATGTCGATCTGCTTCGACGCGAAGCCCTTGTCGAAGATCTCGCGCGTCCGCGGAAGCGTGAAGTCCGGCACGAGCCCGCCCCAGACGGGCTTGTCGCCCGCGCATGCCGCGTCGAGCAGCTGCTGGTACAGGGGCGACGACGAATGCACGTACGCGTGCGTCCAGAGGTTCAGGCGAAGCTCCAGGACGTTGAGTTCGCGGAGCAGCCCGGCAGGGTCGGGGTAGGCGTCCTTGTTCCACGTGTAGCTGCACGGGTAGGCGTGCGACTGCCAGCCGGGTTCGAGGCCGATCACGTCGCACGGGATCCGGCGCGCACGGAACTCATTGGCGGTCGCCAGCACCTGGTCCTGCTTCCACTTCGACTCGGCGCGGTACCACAGGCCGAGGCCCCAGCGGGCCGGCATGTCGATCCTCCCGATGATCGTTGTGTATCGCGCGATCACGTCCCGCATGCCGCCGCCGTGGATGTAGTACCAGTCGAGTACCGGGCCCGGCGCCAGGATCGTGACGATGCCGTCGCCCTCGTCATCGATGCGGAACATGCTGTATCCGGTGTTGTTCAGGAAGACGCCGTAGCCGTACGTCGAGGCGTAGAACGGCGAGACGAGGTGCGAGTGGCCGTTGTCCCACGTCGGGTCGGCGTTCGTCTTGACCTCGCAGACGCGGCCGCGCCGCTCAAAGCCGTGAAAGTTGAGGTTCAGGCCGTAGATCCGCTCCCGCTCGCGGTCGGCCAACTGAAACCGCGTGCGGACGCCGTCCGCCGTCCACTCAACCGCCGGGCCGGGCGCCGGCTGTGTGAGCCGGCCCTTCGGGTCCGACCAGTAGTACGTGACGCGGAAGGGCCGCTTGTCCACCTGGCAGATGAGCTTCTCGGTGGCGAAGTCGATGTGGTCGTCGAAGTCCTCGACCGTCACCCGTGCGTCGGCCAGCTTCCGCACGTCGAACGCCTGATACCCGGACCGTGTGTTCTCGTCCGGCGCGGCCTCCAGCCGGATAACGGCCGGTTCGCACGCGGTCAGCCTCGCCCAGCCGCCGGTACACTGGACATACAGGGCGTTGCCGTCCAGCCGGTGCGACTTCACGTTGCCGATGCTGCCCGTGACCGGCGGGAACCGCCTGACCACGTGCCGGAGGAATGCGACGTCGTCCAGCAGGGCCTTTTTCCTGCCCGCGGCGTCGAGCCGGGGCAGGCTGTCGTCCTCGATCGTCACGTCGCCGACGTAGCCGGCCTTGGCATAGAGTCCGATGATCCGGCCGAAGTCGATGTCGCCCGTCCGGATCGGCTCGGCGTACTTGCCGTATTCCCAACCGGGCGTCCGTTGCTTCTGCCGCTGGTCCTCGGGGTAGCGGACGTTCTTGGCGTGGACGTAGCGGACGTACGGCGCGAACTGCTTCGCCAGATCGTAGAGCCGGTCGAGCGGAAAGCCGTACCAGTACATGTTCGTGATGTCGAGCAGCAGCCCGACGCGATCGGGCCGGCTTTTGCGGAGGACGGGCTCGAGGATCTCGGGGCGGTTCCAGTAGTGGCCGAGGTTCTCCAGGGCGAACTGCACGCCCGTCGCCGCGGCGATCGGGTCGAGTGCCCTGACGAACGCCTGGGCACGGGTCAGGAACACCTCATCGGAGACCTTCCCGCCGCCAGGAGCCTGGATGCCGATCGGGAGCATGATCGTACGGCAACCGATCTCCGGCGCAGCCTCCGCGGCTCGGCGTACCCACTCAAGCGCGGCGTCATCGGGGCCGTCGGCACTGAGCTTGATGCCCAGGCAGAGGCAGCCGATTGTGAAGCCTTCCTTCGCGAGCTTCGTCCGAAGGACCGTGCGGGCCGCCGGCGTGTCGAGCCGATACGGCGAGCCGTCCTTCTCGAAGAGGTTCGGGCAGGAGAGATCCGGCTTGACGCCGGCCTCGATTCGCGAGATGCCGATCGCACGGGCCGCCGACCAGATGTCATCCGCGCCGATCCCGCGGAGGTACCCGTCGCACACGCTCACCGCCCATCGGCGGTCCGGCGGCGCCGGTTTCGACGCGGGCTCGGCCTGGCTGACGGACGCGCCGACGAGGATGGACGAGACAGCCAACGCAAAACATCGCATGTCGAGCCCTCGCTTTCGTAAGGTCGGACGACGAAACCGCAATGCCGCAGGACTGACGGCGCAGGAACGTCCTCATCACCAGCATGCGCGGGGGAGGCGATGGGAATGGTCACTTCGGGGCCCCGGAGCACGGCCCGCCCTACGGCGCGGGGCGTTTCGTGCGTTTGGCGATGAGCTGCTTCGTCTCGCCGACGAGGTAGAACGAACCCGTGACGCAGATGAGGTCCTCCCGCGTGACGGCCCGTTCGGCGATCGAGAGAGCCTCGGCGAGAGTGGCCGCGACCTGCGACATCTTGCCGCACCGTTCGTTGTAGACGGCGGCGAGGTCGTTGGGGTCGGCCGCGCGCGGCGAGCGGACCGGGGTGAAGATCACCTTGTCCGCACCGAGCTGGATGTGGTCCACCATCCCCGCGATGTCCTTGTCGGCCTGGCAGCCGAAGATGACCACCATCGAGTCGTACGACAGGTTCTGCCCGATCGCCCGCATCAGGGCGCCGACGCTTGCGGCGTTGTGCGCACCGTCGGCGATAATCCGGGGTTCCTCGCAGATGACTTCCATCCGGCCCGGCAGGCGGACCTTTGCCAGACCCTCGATCGCCTTCTGGTCGTCGATCTGGAAGCCGCGTTCCTTCAGCGCGTCCATCAGGCTCAGCGCAAGCCCGCAGTTGATCGCCTGGTGCTCGCCCAGGAGCGGCACGTGCAGGTGCTCGAACCGGCTCAAGGGCGTCGAGAGGCTCACCCGCGTGTGCGGGCCGAACAGCCGCGACGACTCGAACCGGTAGCTGAACTCGATCTCGTCGCCCGTGAACCGCAGCGGGCTGTTCACCCGCTCGGCCGCCTTGCGGAGCGTGCGCTTGACGTCCTTGGGCTGCGGCGCGCTCACGACCGGGATGCCGGCCTTGAAGATCCCCGCCTTCTCTTCGGCGATCTTGTCGAGCGTGTTGCCGAGTTGCTGCATGTGATCGAAGCTGATGCTTGTGATCGCACACACCTCGGGTTTCAGGACGTTCGTCGAGTCCAGACGGCCGCCCAGGCCCGCCTCGACCACGGCGATATCGACCTTCTTCTCCGCGAAATAGAGAAACGCCATCGTGGTCAGGATCTCGAAGAACGTCGGGCGATCGCCGTTCGAAGACTCGACGATCGGCTCCAGCCTCGCGACCAGGGCCGCGAAGTCGGCCTCCGAGATCATCTCGCCGTTGACCACGATGCGCTCGCGCATGTCCGTCACGTGGGGCGAGGTGTACAACCCGACGCGATAGCCGCAGTTGGCGAGCATCGACGCCGTCATGGACGCCGTCGAGCCCTTGCCCTTGGTGCCCGCAATGTGTACGCTCCGGAACTCCCGGTGGGGGTTCCCGACGGCGGCGAGGAGCCGCTGCATGCGGGACAGATTGAAGATCGTGTGGTTGTACCCGACCCGAGTCATCTTCTCGTAGTCGGTTACAGTGTTCAGGAAGGCCAGAGCCGATCGGTAGGTGCGGACCTTCCCGTCGCCTCTTTGCCTCCGTGCCGAAGGCTTCACCGTCACGGACCGTGCCATATCGGGGGCATTATACTGGTTGGCAGACAGGGGGTCAATAGGGCGCGCTCGTCTGCCGCTCATTGGGCCACATTCCGCCGGCAGATTCAAGCCTTCGCGTAACCACTTTCCGCAACGAAGCTTGGGTACAGTGGACGGCCGCCGTTCATCCAAGACGTCAGCATTGTGGCTTTCTTAATAATGCTATAAATGTCACTCATGGGCAATTCTGATGACGTCGCGGCGTCATGCAGCAGTCCAGCGGTCTTGCGGACTTGGGTATTATTGCCCAGATCGGCGGGTTTCGAACTGGCCACGTGCGGCCCGAAGGGGCCCGCGTGGAGGCCCACTCGCCAGTTGGTGCGACTCGAGCCTTGCCCCTGCGTTCCGCGATCGGCTGGCGGCGGGCGGCCTTGCCACGAACGGGCGAGTGTCTATGTTAGGCGACTGATGGCTGAGTTGGCGAGCGTTCGGCGGTTGGATTCGGCGTCGGCCGTGGCCGAGGAAGCGGCGGCTCTGATCGTTCGGGCCGCCGAGGCGGCGATCGGCGCGCGGGGACGGTTCATTTTCGCGCTGTCCGGGGGGCGTACGCCCGAACTTGCGTATCGGCGGTTGGCAGAGGAGGGCTTGCGCCATCGTATCGCGTGGAGCGACACGCTGATTCTGTGGACCGATGAGCGTTGTGTGCCGCCGGATGATCGGGGCAGCAACTATCGTATGGCGCGCGAGGCATTGCTCGACCATGTGCCGCTGCCGGCGGACAATATTCTGCGGATCCGTGGCGAGGACTGTGCGTTGGCGGAGGATCAGCGATACGAGCGTGCGCTTCATCGGCTGCTGGGGCCTGGCGGCAGCGAGGGGCGGATCGACCTGGTGTTGCTGGGCGTGGGTGCGGACGGGCACACGGCGTCGCTGTTTCCTCGCGCGCCGTCGCTGGCCGAGCGGCAGCGGTGGGTCCTGCCCGTCGTGGGGCCGGAGCCGTATCCGCGACGGATTACGCTGACGCTGCCTGTGATCAATGCGGCGCGCGAGGTCGTCGTCTTGGCGACAGGGGCCGAGAAGGCGGGGGTGGTGTCGCGGGTCGCGAAGGGCGAAGGCGACCCGATGTGGCCGATTCTTGGCGTTCGCCCACGCGACGGGGGTCCGAGATGGCTGGTGGATCGAGACGCGTGGCCATAGCCCGCATTTCTCACCCCCCCTATGGAAAAAGGCTGGCCTCTGTGCGATA